>JBBQWM010000045.1:0-46879 GCA_038210655.1 Chloroflexia bacterium
ACCGAGAGGTTAGATTTAAGTTTATTTAATCTTGGTTTGAACCTACTCGAACACTTTTTGAACCAGCAAATGCCCTTGCCCGTTGCTTTTATTCCCCTCCTTTTGGACGATTTCTAAAAGTGTACGGTAGCAAAAATAATAATAATATTTATGTTACCATCAATGGAGGCAGTAGTTGGACAAACAAGCTGGTCGGTGCTTATAGGCGGTTTGCTTATTTTGGCATTAGTTGTGCCAAATCGACGGATTGTGTGGTAGTCGGCGGCGGTGGTGTACGTCAGGTTACCACCGATAGTGGTACTACTTGGCCTCGCCAGAATTTTAATGCTTTTCAAAACCTGATACGTGTAAATTGCCCGGATACTACAGCCTGTTATGCGACAGGTAGCGATGGTAGCGGTGGAACCGTTATGAAGAGTAGTGATGGTGGAAATGCCTGGGTACAACAACTCTCTACTCTGGATGCTTTGTATGGCATCAGTTGTTTGGATGCCAATATTTGCTATGTTGCTGGAGGTAACTCTTCAGCCGCAACCAGCAAAGTTGTGAAAACGACTGACGGGGGCAAGACCTGGGCTATATTTTCGATACCTGGCAGTGTTATTCCAACAAGTATAACCTGTCTCGATGCCAATACTTGCATAGCTGTCAGCAACCAAATTATAAAGACCAGTAATGGAGGTACAAATTGGACCATTCCATTCCCTTCTGGTGCAAATTCTTATAGTTTTTCGAGTGTTGTTTGCCCGGATACAACTACTTGTTTTGCGCTTGCTTTCAATAACAATAACTTCAAGGGAGTTTTTCTAAAAAGTACCGATAGAGGCGACTCGTGGGTATCACCAGCGATTACGGTTCCTTTTACCTTTGCTGGTAATATAAATTGTTTTAGCAGCAAAGTTTGTTATGTGTCAGGCGCAGGAATTTACAAAACTACGGATGGGGGCCTAAATTGGAGTACCCAACCTGCTAATATTTTTCTTAATTCCATGAGTTGTATCGATATTAACAATTGCTACGGTGTAGGCAACAATGGGTTGATCGCTGTAACTGATGATGGGGGACTTAACTGGACACCCCAAAATTCTGGTATGAACCGAAGATTGTATGACATCAATTGTTCTTACGGCTGCATCACGGTTGGGGACGGTGGCACGATCTTGTCGAACACGCTGACTGTGACTAGCCCTAGCGAGGATGGATTGCCCGCTTCGGTCAATACGCCGGGCAAGCTATCCTATGCCCTGAACCGAGCCAGAGCCGGACAGAATATCTTCTTCGGTGTGAATGGCAACCTTATTACGCTTGACCCTTCGACCAACCTGCCCCCGGTTCAGAACGGGGTTAACCTGGTCGGTGGTTGTGGAGCAAATGGCCCAACCGTCACTATCGATGGGCAGCACACCAGCACGGGTCTAACCTTAAGCGGTCATAACAGCCTGAGCGGGATCAAATTGGTCAAGTTGATCGGGCCGGTCATCAAGAACACCGGGACGGGTAATAAATTGCATTGTGTCGTCGCGCAACATTAGCCCAGGCTCGTGCATTAAACATATTTATCCACAAATTATCCCCAAATCCAACCGATTTGCAGCCCTTGCGTCAATAGGTTATAATTAGCGCATGAAAAATAGAAACGGGTTATCTACATTAGGTGCGATCTGCTCAGGGTATAAATGGTTGTAGATTAACCTTGACACGGAACTACACGATTTTCAAGCGAGAATAGTTAGCCAAATCCAGGCAACCACAAATTTGTGGTATTTGCGTTTCTCTAGGTTGTAACGAAAAATGGGTCACGCGGAAGGTTCTTTAACCTGACTTCAACTAGCAATCGTGCTTTGTAGCTATTGAGCAGAGTTAGAGCAAGCCCTAGGATGAGGATAAAGGAGAGGTAAGGAAGTAATATATGCAAGGTAGCGAAGTTAAAGAGTTAGGCCAAATGTTACGCGAGGCGCGAGAACGCAAGGGGGTAACATTATCCGACGCTCAGCAAGCTACTAAAATTCGCCAATTATTTTTACAGGCGCTCGAAACCGAGAACTATGGGGTTCTACCGCCCCCTTTCTACATTCGCGGATTTATCAAAAATTACGCAATCTATCTGGGTCTCGATCCACGTGAAGCGGTGCAGCTTTTCGATGAAATGCTCGATGGCAACCCTCTTTCGCGTCTGACCGAACAACACTCTCCGCCTTCCGCCGATAGTGGTGGGCGTGGCAATCTCTTCCCGACGGCTGGATTAAGCCGGGGTGAAGGTCGGTTGATCGAAGCCGGTAACGAACGCTTAAACGTCTCGACCCTAAATCCTTCAAAGCCAATTGGGTTGGGTTCTGCCGATAGCTCCGCTGAAAATCGGGCTATCGTCAGAGTAGAGCAAACCATTCCAACCAGTCTACGCGCCCCCGATAAATACATTCTCAAACCTAGTATGCTCCCAACCGCCAGAGGCACTTTCTACATGCCCAACTTTATTCCAGCCCTGTTGGTTGGCATCATCGTATTGGCGGCCTGTTTGTTGGTTTATCGAGGTTTGTCCACCCCGGTCAAAGATAAAGAAAATGTCGAGGCAGCAACCGCGACCGTCACAGTCGGGACTGCTACAGCAAGTACGACTAGCTCGCTCCAATCCGGCCTAGCCGGTCTCAGAACTTCGACCTCACCCACTGCCAAAGCCGGTACCAGTTTCACCCCACCACCCTACCGTACCCCTGAAACAGTCGCCATCGCCGGTGGAGCAGCAGTTAAGCCGACCACTACAGTTGCGCCTAGTACTACCGTCGTAGAAGCTTCGCCAACCCCGATCCAGGTAATCACAACTGCACCTGCGCCTTCCGCAACGGTCAAGTTAGAAGTAGCAGTCGGGGCCGGTGGTAGTTGGATGGATATTTGGGTGGACGGCGAAAAGAAAGTCTCCAAAACAGCGGCGGCAGGTGAAGTATTCAGCTTCGAGGGTGGAAAAGTAGCGGTACGGGCCGGTAAACCGGGGGCAATCACGGTAAAAATCAACGGCATCGAGCGCGACTATACCAAACCACTGGCCGGAATTATCACTCATACCTGGTTCGCCGACGGCAAGGATACAATTGAGTAAACATAATACGATTAGACCGTAGACGATTGGCCTCAAAAGGGCTATAATACTGGAACAGGGCGGGCGAGTTTCTCGGCCCGCTTTTTTAACAGGAATAGATTAGTTGACGGCTGAGGA
The DNA here is from genome assembly GCA_038210655.1 of Chloroflexia bacterium. Lineage (GTDB taxonomy): Bacteria > Chloroflexota > Chloroflexia > Chloroheliales > Chloroheliaceae > 54-19. The sequence continues at coordinate 3,212 of JBBQWM010000045.1, forward strand.
GGGAAAGATGGCATCAAGTTTTTCATTTGATATAGTTTCGGATTTCGACCGGCAAGAACTGGTCAACGCCACCGATCAGGCCAAACGGGAGGTCATAACCCGCTTTGACCTTAAAGATACTAAAACTGAAATCGACCTGGAAGATCAGCAAATCGTTATCAATACCGAAAATGAATTTGTGCTGGAACAAATCAAAGACTTGCTAACCACCAAAGTGGTCAAGCGCAATTTGTCGCTCAAAATATTTGATTTCCAAAAATACGAACCAGCCGCCGGTGGTCGAGTGCGCCAGATCATCAAGCTGAAAAAGGGCATCAGCCAGGAGCTTGCCAAACAAATCAGCAAAATGATCCGCGATAGTTTCAAGAATGCTCAGACCCAGATTCAGGGCGACGCATTACGTGTCACCAGCAAAAGCAAAGACGAACTCCAGCAAATTATCGCCCTGGTCAAAGGCAAAGATTTGCCGGTCGCCTTGCAGTTTACCAATTATCGCTAGAAAAGCTACTAGAAGTTGCAAGTCAGAAATCAGCCCAGGCTGGTAGCTGACGACAGGAGTATATGAGAAGTAACATAAAGCTGAATATCCCGGCCCGACGGCCTCACCTCGACAACAAGTCTTTCTATCTGCTTACGTTGGGTTGTGATAAGAACACCGTCGATAGCGAAGCTATCGGACAATTGCTATCGGGCTATGGTCTGCGCGAAACGCTAAAGCCGGAACGCGCCCAACTATTGATCGTCAACACCTGCGGCTTTATCGATGCCGCTACCCGCCAGTCACTCGATTCGCTTCAGCAACTCGCCGATGGCAAACAACCGGGCCAAAGCCTGATCGCGGCAGGTTGTCTTGCCAGTCGTGCTGCCAATTTGATTAAAGAAGAAGTGCCGGGGGTGGACGGTGTAGTCGGGGCGCTACGTTGGGATAGCTTTGGGCCGCTCTTGACCGACCTGGGGATCGAAATCGACGCACAAGCCGCCAGCAGTATTAGCTATGGGTTACTCCGGCGCAAGAAAAAACAGGGGCCAAGCGCTTATCTCAAGATTTCGGACGGCTGCGACGCGGGTTGCGCCTTTTGCATCATCCCACAGATGAAGGGCAAACACGCCAGCCGACCGACCGAAGCGATCTTGCGCGAAGTTCGACAGCTTGCCGATAGCGGAACCAAAGAAATTGTGATCGTCGGGCAAGATACGACCTTCTATGGGCGCGACCTGGGCCAGAAGGAAGGGACTGCCGCCCTTTTGAAGCAGATGTCCGAGACTGCCCCCGAAATCCTTTATTTCCGGCTGATGTACGCCTATCCGCGCTTTGTGTCGCAAACCCTGGTTGATACGATGGCAAGCTTGCCTCAAATGGCCCATTATATTGATATGCCTTTGCAGCACGCTCACAAAGCGACCTTGCGCCGGATGCGTCGCCCCAGCGATCAGTCCGAAACTTATGGCACTATCGAGCGGCTACGCAAAGCTATGCCCGACATCGCCATTCGCACCACTTTTATCGTTGGCTACCCCGGTGAGACCGAAGAAGAATTTGAGTACTTGCTAAACTTTATCGAGGAGATGCAATTCGATAATGTAGGCGCGTTCAAGTTCTCGCCCCAATCCACCAGTCCTGCCGCCCATCTCGAAAACCCAGTCGAAGAAGCCGTCAAACAGGAACGTTATGATCGGCTGATGGCTTTGCAACAAACTATTTCGCTAAAAAAGAACCAAAGCTTGATCGGACGCGAATTAGATGTTATTGTAGAAGGAAGCGGCACGGTCGATTACGGTCCGCGCGATAGTCGGGCAATTTGGGTTGGACGAAGTTATCGCAGCGCCCCGGAAGTGGATGGGCTGATTTTCATTGAGCCAAAGCACGATCGCTTCCCGGATGGCCCCCGCCCGACCACTGCCCGCGTCAAGATTATGGACTCGACCGAATATGATTTATGGGGCCGTTTGCTATAGCATGATTACAATGCTTTTGGTCTCGCTCGAAAGAGGCTTACAGTTAGCCCCTACCGCCGGGGGTGGTAAATGAGTACACAGGAATAAAGTTTTGAATGCTAACCTCCAAATAGCCAACTTACTAAGCTGGTCACGCATCCTGGCAACCCCGGTGGTGATGGGCCTGTTGATACTCACCGACTGGTCGCCTTCCTATCTAATAGCGGCGGTTCTGTTCGCTCTAGCCGAATTTACCGACGTGCTGGACGGCTACTTTGCCCGGCGCAACAAAACCGTCTCCAACCTGGGGATTTTCCTCGATCTGACGGCGGACAAACTTTTTACGGCGGGCATACTGGTAATGATGATCGAGCAAAGAATGATCTCAAGCTGGTTAGTAGCGATCATTCTAGGGCGGGAGTTTTTGATAACCGGGATACGCACTTATGCTGCCTCTGCCGGGGTCGTCATCCCTGCCGGTAAGTGGGGCAAACGCAAGACGGTGCTGACTGCGGTATCGCTGACCTGGCTGATAGTCTGGGCCGATGCTGCGCTGCGACCCAACGGTCTCTTGCGTGGGGTCAACGATTGGGTCTGGTTCGGCGATTTCCAGCCCTTCAAATGGTTCTTCTTGCTGGCCTGGCCGCTAGTCTATTTGATGGTACTACTGACCATCTTTTCGGGCTACTTATATATGAAGGACGCAGCGTTTCTCTTTCGCGAGAAACCGCCTACTCCACCCGCTTCGCCCCAACCGGCCAATAAGTCGGCCCCCGGCGATGACAATAACCAGCGGCGAGCCGTCCAACCTTCACGCTAAATGTAGCAGGTGGTAAACATGAATATCTTTGAATACCGCAATAAAAAAGACTTACAGGGCCGTAGCTCGGCAGTCAGCAATGCTTCACCGACGACAACCAAATCTAGCAAACCGGCCTCCCCACCCACGAGTACCAAGCGGTCTGAGGCGCAAGCCCAGCCGATGAGCCGTTCGCGTGGCAGGCGGCGCGTGAGAAACAGTCGCAGTCAGGATCGCTGGGTTTACACCCAAAATCACCTGAATTACCAGCCCCAGGCGGCTAACGGCAAAAAGGCCGAAAGTGTCAATTTGGAAGAGGATACCGAGTTTAGCAAAAACGAAAAATATCGCAAATTGCTGGACGACTGGTTCCCCAATGAGAAAATTCAAGAGGTTTATCGCCGACACCCAATGCACATTCTTTATATCGGCTGGCCGGCCTGGGTTTTGCTACCCTTCCTTTTGATTGGCCTGATCGTGTCGCTTTTCCTGCAAATAGCCCTGGTGATAGTCCTGCCTTTGCTTGTAATCGAACTAGGGCTGATCGCCTGGTATGTCAACGACTGGAGCAACGACTATTTGATCGTTACTAGCCGCCGGGTGATAAGGTTGGAAAAAGTTACCTTTATCGATAGCGAAAAAACCGAAATTCCGATTGAAAAGGTACAAGAAGTAAAGATTAACTCGCGGCGCAGTCCTTTTGAATTTTTTTTCAGAGTGGGCGAAGTTACATTTTCCAGCACCAGCAAGACGAAAATTGTCTTTGAACGCCTTTACAAGCCGGAACGCTTGCGCGGCGAAGTAGAAGGTATGATAAAAACTTTCTTCAAGGCTCGGACAGAGTATCGCAAGGAGCGTACCCAGGATTACTTACGCAACAAAATCCTTAATACTCCGTCACGCGATTTTTATGCCGAGGAACATTTGCACGAAATCGAAACGATTGAAGAACCGGGCTGGTGGGAACGGCTTTTCCCAGGCCAACCGGTCAAAGATGTCGCCGGTAAGCGGATCATCTGGCATACCCATCCCTGGTTTTTGATTAAAAGTATATTTGGACTTTCGTTTTTGTTTGTGCTACTAACGCTGGGTGGTATTATCGGTTTGCCTTTCTTAATAGGGCTAAAGCTAGGCGCGTTTACCATCGTAATCGTGCTGGTCTATCTGCTCGTGTTGGTCGTAATGATGGGTATCCTATGGTACAAATACGAAGACTGGGTGAATGACCGCTATATTTTGGCCTATCCACCCTTTGCAGAAAAAATTCTTGATTTGGTAAAGCTACCTTTCGGCTTTGATGAGACGATCAACTCCATTTTGATCCGCAATATCCAGGACGTTGTTTCGGACAAAAGCGGTATCATTGCCACCTTTTTGGACTTTGGAACAGTCAGAGTTTCGGTAACAGGTGGCCCCGGTGTCGATCTCAAAAATATACCCAATCCCGAAGAGGTGCGCGACGAAATCGCCCGGCGGGTCGAACTAGCCAAATATGCCGATGAAGACCGTCAGGATCGGATCAACGCCGATAATATGGTCGCGCTACGTGATATTCTTTTTGAGGACTTTAAACAACGCCTGGGGTTCCAAAATAACGGAGACGATTATACCTCCCGCCGCTAGTATTCAGGCAAAAGTTATATCGGTCGGCAGTTGCTTTTGTCCCCCTATAAATAGTAGATTGTTCTCATAGATAGGCGCTGTTGCGTGTGTAACTATCTAGTGGAGTGTGGCGTTGAATAACATGACGGAACCATGTTAGGGGAGCTTTTTAGGAGCTTCCAGCCAGATTTTTAGCCTGACCTTTAAGAAGGGCCTACGATGGATTATCTTCCTTATCAGCTTCAAAAGCGCTCCCACCGGGGGCCGCTTTTTGTCTTTCTTTCGCTTTTAATCGCTTCTTTGATAGCAAGCTGGCTGTTGCCACTCGGTCGGGCCGGAGCCGAAGTCGTAGCCGCCCCACCCAAAATGCAAGTGCGGGCCGGGTTCGATAGCTATTATAAGCAAATTAGCTGGCTGCCGGTCCAGATCAACCTGAGCTTACCCGAAGGCAACCCTAATTTTGATGGGTGGCTGGAAGCTTCTTTTAGCAACTTCGCTGAAAATAGCCTGCGTTACCGTCGTAATGTCCAACTGGCGGCCCCTGCCAATCGGACGGTCTGGCTCTATTTGCCGACCGACCAACGCAACTTGCAAGAGGTTCAGGTACGTCTTAGCAGCCGCGATGGGGCCGAACTGGAAACTCAAAATATCGCCTTGCGTTCGCTCAGTGAAAACGAGTTCTTGCTAGGGGTGATAAGCGAAGATAGTGCTTCGCTTAGCTATCTCAATGGGCAGCAACTCAGTTTGCCTTTCAATCGGGGAAGCGCTTTGCTGGCTGCGCCGCGCTACACCAGCAGCCGTACTTATGCCGGAAGCGGAACCAAACCGACCCTTCGGGTCGCTCACCTGACCCCGGCAGATTTACCGCCCGAAGCGAGTGGCTGGGACAGCCTGGATGGGCTGGCTTTGAGCGATCTATCTACCTACAACCTGAGCGACCAAAGCTTCAACCAAGATAGCCTGGGGCAGGCCGCTTCTACCTGGTTGGCCCAGGGCCATTTGCTCTTTGTGGCTGGCGATAGCGCCTTGCGACGGAGTGGCTTTTTGGCCGACTTGCTGGCGGTCAAAACGGCTGGCCCGCCTCAAACCGGAGTCTTCCCTTCTGAGTTGGATTCTATCAGTGGCGCTTCTCTAAGTGCTGCCGGTAATGTGCTGATCGCCAATAGTTTCTTGCTACCCGGCGCGACCAATCTCGCCGACCAAAAAGGCAACCCGCTGCTGGCAAAACGGCCCTTTGGCCTCGGTACAAGCTGGTTTATGGGAACCGATCTGCGGGCGTTACCGACTAGCAACGGGCTTCAACTCTGGCGCTACACCCTGAAAGATTACGAGCCACGCCAGAGCTATAGCGCTAATTTCCGTCAGCCGACCGATGCCTACCGTCGCTGGTTCAGCGAGGTCAGCCCAATCGCCAAAATAGCCACCCTGCCCGATATTACTATAATAATGTTGGTTTTGTTTGCTTATGTGATAGTGATCGGGCCAGCCGCTTATTTTGGCTTGAAACAATTGGGCAAACGTGAATGGGGTTGGGTAGTGGTTCCGGCTATCGCGCTTGGTTTTAGTCTAGCGATTTATCTGATCGGAGCAGTCACGAGCGGCGACCCTTTGAGTGTTAGCCGCCTATCGGTTATCACAGTCGGCGAGAACAGTAACGGCAAAATGGAGGGCGGAACTTACAGCGTAGCAACGGTCTATTCCAACAAGCGAGTCGAGTTCCGCCTCACTACCACCGAGCAGGCCATTACACTTGCTTTTTCCCGCAACCGCTATGAGGGCTTTGGTCGCACGCCGAATAATATTGACGAACAGAATACTGTAGTCCAGCAAGGGCCGGGCGGCGGCTATGGTCAGATTTTGATGGGCCTGAGCGACCAGCGCAGCTTTGCCGCCGAACAGAGCAATACGGGTGGGGTCGGTGAAGGCATTATCGCCCGTCTAAGAGCTAAAGGCGACGAACTAGAAGGCACGCTTGAAAATCGCACCGGTCAGGATTGGGTTGATCTGGGTATCTGGAAGCCCGGTAGCAAGCTCTACAATATTCCGTTGCTCAAGGCGGGCGAAAAGCTGGTCCTTAATCCCTCTTACCAGAACCGCCAGACGGGAATCCTGAGCCGCAATTTGGCCGGAGCCGCTAGTAATGGTTTGACCACCTTTAACTACAATCCAGGTCGTGAAAAAGAAACCTACACTGAGCAAAAAGCGGCGGTACTTTCTACATTGGTCGGGGCGGAAGGCGAGGCTTTGCCCAAAAGTAACGAACGGGTCTATCTGGTAGCCTGGAAGCAGACGACTACCAATTTCCCGCTCAAGATCGAGAACAGTTCGGTTACGACCAACGACCTGACTTTGCTGTTCGAGCCGTTGGTTTTGCTGTAGGAAAGCTTTCAGGTGACAACGACCAGAGCGAGACTTGAATTACAGAAGAAGTACTACCCGGCTTTTGCATGGCGGTGAAGGATTTGTTTGAATAGTTTATGTTGATAAAAAAGAAAGGCAGGTAGTGAAATGACTGCCCGGACTAATCTACAAGTGCAACTCGATCAATTAATCTTAGAGCAGGAAGAACCGCCCCGCCATTTTTATGATATTGAGGAGAATTTTTGGCAATTACGCGAGGAGCTTGGTGATATGCCTGACCCTACCCATAACTTGTTGGTCGATTACCTGCTCCAAATCTTGCGCTTCTTTTACCGACTAAACCGCTTTGTGATCGAGCGCGAGATAAAGATTTACGGCACTGGGCAGTACCAAGAAAAGCCGCTCTACCCCGATGTATTCGTGCTAAAAAGTCGCGAGGAATTAACCGAAGGGAGCTATCAAATCGGGGTAGATGGGCCAGCGCCCGAAGTGGTGATCGAGGTAATCTCGAAGAACAAGCCTTCCAACGATTTGATAAAGAAGCCACCGCGTTACGAAGCGTGGGAGATTGCGGAGTACTTCGCCTACGACCCTAGAGAGCGCAAGAGCGAAAGCCAGGCACCACGCTTGTACGGCTGGCGATTGGTGGGAGGCAAGTACGAGCAACTAAAAGCGGACAGTGCGGGACGGATGTGGAGCGAGCAGTTGGATAGCTGGCTTGTCCCTGACGAGAAGATGCTGCGCCTGTTTGACCGGGATGGCAACCAAAGACTAACCGATGCCGAGACTGCCCACCAAGCCAAAGAGACCGAACGGCAAGCTAAAGAAACCGAGCGGCAAGCTAAAGAGACCGAACGGCAGGCCAAAGAAGCTGCCCTCCAACGTGAAGCCGTCGCTTTGCAGCAGTTAGAAATCGAACGCCAGGCCAAAGAAACTTTGCAGCGTGAGATTGAGCAGATGGGCGAGAAACTACGTCGGTTAGAGCAAGGTGAGGATTAAACGATAACGTAAGCGTTCACGAGGGTATAATGGCCCGAACTGAGACCCTTTGTGGCCTCACCCCGTTGGGGGCGGCGGTTCAGGGTGACAGGGCTAAGTAGTTACGTTGAAATTAGATTGGTAATTTTTATTATGTCAGACACAACCGAGCAACCTTCTTCTATTATATCGAATATACCGGGACAGATGCCACCGCTGCCGGAAAGCTATTTTCCGCCTCCATCCGCCCCGCTGGGAGTTATTCCACCAGCGAACCTGGACGGGGTTATTCCATCACCAGTGAGTGAAGGCTTGCTGACGGTACGGGCCAGCCACCTGACCAAATGGTACGGTGCATTTATGGCGGTCAGCGATTTGAGTATGGAAATCGAGCCGGGTGCGATCTTCGGGTTTATCGGACCGAACGGAGCAGGCAAGACCACTACTATGCGGATGCTGGCAACTTTGCTGGAACCGTCGCAGGGGGAAGCCTGGGTTTGCGGCCTATCCATCAACGACCGTAGCCCCGATAATCTGGTAGCGATCCGGGGCTGTATCGGCTATATGCCCGACTTTATCGGTATCTACGAGAAGATGACCGCTCGCGAATATCTCGAATTTTTTGCCGCCGCCTACTTTATCGACCCCAAGCGGCGGGTCGGGCTGGTCAACGATTTGCTCGAACTGGTTGACCTGGCTTCCAAGCGGGACACCTTTATCGAAGGGCTATCACGGGGTATGACCCAACGCCTGACGCTGGCCCGCACCTTGATCCACGACCCAAAACTGTTGATCCTGGACGAACCGGCCAGCGGTCTTGATCCTCGCGCCCGCATGGAACTGCGCGAACTGCTCAAAGAACTAAGCCGGATGGGTAAGACTATCATCATTTCCTCGCACATCCTGAGCGAGTTAGCCGAAATGTGCAGCCATATCGGGATTATCGAGCGCGGACGGCTTTTGACCAGTGGGCGGGTGAGCGACATTATGGAGGCGCTCAACCAGCATATGCGGCCCATCCGCCTCAAGTTGGGGCCAGTTCCGGTCGAAGTTTCCGAAAGACTTTACGCCCTCATCAACGCTGGGCCGCAAGTGCGCTCGGCCCGACCACTCGAAACTCCCGGTGAATGGGAAGTCCAGGTCGAGGGCGATGAAACCCATTTGCAAACCCTGTTGCGCTATTTGATCCAGCAAGATTTGCCGGTTTACAGTTTTAGTGAACAGGCTACTAATTTAGAGAATATTTTCCTACAGGTAACTAGGGGATATGTATCATAAAATTGTTAAAAGCCTCTAAATGTTAGAAGAGTGTAAAATCTGCGATGCGCTCTTGCGTAATCGGAGTGGGACGGGTTAAAATGAACATCAACCTCTGGAAAATGGAAGGTTTGTTCTGATTAGCCCTTCCTGGCTAAATCAAGCGGGAATAATTTATGGCAATCAAAGTTGAAGCCCAAAAACAAAGCTGGTTCCGACGTTGGCCCCGCAAGGTGGCGGACGGTTGGTTAGCTTTGCGCCGCAACCCGATCATTCTCAAAGAACTGCGCTACCGTATGCGAGGCTGGCGCGGTATGGTTGACCTGGGGTTTTACACCCTTTTGTTAAGCGTGGTCGGGCTAATCGCCTATGGCTCAATCAGCAGCAGCAATCGCTACTATTTCTATTCTTACTATTCGAGCTATAGCGCGAACAACTACAATACCCGCAGCCAGGAGCTAGGCACAAATTATTTTACAGCAGTGGTAGTAGCCCAGCTATTTCTGGTCTGTGTACTGGCCCCCGGTTTTAGCGCCGGGACGATTGCCGGAGAGAAAGAACGCCAGACCTATGACGTGCTGTTGGTTACGCTCTTACGCCCGCGCGACATTGTGTTTGGCAAGCTGTTTGCGTCACTGGCTTATCTCCTGCTGGTTATCGTAGCCGGTATCCCGGTCGCCAGTGTCGCCTTCTTAATGGGCGGCATCGGCCTTGACCAACTGGTTATGGCCCTGGTTGTAATGATCGTCACCAGCCTGATGGTTGGAACGGTCGGTATTTTTTGGTCGAGTAGCATGCGTACCAGTCGCGAGGCCAATCGCTATACTTTTTGGAGTATTCTTATATTATTGTTCGGGCTACCGTTGGCGCTCGTGTTCGGCGTAAGCGCTTTATTCACGCGCTACGTCTCATTCACCCAGATCATCTATGGCGATAGTGTGCTGCGTGATCTGGTAAACTGGACCTTATCGATCAACCCGATCTATGCAATACTGGCGACTGGCGAAATTTTGAAAAGCCGGTCTAATAGCAATATAATTTTCTTTGTCAATCCGACGGGCGAATTTAACCTCACGCCTTTTGTACGGTTTCTGGTTATCGCCGGAATAATTAGCAGCCTGTTTATCTGGCAGGCCATTAAACGGATCAAGCCGGTAAAGAGTCCGGCAGAAGGTAAGGCTCCCTTCAAGGGTAAGCAAAAAGGTCGGAAGGGTTATTAGCTTCTGAGGAGTAAGAGTTAAAATTTCTCAGCACTCAAATTCAGCATTAAAATAAGGTAGGGCAAGTAAGATGCAAACACTCGAAAGAAAAGAGCAAGAAGTACTCGAACAACCCCCGGAAATAATCAGTCAGGCTGATTATCGGCATTTAGTCCGGCGGGTAAAGAAAATCGAAAGACGGATGCGACTGCAAGAGGCGGTGCGTCTGTTGCCCTACGGCTTGCTGGCCGGTGGTGCGGTCGGTATTCTCATGGCAATCTACAGCCGCATCACACCTTCCTTTACTATTGAGCAGGTCGCCTTAGTAGCGATCCCGGCGGTAATTATCGGTGTGGTAGCGGTTTTGCTCTATGCCTTCTTTCGACCGCGCAACTTGCTCCAAACTGCCCGGCGGGTGGACATGGCCCTCGGCTTAAAGGCCCGCATCAGCACGGCCATCGAAGGTTATAACAACCCCGATAAAATGAACTATCGCGCGTTGGGCGCTCGTCAATTTGCCGATGCTCAAAAATCGGTCGAAGGCTTAAAGGTAAATAAAGCCTTACCGTTACGGGTGCGCTGGAAAGAAGGGCTGGCAGCGTTGGCGGTGATCCCGATTCTGGCGCTGGCGCTCTTGCTACCAAACCCCTTTAGCGATCAGGTCAAGGAAAATCAGGCCATCAAAGCTCAAATCGAGAAGCAGGCCCAGCAGATAGAAGAACTCAAGCAGCGCATTATCAAGGAAAATCCCGAGGCCGCTAAGGACGACCCCAAAATCCAGGAGCTATTAAAGCAACTCGATAAGGTCAAGCAGGATTTGCTGGAAAAAAGCGGTAATAAAGACGAGGCTCTGGCGGCGCTCGATAAAGCCCAGCAAGAATTGGAAAAGCTGGGCGACCCTAGCAAGAGTACGGCGGAAAAAGCCGCTATCGAGTCGCTGGCAAAAACTTTGAGCAACAACGATGCGACCAAAGGGGCCGGGCAAGCTCTTCAGCAAAATAGTCCCGACCGCTACGAGAACGCTGCCAAAGAACTCGAAAAGCTGGCAAACAAAGATAGCCTGGAACAGCTTAAAAAAGACCCCAACCAGGCTCAACAGCTTTCGCAGCAACTGGCGAAGGATGCCGAGAACTTTAAGAACTCGAACCCGCAGATGTCGCAGAAGTTGCAGGAGCTTTCTAACGCGCTCAACCCGAACAATCTAAAACAGGATTCCAAAGCGGCAGAGCAAGCCCTTAAAGATGTCGCCCAGCAACTCCGGCAATCCGGGCAGAGCCAGCAGGTCAACGACCAACTTCAACAGGCTCAATCGCAGCTTCAAAAGAGCGAAGAGTCGATCAATCAAGCCGCTCAAAAGAGTCAAGCCGGCAACCAGAAACTAAAGGGAGCCAACAACGAACCCGACGATGGTAGCGGACAGCAGGGTCAGGAGATGCAACCAGGACAGCAAGGCGACCAAAGTCAGCAGGGCGATCAAGGACAGCAGGGCGACCAGGGTCAGCAAGGGCAACAAGGCCCACTAGGTCAACAAGGTCAGCAAGGTCAGCAAGGCCAGCAGGGTCAGCAAGGCCAACAAGGTCAGCAAGGCCAACAGGGCCAGCAACAGGGCGACCAGGGCGATCAGGGTGACGGACAGGGTCAACAACAGGGCGATGGCAAAGGCAGCAAAGCCGGAAAAGGTAGCAGCGATGCGATCTATCAGGACCCGACCAAGCGCAACACCAACGGTAGCCAACTGAATGTCAAGGGCAAGAACAACCAGGGGCCGACCAACAACCAGAACGTCAACGGTGGCAACCCTAGTGGTGATGCCAGCGTACCTTACAGCGATGTGCTGGAAGAGTATCAGCAGCAAGCCGCCCAGCAGCTTGATAAAAATTATATCCCGCTCACGCTCAAGGATATGGTTAAGCAGTACTTTGACGACCTCAACAAGAAGGATAAATAGTCGGAGTTTTGGTAGGGGCGACCCTGCGTGGTCGCCCTTGAACATCTGGTACGGTCTCCCAGGGCGACCACCCAACCAGTTGATGGGTCGCCCCTACCATGAAAAAAGAATCGGATCGATTGGGATAGGCTCTAAATAAAAAGATTGAGATAGAGGAAAGCTTAGAATGACTACTACTGCATCTGATCCCTTGACCGTTACCGTCGAACAGTTTCGGGAACTGACCAACCGGATCGAAGCCGAAGTCGGCAAACTAATTGTCGGGCAGCACGATGTCGTCCGTAACGTCTTGATTAGCATCGTAGCGGGCGGACACGTGTTGTTGGAAGGCGTACCAGGACTGGGCAAAACCGCGCTGGTGCGGACGCTGGCCCAGGTGCTGGAACTCCACTTCAGCCGTATCCAGTTTACCCCCGATTTGATGCCCGCCGATATTGTCGGAACCAACATCTTGATCGACGACCCGCACGGTGGGCGGCAATTCCGCTTTCAACCCGGCCCGATCTTTACCAATCTGTTGCTGGCGGACGAAATCAACCGGGCCACGCCCAAGACCCAATCGGCGCTGCTCGAAGCGATGCAGGAAAAGACCGTGACGGTTTCTAACCGTAGCTACCGGGTGGAACGGCCCTTCTTTGTACTGGCGACCCAAAACCCGATAGATATGGAAGGTACTTATCCTCTGCCGGAAGCCCAACTCGACCGCTTCTTCTTCAAGTTGCAGGTCGGTTTCCCACGCGAGGATGATCTGATGCAAATCTTGACTCGCACGACCACCGGCGAACAGGCCCAACTGTCCAAAATGGCCGACGGTGCGATCATATCGGCGATGGGTGATACGGCCCGTGAAGTGCCAGTCGGAACCCATATCACAAACTATGTGGCCCGTTTGATCCTGGCGACCCACCCGGAAAACGCCGAGGCTCCCGCCATTACCCGCCAATATATTCGGTTTGGGGCTAGTCCACGCGGAGCGCAGGCCCTGATGCTGGCAGGTAAAATTGTGGCAATTATGGAAGGCCGCTATAACGTCGATTACGAGGACATCCGGGCAGTCGCTTTACCGGCCTTGCGGCATCGCCTGATCCTCAACTTTGAAGGCGAGGCCGAAGGTATCCAGACCGACGCAGTGATCGAAGATATTTTGAAAAACGTACCGATGGAAAAGAAAGCCTAACGGCTTTAATAGAAAAGGCAGAGAGTAGTATGACTGCCAAAGCGCGAGTACTTGACCAACCAGATTTGATAGCCGACCAGGACTTTTTCAATGGCGAAGAAGAAGCTTACTATTATTACGACGATCACTTCGGTGAACTGAAATGGCGAGATATGCCTGGCACTGAACACCAAAACGTTAAACGCTATTTGATGGCGGTTTTGTTATGGTATTTCAAGCTAAAAAAATGGGCGGTCTATGAGGAATTGAATTTTTACCAGACCGACAATCAGAAGGAAAAACCGCTCTATCCGGATATAGCCATAATAAAAGGTCAGGAGCAACAATCGTTGACCAGTTACAGGTTAGGTGAAACTGGCCCGGCCCCCAACCTGATAATCGAAATAGTATCAACCAAGACGCGCTCCAGAGACCTGGAAGTAAAGCCAAAACATTATGCCGGTTGGGGTACTGCCGAATATTTTGCTTACGACCCTCGCCTAAACCGACGGCATACCACTCCCCGTCTACTCGGCTGGCGATTAGAGGCCACCAGTAAACAGTATAGAGTGATAGAAGCAGAAACCGATGGAAGGATCTGGAGCGAACAATTAGAATGTTGGCTGGTGCCGGAAAAAGAATTGTTAAGATTGTATAGCCGCGACGGACAAAGGTGGCTAAATGAAGCGGAAGCGGAACACCACCGAGCCGAACGGTTGGCTGAAAAACTCCGCCGATTAGGGCAAAATCCTGATGACCTGTAAGCAAAACACCAATCGGAAGCTTTTAGGACTATTGCCAGCCTTGTTGCTGGCAATAGCCCTTTTGTTAGGCGCTTGTGGGTCGGTTACAGGGCAAACCCCCGGTGAGACCGCCACCCCAACCGCCAGGGCCGCTATCGAATTGCCACCGACCCAGGTGACGGTCGAAAATACGGCCCAGGCAAGGGTTGCTAGTCCGACCGCCCTTCCCGCCCCGGAGCTAACTTCGACTCCGGTCGTTGCGCCGACACCTACGCCGGAACCACGACCCGTGATTGTCCAGGTTCCGACGATCCAGCCGACTGCGTCGCCCGTTCCAACTTTAACGCCCGAACCCAAGCCTACGGCGACTCCGGTCGTCAAAGGAACCAGCGAGAAAATCGACCGGGCGACGGAACTCAAGTTAATCAAGAGCGGCTACGATGCGATCAATAAATATTTATACAAAGAGCCGGATACGGCCGTCCTGCTCAAAGCCTCGCTAGAAGAAATCTCGCGCATGACGGGTGTCGCCGCTCCCTCGGTCAGCTTTGGCAAAGAGGCCGATCAAAATTGGGAAACTTTTAATCAGGCTTTTGAAAAAATACTCGATCAGGCCAAGACTTTCGTTTATCCCAAAAACCAGTTGGCTCACCGGGTCGTCAACGTAATGGCCGAAGCAATTGGGGACGAGCATACCTATTTTCTGGAAGCGTCCGGCTACCAGAGCCGTCAGGATTTGCTTTCGGGCAACAATAGCTCGATTGGGTTCGGGGTCGTCGTGACCACCCAGGACAACAAAGCCTATATCACACGGGTGGTGAGCGGTAGCCCGGCAGAACAGGCCGGGGTCAGACCGGGCGATCAGGTCGTGCAATACGACGATTTGAAAATCGATGCGAAAAACTGGACAAGTATTCGGGAGGCCAAAGAGAACGAGACTCACCGCTTTACAATGTTGCGGTTGGGCAGTCCGCAACCCCTACTATTAAACATTGCCAAAAAGAAATATAATTTACCGACGGTCGAATATCGCCTGATAAACGGGCATATCGGCTATATCGGCATTCGGGACTTTTTTGTCAATGTCGCCGATGAGACCGACCGGGCCATGATCGAATTACGCAAGCAGGGAGCCGATAGCTGGATTTTGGATGTGCGCGAAAACCCAGGCGGGGTGAATGTCGAAATGTTGGTTGGGCGCTTTGTAGCCGGTGGCGAAATAATGGGCTACACGACCGAACGCAAGCGGCGTGAACCGGTCAAGGTCAGCCCCGATCTGACGGGCGGGCCAAACAAAGGCCAGCCTTTTGCTCCGATCTTGCCCCTCACTGTACTGATGGATGATGTAAGCGCCAGCAGTAGCGAGATGTTAGCCTTAGCCGCCCGCGATTTTCAGCTAGGGCCGCTCATCGGAGTAAAGACCGCCGGGGCGCTTGGTCATACCGCCGCCTATCCGCTCGGCGACGGCTCTGCCATCAGCGTCACGGTGGATGTCTACGAGTCAAAGAGCGGCGAGAAAGATAACGGTCTGGGTGTGAAACCCGATCAGGAAGTCAAAAGAACTATCGCCGATTTGGTCGCCGGGCGCGACCCTCAACTTGCCGCCGGGGTCGAATATTTGGAAAAGTTGATAGCGAAGAAGTAAGGGGGAAATTGGAAATTAGAAATCAGAGATTAGATATTAGAAATCAGACCTATTGGGGACGGTCTATGGGCAGAGCCATAGGTAACAAAGAGTGGGGGCGGTCTATGGGCGGAGCCGTATCTAACAAAGAGTGGGGACGGTCTATGGACGGAGCCATATCCAACAAAAGACTTGGCCCATGTGAGAGATTGCTCTGCCGCTAGATGATTATTCTATTGTAACTACTCAGCCGGGCGACCACATAGGGTCGCCCCTACCCACAATCCGTTGTAGGGTGCGACCCTATGTGGTCGCCCAAAGCGGGTATGGTGAGTAGTTACATTCTATTTTCGTATAGCTTCTTCCTAAGAGCCTATCCCCATAGGTTGTTTGTAGGGGCGACCCTTGTGGTCGCCCGGCGTGGCCTGAACTGGGCGACCACAAGGGTCGCCCCTACGGGGATAGGTTCTAAGCTAATATCTAATATCTAATTTCTGATTTCTAATTTCTTATATCTAGGACACAAAAATGCCTGCTTTATTGGATGGAGAATTTTTAAGGAAAATCGACCGGCTAACCCTGGTTAGCAAACGAGTACGGGCCGGGAGCCTCAAGGGAGAGCGCCGCTCGATCAAGCGCGGCACCTCGGTTGAGTTCGCCGATTACCGCGACTACACCCCTGGCGACGACTTGCGGCAGGTCGATTGGAATATCTACGCCCGGTTAGAACGGGTCTTCTTGAAGCTGTTCGAGGAGGAAGAAGAGCTAACGATCCACGTCCTGCTCGATTGTAGCCGGTCAATGGATTGGAGCGGCCCATCTTCTGAGCTTTTGGCAATCGACACCATCAACGACCCCCGGTTGAACAAGTTGCTCTACGCCAAACAGACGGCGGCGGCGCTTTCTTATATGGCATTGGCGGCAATGGATCGGGTCAGTTTGTCGGGCCTGTTTACCGGGAAGAGCGGAGCCGATGCGCGGTTGCCGATGATGCGCGGCAAAAACCAAACCGTCCGAATGATCCGCTTTGTGGAAAACCTGACCCCTGGCCCCGGTGGAGATTTGAATGCAGTTTTGCGGAAATATGCCAGTACCACCCGCCAACCGGGGCTACTCTTTATAATTTCCGATTTGTTCGCGCCGGGCGGTTGCTTCGAGGGGTTGCGGGCGCTTCAGGGGGCCGGTCACGAAATTGCGCTGCTCCATATCCTTTCGCCCGACGAAGTAAACCCGTCCTTGCGGGGTGACTTTAAGCTGATCGATAGCGAAACTGGCGACAGTCAGGAAGTAAGTATTGATAATAACGCGCTCGAACTGTATCACAAAGAATTTGAGGTCTGGCAGCACAGCATTATCGACTTCTGTCAGCGTCGAGCGATCAATTATATCCAAATCGAGACCGACAACTCGTTTGAAGACCTGGTATTACATTATATGCGGCGGCGCGGAATGGTCAGCTGAGAGATTAAGGATTTACGATTTACGATTTACGATTGTAATCATAGGAGGCGACCTGCCTTTATAGAATTAGGAAGTATAACAACGGCAAGAAACTAATCGTAAATCGTAAATCGTAAATCCTAATAAGGTGTACAAAGTGGGATTTTTACTACCTTTTGCGCTAGGGCTGCTGGCCCTGGCGATACCAATAATTGTCCTTTATCTGCTCAAGGTCAAGCGCGAAGATTTGACCGTTAGCAGCAGCTTTTTGTGGCGGCGGGTACTCGAAGACAAGCAAGCCAATGCCCCCTGGCAAAAGCTTCAGAAAAACTGGCTGCTGATCCTCCAACTTTTGCTGCTCTTGCTACTGACCTTTGTGCTGGCACGGCCTTTCTTTAATACCGATGCCCAGGCTACCGGCAATATTATCGTCTTGTTGGACGGCTCGGCAGGGATGCAAGCAAATGATGTAGAGCCAAGCCGCTTTGCCAAAGGTAAAGACGAAATCCGCTCGATTATCGACGGAATGGGTAGCGGCGATCAGATGACGCTGGTTTTGATGCGCTCTTTCCCGGAGGTGCTGGCAACCAACTCGACCAACCAGGGTGAATTACGGGCCGCACTCGATAAGGCCAAAGTTACCAGCGAACCGGCCAAGCCCAAAGCCTCGATCATTCTGGCCGCCGCCGCTGCCGACCGCACCCCCGGCACAACCGTCGTAGTCGTCAGTAGCGGAACCTTTGCCCGTGAAGAAGGCTTGCCGTCGCTCAAGGCCAAAGTAAAATATATCAAAGTCGGCAAGTCCGACGCTAATCAGGCTATTACGGGGATCAGTTTGCGCGAGAGCGGAACCGGGCCGCAACTGTTTGTCGGATTGCAAAATTATAGCGACCAGCCCGCTAAAATTAATCTGGCTGTCACTATCGATGGCAAGCAGTTCGATACGCGCGAAATCGAGATTGGCCCGGTCGATAAGTCCAACGTTACCCTGACCGATCTGCCTCTGAGTGCCAAATTAGTCAGTGCCAAGATCAAACCAAGTGGTAATGGGCAAGATTTCCTGGCGATTGACAACGAAGCCTGGACGGTGCGTAACGCCGGTAGTCCGCAAAAAGTTTTGCTGGTAACACCCGGTAACACTTTTTTGGAACTCTTTTTGAGCCGTCTGCCCACCTACAAGGTCAGCAAAGTCGCTCCGACCAACTATGAAAGCCTGACCACTAAGGACAGCTTTGACCTTTATATCTTCGATGCGTTTATGCCGGAGAAACCTCCACCGGGCGGTATGTTTTTGATAAGCCCGCCTACCTCAGCCTTTTTGCCGGTAGTAGGCTCGATCAACACGCCAGCGTTTGCTCGCCTGGAACAAGACCCGGTCTTGCGTTACACCGATATGACTTCCATATCGATTCGGCAGGCCAAACAATACGACCTGCCGGGCTGGGCCAGAGTGGTTGCTTCTGGCAGCGAGGGTACGCCTCTGGTGGTAGCAGGCGACCGGCAAGGTCAGCGGATCGTACTGCTGACCTTTGATACCCACGATAGCGATATTGGCCTGAGTACGGCCTGGCCTATCTTCCTGGTCAATACCCTCGGCTGGCTCCAACCGATTGGGGCGCTGGATCAGGTCACGGAGATCAATCCGGGCGAACCGATCAGCTTTAACGTGACCAACCCGACCGACGAGATTAGCGTCCAACCGCCCAATAACGCCGGAGTACAGATTTTGAAACCGACCAGCGGGGTAGCTTCCTTTACGGATACCGGGCGTACCGGCATCTACAACGTCCTACGCAAGCAAACGGCTGCCGGTAAGACTAATACCCTGAACGAAAACTTTGTAGTCAACCTCTACAGTCCTCTGGCAAGCAATATCAAGCCACTGGACGACCTGGGGCTACAAGGGACGATTACGACTGGCACTGGAGCCTCAGCCAAGAGCGACCGTGAGTTCTGGCAGCCGATAGCAGTGGCGGCCCTGCTGATTTTGATGGTTGAATGGTGGATTTTCTATCAGGCCAATCGCTCTCGCAACAAAAAAGGCCGTCCACCAGTCGGAAAAGTAAAAGCAGCCAAAAATTAGCCAAAAAGTCCTGATTGGGTTTTTAGGGCTTTTAACGCTACTTCCTATGCTAAGCATGTGGAAATCCTCAAAACTATCCACAAAGTTGTCCACATCCTTAAAACCGGGCCAGTTCTCAAAAAGCTGGCCTTGTTTACACATCCATCAACAATATGTGGATAATTGTGGGTTGTGAAGCTTTTGACAAGCCGAGAATTGTGCCAGCGAATCAAAATAAAGGACATACTTTACACAGACTCCACAAAATGTGGATGAATCGGGAAATTTTTTGCTCAGAAACGATTATGACTCGACATATAAATCTGAACCGATCAACAATCGGGTTTGAAATTAATGTTCTAATAATAAGGCTTTCTACATTTGTGTGGAAAAGTTGATAAGTTTCCCCACACTGAGCCTTTTAGCAGGTGGAAAACTTGGGGGCCGAATCGTCCAGAATCGGACATGAGCATAAGAAAGGCTTATGATAGGAGCGGATTTATCTACTTGCCATTTATTCTCTTTACTGCTATCATTCCAATTACTCCTGTTGCATCGATGTGGAAGAGATTGAGTAATATAACCATAACTCACTTTTGCACAATGTTCTAGCTTGTGCCGTAACACCAGTATCTTAATCATCAATCGTGAATTATCCGGCTAGGAGCCGAGCTAAACCGTCAAATCGTAGCAATGATGCCAAAGTTTGACTAAGGTTTTTTTGTTTGTGTTTTCGCCTACTGGCGAGAATACACGTCGCAGTTGGTTGGTAGTAGCTTAGCGGAAGGTCTGTCCATTGGGCCGCTCGGTTTGAGCGGTGGTTAGCAAACTCCTAATTTGCAGTGCAGTTAGGCAAATTAGGCAGTTTAAGACGGGGCCTGTTTAATTTATCTTATATGGAGAGCTTCAGTATGGCTGGAAAGAACGATAACGGTGAAGCCCAAGCTTTTGACACCGCGCTTGATTTTGAGGCAGCGGTGGCCGACAGCCAAGATTTAGTTGAGAATAATGCTCGCTCTAACCCTGGAAACATCCGTCAGATTTGGCAAGTCGCTCTAAGAGATTTGCACACTCAACTCGAAAGATACGATTTTGATTCTTGGATCAAAAACCTGACCCTGCTGGAAATACATCAGGGTATTGCTTTGATTGGCGCTCCAAGTTCGTATGCTTGCCGCCGCCTGGAAAGCGATTATAGCGATTTGATTAGTCGAACCATTTCCAGGGTAGTCGCTCAATCGCTTACCGTCCAATTTATTGTCGAAGCACCGCTTCAAGGTCAACTATTTGACCAATCTAGCGCCCAGCGTTCGCCATCGATGGCAATGGCGGCCCAACGCCCGACCCCCCAACCCGGTATTCGGGCCAGAGGGCCATCCCTTGAACTCGACCCGAACGGTCAGGCCAAAGGTTGGAACCCTCAAAGTCGGACTCCTGCCAATGGGTACAATCAGAATAATCCTACCGATTACGACAATACCAGAAATGGTTATTATTCTAATAGCGGTCAGCGTACTAATGGCTATAACAAACTAGCCCATTCCGAAATGGAGAGTTTGAGCGCCTATAGCTATGCCGAAGAAGCCGCCGAGGTTGAAGATCAGATTACTGGCCCGGTTTCCAGTGGCCCCAACGATGCCATCAGCGAGTATGAGGCGCAATCCCAAAAATATGGCCTTAACCCTCGCTATGTTTTCGACCGCTATATCGTGGGGAGCAGCAACCGAATGGCCCACGCTGCCGGGCGAAGCGTCGCCGAAAATCCGGGTAACAGCTACAACCCGCTCTTTATTTATGGCGGGGTCGGTTTGGGCAAAACTCACCTTCTGCACGCTATCGGCCACGAGGCGATGCGGTTGCGTCCACACCTCAAAGTGTTGTACGTGACCAGCGAAAAGTTCACCAACGACCTGATTAATGGTATCCGCGAACAACGTATGGAGGAATTTCGCAGTCGCTACCGCAGTATTGACCTGCTGATGATCGACGATATTCAATTTATCGCTGGTAAAGATCAAACTCAAGAGGAGTTTTTCCACACCTTTAACACCCTGGTAGAAGCCAACAAACAGGTCGTTATGAGTTCGGATCGTTCGCCCAAATCGATGTTGGTCTTATCCGACCGCTTGCGCTCCCGCTTCGAGGGTGGGCTTATCAGCGACATCAGCCTGCCGGATTACGAAATGCGGTTGGCTATTTTGCAAGCTAAAGCCAAGTACCAACCGGCCCAACCGATACCGGGCGACGTTTTGGAATTTATCGCCCACAAGCTCCCGACCAATATTCGAGAGTTGGAAGGGGCGCTGGTGCGGGTGGTGGCTTTTAGCTTCCTTAACAAAATGCCCCTGACGGTCGAACTGGCATCCCAGGCTCTCAACGATTCGATGCTCAACTCACGCAAAAAGCTGGTCACTAAAGAGCGGATCGTTGAAGCTGTCGCCAACTTCTTTAATGTTGAGACGAAAGAGTTACAGGGCAAAAGTCGTAGCGCCGATATTGTACTGCCGCGCCAGATTGCTATGTATATTATCCGAGAACAGACCGATCATAGCCTGGTGGAAATTGGGCAGTCGCTCGGTGGCCGCGACCATACAACTATTATGCATGGGTTGGACAAGATTGAGCAAGCGCTGGATACCAATACTCAGCTTCGCCAGCAAATCAATACCATAACCCAGATTGTCTATAACGGCGAGAGCATCAAATAGCTTTTGCCAAACAGAAAAACTTCCGCCAACATTAGCAACTAGCAACCACTAAGCAGGCCCTGAGCCTGCTTAGTTTGCTTTCATAAAATCCTATTCACGCTTACCTAATATGAATATTACCCGCCTTCAATGTGGATAACTTGGTATAAACGGTGGATAGAATAGTTAAATTGTTGAAAAGTTGGTGGTCAAGACTCTATTTTTTAGGGGATAAGTCTGAGGATAAGTTAGACCTGAATAGGGGATAAAATCCAGCCATAATAGCGACTCTTTTCCTCTTTTGTGGAAGAGCGATCCGCAAAACCTCTGCCAAAAGTGGATAGTTAGAGGCTTTGGGCAAATCAGTAAAAAAGTTCTAAATAAGGGTGGATAAATTGTCCACTTTTCCACGCGCTTTTCCACCATTTATGTTGAGTTAAATTTGCGTTAACAGCCTCAAAAATAGCCCGTTTCCACAAATCCACCTTCCCTATTACTATTACCTCTATAAATTAATATAAAGTTTAAAGGATTCATAAAGAGAGAAAGGTGTGTATAACTTGTCGTGGGATAAACAGGATTCACAGAGAAAGTCTAGTTAGACTTAATCGGGCAATTATGCTATAAACAGGCATGTTTTGGTGCAGGTCTTTTGATAGGCCGCAACTGGTAAATTAAGCCTTAGCTCCGCAAGGAAGGGAGCCATCAAATGTTAGTAATGCGTTACACGATTATAGATAATAACGGGACGGTAAGCTTTATAGCGCCCTGGAACACTCTGAAGGCCCTGGTAGCGGCATGCAGCCGTAAACCTGCCCCTGCCGACCTCTCAGAGCTTTTACAAGCCGCTTCTAAGTACAGCACCGGCCTGGAAGATTATGTTTTGAATGGGTTGGCGGTTTTCGATGAGCAATACGATCTGGCAAAAGCCGGGGAAAGCAAAATCGAACTAAGTCCGAGGCTCGAACGTGAACTAGAAAGCTTACTGGCTCAGTCCGCCCCACCCGCGCCCGACCCGGACGAGGAGTTGGACGAACTACCGAACTTGGGTACGCCCGAAGATCAGGCCGAAATCAGCTACGAAGAGTTGTTGCAGCAGCAAATCAAATTGCAGGGGGCAACCCCGGCCCAACGCCCGATCTTGCGGGTAGTCGATGCTGCTACGCGCCAGGAGAGCCTGGACCCGGTTTGGATCGGTCTGGTGATCTTTAATTTGCCCGCCCATCGAATCGTTCAGGTTCAAAACAACTACGCTATTCTCAAACGCAGCGACCGAGGTCGCTATTTCGAGGACGGTCAACCGACCGAACGCCTGTATTTCTACCGTCTGCCCAATGATTGGAGCTTGCTACCGTAGGGGAGGGATGAAGGGGAACGTCGATTGGTGGAGCGATGTCTTACATTTGGGTTGAGGGTTTGAAAAGCGGGACATGTGGGAAACTTTGGCGGGAGTTTCCCACATGCTTTAGAAATATTCGAGCAGAGGTTGGTGGATAAGTATGATTGATCTATCGGAACTGCGAAGAGCAGTAATCGAACAAATCCAGGACGGGAAGCTGGAAAGCAAAGCCATCGCCCAGGCCCTGGAAGCGCCCGACGAAAACGTGCTACACGTTATTCGGGTGCTGGCAGGCGAAAACTGGTTCAAAATTGACGATGCCGTCTACAACAGCCTCGATATTTGGGACATTCAGCCCGGCTTTTATGATCTTTAAGAGAAATCAGATATTAGAGATCAGGTCAGGGGTAAGCTAAAAGCTGATTTCTAATTTCTGACATCTGATTTCTAATTTTCCCCTACTGCTTCTCCGATTTGTCCGAGCCATCCTCCGGGCGCTTCTTTTTGGCGAAGAGACCACCAAAGAGCAGGCGGCTGTAGTCGCCCCGAATTTCCTGTCTGGAAGGCATTCCCAGGCCATCATCAGGATTTTCGGATGACGGTCGGCTGCGGGCGGCTTGCCAGCGGTCGCGGGTAGCACGGGCGCGATCCAGGTATTGCTCAAGCGGACCGGTATCGCTCAACGCTTCCGAACGTGGTCGTCCGCGTTCATCGAAAAGACCGGCCTGCTCGATCATACTGCGCAATTCGGAAAGCTGGCGTTGATAGCGATCCAGCCAGCCGATAATCGAGTCCGAATTGGTACGGCAAATATCTAGGTACATCGAAAGATTGCCGCTTGCCAGGCGGGTCGTATCCTGAAAGCCGGTGCTGGCAAGCCGACCCATCTCGCGCCACCCTTCGCTATCACCCGATAAATTGACCAAACTCGAAGCCATCAAATAGGGTAGATGACTGATCGCTGCTACGTAACTATCATGCTCACCGGGGTCCATAAAATAGGGTTTGGCCCCAACGACCTCGACCAACCGGACGATGCTATCTACCGCCTCTTCTGATACATTGGGCGCGGACATCAAGCAGTAAGTACAATTTTTGAACAATCCAGCTTCGGCTTCGTCTAGCGAGGCGGTTTTGCCCGCCATCGGATGACCGCCGACAAAGCTGACCGTCGTCGGCAACAGCGTTTTGGCCCATTCCATCACCTGCCGCTTGGTGCTACAGGTGTCGGTGATGATTGCGCCGGGCGAAAGGTGTTCGGCGATGTCCTCAAAGGTCTCGCGCACGGCCAGAACCGGGGTAGCGATAATCACCACCTGAGCGCCTTTTACCGCTTCCATCGGGGTCGAAGTATAGCGCTGGCAAACGCCCATTTTCTCGGCCAGACTGCGTTGCTTGCCTTTGGCATCAAAACCGACCAGTTCCAATTCGGCGGCGCGGCCTTCCTCCGTCTTGCCCCATTCCCGCAAGGCCAACCCCCACGACCCTCCGATCAGCCCCAGGCCGATTATCGCAATTCTCATCTCTTCTCCTTTGATATATCTTAGCCAAACCGATAGTACATTATAGCTCTTAAACAAGAGTGTGCAAGATCACATTATTATCATGTATCTTTTGGCATTATAAACACGTATTATTAGCATGACAAAAGAGGCCCGGCTTGTAGCGATTTGCAAAAAAGTTCTTCTTGTCATTTAATATAGGTATTGGAACCGGGACATCCTGACAATCGAAAGTGTGTAGAAATTGGATACTGACAATCTAAAAGCTTTAACCACCGCCTCTTCCGAACCGGCCTTGTATCACGCCGAGCGAAATAATGCGATAGCCGGTAAAGCGGCGGGCCTTCGGATGAAGGGAGCAGTCGGGTTGGCGGCTTCGGCTTTGCTGGCGACTTCGCTGCTGTTGAGCGCCTGTGGCGACGAGCAGGACGACTGCATTCCGTCCACCCCCCCGACGGGCGCTTCTAATGCGGCTGGCTCGTCCGGCTTCTTTGGTACACCTGGCCCAGCCGACCCGTCGCAACCGAACTCATCTCAGTTTACGACCGGTCAACCGACCCCGACCAACCAGGTCTATTGCAAGAGCCGACGTACCGGTGGCTTTTATTGGTATACCGGCAGCCGCTTTTATAGCGGTAGCAGTTCGAGTGGTAGCAGTTCCTCCTAAACATTCGGTTAAGGTGTTGGGTATCAGGTCAGCCATCGGTTGTGGCTGACCTGATACCCCCTGTTTTTATCAGGCTCCCAATCATCAAAAACTTATGTGACTAACGACTAGAGCGTAAATTGGTGTGGGCTTCTTCTTTTATTTTTTGTAACTACACAGCCTACCCCTTTGGGCGACCACATAGGGTCGCCCCTACCCGAAATCGGTTGTAGGGTGCGACCCGGTGTGGTCGCCCGACCTGAGTAGTTACTATTTTTTTAATTTTTATCGTGTGTTAAAATAACAGCTATGAAGAATTTAGCGAGTACACAGGCGAATCGCGCTCCGCGCCCGTTGTGGCTATTGCGACGCTGGAAGCGGGCTGCCGGACCAGTGGCAGGTTGGTTTGTACCGTCCGGCCCGTTTACGGCCCTCCAAATTTATGGTGAGCCGCGCGTACCTTTGCGCCAGCGCCAAAACCCGACCGACCTAGACCGGCTTTGCAGCACATTGGCCGAGCGGCTAGGCGCAACCGATCAGGCCGAAGCCGTGCGGGGTGGGGAAGCCGCTTTTGTGCTGGACTTGCCGGGAGCGCTTTCGATGGGCCTGGGTTGTTATTTGCAAGCCTGGGGAATTGCGCCGGTCTTGCTGTTCGGTGGGATGTACCGGCCTGGCTCATTTTTAGAAGGTGCCGATAGCTTGCCTGCACTGGTGCGTTACGGTCGGCAAGTCCAGCCCTGGCAGAACGAAGGCGGGTTTGCCTTTTTGCTCGAACGGGAGCGTACCGGCCCGCCTCACCTAGAAGACTTGAATTTGTGGCGCACCTTCGATAACCGTTATCACGCGGGCGATCATCTCTTCCCAGCCCTCGATGCGCTCAAAGCCGGAGGGTTGACCGCCTTTATCGATTTGCGGGCGGAAGGGGACGAACTACCTTCCGACATCAATGGCTTTTACCAGATGGCGGCTCAAGCCGGGTTAAATGTTTATCAGGCCGCGCTCCCGGCGGATTGGCTGATGAACGAACCGGGAGGCGAGGTATGAAGACGCTGGCCCAGGCTTTGACAAGGCGCTACAGCCCCGAACGGTTTTGCGCTATCGTGCGGCTTCTCAACGAGCGGGCCGCTTTGGACGATGGCTTGTTCGAGAGCAACGTGCGCGGACGACCTTACGTAGCCTTTGGTGGGTTGGTGCTATCCAAACCCGAACGGGCTGGGCTGGTCTACCTGACCGAAACTTTTAACGCGATCATGACAAAAGCAATGTCGGCAATTGTCGAGGAACCACCCGCGATCCTCCGCAAGCTTGGCTGGCCCGAACATCTCGAACACGGCCTGCGACGTGAACCGCTCAACCGCACCCTGACCCCACTTGGTCGGTTTGATTTTGCGTTGGATCGGGCGGGGGTCTGGCGTTTGATGGAATTTAACAGTGATACACCAAGTGGGGCGCAAGAAATCACCTGGGTTGAAGAACGACAGTGGTCTTATATCGCCCGCCTTGCACCCGGTCTGGCCCGCCTCAATCCGCAAATCGGCCCAACGATGGCTCAGGCGCTTTATCAGGAAGCCCTTTATATCCCGGAGCCACCCGGTCAGCCACCCGTCCAGGGGCCACGCTATTTACCCCGGATCGGTTTTCTGACGCAGGGTCGCCACCTGACTGATCTGGCTCAGGTCACTTATTATGCCCGCGCCCTGGAAGATTTGGGCCTGGAATGTATAATCAGCGACATCTCAAATTTATCGCTGTTGGGTGGTCATCTTTATCTGCTCGGTCGGCCCATCGACGCGATCTATCGGCTCTACCCGATTGAGTATATGGCGACCGAACCGCTTTTTGCGGCCTACTTGCAGACTAACCTCAATGGCTGGCTAAAATGTCTTAACAACTTGCGCGGCTTTTTCGCCCAGAGCAAAGCGGTAATGGCCTGGGTCTGGCAGCAGCGTGGTAGTGGCCTTTTTAGCTCCGAGGAGCGCGAGACCATCGAGCGTCATCTGCCGGAGACCTATCTGCTGGAAGATTTGCCAGAAGATTTTGATTACAGCCCCTATATCGTCAAGGAATTTTACGGACGGGAAGGAGCCGAGGTTTATAACGGAGCAAACCTCAGCTTCGAGGGCTGGTTGCAATGCCGGACCTGGCGTACTTTTGTAGCCCAGCGCCGGATCGAGATCGCCCCGGTCGAACACGCCCTACCTTCGTCCGATTGGAGCAACGTCGATCTGGTCGAAGCCTTTCCGTGTGTGGGCGGTTTTATTATGGGCGGGCGCTGGGGCGGTTGCTATACTCGGATCGGCGGGCTGATTACCAACAGCTACGCCCAATTTATCCCCACTCTGGTCGAAAGTGATTAGGAGAGTTGCATGAGCGAACAGATCAACTTTGGTTTTATCTCGCCCCTGATCGAGCAGCATTACGGTGTGACCGTCACGGGTGCGCCCGAACTTTTGCACGAACGGGACGAGCAGCGGGTCTTTCGAGTGCCAATTACGGAAGGCTCGGCCCTGACGGTGCGGCTCTGCACGGTCTACCGTACCCACGAAAAAGTGCTGTCCGATACCGGGGCGCTGCTCTTCCTCAACCATGCTTATTTTCCAGCCCCTCGTTTGCGCTTGACCGTCGATGGCGAACGGGCCTTTCAATGGCTTTCCGGCTGTTGGGCCTATGCTCAGGAATATATCGCAGGCGAAAACCCTTTTATGGACTTGCCGACCCTCAGCGATGTCGGGCGGTTGCTAGGCCGGTTGCATTTGTTGGCTTCGACTACTGCCGATTACCCGGTGCAGGTCGGCTGGTTGGACGAACTGCCCGAAGCGATCCGGCGAGTCGAGCGGGCCAGTACCGACCCGACCTGGGGCAAGCAGGCTTCCGAAATCGCGGTCAACTTGCGAAGTCTGCCCGACCTGAGCGGGTTACCGCAAGGTCTGATCCATACCGATATTCACGAGGGCAATTTGCTGCGTAGTGCCGATGGACAGCTTTATCTGCTGGATTGGGAGGATGCCGGGTTAGGTGAGGCGATTTTCGACCTGGCCTTAGTGCTGGGCTGGAATTGCGTCTGGCAGAGCGCGACCGGCTTACTCAACCGCGACGGCCCACCCGAACGCTACGATTTTGACGAGGAATACTGCCGTACCTTGCTTGGGGTTTACCAGCAAGAGCGTCCGCTTTCGGAGTTCGAGATGCAAATGCTCGGCCCGGCGATCCGCTTTGTAATGGGCTGGTTCTCCTCCCGCGATATTGCCCGCGAAATTGACGAACCGGGTATCAGCGACGGGTTGGCCTTTACCAACTGGGCCATCATGCGGAGCGTCACGCCGACCTGGGCCGAAACGCTGGCTCAATGGGCCTACGAAACCCGCTCTTACCGGCCCCGTCTGCAATAAATTTAGTAATTATTCACCGCAGAGAACGCCGAGAAAACCAAAATTATTGTAGGAGCGAGCTTCTGCTCGCGATTGAACACCCAGCCGTATCTTCAATCGCGAGCAGAAGCTCGCTCCTACAGATAAGAGACTCAAAAATAATAAAATATCCCGGTAGGGGCAACCCTGTGTGGTTGCCCATGAACACCTTGCGCGGTCAATGAGGGCAACCACACAGGGTTGCCCCTACATTGGGACAATTATTTTTATTTGCTTCCCTAAGTGGATGACTCAGGATAGCTTTGCCTGATCTTCTTGCGCCCAGATCGCGCATTGTTGGATCGTTAGCGGGTCTGCCGGAAGAAAATAGATCAGCCCGAATCGCCCATCTTGAATAAAAGTTTCCGCCGACAACCGAAACCGCAAAAGTCCGTAACCAGACGTTTGTAAACCGACCAGGATCGCCGGACGAGCGGCAACCGCATAGTTATGGCTGGTTTGTTCTTTTTCCAGTATTCGTCATGAATTATTTACTATTGATTTTAAGCCTGGGTCTGCTGGTTTTCGGGGTACGGATCAGCGGTTTTTGGTTAAAGAGGTGAACAGGTCGCCCTTCTGGGTGAAATTCTGCCGCTATATTCCGCTTGGTGCTTTTACGGCTCTGATTACCGGCAATCTCAGCCGCCCCGCCGAACAAGGGTTGGACAAAATTGTTAGCAGCCCTGATAACCGCCCTGACCAAAAAGATGTGGTTGGGCATAATAGTCGGGCTGGCTTCTTTCTGGCTGCTACTGGCGTTGTTCGTCGGCTAGATGCGACTAAAGTCTAATTGTTTATTATCACTTTTAAGAATAAAATATAGGTAAGAACTAACCAGAGGTAAACTTTTTAACTTGAACAAAGGAGAAACAAGGCTATGAGTAGTTCTGCTGAAAGACCGATGGTTCCCCACCATATGACCAGCACGACCTTTGATTTGCCGGGTTATCAGGTAGTGCGTGGCCTGGGAGTAGTACGCGGCATTACGGTCAGAAGCGCCAATATTGGCAAGCAAATTACTGGCGCTTTTCGGACGTTAGGCGGCGGTGAAATCCACGAATATGTCGAACTGGCCGAGCAAAGTCGCGAACTAGCCTTTACCCGCCTTTTGCAGCACGCTGCCGAGGTGGGGGCAAACGCGGTGCTAGGAATACGCTATGATGCCAACGAGATGGTTTCCAATATGAATGAAGTAATTGCCTACGGTACGGCGGTAATTGTAGAGTCCGGGCGTTAAGAGCAAGGTTAAATAAGGGATGAAGGATGAGGGATGAGGGATGAAGGGAACATCCATTGGTGGAGCAATGTTTTACAAGGGTCGGAGTATTTTGTTGGATATGGCTCCGCCCATAGATTTCCGGTTCTAAATAGCTTTGGTAAAGCCGCCAAAAAGCAGACGGGCGAGAGGATTATTCACTCTCGCCCGTCTGCTTTTATTCTATTAAAAAGGACTTTACCTGACAGGCTTAATGGCTGCGTCCGCCGAAGAGCTTGCCGAGTTTGTTTAGCAAGCCGGTCGTACCCTTGCGGGCCGCTTTGGTCGGCTGGACTGGTTCAGGCTGTGGTTTCGGGACAGCCGAGGCCGCAACGATAGGCGGCGAACCCGGGGCCGGGTGTTCGTGGGCCAATTGATCGAGCCAATTAGGCATTTCAATCTCAAGTTTTGTGTACCGCACTGTTTTATTACCTCCTGTTGTTAGTGGTTTGGTAATATCCCACTCTTCCCATTCCCCGCCAGTAGGCCCGCGATCCTCGATATGGTTATAAGGATTGGAGAAATAACTCACAGAATATTCAGGTTGCACAGTGACCCTCACTTTCCATTCTTCCCGTAACTCAAGCAGTTCTAAAAGCTTCGCATAAAAGTAGACAGTGTAGTTATATTTGGCCCGACCCGACGACTACTCTTGCTATAACGTTTGAGAACTTTAGATGGTTCGGATGGCTCTACCCATTTATCTTTGATAGACCCGATTAAACTCGTGCCTGAGTCTGGCACGGCTGGGTATAGCTTTAAAGTTAGATAAATTTATAGTGTTAAAATTAGGTTGGGATGAAAGTGGAACGTAAGTTGAAATTGATTTTGACACATTGTTCAAAGCATTAATTACTGATCTGTATACAGTATAAGAGCCATTGTCAATATTTTGTATGAACTAAACTACAGTTGGAATGTGATCTGTCCCACAGCTTAAAAGTGCGTTGCATCACAAAACTTATTTTTTAACCTTACCACTAACATAGATAGCAATCTTATCAACTTGGATAAACGGCAAATTAGCGTTCTTTAGCGACAAGTTTAGCCTATAAGAAATTATCTACGTATGAAGTCGAGAACTAATTCAAAATTATGATCGAAGGATTCGACCGCATCGAGGGCTAGGTGCAGGCCGAGCCAGGGTTCGTAATAATCGGCGACCCGCCTAACCTCGTCCCACTCGACCGACTTCCAGCCTTCGATCATTTCCGGCCTAGTCTCGACCCGCTGCTGCCAGAGCCTGCGGTCGCTACATTGACAGACAACTGGCAGCAACCGCGCCCCGTGCTTCTCGGCGATATTCGCGGCCCGGTGGCGAAACTGGTTGATTGGAAAGACGGCATCCAGGATTACTGAAACTCGGTTTTTGAGATTGAGAGCAGCCAGATCAAACATTAGCTCATAAGAGGTGATAGGGGGATGGGCAGTTAGTTCTAGCCGTTGAAAAGTGCGGTCAAACTGGTCGCGGGCGATCAAGGCCCAGCCCGTCGTTTGGGCCAACCGATAACTCAAACTACTTTTGCCCACTCCTGGTGGCCCGCTAAACACGACCAGGGAAGGGGCCAGGAAGGATGAGGGATGAGGGATGAGGGATGAAGGGTCAGAGAGGTTATCTTGCATGTACTTGATCCTCCAACCACCTACCAACCCCGTTTTTCATCCTTCATCCCTCATCCCTCATCCTTTCCCCCGTCAGGCTGTTTTCTGGACGGTCAGGTTTAGCTCGTTGATGGACTGCTGGCGCATCAGGAATTTCTGGATTTTGCCGGTGACAGTCATCGGGAAGTCTTCGGTGAACTTGATGTAGCGTGGGATTTTGTAATGAGCGATCTGACCTTTGCAGAAAGCTTTGATCTCTTCCGGGTCGGCGGTCTCGCCCGATTTTAGCTTAACCCAGGCCATAATTTCCTCACCATATTTCGGGTCGGGAACTCCGATGACCTGTACATCCGAAATTTTGGGATGCTGGTACAAAAATTCCTCAATCTCGCGTGGGTAGACGTTTTCGCCACCCCGGATAATCATATCTTTGATCCGGCCTACGATGTTGATATAACCTTCCTCGTCCATCCGGGCCAGGTCGCCAGTGTGCATCCAACGGGCCTCGTCGATGGCGGAGCGAGATGCATCCGGGTTGTTCCAATAACTTAGCATCACGCTGTAACCGCGCGTGCAAAGTTCGCCGGTTTCGCCAACTGCTACAACCTTACTAGTAGCTGGTTCGATAATCTTGACCTCGACGTGGGGGTGAACTTGCCCAACCGTCCCGACCTGTTTGTCGAGCGGGGTTCCGATTTTGGTTTGGGTGCTGACTGGGCTGGTCTCGGTCATACCGTAGCAGATTTCGACTTCGCGCATATTCATGAGGCTCTGGACTTTCTTCATAACCTCAATCGGGCAGGGCGACCCGGCCATTACCCCCGTTCGGAGGCTGGACAAATCAAATTTGTTAAAATCGGGGTGATCGAGTTCGGCGATAAACATAGTCGGCACACCGTAAAGCGAAGTACATTTTTCGTCCTGAACCGCCTGCAAGACCGCCAACGGCTCGAAGCCCTCCGAAGGGTAGACCATAGTCGCGCCGTGCGTGATACAACCCAGGTTGCCCATTACCATCCCGAAGCAATGATAGAGCGGAACCGGGATCGCCAGTCGGTCGTGGTGGGTCAGGTTTTGGAGTTCGCCCACAAAATAGCCGTTATTCAAAATATTGTGGTGGCTAAGGGTTGCGCCTTTGGGAAAGCCAGTGGTGCCACTGGTATACTGGATGTTGATCGGGTCGTCAAATTCCTGTTCGCGCTGCCGAGCGGTCAAATCGTCGTCTGAGACGTTATCGCCCATTGCCATAATATCACCCCAGACGTACATGCCGGGAGATGGCTCATTGCCAAGCCGAATAACGCTTCGCAAGTCGGGGAATTTGGCGGCCTGAAGCTGGCCCGGTTCCGAGTTATTAAGTTCCGGGCATAGCTCGTAAACCATTTGGGTATAGTTAGAGGTCTTGAATTGCGGTGCGATCACTAGCGCGGTACAACCGGATTGCCGCAAAGCGTATTCGAGTTCGTTCAGGCGATAAGATGGGTTGATGTTGACCAGGATCGTGCCGAGCTTGCTGGTAGCAAACTGTGTAATACACCATTCGCTATTGTTGGGCGACCAGATGCCGATCCGCTGGCCTTTTGCCAGCCCTAGCTTTAGCAAGCCTTTGGCGAATTGGTTGACCTGCTGTTGCAACTGGCGGTAGGTCAGCCGAATAGCCTGGTGACGGGAAACTAATGCTTCGTTGTCGGGATACTTCGCGGCGGTCTGGTCAAACATATCGCCGATAGTCAGGCCCAGCAAAGGCTTGCTACTGACTCCGCTTACATAGCTCATCGTAACCTTATCCATCTCGGTTGGTTCGCCTGCATCGGCGCTACGCGGTTTAACTTCTACGGTCATCGTAGAAACCTCCTCTTACTTCTATCTCAAATTAACACGGACAGACAGGCCAAAATCGACTTCACCGATTATTAGAGCTTTCGCTTGAAAAACCGTCAACCTCAATTCTTGGATAACTGGGATCAATTCTTCGGTTCACAAGCGAAAGTTTTGGTTATCCCATAGGGTTAGGCTTCTTAGTAATGATCTGGTCAATAATACCGTAGTCAACCGCTTCTTGAGGGGTCATATAATGGTCGCGGTCAAAATCGCGGGCAATCCGCTCGTAAGATTGCCCGGTATGATAGGCGATTATATTTTTAAGCCGATTATCCAACTCAAGCAAATGTTTGGCGTGAATCTGCACATCGGGATTAGAACCGCCGATGCCGTAGTTCAGGGCCGGATGCTGGTGAATAATCGCATTGGGAAGGGCGAAGCGTTTGCCTTTGGCTCCGGCACATAGCAACACCGTCGCCATACTGTAACAGCCACCGGCGCAAATCGTTACGACATCCGGGTTTACAAACTGCATTGTGTCATAAATAGCTAACCCATCGTCAACCGATCCGCCTGGACTATTGAGATACAAATAAATATCTTCATCAGGGTCTTCGTTGTCGAGGTAGAGCAATTGAGCCATTACCGCGTTAGCTACAGTGTTGTTGATTGCTGTGCCAACCCAGATGATCCGATCTTTTAACAGGCGCGTGTAAACGCTGATCGAAATCATGCCGCCTGGGGTTTTCTCAATGACTTCTGGAGCCAAGTTGTAAATATCTTTGTCCGGCGTGAACATTATGTTCTCCTTTCGAGAAGACCTAGTAAGCTAATCTTAAAAGCGGATTTTTATTGCTGATGCTTGCAAAGATAGCATAGCCCAGGTGAGTGCGTCAATTAATCCCGCTTTTTGATCTTGTACGCAAGGCTGGTTATAGGCTGGTCTGGTTTGGTATAATAGAGGCGGAATTCAAATTTCAGAAGGAATATCTTAGAGGGAATATAATGGTAAAAACTATTGAAGCTTTGTTTGACGGCACAGTCATCCGCCCGGATGAACCACTGGCCCTTGAGCCAAATACACGCCTGAAGATTACTATCGAAGCGATCAAGCCGGTCAAGAAAACCAGGAAGAAGAAAACCGCTTCGTTTCTGGATACCGCACTTTCTATGAAGATAGAAGGTCCGTCAGACTGGTCAGAAAATATTGATAAATATTTGTATGGTGACTTGGTTCCAGATGAGAAATGAGATTTTCCTTGATACTGCCTATGCTATAGCGGTGATTACTCCGAGTGACGATTTCCATGTACAGGCAGTTTCGTTAGCCTACAAATTAAAAGCAGCTGGAACCAGGTTAATTACAACACAGGCAATTTTGTTAGAAATTGGAAATGCTTTCTCCAAACATAGGTATCGCCAAAATACCATTGACCTTTTGGATTCGCTTGAAGCTGACCCCAACATAAAAATCATTCAGATTTCAAAGTCACTTTATTTACAAGCTTTTCAACTTTTCAAAGAGCGGTCTGATAAAGAGTGGGGCCTCACCGATTGCGTTTCTTTTGTCGTTATGCAACAACGTAGAATCACTCAGGCTTTGACTGCTGATAAACATTTTGAACAAGCTGGATTTCAAGCCTTGCTAAGAGGCAATTACTTCTGAAATGGGTAGACTTCTGGTGTGCTATTGAGGGAATAAATACCTGGAAGAACAACTACTGGACACGTGGAGAATCCACAACCGCATCAATCTTTACCTGTTGGATGCCCTGGAGCCAGAAGTCTTGAAAGGTGCAGCAGCCTTGAAAGGGCGCAATGTGGGCGAGCAATTTGCCCATATCCATAATGTACGGTTGATGTGGCTAAAGTCCGCCGCTTCTGATTTGCTAGAAGGGCTGGCAAAAATTGAGAAGGCTGCGGCTTCAATCGCGAGCAGAAGCTTACTCCTACAGACAGAGATGGTAACGGCTAAAGCTTACTTTGACCTATTACTCATTACCCTAGATTCAAAGTATATAGGTCTAGTAACCGTCTCCCCATTCTGAATAAACCGTCCCTAAAAACCTCTTATTAAGCCCGTAAAATTAAATAAAGACTTTCTAATAAACACTTGTTATATATCACACAATATATTTAACCCTTTTAATCAGCAATAGCCCTTCCAACGAATAATTGTTATATATCGCACAATATATTTCATCCCTCATCCCTCATCCCTTCCCCACAGTCGTCCCAGATCGGTTGGAGGACGACCCATTGTTCGGGGGTTTTGCGGATGATGGCTTCGACCTGTTCTAGCATACGCTGGGCGGTGCGTTGGATGTCCGCGGCTTTATCCCCGGTGGATTCGGCGACAAAGGCTTTTTCGTGCCAGAAGTCGATGCGGTAATGTTTGTCTTTTTTGTAGACGTGAATAGGAACCAGCAAGGCTTTGGTACGGAGGGCGATCTCCGCCGCACCGAGTGGCAAGGTAGCCGGAGAGCCAAAGAAATTGAGACGGGAACCACCGCCAGTTACATCCCGGTCGATAGCCAGACAGACCAGCGCTTCGGGTTGCTTGAGTGCGCGAAAGAGTTCGCGTACTTCGACACTACCGACCGAGACGGTATGAACACGCGGGTCAATCTCGCGGAAGCGGCGGGTTAGTTCAAATAGTTCGGGCGGCTTGACTGGCTCGACCGCCAGATAAAAATCAACCTCGTTATAACTGGCGACCTGCGGGCAGAGCGAGAAGCTACCCAGATGACCCGAATAAACCAGCATTCCCTTATAGCCGTTCTGGGCCGAAAGCGCCTTCATTTCCGGGATACCGGTTACGATCACTTTTTGATCTAACTTGGCTTTGGGGATTTTGTAGGCACGGAGCAGATCGTAATAATTACGAATACTGGTCTGGAAAATATGGCGGGCGATCCAGCGTCGTTTGGGTAGCGGATAATCGGGCAGGGCGTGGGCCAGATTGCACAGGACGATTTTGCGGCGAACCGGCGCAAGATAGTAAACCAGCAGCCCGATCAAATCGCAAATAGCGTTGCCGAGCGCTTCGGGCAAGAGGGGGGCTATTTTAGACCCCCATACAAAGAGACGATAGGTCTTCATAGCAGATTGGGCGCTTCCTCCTGAACTTTGGCACTGGTTTGTTTGCCGTTACGGTTACGGCGTTCGCTTTTGGTGCTGGCCCGTTCCTGCTGGTATTCGGCAATTTCACTTTGTGTCATAAAAAGCGGACGGAACATATACCATTGGTCGGGGTGGCGACGCACCAGTTTTTCGATAGAGGTAGCGATAGATTGGGTGATAGCCTGAATATCGTGTTCGCGTTCTCCGGTCAGTTCGTACTTCATGGGTGGTTCCCA
This sequence comes from Chloroflexia bacterium, assembly GCA_038210655.1. GTDB lineage: Bacteria > Chloroflexota > Chloroflexia > Chloroheliales > Chloroheliaceae > 54-19. The sequence continues at coordinate 39,934 of JBBQWM010000045.1, forward strand.
GCAGCCGTAATAAGTGCGGTTGCCGGGTTGCCGAACGATATAACCCAGAATGACCTTCGCTCCGGTGCGGTAGACCAGCGTGCCTGGCCCGGCCGCCATCCGGGCCGGACGACCAAAGAAATCGACTACGATCCCCTCGTTTTGGAGGGGCGAATCGAGCAGCAAAACAACCATCCCATTATTTTTGAGAGTGGTAAACAACCCCCGAAAAGAGTCCTTGAGCGTGTAAATCGTCATACCCTGGCTGCGTCGCGCTCCCTGAACCAGTTCGTTAAGTTCGGGCGGCTCGAAATCTTTGGCAACCGAACTGACCGGGAAGCCGTGTCCAGTCATAACGGCGGCGGCTGTATCCCAGTTGCCAAAGTGGGGGGTAATCAGCATCGTACCTTTGCCAGCGGCAACCGTTTCGGTGATATATTCCCAACCGACCCCAGTCAGGAGGGCGGCAATTTCCTGGGCTTGCAGATGGGGCAAGCGCAAGAAATCGACCATATATTTGACGTAATTGCGGAAAGAGCGCCGGGCTACCAACCGTACCCGCCGGTTGACTCGTGGTTCATCCATTGCAATCCGAATGTTGTAATCGGCGTAACGGCTATGCTCGCGGGCCAACCAATAATAAAGCTCACCGATAAAAGCGGCCAACCGGTATCTAAACCAGGGTGGCAGCTTCCAGCACAACCAGCTTGCCAATTTATAGAGCGATACAATCAACTTATTTTTCATATTTTCTCGCCCCTAGCCTTCTACCTCGAAAGTAGGCTAAAACCTCTTTGTAAAAATAAAGTAACTACTTAGCCTATCCCTTTGGGCGACCCCACAGGGTCGCCCCGAAAACCGAGTTTGGGTTGGGGCGCCCCTGGGTGGTCGCCCGGCCTGAGTAGTTAAAAAAGAAATACCTTTGGTCTGAACGAATTTTTGGATGGTACTCTGACTTTCCTGAACATCCAGCCAATACTACTAAATCTTTGGAATATTTGCGAGAGACAGCGCTATATAAGATGATCTAACCTACCCGGTTTCCCTTGAGGTTATTTCGGGCGTACATATACAAAAATTCGTTCGCGTAACCGGCCTGGTCGCCCCACTTAGCGGAGGCGACCCGATGTATCTCTTTGGGGGTGGCTTTCTGACCGCCGAAATAAAAAGTCTCCATCGCCCGTGTCACCCAGGTATCGAGCGGGAAAGCTTCGCGCATGCCCAACGAAAACAACAAGACCCAGTCGGCGACGTTGCGCCCAACTCCCGGAAAGGCGATCAACTGTCCGTGCGCCCAATCGTAGGGTAATTCGCGCAACCGCTCGAAATCGAAATTCTGCTCGACAATCATGCGGGTCGTCTCGACAATATATTTGCCCCGGTAATCGGCTCCCAGTTCACCATTTAGTTCGCTTTCGGTAGCCTGGCGCAATGTCGCCGGGGTCGGGAAAGTATAGCCCCGGTAGCGTCCTAGCACGCGGCTCTGACCGTATTTTTTGCTGATGGCCTGGATTGCTTTGGAGACTGCCGGGATCGAATTATTGGCGGATAGAATAAAGCTGATAAGGATTTCAAAGGAGGGTTGGCGCAACAGCCGCAACCCGTAGTAACGGCTGATCGCGCGTGTAATATGCTCGTCGGTCTTGAGGTTAGCGACGATTTGCCGATATTCCTCGTCCTGATCGAGGCCGAAATAATGAGCCAGTTTGGTTTGGGGGTCGTCTTCGCCCTCAAAGGCTATCTCGCCCTGAAAGCGCGAACCGTCCTGCCGGATGCGGACAAAACTATCGCCCGCCACGCCATAATAATAACCGTCTTCCAACCTTTTCCAGCGAAAGCTCTGCCCGCATTCTAAAGTAGAGGTCAGGTTCAGATGGCTATTCTCGAACTCGAAACGACCGTTCACGCTCTGGCTCATCCCGGTTGGTTAACTTACTGTTTCGGCGGTCGGAGTCAGGCTCTGCAAAAACTGACCGATAGACTGATTGATAAAATCGGGTTCTTCGATAGAAGGGCTATGCCCGGCCCCTGGAATGGTTATCAACTTCGATCCAGCGATCCGGTTGTGAATCCGCTCCGACTTGGCGGGAACGGTGGCCACGTCCTGGTCGCCGACCATTACAAGCGTCGGGATTTTGATAGAGGCGAGTTCGCCATAAACGCCCTGCCGGTTGAGAACGCCTCGGAGGGCGCGAGTGCTACCGGCTTTATTATTGGCGATCATGCGCTGTTTCCACTCTTTGCGTAGGGCGGCGCGGGCCGGGTCGTTCATAAATTTCCGACCAAACATAACTGGCATGACTTTGTCTATTACCAGGCCAATACTTAGCCAACGGGCGACCAGCCCAAGCATTTTATAGCGCAAAATATTTTCAGACGGCTCCGGATCGGCGCTGGTATCGAGTAGGGTTAGCGATTTGAGAAGTTCCGGGCGGCGGGCCGCTATACGCATTCCGATAAAACCGCCCATCGACAGTCCAACAAAGTGGCAGGGGGTGGCTTGCATGGACGAAAGCAACGAGACGGTATCCTCGTAAAGGGTCTCCATATCGTAGCCGCCACGAGTAACCTGGCTTTGGCCTTGACCTCGGAAATCGAAGCTGATACAGTGGTAGTGATCTTTAAGGGCGTTGATCTGGGCTTCAAACATTTGACCACTAAAAAGCAATCCGTGGGCGAAAACAATTGTTTCTGGGCCGGAACCGCTCTCTTCGTAGTATAATGAAGCTCCGTTGACATGGACTCTGGGCATTTTATTCTCCTTGATAATGTGGACTGGTTCACCTGATTATAGCACGCCTGGCAATGTCAGCCAATTTTAAGGATAAGCTGTTAGGTTTAGTGTATAGCGGTGTATAGCTAAGTGAGAGGTTATTCAGCCTCCTTGACGATACATTTAACACTTTGCTCTGTCCTGAGATTGAACCGACAGACGCGACCGAGGGTAATATGAGAAAACGAACGAGTTTAATTGTGGTGGTGGCCTTGCTGGGCTTGACCGCTTTTGCTGGCGGGCTTATGATTAGTAGCTGGGCGACCACAGTTGATGCTTCGGCTACTAAGGCCAAGACCAGCCAAAGTGCAAGTCAGGCCGAGGCGATTGTAGCCGAGGATCAGGCTACACTTGCCGAGGATGATATGGCGCAGGCGATGACTTTTGCCGAGACCGAGGTTGCCTCGGCTTTGCCAGGCGTGGCCGCCGCTCCTTTCGGGCCTGCTGGTGATAGCCCCGATGTGCAGGGCGTTATCACAAAGGTTGAAAATAATGGCGCAAAACTGACGATCAACGGTCGGCGTGTGGTAAACTTGAATGACCAAACCGTCGTCGGCGATGCCAACGGTACGCTCAAAAAGGAAGACCTCAAGCAGGACGACCGGGTTGTAGCGCTGGGTAAGGTCGAGACCGACAAGTCGCTAACCGCGCGGTGGGTATTGCGGCAACCCGCTTTGCCAACGGTTGTAGGTGGTGCAGTTAGCTCGATTGATACCGCGACCAACACTTTCAAGATCAAGGTAGGCCGCGACAATACCGAATGGACCGTCAGTGCCGCCAGTGCCAAGTTCACCAAAGATGGTAAGGATGCCAAGTTCAGCGATCTGGCGACGGGCGACCGGGTGAACGTGGTTGGCAAGGCCGATAAGACTGCCAAGAAGATCGAGGCAACCAGCGTAAATTGGGGCCGTCCGGCGCTGCCCAACCGGGACAATGTTGTACGTGGCAAGATCAAAAGTCTCGGCACTAACAGCTTCGTTGTGACCGAAAAGGTCGGCACGACCGAGACCGACCGGACTGTAACGGTAGATGCCAATACCAAGTATTTTGGCAAAGGTGTCACCAGCTTTGCTGATCTGAAGGTTGGCGACGAAGTGGGTGCCATTGGCGATAAGCAAGCCGACGGCAGCCTGAAGGCTACCAATGTTGGCAAGGGTGGTTTGCCCAACCGGATGCCAAAGATGCCGGGCCGACCGGGTGGTATGGGTAACGACCAGGGCTTTGGCTTTGGTGGCCCTCCAGGATTTCCAGGCCGACCGGGTGGCCCACCGCCCCAGGGTGACAATCAGAGCAACGGTTAGATAAGCGTATAGTATCGGGTGTCAGGTATCGGGTAGCTGATACCTGATACCTGTCAAAAAAGTGATTAAACGCGAGGTGGTCGGTTCGGATAGGGACGCGGAAGCCCCAGAAGTGGTGTGGGAAGAGCTAACGAAAAGACCGGGCCAGCGCTTGACTCCCCAGCTTTTTGGTCAACTCTACGACGCTTTTTTTCCGCGCATCTATAATTATCTCTCCTATCGTACTGCCAGCCGCGAAGAAGCCGAAGACCTGACCTCGCAAGTCTTTGAGCGGTTGATAACCCGCTATCAGCAGTTCGACCCCCGGCGCGGCTCGTTTGAAGGTTGGCTTTTTGCTATCGCTCGTCATACTCTAACCAATCAGACCCGCCACAAAAGCCGCCATCCTCAAACCGAACTGGACGATTTTATCGAGGATGCCCGTCAGACCGGGCCAACCGAACATGTTTTGAAGCAAGAGGAGTTGCGTCGCTTGCACCAGTATATTACTCGTCTGAGCGACCGCGACCGCGAATTGATCGCTTTACGCTTTGGGGCCGAGCTAAGCCAGCGCCGGGTCGGAGAGCTTTTGGGAATGAGTGAAGGGAACGTGGCGGTCGCGCTAGGTCGGGCTTTACGCCGCTTGCGTCGCCTGTTCGAGGACGAAGAAGCAGAAGAATGAGGGGATTTACGATTTACGATTTACGATTGTAAGAGCAGGTGTTAAAGGATTGTTCTGCTGGCTTTTTCAATCGTTCCGTCAGATCAGCTGTTGTAAATCGTACTTTGCAAATCGCCCCTAATCGTAAATCGTAAATAACCATGAGTATTTGGGATAGATTTAAGAAGAATAACCAGGTAGAGGAAGCCGAAGCTGACCCAATTTTGTTGGGCCAGTTGGAGCGGCTGGAATTTCGGGCTAGGCCCGAATTTCAGGCTGGCCTGAAGAACCGACTTCAAGCTTCGTTAATGGCCCAGACCGCTTTGCCGGTACGTCCGCGTCGTCAGTTTTCGCTCTGGCGCAGCCCGGTTCCGGTTGGGCTAGGGTTGGCAGGGATGGCGGCGGCTTTGGTAATCGTTCTATCGGTTTTGAGCGTTGGTACACCTGCCGTTGATAATACCGAACCACCTCTGGAAGGTCTGGTTACACCTGCCGCGCTGACTGCCGGGCCGGAACTGGTCGGTGGGGTTAGCCGCTTTTACAACACAAGCGCCCAGAAATACATCCAATCGGACGAGGCGGAAAAGGCGTTAGGCTTTGTGGTACGTGCGCCCGGTTTCTTGCCTGCCAATTACAAGCTGGAATACGCTGGATTGCAGGCCCAGACCGAAAAAAGCAGTTCGGGCAGTTCGCTAGAGGCAAGCGGCTACCAGTTGCGTTATGTCGCGCCCGCTTTGGATGCAACCGATAACAAAGCGGTCAGGAACCAGGAGCTTGAAGTTTACGAGTGGCGCGTGCCGTTCAACTTGAAGCTAGGGCCACCCCCACCCGGCGGCCCTGCCGGACAAAGCCCACCCAATCCTATCGGGCAAAACCCACCCGGCTTTGGTGGGCCGTCTCTTGCCGGGCGACCGCCTTTAGTACCTAGCATTACGGGAGCGCAAAGATCGCGTCCGCAAGAAGTTCAGGGCGGGCCGGGCTATTTGATCGAAGGAGCCAGATGGCGGATCAATATGCTTATGGCGAACGAGGCTGGCCCTGCGGGTCTGATAGAGACCGATCTGAGATTAACACCGGGAAACGGACAGCCCGGTCGGGCGATTGCCCCACCACCGGCCCGTAATCGATTGGCCTCAAAGCTTACTTTCGGGCGGCTAATGCCAACCCAACCACTTTACTTTATCGAGTTCGGCAAGCCCGAAATTGGCAAACGGTCTGACCCAAAAGGAGTTAAAACCTTGATCTGGCAGCAAGGTAATACTCTGATGTTGGTGAGCGCAACCGATAACCTGAGCGATGAGGATTTGAAGCAAGTAGCCGACTCGCTCAAAGTGATCGGTAGCCGACCCTAGCAGCCGTTAATAAGTGGTTTGCTTAGGATTGTGAATTAAGGCTGAGGGCAGTTAACCACATAATGTGGATAATACAAGCATTTTAGCTACTTAACATTTACCTTATTGCAATAACCTAAAAACAATATAGCTGACCTGTCATAAACGTTAGTGTTAACAAACTGTAAAGAAGGTGTTAAGAAACCTATTGACAAATTGGAAAAATGGAGTCATAATCATGCCAGATAAGGACTTACGACTACGGAGCTATAGTCTACAGTCCCCTCACAGTAACATTCAAAAGTTACTAATTAACTAATCCACTGGGTTTAGGTAAAATAGCTCCAAAAGCATTTAAAACAGGAGGTGTAACTAGATATATGTCGATGTTAAATCCTCATGACCTGTTTGGAGTACGTCAAGAAGACATGTAACGCCCCACTCCGCACCTGACACCTCTCCAAAAGGTTGACCTTTAGTAATGTTTTTACATCCACAATATTTAAAAGTGGATACGAGAAGTCAACAACTTTCGCGGATGATGGGGCAAAGCAGAGGGGTTTCGGTTTCCTGGGGATCGGTAGCTTAATAGGATCACATGCCTGGCATTGTAGCTATAGGCTTATCCTGTATCTAGCTTGGGTTCGCTTGAACCACCACCGCTCCTTGAAATCGAATTCGTTGTCTGGTCTAAGGTCAGGCACAAAAATATGAAAATGTTAAAGCGGCTTTCTGGATAAGAGTGCCGCTTTTTTCATTTGGCTGTTATCCGTTAAATTTAGTAACTACTCAGCCTACCCCATTTGGGCGACCACATAGGGTCGCCCCTACCCAAAATCCGTTGTAGGGTGCGACCCTATGTGGTCGCCCTGCCGGTGTAATTACTAAATTTCAGTTTTTCTCTGCGTTCTCTGCGTCTCTG
>JBBQWM010000046.1:0-46369 GCA_038210655.1 Chloroflexia bacterium
TTATACCAAGTCCTGCTAAGTAGTAAACTCATGTCACCCTGAACGAAGTGAAGGGTCTCGGTTCGTGGGCTAGAGCCAGGTACAGGAAAAAGATTCTTCACTTCGTTCAGAATGACATCTACCTTACCGGACTTGGTATTAGTTTGGCTTAATACTTTCTACATAAAGCATCGGCACAGTCATTTTAAGATTGCCTTCCCTGTGGGCGATTTCATTCAGCGCCTCTTCCAATCGAGCAAACACGGCCTGCTCATCAGGGGGGCTAACTATCTTACGCCAGGCCTCCAGAAATCCTAGTCGGGTTAGCCAATGCCTCAGTAAGGCACTGCCATCGCTAAAATGGATTTGAAACTCGCGCTCAACTACTTTAGCCGGGCTAAAACCGGCCTGATTTAATCTTTGAAGCACAAGAGCCTTGTTACTGCGATGTTGTTCGTCAGCTTCAAGCCGCTCTAAATAAAATTTGCTTAGATTAAGTTCGTGCAGAACCTGCCGGTAGACTTGATAAAATTCTTGGAAATGGCCGGTAAGATTAGTAGTTAGTACCAGGCGGGCGTTTGGTTTGGCTACTCTGGCACATTCCGCCAGAATAAAGTCTGGGTCTGCAAAATTGTTGATGCCTAAATTAGACACTATCAAATCAAATTCGTCAGAGGGCAACGGAAAATGATTTTCCTGACTTTGTACAAAGCTAACATTTTTCAGTCCATAAATTTTAGATTTAAATTCGGCTCGTTCCAGCCCGGCTTTCCAAATATCCAGTCCAGTAAACTGGCAGCTACTACCAGACAATTGAGCTAATTCTAGCAAAGGGAAGCCCGTACCACAGCCTACATCCAACACCTTTAGCCCTCTGATAATTTCAAGCTGTTCGAGCAGAAAAATACCAAAACGGGCTGACCACAACGATAGCTCATCCAAAGCCAAAACTATTTCCGGCTGATAATAATCTATTTTTTGCTCCAGGTAATCGCTCATAGTTACCTCTGCTTTAGTAGTGCTACATAAAAAACTGGTGATTACACCCATCTTTCTTTTTGAACTCGGCTAACTGATTCTAAGCAGTCAGGTTTTGAATTCAGTTTAGAGATGGGTGTAGTCACCAGACCAGATAACGCTGTCCCTTAAAGCTTTTTAGGGTTGTGCTACCAGTATAATGATTATATTTTCATTACGACTGGCATGACCACTGGACGACGCTTGACCTGGGCATAGAGCAGATCGCCTACAAATTCTTTGACCCGCTTGTTGGTATACTGGCGGTCGCTCAAGAGGTCTTCGTCGCTAAATTGCTCTTCGACCCTCTTTTTGACGAAATCCATCAATTCGCCAGCCTCGCGCATGTAGACAAACCCGCGACTAACGACATCGACTGGCCCGGCCAGTACGCCGCTTTCCTCATCCGCTACCAACACGACCATCAAAATACCGTCGCGGGCCAAAATACCCCGATCTTTGATGACCACATCGCTAATGTCGCCGACGGTCGAACCGTCCACGTAAATCGGCCCGGCCGCCACGCTCTCGGTGATTTTACCACCGAAAGTCGGCCCAAACTCGGCGACTTTACCGTTCTCCATAATCAGGATATTTTCGACTTCGATCCCGATCTCCTGGGCCAATTTGCTATAGAGGGCCAGATGGCGTGGTTCGCCGTGAATTGGCATAGCATAACGCGGACGGACGAAGTTGAGCATAAGCTTCAACTCTTCTTGGCTGGCGTGACCCGAAACGTGGACGCGCTGGATCGCGCTATAAATCACGTTTGCGCCTTGCCGCACCAGACTGTTGATGATCCGCCCGACCGAAGTCTCGTTGCCGGGGATCGGGGTCGCCGAAATGATAACCGTGTCGCCTCTTTTGATCGAGAGCGATTTATGCTCCTGATTTGAAATACGGCTCAAAACGGCCATCGGTTCGCCCTGCGACCCGGTCACGACGTAGGCCAGTTGGAGCGGGTCGTATTTATCGGCTTCTCCGGCCTTTATCAGGGTGTTTTCGGGAACATCCAGATAGCCCAGGTCGCGGGCCATTGCCACGTTATTTTCCAGACTGCGGCCCAACGGCACAACCTTCCGACCGTACTTGTAGGCCGTATCCAACACTTGCTGAATACGCGAGATCAACGAAGCGAAAGTTGCTACGATGATCCGGCCATCAGCCTCGCGGAAAATTTGGTCAAAAGTGCCGGTCACAACCGCCTCGCTGGGGGTCATGCCGGGCGATTCGACGTGAACGCAATCGCTCATCAAGAGGGTTACGCCCCGCCGTCCGATTTCAGCCAGTTTGCCAAACTCGGTCACTTTACCATCGACCGGGGTCTGGTCAAACTTGAAATCGCCAGTATGGACAATCAACCCTGCCGGGGAGGTAATCGCCATCCCAACCCCATCCGGGATTGAGTGGGCTACCCGAAAGAACTCGACCTTAAAAGCTCCGGCCTCAATCACATCGTCGGGCGAAACGATGTTAAGTTTAGCCCCTTCGACCAACTTGCGCTCACGCAACTTGACCTGGACTAAGCCAGCCGTCAACCGGGTGCAATAGATTGGCAAACTGACCCCAAGTTGAGGTAACAAATAGGGTAAAGAACCGATATGATCTTCGTGTCCGTGAGTCAGAAAGATTGCCCGGATGTGGTCAAGCTTGTCCAACAAATAAGTAATATCCGGGATAACCAGGTCTACCCCGTGCATCTCCTGGGTAGGGAAACCGAGGCCAACATCAACAATAATGATGTCCTCGCCATATTCGAACAACGTCATATTCTTTCCAACCTCGCCGACTCCGCCAAGTGGAATAACTCTAACGCGCTGTTCAGTTTGTGCTACTTCCAAACAAAGACCTCCATCTAAATAGTAGGAATTATGTAAATCAAAACTCTTATAATAATAAGGCTTTCTAAGCCCTAAAATTCCAATTAGGCCTGCCAAAATAAGTAAGGGCAAGGCCACCCCGATTGGCGTTAAACCTGGGCCAAATGTTGCTCGATCTCGGCAATCAAAGCCGGGCGATCCTCCAACGAAGGATAAAGCAAGAGGCGGTCAGGATAACGGGCCTGGGGATAAAGCAAGCGCATCCATAACGGCAAGGCCCGACCATCCGGGCGAGTAACATGGGCGCGAATTTGGGCGGCTTGCTGGCGACGAACTTCCCGGAGGCGCTGGCGGACGGTACGATCTCCACGCAGGTCAGCCTCGCTCAAATAAACCGCAATTTGATCGGTTTCGACCGGTTCTTGTTCAGCCGGGGCTTCTTCGACTAGAGCGGCTCCTTCGGGAGCAGCCATTGCGATCCGCAAGCAGGCGGCGGTATCTTCTTCCGGCCCGCTCAATACATCGATAGAGACGACTTCGTTCCAACGGTAGAAAAGCCGATAGCCGGGTGCATTTACCAGAATGCCGCTCGGATCGACCCGTACTTCGCTGAGCAACTCGATCACCAAATACCAGGCCACGCCCAGGCAACCCAATGCGACCAGACTTAGAAAGAAAGCCGGGAGGGTCGTATTCAAATTCAGGCCCAAAAGATGCGGGTCGCTCGGTTTAGCACTCGCGCCACCCCACAGACCAAGCGCCTTGCGGCTGCTATAGAGAAAGATCAGGGCCAGTACAACCAACACTACCTCGACCCGCCATCTTCCGGCTCTTGAAACACGATAAGTTTTCATGAAGATATTAGAGATCAGACATTAGATATTAGAGATCAGATATTAGACATTAAATTTCAGATGCTCCTATCAGCTTCAAAGTAGCGTATTTAGCTGATTTCTAATATCTAATCTCTTTTTCAAAACATCGTTAATTGTTCGCCCAGGGCCGGTTCGCGTTTTTTACGGATTTTGGCTGGGGCGGGATTTTTTCGGGTGGCAGACGCTACCACTTCGGTTTCGATTAGTTTTTCAACTTTCGGTTTACGCGCACGGGCAGCTTTTGGCGCAGGAGTTGCCGCCACCAGGTCGGGCGCAACTAGCAGAGCATCCTCAAGAACCGGAGCGTTATCTGTCGCAATTTCTACAAGCTCAACACCTGCGCCAACTTCCCCTTCTGGCACAACATTCGCCGGGGCGGTCAAGGGCGGTGGGGCGGGTTCTTCTTTTAGCACTCGCCGGGTTGTCCCGTTAGATGGAGCAGGCGGGGCCTGCGTCGCTAGAATAGGTTGCGCTGAGGAGGTATCCTCTTCGCCGTTAGCCAAACCCCACAACTCGGTACGGGCGACTTCTTCGGCTTTTTCCAAAAGGGCCGGAATAGTCAAGCCATCCTCTTTAAAGAAAGCCATCGTGCGATCATCGCGCAAAGCGGCGGCCGGGTGAAACATCGGCAAATGCACCCGCCCACCACTAATTTTGGCCTTGCCGTGTATCTGGCTAATCCGGTCGCCCGGCCAGTAGCGGGCCATCGAGAAGCGCCCTAGTGTTACAATCAGGCCGGGGTTGATCGCGGCAATCTGCCGGTCGAGATAGGGCTTGCAAGCGGCAATCTGTTCGGGAGTGGGGTCCATATTATTAGGTGGGCGGCACTTGACGACATTGGCGATAAAGACCTCCTGACGGGGGGTTTTGATGGCCTTGAGTAGCCGGTCGAGCAATTGACCGGAAGCGCCGACAAAGGGCCGCCCTTGCTGGTCTTCGTGATAACCGGGGGCTTCCCCGATAAAAAGCAGCCGTGCAACCGCGCTACCCTCGCCCGGTACGGTTTTCGTGCGGTTCTTGCAGAGCGAACAATTGGTGCAAGTCGCAATCTCTTTAGCTATTTGTTCTAATACCGCCGCTGACATTGTTTTCTAATCTTGGCTCACCAAAAGACTGAATTGGCTGGGCAAACCTGATAAATTGGACATAATTTCCAAATAGATTATACTGTTTTTCCAGTCTGACGGCAAGCCTACACGTTTTCAAACTTTCAAGTCAATCGACTTTGAGCAGGAGTCTGAATACAGAAGAGGGGAGTTATAACACGGATGAACAATTCAGAAGGCAGAATGCAGAATGCAGAATGCAGAATATAGAAGAGAAGTAAATGCGAAACATGTATCGTAAATCGTAAATCGTAAATCGTTAGGGTCTTTAAGTCTATGAATATTGTGGTATGCCATTCGCAGATTCCTTATGTGCGAGGTGGCAACGAGGTGCTGGTGGATGGGCTGTTAGAAGCCTTGCGCGAGGCGGGACACCGGGTAGAACTAATCGCGCTGCCGTTCAAGTGGTATCCCAAAGCCCAACTAGAGCAGCAAGCCCTGGCCTGGCGCACGTTGGATGTGAGCCGTTTGGGAGGCCGGACGGTAGACCTGGCAATCTGTACCAAGTTCCCGACCTGGGCGGTACGTCATCCTCGTAAAGTAGTCTGGCTGGTACATCAGCATCGGCAGGCTTATGACTGGTACGGCACCCCCCTGAGCGATTTTGGACTGGCAGAAGAAGACCAACGCGCCCGGCGGGTCGTGCTGGCAACCGATAGTCAGGGTATTGGTGAGGCCGCCCAGGTCTATACCATCTCGAAGAACGTAGCCGCGCGGTTGGCTCGTTACAACGGTCTGACCGGGCTACCGCTCTATCCGCCGACCTTGCACGACCGCTACCGTAACACCGGTTATGGCAATTATATTTTTACTATGAGCCGATTAGATAGCACCAAGCGAGTTGAATTGTTGTTAGCCGCGCTCAAAAAGACCCGTAGCGACGTAAAAGCGGTCATTGCCGGGAGCGGCCCCGAAGCCGACCGCTTGAAAGAGCGTGCTGCCGCATTGGGCCTGGACGGACGAGTCGAGTTTGCCGGGCGGGTCAGCGATAATGAGGCAGTCCGGCTTTATGCTGGGGCGTTGGCGGTCTGGTTTGCCCCGGTGGACGAGGATTACGGCTATATCACGGTGGAGGCTATGCGGTCGGGCAAGGCGGTATTGACCGCGCCGGATAGCGGTGGGGTGCTGGAATTTGTACGCGATGCCCAAAACGGCTACATCTGCCCCGACCCGGCTACTTTTGCCGAGGCTTTCGATAGACTCTATCTCGACCACAGCCGCGAACTGGCCGCCCGTTTGGGCGCTGCCGCCCTCGAAACCATCCAGATCGTGCCAACCTGGGCCGAGGTAGCCAATACTCTGACCAATAGTTAAGGACTGGATGTGAGTAGGTATCAGGTAAACAACTCAGACCTGATACCTGACACCTGACACCTATAACTAAGGAGGTAACTGGGTGACGAGCGAGGCGCAGGCTGGCCCTTTGGCAATCGAGCCGGACGGAGAACTGCTGGAAGGTTATACCCGCGAGAGTCCGCAGGGGCCGGTTTATTTCCGACGGCGCGTACCTGCCGAACGGTTGGCTGGTATGGAACTGGCCGAAGGGCTGGGTATTTTCTTTCGCTACGACCGACAACGCCAAAAAGAGACCTTGCTCAAGATTGCCCGGATGAACTATGGTAACGTGGTGGTAGCCCACACCGCCGAAGATTTAGTTACCGGCTATGTTACGATGCACCCGGTCGATCCCGAAGAACGCTGGGACGCGCTAAACCGGGTTTCGCCGACCAACCCGACCGGTAAGCTTTACGTTCACGAGTTCGGGGCTATCGAGGTCAGCCGGAAATGGCGCGGGTTGGGCCTCAGTACGGCTTTGATGCAAGCCGCTTTCGAGGGTGATAAATGGTTCGACGATAAAATTATGGTCTCGGTCGAATTCGCCTGGCATTGGGACTATGAAGAAATCGGTTTGAGCAAATTTACTTACCGCAACATGCTCCATAAAGTAATCGCCAGTGCTGGCTTTGAGAAGATGGACACCGACGAGCCGAATGTGCTGATGGACGCGGCAAATATGTTTATGGTCAGGCTTGGTTCCCAGGTTCCCCACGAAGTACTGCAAAGTTTTTTCGCCCTCTTACACCGCGACAACCGCTGGGGCTTTTAGCTTATACCACCTCGATAATCTCGCATGTATATTCGTTCATACTATTCCATAAACAATTTACTCCTGCTATAATATACTTTACGGGACCTCTGTGAAAACCGATTAGAACTAGAATGACGCTTTGAGCCTAAAGGCTGAATTTTGCAATAAAGGTGGTTCTTTCTAAAATTACTCGACACCTGATATTCGGCTTGAGAAGAAGCCAGCGATGGAGGTTGTATAATGAACCCGGACGGTAGCCCTAGCCCCCAAAATATTTTTCATTATTTGATTATCGATGATAGCGAGATCATTCGTAGCCAGCTATCACGGGCGATTGTTAACGTTTGTAGCGAGGTTGGCGGCAATTGTCAACTCTATCAGGTCAGCCGTAACGGGCAACTGGTGGAGCAAAATCAACTTAATGTAGCCGCTCCTGGGCAAAGTCCCCAGGCTTCTACCCAGGTTTCTACCTACTATATATATACAGCAGCTACTTATAAATTAGCCTTGCGCGTGTTGGATTTACCGACTATCGAAGAATTAACGGTCTTGTCCGATATGTCGATCCCGGCGGATATAGAGGTTGGATTGCTGGGATTGCTGGAGACGCTGGCCCGCCGCCAGTTGCCGGTCAACCTTATCTTTATTTCCAGCGAGTACCAGAACCGCGCCAGGGTCGAACCCTTGCTTCAAAAAGGCAAGGCCTACTTTATCGAGAAAGGCACGCCCTTGTGGGATACTTTGCCGCAAGCCCTGGTACGGCGGGCCACTAGCTTCAACTACCAGCAAATCGTCCATTCCGATTATTCGACCTCCCGCACTAGCAACACTGCCCCGGCCTTTTTGGAAAAGCTGGTACAGGCCAGTGCCGCCCAGGTCTCCTCGCGCACGACAGTCAACTTGACCCCGGCCTACTCGACCGAGGGGGCGACCAACCCGCGTCCTGGCACTACTACCGAACTCAATGGGGCCGTCAATCGCCCCAATCCGAGGGCCGGTATGACCACCGAACTTAACGGGGTCGCTAATCGACCCGCCCAACGCCCCAACACAACTACCGAATTGAAAGCTACCCCCACTCCCGAACCTATCGCAACCCCCGCCAAACCTAATCGGGTCGGGTCGCTGGTAAACTCGGTTCGATCAATGCCGGGCCGGGCCGGGTCGATTGGGACGGCCCGGTTGCGCGAAATACCCGACCTGCTCAAAAATATGTCGCTGCCGGGTCGTCGCCGCCGTGAGAATGACAAAGAGAAAAGAGATACCGATTTCTAAATTCTCTGGTATATCAAAAAGGGCCAGGAACGCTACCAAAATAGCGTTCCTGGCCTTTTTCTTTATCTACTCAGTCTCTAGCGGACTGTGACCGGTTGAGGCGGTTGAGCCACCTTGTTGCCGCCGGAGGCGCGTCGCCCAAGGATGCGACCCCACTCGCCCTTCTCCCAGATCACCAACAACATCGAAGCGTTGAAAATACTGGAATAAGTCCCACTGACAACCCCAATCAGCAAAGCCAACACGAAATTGCGGATCGTCGTGCCGCCGAACAGATAGAGGGCGCTCAGGGTGAAAATAACGGTCAACGAAGTGTTGAGCGACCGCACGATAGTCTGTACCAAACTATGATTTACCAGACTCTCGAAAGGTTCGCCGGGGTTGCGTAACTGGTTCTCGCGGATACGGTCGAAGACTACGATAGTATCGTGAACCGAGAAACCAATGACGGTCAAGAGCGCCGTCACAAACAGGGCATCTATCTCCTCTTTGAAGAAGAAGCCCAAAATAGCAAACAAACCCAGCACCACCAGCACGTCGTGGATCATGGCAAAGATGGCGCAGAGGCCGTAACGCCAGGGCCGTTTGACCTTGCGGAAAGCGTATGCCAGATAACACAGAATACCGACCGAGGCCAGGACAACGGCAATTATTGACCGGGTAGTAACCTCGTTCGAAACGGTCGAACTGGTCGAAGTCAGACCTAAATTGGTCTGGTCAAAACCATTGGAAGTTTTGAAGCGCTTCTCCAAAGCGTCGGTCAAAAATTTCTTTTCGTTGGTATTGTCCGAAATCAGACTGGTACGGACGATTATCAGACCTTCGGTACTTGGCTGAGCAATGGCATCGAAAGACTGTTTGTCGCGCAGGGCCAGCAGATCGGTCTCGGCCTGATTCTTAGCGGCCTTCCCTCGCAAGTCGTTGATAAACTGAGCATCGGAATCCTTGAGGGTCTTTTCGACATCGACGCTGTTCGGAACCCGTTTCGCGTCGAAGTAAATATCCCAGGACGAGCCGCCCGTAAAGTCGATACTCGGTCGCAACCCACCCAGGATGATAAAGACCAACCCCGGCACGATAATCAGCAGCGAAAAGAAGATAAACTGCCAGCGATATTTAACTAAATTCAGCGATTGTTTCATGATTGGTTCTGTTCTCCTTTACGCCTGTCCAACTTCTTCGGTAGTACGCCGGGTGCGGTTCATACCAAACCACCAACCACCACTGGTCAACCGCGTTTGCCCACCCATTACCAGGAACATCACCCGCAGGAAGGTGTGCGTGACAACGATGGCACTAAACATACTGCACAGTACACCAATCGCCAACGTCAGGGCAAAACCCTTAATCGTACTGGTTCCCGTAAAATCGCCGAACCAGAACAAAATCAGACAGGTAATCAGGGTCGAGATATTGCTATCTCTGATCGAAGGCCAGGCGTTATGAAAGCCTTCTTCGACCGCCCGTTCAATCGGGCGACCGAGTCGCATTTCCTCTTTCATACGGGCGAAAATCAGCACGTTTGCGTCTACCGCCATACCAATCGAAAGAATAAACCCGGCAATACCGGCTAAGGTCAGCACTACGCCAAACCATTTGAAGACGGCGAACGTAATTATTGAGTAAACCAGTAGGGCTACCACTGCTAATACACCGGGCAACCGGAAGTAGAGGATCATGAAGGTCGCTACGATACTCAACCCGACGATACCGGCAGTAATACTCTGGTTGACCGAGTCGCTACCGAGAGTCGCACCGATCTTACGGCTGTTAATTACGTTGAGTTCTACCGGAAGTGAACCGTACTTGAGTTGTAACACAATGCTCTGGACTTCGGCTTTCCCGGCAGGGGTACCCCAACGATCACTCGAAATTTCGCCCTGGTTGGAGATAACCCCGTTGATCCGAGCGGCGGAAATCACGCGCCCATCCAGCACAATCGCCATTTGCTTGCCCAGGTTGGACGAAGTAAAGGTGCTGAAAGTCCCTGCCGCATCGCTCTTAACCCCAAACAAAACCTTTTGAGCGCCACCAACATCGCTAAAACCAACATCGATCTTGGCCGGGTCAAGTTGATCGCCGGTAATGACGGTCTGGTAAGGTTGTCCGGTCGAACTAAGCTTGCCAGTCTTAACGGTATCAGTCGCCACCGTACTGGCTCCGGGGGTAGTAGCGGCCCCGGCCACCGGGGTCGCCGCTGGAGTAGCCGCACTACCAGCAGTCGCGGTTGCACCGGGAGTACCGGCAGCATTCGCCTGAGCATTCGGGTTGGTAGCAGCGCTCGAAGCGGCAGCACTACTGGTTACACCTGCTCCGCACTGACCCGCTTTCTTGTCAAAAAGAGAGCCGTTAATACAATAAGTGGTCTGAACCAGATCATCCGTATTCAAACTTTCGGTTCCGGCATCGATAAATTCCAACCGACCGGTGCTACCAATCGCTTTCTTGACCTGATCTTCATCGGTCACACCGGGCAGTTCAACGCTGATGCGGTTGTCGCCCTGGATCGTAATATTTGGCTCGTTCGTACCAAGACCGTTAACCCGCTTTTCAATAATATTGCGGGCTACTTCCATGCGCTCTTTGGTCACATTTTGAGAGCGGGCCTGAAGCAAAATCTGGTAGCCACCCTGTAAATCGAGGCCCTGTTTGACCCGGAAATCCAGTTTGGTACCCAAAATAGACTCGGTTCGGTCGCCCCCGAAGCAAATCCAGGCCGATAGAGCCACTATCAGGCCGATCCCTAGCAGGGACAACAAATTGTTCCTAACACGATGCACTGTAGTGCCTTTCCTTGTATAGCGTATAGCTTCTTGTTTATCTTTTGGACTATCTAACCCGCAAGATAGGCCAGGATAACCTCGACTCTTCGGGCAGTGTTCCGAATTATAGATTACATCAGCGGGTAATGTCAATTTTGGCTGAGCTAGAAACGGGGCTGAGCTAACAAATAAACAGGTAAAGAACAAATTAGAGAAATCGATTTTGAAAGCGAGTTGAAATGGTTTGCAAAAATAGACAGAACTTTATTATTGCTGGCTCGACAAAGCTCGCTCACGGCTGCGCTGCATATCGTATTTAACACTGTAAGAAGCGGACGCACCCCGCAAGAAAAAGACCAGTGCCACGATTTGGAGCAGGTTAAAAGGAAATAGCTGGTTAAAAGCAAACGAACCAACCGAAACACTAAACTCAAACGAGGCAATCAAGTCGGCTACTAAAATCAAGCCAGTTCCGATCATAATCGGGATCGCGTCAGCAGCCCGGTCGCGGTCACGGGCATAGAGCGTACTGTAAACAATAAAGACCAGCACCGAGCAAACCGCATCATAGATTAGGACCGGTAAAAAAGAGTTGAAGAGCAAAACCCCCATCGCAAATAGTAAATAAACGGCCCAAATCAACGGCGCGAAACGGCGGGCAACCGTATCCGGGATCGCCCGGTAGAGCGTATTGAGGGTCAGGAAAGTAAAGGACAACCCGGCTAACAAATTGCTGGCTTTCCAGAGTACCGCGCTAGTATCCCGAATGTCCCACATCGTCGCCAGGGACGAACAAAGGCTGGTCAGGGCGAGACCAGCGAAGACCAGCGGCCAGACCCAGGCTCGCCAGGCCGGTTTTAACCGCCGGGCCGCCGCCGAGGCTGCCGGGACAATCAGCAGCAGCAAGACTCCGGCTACTACTGCCAAAAGATAACCGCTAATATAAATTGCTACGGGTTCGCTCATACTACTCCGAGCTTTAGAGCCAGTCTTTTTCAAATAAAGTGCGGGAAGGATTTCTAATCCCGATTTGGCTGGCCTTAATATCGGGATTAGAAATCCCTCCCACAGTTCTTACCCTTATTTGAAATAATTAGCTCTAAACCTTAAGAATACGGGGTTTGTACCGAATGTTCCACTCATAGTTATCATAGCTGACATTCTTCGCCAGTCTTCCGGCAATCCCACTCAACTTGAGCGGGCCACTAATCGTCAGGGCTTCCTTTCGCCCTATCGAGATCGCTACGCCCAGGCTGAAAGGCTGGTAAGCATGAGGCTGCATTCCGCGCTCCTCATCCCACAACATCTCACCCACGTGATGCCCTTCCCGTTCGGCATATTGGCCGGTCCAGGGTACAAATTTCCCGTTGCGACTATCCGGGATCGAAGCCGCATCGCCCAACACATAAACTTCGGGGAACTGCTTGCAACGCATATAGGCATCGGTCAAAATCCGCCCGTCCTTTTGCACCTCAAAACCACTCTGGGCCAAAATCGGCGGAGCCTGAATACCACCCGCCCAACAAATCAAATTGCTGCGAACTACCCGACCGTCCTTGAGATACACCGCGCCTTTTTCGACTCGCTCGATTAAAACGCCCGTCGCTACAATCACACCCTTTGAGCGCAGTTCGCCACGCACATACTCACCATATTGCTTGCTAAGTTGAGGCAAAATCTGGTCGGCCCCTTCGATCAGGGCAATCCGATAACAATTGGACGGCAATTTGTAACGGTTCGCCAAATCAGAACAAAAATCGACCATCTCGCCTGCCAATTCCGTCCCGGTCAGACCGCCGCCACCGATCACAAAAGTCAATCGCTCGTCTTTGGGTTTGAGAGGGGCGGCACCAGGAGCGCTCACTTCCTTAAAAGCATTGATAACCGCCTTACGATAGCGGATCGCATCTTCGAGTTCTTTCATAGGATAAGTAAACTCGCGCAGACCGGGGATATTACGGTAGGCCGTTTCGCTTCCGATAGCCACCACCAGGCGGTCGTAATCAAAGGTTCCAGCACTGGTCTCGACCTGTTTAGCCTGGGGGTTGATCTTCTGGATAACCGCCTGGACAAGCTTTACATTGCGGCCCCCCAGCACTTCGCTAAAAGGAACCCGCACCCGTTCAGCAGGGACGGTATTAGCCGCTACCTCGTGAACCCGCACCTGGATCAAATGATAGTTGCGCTGATCGATCAGCGTAATCTCCCATTTACTCCGCCCTCTCGAAAGGTCATCTAATTTTTGGGCGACTGCCAGGCCACCATAGCCCCCACCAAGTATCAACAATTTTGGCATCTATCTTGCCATCTCCTTCTAGCCCTCTGGCGCTCCTCGCCGGGCCAATCCTGATTTATCCTTAACCAAGCTTCACTGTACTGCTATATACGGCTGGATTGTCGAAAGGTTGGATAAGATTATGATGAACAATCGGTTATGGTCATCGAATTGGTCTTTAATTTGGCCCGTCAAACTGTTATTATTATAACACAAAGAATGATCTGTTCGGTTATAGTCAGCAATGACGCTGAATAGAAGGGGTAAAAAACGGGCCGTAGCTGTTGCTACAGACACTCTTAGCCTCAGTAGTTAGAATAAGCTTATCAGATTGCCGCTAACTGCGAGGTTAGCTGTGCCACTGAGCTATGAGAACCCCTCGATTAAAATTGCACCGCTTGAAATAATTGCTCTAGCTGGTCTGGTTTAGGTTAGCCTTAGCCGGATCGGGTCTGGACAACTGTAGACAGGCAATCAAGCAGAAAGAGATTTACTACTATGGCGATGAAAAAATATTACAATCATTATGGCGGGACGGACTTCCGGCTGCTGGCTTATGTACCCAAAAAGACCCGCTATAGCATTGATGAAACCAAGTGTATCGGCTGTACCAACTGCATTGATGTTTGCCCCACCTTGCCCAAATCGATCTTCGAGAGCAATATGCTGGCCGAGGCTCGTTATCCCGAAGAAGTCTATGTCTATGCCATCGATCAAAACATGTGTACCGGCTGTGGGCGCTGCCAGAGCGTCTGCCCGGCAGAGCCAGATACCATCTATTTGTCCATGACGGCTTCCACTCGTCCAGCGTTGGGCCGCTCAGGGGACGAAGATTACATGGCCCGCGCCCCAGAAATCGAGATTCCAGGGGCCAAGAACTTACCGAGAGTACCGGTTTATTATACGCAGGAGTAGGATGAGGGATGAAGGATGAAGAAATGCAAAAGTCAGAATGCAGAATGCAGAATATTAAATCTGCATCTACAATCGTAAATCGTAAATCGTAAATCCTTTTCATCCCTTAAAACGGGGGGAGTTTTAGTTATATGGGAAACAAATTTGAAGTTGCGGCGGGCGATAACCAGTGGCTCAAGAAGAATGTAAATTGCCAGTTTAACTGCCCGGTCGATACCAACGTACCCGAATATATTGAAAAAATCAGCCAGGGTCGTTATGGGGAGGCCTACGAAATTAACCGCCATTCCAACGTATTAGTCGGTGTGATGGGCCGTATCTGCACCCACCCCTGCGAAGATATTTGTCGGCGCTGTCTGATCGACGAGCCGATAGCGATCCGCGACCTCAAACGGGTGGCTGCCGACTATGGCTTCCGAGATGCCAGCAAGCTACCCAAACACGCCGGAACTTTGCCGACCAAAATTGCGATCATTGGGGGTGGCCCGGCCGGGTTGGTTGCCGCCCGCGATTTAGCCGAGGCTGGTCATTCGGTGATGATTTACGAAGGTATGGAGCGGTTGGGCGGTCAAATGTGGGCCGGTATTCCCGATTATCGTCTGCCCCGCGAAGTAACCGATGCTGAAATCGAGGCCAACATTCTGGCGCTAGGGGTCGAATACAAGCTCAATGCTTATATAGGCCGCGATATGTTGCTGGGCGATTTGCTGAGCGAATACGATGCGGTCATTATGGCTGCCGGTACTTACAAAGAAAAACCAATGGCCGATGCCAACAACAAACCGGTTCCCGGTATGGAGCATCCAAAAGTTGTGCCGGGTCTTCAATTTATGATGGACTACAACCGAGGATTGGCCCCAGAAGTTGGTAATCGGGTGGCAGTCCTGGGTGGCGGCTTTACGGCAGTAGACTGCGTGCGGTCGGCGGCACGTTTAGGGGCCAAGAAGGTCAGCATGCTCTACCGGCGTACTCTGGAAGAGATGAGCGCCACCGATGAAGAAATCAACCTGATGGAGCCGGAAGGGATCGAGATCAAAACCCTTGTCTCCAGTAAGAGCGTGGTAACTAATGCAGACGGCTCGCTCAAGGGTCTCGAAATGGTTCGGATGAAACTGGGCGACCCGGATAGCAGTGGTCGGCGGCGGGCGGTCGTGGTCGAAGGTAGCGAGTTTATCTACGAATGCGAGCTAATAGTCGTTGCCTTCGGACAGGACATCGATTTTAGCTGGTGTCACGATATGATCGGGCCAAAACGCGATCTACGCTACCCCGAAATTAAACTCCAAAAGGGGGGCTGGGGGCCAGACCGTGACCCCGAAACCTGGATGACCAATGTACCCGGTCTCTTCACTGCCGGGGACTTCTTTACCGGAGCAAACGATGTCGTACACGCGATGGGCGAGGGTCATAAGATCGCACTCAAAGTAGACCAATGGCTAAAAACTAATACCGTTCCGGTTCAGAAGTTGCAGGCGATCCAGATCCATCGGCCTGTCTTTGCGCCGGGTTACGATGGCATTCACCGCCGCCACATGGATTTGCTATCGGTTTCGCAGCGTCGCAAGAACCCATACGAAGAGGTCGAGCTTGGCCTGACTCGCGAACAGGGCAAGACCGAAGCTTCGCGCTGTTTGCTTTGCCAGAACAACATCGACATCAGCCCCGACCTGTGTATTTTGTGCGCCCTGTGCGTCGAAGCCTGCCCTTACGATGTACTCTACATGATCCCGGCGGAAGACCTCGATGGGAATAAACCGGGGGTTATCCCTAGCCTGAAGTCCGATGTGCAGACCGAGTATAGCGGCATGTTACTCGATGAAAAGCGTTGTATTCGTTGCGGCTTGTGTGTGGATGCCTGTCCGACCGAAGCGATCACCTTTATCAAGCTGATCGATGAGACAGCCAGCTATCTACCACTGGTCGATATGCGGCCCAAATCAGCCCCGAAAAGCTAGGCATACAAGGTCGAAGGGCCTCTGGTTCAAATCAGAGGCCCTTTTTTATTGCTTTCAGGTTGCCCCCTTTGGAAAAAGAATGCTTCCAACTATTTCGCTTGACACTCAACTACTTTTGTGGCTAACTACAACTTGCCCTTTTCGAGGGGGAAGATCGTCGCAGGCTGAACATTATTGCCGAAGGCGAAATCAGGATGAGTGGATGATGGCACGATACCGCTAGTTGAGTTAAGAGTTTTGAACGCCAGCCAAGTGTAGATCAGCTTAGAAATCAAAGAGGATACTTACTGTGACACAAAGTGTAAACCCGCTTGCTACCGATAAGGTGGTTCAAGCCATGAACGACGTGTTGGAAGAACGAACCCGCAAAGCGTTGGGGGGTGGCTCCAAAAAGTACCGCGATAAGTTGCCGGAACAAAAAAAGCTTTTCGTGCGTGACCGGCTAAATTTACTGCTCGACCCCGGCTCATTTGTCGAGGATAACTTGCTGGCGAATTGGAATACGGCGGAACTGGCGGCGGATGGGGTAGTGATCGGTTTTGGCAAGATCGCCGGGCGGCGGGTCGCTTTGATGGCGAACGATAGCACCGTCAAGGCCGGAAGTTGGGGCGCAAAGACCGTCCAAAAAATCCTGCATATCCAGGAAAAAGCTATGCAATACCAGATACCAATGTTTTATCTGGTAGACTCGGCGGGAGCGCGGATTACCGACCAGGTCGAGATGTTCCCCGGCGAACGCCATGCCGGGCGCATTTTCTACAACGAAGTCCGCTTGAGCGGTCTGGTACCCCAAATTTGCGTCTTGTTTGGGCCGAGCGCGGCGGGTGGGGCCTATATTCCGGCCTTTTGCGACATCGTGATTATGGTCGAGGGCAACGCCAGTATGTATTTGGGTTCGCCACGTATGGCCGAAATGGTGATCGGCGAAAAGGTCTCGCTAGAGGAAATGGGCGGCGCACGGATGCACTGCACCGAAAGTGGTTGTGGCGATATATTGGTCAAGACCGAAGAAGAAGCAATTGCTTCAGCCCAACGCTATTTCTCCTATATGCCCGACAACTGGAAATCGCTACCCAGCCTAGTTGAAGCGCGGGAAGCTTTGTCCGGCAAGCCTATCGCCGAAGTCGTCCCACTCAACCAGAACAAAGCTTTTAACATGTTCGATGTTATCAACCGGTTGATCGACGAGGGAAGCTGGTTCGACCTGAAAAAACTGTTTGCCAAAGAGTTAATAACTGGCTTTGGCAGGATCAACGGGCGGGTGGTTGGTATTCTGGCAAATCAGAGCCGCGAGAAAGGCGGCGTTTTATTTGTCGATTCGGCGGACAAAGCGGCCCGCTTTATCTGGCTCTGCAACGCTTTTAATATTCCGTTGCTTTTCCTGGCGGACGTACCGGGCTTTATGATTGGTTCCAAAGTCGAGCGGCAGGGGATTATCCGGCACGGAGCCAAGATGATTATGGCCGTCTCCGAAGCGACTGTCCCAAAGATTTGCGTGGTGGTACGCAAATGCTATGGGGCAGGCTTGTACGCGATGGCTGGCCCAGCCTTTGGCCCCGAATGTACGATAGCCTTACCAAGCGCCCAAATCGCTGTAATGGGGCCGGAAGCCGCCATTAATGCCGTCTTTTACAATCAGATTATGGATAAGCCGGAAGCCGAGCGTGAAGCCTTTGTCCAGGCCAAACGGGATGAGTACAAACAGGACATCGATATTTATCATCTTGCCAGTGAGCTAATCATCGAGACTGTCATTCCCGGCGAGCAATTGCGGGCCGAACTGATCGCTCGTTTCGAGCTATACGCCGGGAAAGTCCGCGAGTGGCCCGCCAAGCATAATAGCGTTACTCCGGTTTAATCTCAAAATAAAAATAGGGCAGAGTATCCGATTGGATGTTCCGCCCTATTTTTATTATCTGTCAAATCCGGCTTTTACTTAGCCAAACCTACAAGTTTATCCGACAACCTCTACCCCACTTGTCGAAACGACGTAGGTTAGGGTAACGGTTTGCTTGCTGGTGTTGCCAAAAGCGGTCAGAGTGATCGGCACCGGCGCATTGGTAACGGTGACAACGGTGTTATCAGGAGCGGCCGGCATCAAACCGTTCAGGTCGGCCCAGACGTAACCATTACCACGAGTACCAACCGCACCGTTCGCATCGGTGAACCAGAACGAAACTTTTTCACCGGGGAACCAGTAAGCACCGACGAAGATCAGTGCGGAAACCCCACCACTGGTCGCACCGGCACCACGCAGGATCGGCCTACGCAGGGTGAAAGTCGCGCTGGCGGTCGTCCCACTCGTCAAACCTCTGAGTTGCAAAGTGTAAACGCCAGGGGTGCCAGATTGGAAATAAACTGCCGGGCTAAAGCTGGTAAAATCGCCATTGCTGCTGGCATTCATGAAGCGCATGTCACCACCAAAACTGGGGGTGTAGATAGGGCCGACCACGCCAGCCAATACGGGAGCAGCGGCTCCGGCGGGCGCAACTGCCCGGATCGAAATCTGCTCGCTGGAAGCAAAACCACCTCCACTAATGGACAACAACTGTCCATAAGAAATAGTAGGGGTGTTGATAACAAGCGTGCCTGCTGCTTTGGCGGGGGCCGCGGCGAAGGCGGCTAGGAACAGAGAAAGTAACAGAGTCAAAACCAAGAACATCACCTTGACTCTAAAAGTTACTTGCCTGGAGCGATCTGCTAGATCTAAAAGCATCTGTGACTCCTTTCGGTTATAAACCTCTTGATGATCCACGCGATACATGCTAAAGAGCAGTTTTCTTAAACTGCAAGTAAACCAGCCGTTTAGCAACTTTCAGTACTGATTGATGGTGCTTTAGAAATCGATAGACAGTCTTAACTGGAAAAGAGCTACCTTCCCGAAGACTAATCCCATTTCTTTATTTGTTCGGTCCGATTGAAATTATGGTAGCAACTACAACGCATCTTAACTTAGCTGGCAAATCTAATCAGACTTGTTGGTAATTATTTTAGTAAGAGACTAATAATGGTTGAGAAAATAACTTGCTGCTTTCGCCCTTGGATATATGATGATTTTAAGTAACCAGGGAAAATGTGACTTCCGAAACTGCTTCTGTATTACAGGTTGATGCACGTTTATCTTATAATACGGCTTAACTTTTGTCAATAGGGGAAATAAGATTTTTTAATAACGGGGGAAGATTGTCAGTAGTTTAATGCTTCGCAAAAGGGGATTTTTGGTTGAACAAGGCTCTAGCTGGGCAGACCCAACCAAAGCCTTGTCAGTACTTGACTTATTTAGTGAAGTCCAAACTCCAGCTACCTTCGGTGTTTATGTCAATATAATAATCACCAGTTTCATTTATCTGTAAAGAGACAGTTTTATCAAAGGGGCCAATCTCACCAAAAATCAAAGTCTCATAATTACCCTGACTGTTGATAAGTAACACGTTAAAATCGGCTCCACCGTATTGGGTTCCCCGCACCCGGTAATTCCCTCGGTCTAACCGGATTTTTGGCATAGCTGTATCACCTTTGCCGTTAAACGACCCGGCGGATTGAGCGCTCTCGTTTTGCAAAGTTGCAAAATCAGTGATCTCAAACGACCAACTTCCGGTAGATTTAACTGTCATAATATATTTGCTCGCCTGGGGGATTTTTATATAGCGCGAACCGCTATAACCACCCGCAGCAATCGCAACTACGCCGACTATCAAAGTAGGGTCGTTGGCATAGGCAATTTGAGCGGTAAAAAGACCTCTGGTAGAAGCGTTATAGATTGTCTTGATTCGAGCGGAACCGCCACTCAACTCGAAGCTCTGGCTATTGGTATTGCCACCCCCATTGATGGTGAAAGTAGGAGCCGAGACCGGCGGTGAGACAGTCGGAGTCGGTGTAACCGCCGGAGGGGGAGTCGGGCTAGGACGGACTGTGACGGGCGCGGGAGTGGGGCTAGTCGGAAGCGGGTTATTATTGAGCGTATAACGCCACAAATGATAATGCTGGCCCAAATTGCCCATCTCGATCTGGAAAGCAGGCTGGTTGGAAGGGGTATAAGTTAAGACGCGGCGTTGGAAAAGCTGGATCAAAACATCCTTATCCACCCCACCAACTTTAGTCTTAGACCAGTACGGCTCGGTTAGCGGATAACCAAAGACATTGGCGGTCGGATTATCAGTATAAATCCGGCCTGTAACATAGCTTGAGCCATTCCAGATTGGGCCGACTTTATTCTCAAAATCGACAAAGACGGAGGCTATATTATGTCTGGTAGCCGGTTCATAGTAAGAATTTTTTACTTCGACTGCCGGAATAAAAGTCGAAACAATCCCCTCCCGACTGATCTGGTCGCGGAGAACCGTGTTAGTGCGGTCGAAGGAACCATTACTCAGAATAGATTTAAAGCTGGCATAAACGGGGCTGGTAGGATTAGCCTCGACCGGGTCGCCCGCGACTGAAATTTCGGCTGGCTTAAAGCTGGTAAAGGTATTGTCCCCATCCTGGCGCTGGCCTGTCACCAGTTCTGTCACGAGCAACCCGGTCGTTAAAATTGGCTGGTTGGCCCGGTTGCCGCCCGGATAGCGTACTTCCATGCGGGCCTTATCGAAATATTGGACTGTCCGCAAGCCGTCCGGTGCTTCGGTATAAACCTCCTGGATCGTGCTTGGCCCATAAACATTTGGCCCCCAAGTCCAGCTACGACCACCGGCCACGCCCTGCTCTACGGGTAAATCGGCCCTTTCCCATGCATCACTGAATAGTGGGCTACCAAAATTAGGAGTGGCCTGCGCGATAGGCAAAGCACCACTCAATACAAGCGACATCAAAATGATGCTCGCGATAAAATAGCTTAGTGTACGAAACATGGCTGTTGGTTCTTCCTCAATTCCCTATTTCAATCGGTATGATCCCGTTCGGCCTGCTTGAGCAGACCCATTTGCCCGATTGAAATAGGCTTTTAGGTACCCTAAATTAAAATCGTCTGCTTTCAAGTACTCTTTAAAAGTATACACCAGATACCCATAAACGACAAACCGAGTTAAAGA
Source organism: Chloroflexia bacterium (assembly GCA_038210655.1). GTDB lineage: Bacteria > Chloroflexota > Chloroflexia > Chloroheliales > Chloroheliaceae > 54-19. The sequence goes on from JBBQWM010000046.1 coordinate 21,096, forward strand.
TAACCCTTCGCCTGAGCCGCTTCGTTGCCAACCAATCCCAGCATTACCAATTGATTAGGCCGGGAAAGATCGAGTTCAAACCGAGCGCGTTCGGTCCACTGGATCAACTTATTGTTCTCGATAACTGGTTCCCCAATCGGGAACCCGAACCGGCTTAAACCACCCAACTCATTCCAGGTCTGGACAAACCGCCCATCAAGCCAATGGCTAGTCTCGGTGTAGAAAACTGAACCAGGATCGGGCGAGGGCGTACCGGGTGCAATTGCGTCCTCGGCTTTACCAGCCTCCCGACCCAACGACCGCAATAACACTTTGTAGGCCGCCGGATTTTCGGGCCAGAATTCCATCACAACCCGCTCAAAATACTGAATCACCCGCCCGTTATCGCTAAATTCCTCCGAGACCGGATAGCCCAGGCCCATCAACCCGGTTGGTGGGCTGATTGCGCCACCGCGCCGTCCCAGCCAGTAATTCAAAAACTCGCCGCGCAAAATATGGTGGGTCGCCGGGAAATACCATTGTGTATCCGAATTAAGTACACCAGGGTCGGGAACAGGGGCGAAGGGGCCACTGGTCGGCTGTCCGCTGGGGGGGCGGGGCGACCGAGGCGGGTCTGGTATGGGTGTACCGGGGCCGGGCGCAGTCAGGTTGACCGGCACCGTCAAATTAATGCCGATCCGATGGTCATAGCTAGTATCGACCCAGTAAAGATAAACCGTCTGACGGAAAATCGATTTTTCGTAGTTGGTCGGGAAGATCGCTTTAATCGTGACCGTACCACCCTCGCCGGTACCCAACGGGCCGATAACCACCCGCACTGTCGAGGTCACTGGCTCCTGAAGCTTCCAGGCCGGATTTGTACTGCTAAAGCTGACGAATTTCTGATCGCCCTGAAGTGGCACTTCCAGGCTCACATCCCGCGCCGCCAGGGGCGAAGAGCGTGGGTTGTCGATCACAAAAGTATAGGTCATCGGTACGCCACTACTGAGAGGATTAGGCTGTACCGCATCTGTAACATTGCGAATCCCCAGATCGGCTCGTGGTGGTTTTGGCGTAGGACTAGGCATGGGCGTGGGACTTGGGCCGGGAGGCGGCGAAACAGCCGCCGAATCTTCGCTGGGTGTTACGCTAAGGCTTGCCACCAAGATAGTAACCAACCCGGCGGACAACAGCAAAACACTTAAAATCAACCCTGGGGTGTAATATTTTTTCATGAATTAAGATTACCTCGATTTTGATAACAGCCTTTAAAATCTCTACAGAGCTAGAACCACCTTTAGCTAACTTATACAGCTTACCTTATTGGGGCCTATCCTTCAATCCTAAACCTGTCATAATCCTGTAAAGATTTGTTTAAAAATGGGTCGGCTAATTTAGGGGTGAAGGCGTTAGGCAAAGACAATACCACTATAGAACCTTTTTATTACATCCATATAATATATGGTTAACTTATGATTTACAGCTTCCCAATCGGGAAACGCTTTCTAATTCTAAACACTTCTATAACGGATACTGTTTGACAGTCGGTTTAGATCGCTTTTATACTAGGTGAAATAGTATTGCACAATATGAAAATCTGAATAGCTGAGAGGAGAATCGTGACGCAGACAACCGCATCTAAAACTTTGCTCGATCTGCTAAGTGCCGGGGCCGACGACCGGCCTGCCCTGATTGCACCAGAACGACCAACCCTGACCTATCGCCAACTACGCGCCAATATCGAGGAACTGGCCGCCCAACTAAATAACTTTGGGCTGGGGCGGGGCGACCGAATAGCGCTGACGATGCCGAACGGCCCCGAAATGGTTATTAGCTTCTTAGCGGCGGCCACCTGTGGAACTGCCGCCCCGCTCAACCCGAAATACAAACAGGAAGAATTTGCCTTTTATTACGAAGATACCCAGGCCAAAGCTTTGCTGATGCTGCCCGGAACGCTCGAACTGGCCCTGGCTGCCGCTCCGCCCGATATGACTATCATTCAGGTTCTATCAAAGGCAGATGGTACACTTTCGTTTGAAGTGGTCAAGGGAGCGCGGACGACCCGCCCGGTCGAACTGACCCAGCCTGAAGATGTAGCCATGATTTTACATACCAGTGGCACTACCAGCCGACCCAAGCGCGTCCCGATCCGCCATCGCAATATGGCTGCCTCGGCCCGCAACATCATCGGCACCTATAACCTGAGCGCCGAGGATCGAGCGCTTTGCGTCATGCCACTCTTTCACATTCACGGTATTATCGCTTCGATGCTCTCGACTCTGGCTTCAGGTGGAACGCTGGTCTGTCCCGCCGGGTTTAACGCCCTGGAATTTTGGAGCCTGGTCGAGACCTATAAGCCAACCTGGTATTCCGCCGTCCCGACCATGCATCAAATGTTGTTGGCCCGTGCCGACCGCAATCTGGCTGTTATCAAAGCCAATCCCTTCCGCTTTATCCGTTCGAGCAGCGCCCCCCTTCCGCCCGTCATTATGGAGCGGATCGAAGAAGCTTTTGGTGCGCCCGTCCTGGAGTCGTATGGCATGACCGAGGCGACCCACCAGATGACCTCTAATCCCCTCCCGCCAAAAGGCCACAAGGCCGGGACGGTCGGTTACGGCTTGGGGGTTGAGGTCGGTATAATGGACGATCAGGGTCAGTTACTCGAACCGGGCAGCATCGGTGAGGTGGTCGTCAGAGGGCCAAACGTGGTGGACGGTTACGAGAACAACCCGGAAGCCAACGCGACCGCTTTTGTCAATGGCTGGTTTCGTACCGGCGACCAGGGCCGGGTCGATGAAGAGGGTTATCTCTCGCTAACCGGCAGGCTCAAGGAGCTAATCAACCGGGGAGGCGAGAAGATTTCGCCGCTCGAAATCGACGATGTGCTATTACGTCACCCGGCAGTGGCCGAAGCCCTCGCTTTCGCCGTCCCCCACAAATCGCTGGGCGAAGATATTCACGCCGCAATCGTCCTCAAGAGCGAGGCTACCGCGACCGAGGCCGAGCTAAAAGCCTATTGCCAACCGCTCCTGGCCGAGTTCAAAGTCCCGCGCAAGTTCCATATTGTCAAAGAAATCCCACGTGGTGCGACTGGCAAGCTTCAACGGATCAATATGGCAAAACTGCTCAACATCGCAGGGGACTGAAGAATGCAGAATAGAGAATGCAGAATGCAGAATAGAGAATCAGTACCTACAATCGTAAATCGTAAGTAACTGCTCAACTTTGTCATTGTGAGGCGGGAGATAGCCTAAATTTTGCCAAAGATAATTCCCCGCCGCAGAATCTTAGACCCTTCGTGGCCTCACCCCCGCTGGGGGCTGCGGCTCAGAGTGACAACGCTGTGTAGTTATAATCGTAAATCAGCTTTTCTCTGCTGTTAAAATTGAGGTCGAATATGAAGATTTGTATTGTCGGGGCGGGCGCGATTGGGGGCTATTTGGGCGCGAAACTAGCGCTGGCCGGGGAAGAAGTTACGCTGATAGCGCGAGGGGCGCATCTGGAAGCGATCCGGCAAAATGGCCTCAAATTAATAATGAACGATGGTACAGAGCAGATCGCTACCAATACGGTCGCTACCAGCGATATGAGCGAGGCCGGGCCGCAGGATGTTGTGATCGTCGCGCTCAAGGCCCATAGCATCCCCGCCCTCGCCCCGACTATGCGCTCACTCTATGGCCCGGATACAATGGTCGTGACGGCTCAGAATGGCCTACCCTGGTGGTATTTTCGCAAGTTGGGTGGGGAACACGAAAACTATCGAATTGAGGCGGTAGACCCCGGCGGCGTGGTAGAGGACAATATCGGGGTCGAGCGCGTAATCGGCTGCGTGGTCTATCCGGCGACCGAGTTAGATGGGCCGGGGGTCGTCCGCCACATCGAAGGCGACCGCTTTTCGCTCGGCGAACTGGACGGCTCCAAAAGTGAACGTATCCGGCTACTGGCTCAAACCATCAACCGGGCTGGCCTCAAGGCTCCGGTGCGTACCAACATCCGCTCCGAGATGTGGGTAAAATTATGGGGCAACCTGGCTTTCAACCCAATCAGCGCCCTGACCCGCGCCACCCTGGTCGATATTTGCCGCTATCCCCTGACCCGCGAACTGGCCCGCAACATGATGACCGAGGCTCAGACTATTGCCGACAAGCTTGGTATCGAATTCGGGGTTAGCCTCGAACAGCGGATCGAGGGGGCCGAAAAGATCGGCGCACACAAAACCTCGATGCTCCAGGACATCGAAGCAGGCCGTCCGACCGAAATTGACGCAATTGTCGGGGCTGTCGCCGAACTTGGTCGCTTGACCAACACACCCACGCCCTACATCGATGCAATCTATGCCAGCGTTAAGCTGCTCGAAAAACGCGCTTAAAGGGAATGCAGAAGTTAGAATGCAGAATGTAGAATGCAGAATAGCGAATACAGAATGAAGCATGTTCGTAAATCGTAAATCATGAGTAACTATTCAGCATTGTCATTCTGAGCCGCAGCGAAGAATCTAGATTCTTCGCTGCGGCTCAGAATGACAGGTCTGAGGCTGGCTGAACACTTACAATCTTAAATCGTAAATCCAAAGGGGTATTTATGCCACTAATAAATGTTTCCGAGTTAGCACAAGAATTATACAATGCCCATAATAACGGGCTGGCGGTCGAGTCGCGGCCTAGTTCGCGGGACGAGGACTTTGATCTAAAAGCTGCTTATGGGGTAGTGGACGAACTGGCCCGCTTGACCAGCGATCACGGCTGGCAAACGGTCGGACGTAAGATCGGTTTTACCAACAAAGCGGTCTGGCCTCGACTGGGCCTTGATACTATCGTTTGGGGATATGTCTTCGATGCAACGGTAAGCTACGTCCAAAACAACCAGATCGAATACTCGTTGGCAAAATGTGTCGCACCCAAAATCGAGCCGGAAATCGTCTTTAAGCTCAAAGCGCCTTTAGCCGAAGGCAGCACTGACCCGCAAGCAATTTTGGAAGCAGTCGAGTGGTACGCGCTAGGTTTCGAGATTGTAGATTGCCCCTATCCCAACTGGCGCTTCCGGCCTGCCGATATGGTGGCTGCTTTTGGCTTTCACTCCGGGTTGGTCATCGGTGAACCACAGCCGATGGGTGATCTGGGAAAGCTGGCGGAGGCTTTACCGATAATTAAACTTTTGCTCTCGAAAGACGGCACACTGGCGGCGGAAGGAGTAGGTGCAAACGTCTATAGTAGCCCGGCCCTCTGCCTGGGCCAATTAGCCGACACGCTCAAAGGTAGCCACCCCCTGGCGGCAGGCGAAGTGATTACTTCTGGCACTTTGACCGATGCGATGTCTATCGCTGTCGGCGAAACCTGGGCGGCCCAGGTCGAGGGTCTAGCCCTGCCAACCTTGACTATCAAGTTTACGGCTTAAGCGGATTAGACAATCCATTGGCGGAGCAAGGTCGAACAAGGATGAGGGATGAGGGGCCGTCCATTGGCGAAGCAATGTCTTACAAAGAGCGTCTAGTTGTTGGATATGGCTCCGTCCATAGATCGTTCCCAAACCCGTCCATTGACAGAACAATGCCTCACAGGAGCCGAGGGTATTTTGTTAGATATGGCTCCGCCCATAGATTTCCCGATAGGCTCTTACTCTTAAACGAAAGGAACTGCTATGAGTACTCAGCAAATTACGCTCCCGGTAGGCGTGGAGATCAAAGGCAAGCTTAGACCTGAGTTTGCCGAGATTTTGACCCCGGAAGTGTTGGCCTTTGTCGCCAAACTCCAACGCGAATTTGGCTCCCGGCGTGAAGAATTACTGCAAAAACGAGCGGCCCGACAGATCGAAATCGATGCCGGAAAGATGCCGGACTTCCTGCCCGAAACCGCCGATATTCGCAAGGCCGACTGGACCGTCGCCTCGATTCCAGCCGATTTGCAGGATCGCCGGGTGGAAATCACCGGCCCGGTTGACCGCAAGATGGTTATCAATGCCCTTAATTCGGGTGCAAAGGTCTTTATGGCCGACTTCGAGGATGCCAACTCTCCCACCTGGGACAACAATATTCAGGGCCATATCAACTTGCGGGATGCTATCGACGGCACGATTACCTTTAGCAGCCCAGAAGGTAAGTATTACCAACTCAATCAGAAAGTCGCCACTTTGCTGGTACGTCCACGCGGTTGGCACCTGACCGAAAAGCACCTGCTGGTGGATGGCAAGCCGATTTCGGGTGGTATCTTCGACTTTGGCCTATATTTCTTCCATAATGCCAAACGGCTAATGGCTAAGGGTAGCGGCCCTTATTTCTACCTGCCCAAGCTGGAAAGCCATCTGGAAGCCCGCCTTTGGAACGACATCTTTACGCTGGCCCAAAAGGAACTTGGCGTACCACACGGTACGATCCGGGCAACCGTCCTGATCGAGACGATTTTGGCAACTTTCGAGATGGACGAAATTTTGTATGAGCTAAAAGACCACTCGGCGGGATTGAACTGCGGACGCTGGGATTACATCTTTAGCTGCATCAAAAAGTTTCGCAACCGGGCCGACTTTATCATGCCCGACCGCACCCTGGTCACAATGACGAGCCACTTTATGAGTTCCTACTCGCTGCTGGTGATCCAGACCTGTCATCGACGCAATGCTCACGCGATGGGCGGGATGGCGGCCCAAATCCCGATCAAGAACGACCCAAAAGCCAACGAGGAAGCCTTTGCCAAAGTGCGGGCCGATAAAGAGCGCGAAGCCACCAACGGTCACGACGGAACCTGGGTCGCGCACCCTGGGATGGTGGCGCTGGCAACCGAAGCTTTTGACGCGATCATGAAAACGTCCAACCAGATTGACCGCAAGCGGGAGGATGTGAATGTAACCGCCGCCGATTTGCTCGACTTTCCACACGGCGAGGGCAACATCAGCGAGGCGGGGCTACGCACCAACATCAGCGTCGGGGTGCAATACCTGGAAGCCTGGTTGAACGGTTCCGGCGCGGTTCCGATCTTCAATTTGATGGAAGATGCCGCCACCGCCGAAATCTCCCGGTCGCAGGTCTGGCAGTGGATCAGGCATCCCAAAGGCAGCCTGAACGATGGGCGCAAAGTGACGGTCGAGCTTTTCCGTACAATGCTAGGAGAAGAACTGGAAAAGATTAAAACGTTGGTCGGCGAGGGGCAGTACGCCGCAGGCCAGTACAAGTTGGCCTCCGAACTGTTCGACAAAATCACCACCGACGATCAGTTTGTGGAATTTCTGACGCTCCCCGGTTATAGCTACCTCGATTAAACCAGCCCAAAGCCGGAAATCTATTGGCGGAGCCATATCTTACAGAACACCTCGATCCTGTAAGATATGGCTCCGCCTGTAGATGGCCCCTTCATCCCTCATCCCTCATCCTTCATCCCTTGAATAAATTCCCCCACTTTTCGGCTGGGCTTTAGTACCCTCAGACTGCCCCAGGTGGTATACTATAACAAAATGCAGAGATATTGAACCTTGTTTAACTCAATTGCTTTGCATTGTGCTATGAGATATTTGTGTTAATCTGTAGTTAAACCCGTAAACCTTTAGCGAGGGAAAGCTTGAGTTTTGCTATGAAACCAGGATTATTAGTTCCCCAGGATGAACTTGATACCCCTTTCCAGGTATTAGACCTGCAAGGACAGTTGGTCGGCCCTTTGCCGAGCGGCTTGAGCGACGAACGTTTGCTCCATTGGTATCGCACCATGTGGATGACCCGTTTCTTCTCCTTTAAAATGGTCGCCCTCCAACGTCAGGGCCGGGCCAGTACCTGGATACCGGGCGAAGGCCAGGAGGCTACTTCGGTTGGGATGGCGACCCCCCTTTTAGCCCAGGATTGGCTGACCTGTTCACCCCGTGAAGTTGGCTCCTACTTCCTCAAAGGCGTATCGCCTGCCTACATTGCCTATACCGTGCGGGGTTTCCCACCTAACAGCGAACTGGGCGGGGAAGAAGATTTGCGCTGTATGCCGCTCTATTTTGTGATCGGTAGCCAGTGCCTACAGGCGACCGGCCTGGCGATGGCCGCTAAAATCAGAAATGAAAATTCGGTCGTCGTATGTGGCTGTGGCGATGGTGGAAGCAGTGAAGGCGATTTTAGCGAAGCGTTGAATTTTGCCGGGGTTTATCAGTCGCCCCTGGTAATGGTGGTGGTCAACAACGGTTGGGCGATTAGCGTCCCGGTACGCCAACAAAGTGCCGGAGGCCGGATTGCACGACGGGGGGCCGGATTTGGCGTTCCGGCCCGGTTGGTCGATGGCAACGACATTCTGGCGGTCTACACTGTAATGCAAGAAGCGGTGGAGCGAGCGCGTAACGGGGGTGGCCCAACCCTGATTGAAGCTCTGACCTATCGGATGGGGCCGCACAGCACCGCCGATGACCCCACCCGCTATCGCCCTTCGGAAGACCTGGCCTACTGGAAGGCCCGCGACCCACTCGAACGCTTCCGCCGCTTCCTACTCCAACGTGGAACGCTGGATGAAGCTTCCGACAAAGCGCTGACCGCCGAAGCTGAAGCCGAAATAGCCGCGCAGGTTCAACGCGCCCAGGACTATCCGGCCCCCAACCCTGATCGCTTTTTGGATAATATTTACGCTGGCTCTACCCCTCGCCTCGAACGGCAAAGAGCGAAGATAAGGGAAGAGGGGGTTATAACACAGATGAACACGGATAGGACGGATGAACACAGATAAAAGATAGGGATGAGGGATGAAGGGATGCAAATTAGCATCAAGCACGAAGTATGTATTGTAATCAGTAATCAGTAATCAGTAATCAGTAATCGGTAATAACTATTCAGGCCGGGCGACAACATAGGGTCGCCCCTACCCAAAATTCGTTGTAGGGGCGACCCTATGTGGTCGCCCAAAGGGTTAGGCTGAGTAGTTACAATCGTTAATCTTAAATCGGCTTTTCTCTGCGATGAGTAGTTACCAATATGTCTACTCTTCTTCTAATTCTTGGCTGAGTAACTCGCGGCGGTACATGCTGGCGTAGAGGCCGTTGTGGGTTAGTAGCGAACGGTGGTCGCCTCTTTCGATAATCTCGCCGTTGTCGAGGACTAGAATCTGGTCGCACTCTTTGATGGTGCTGATACGCTGGCTGATAAGCAAACTGGTACGGCCTGCCAGCACCTGACGCAAATTTGCCAGAATCTCGGCCTGGGTCTGGGTGTCGATGCTGGATAGCGCGTCGTCCAGGATCAAGATGCGTGGATCGCGCAAAATGGCGCGGGAGATCGCGGTGCGTTGCTTCTGCCCACCCGAAAGCGTTACACCCCGTTCGCCGATTACGGCTCTCAAGCCGCCCGGTATCTGTTCGAGGTCTTTGGAAAGCCGGGCGGTCGCCACCGCTTGCTCGATTTGCGCCTCGCTGTACTGCCCTTCTTCCATTCCAAAAGCCACATTTTCGGCCAAAGATAACGAAAACAAAAAGGTATCTTGCGGCACATACCCAAGGTGACGACGCAGGGCCGCTAGATCAAGTTGACGCACATCGGTATTGTCGATCAACACGCGACCTTCGTCCGGGTCGCGCACCCGTGAAAGCATATTGACCAGGGTAGTCTTGCCGGCCCCGGTCGGCCCGACAATCGCGCAGGAGGTCCCCGCCGGAACCTTAAAACTCACATTGCGGAGCGTCCAGCGGTCGTCGTGCTTGAGGCTCACCCCAGCGTATTCGACCTCACCCCGGAGCGGTTCGAGCTTGATCGCATCCGGGCCGGACTTTATGCGGGGCGTTGTTTGCACAACTTCGGCGATCCGCTTCATCGAGGCCATCCCCTGTTGAAACAAGTTGACCACCCAACCTAGCGCAATCATCGGCCACGCAAGCAATCCGATATAAGAGATAAACTGCACCAATTGTCCGAGGGTCAACTCTTTATTAACGACCAGTGTGCCGCCCACCCACAAAATCAGGGCGGTCGCCATGCCCAAAATCAAGAACATAAGAGGCCACATCAGGCCGCTCAAAAGGGTGTAATTCAGGTTATCGCGGACATACTGGCGGTTTTGATCGGCAAATCGCTTGATTTGGAGGTCTTCCTGGACATAGGCTTTGACCACCCTAATACCCGAAAAGTTCTCTTGAGCCTGGGTCGAAAGGTCACCATACTTGGCCTGAACTTTTTCGTAACGGTTCTGCATAGCCCGCCCGGTCAGAAAAAACGATACACTGACCAACGGTAGCACAATCAAGACGATTAGGGCCAGCCCGCTATTCAAGTTAAACATCAAAACCATTGCCAGCGTAAAGGTAAAACAGGTCAGGAAGAAGTTGCCGATCCCCATGCCCAAAAAGTTACGCACCTGGTTCAAGTCGTTAGTGGCCCGGCTCATCAAATCGCCCGTGTGGATCGATTGGAAATATTCCTGCTCCTGAGCCTGGATGTGCCGGAACAGGTCGGAGCGCATATCGTTCTCGATTTTGCGGGAAGCCTGCGTACAAAAAAAGCGATAACCAAACCGAAAAAAGCCTTCGATAATAGCCAATCCGATAATACCCAGGGCCGACCACAAAATAAGATCGTGGTCAGCCTTTGGGTCACGCAAATTATCGACCGCCCCACCGAGTAATAAGGGTTGGATCAACGACAGGCTACCCGCAAATAATACGCACACTAACCCCGCCAGCCAGCGCGTTTTGTAAACCAGACTGTAGCGCCACAACAGGGCGATACTCGTTTTCGTCATATTTCGATCCTGTATAAGGTGTCAGGTGTTAGGTAAAAGTAGTCACTTGAAACGTATGATAACACCTGCTATTCTATAAGCTTAGTCGGTTATATTATACCAGCTTCACCAACCAACGCAAGCCCTTCAAGAACCCTGGGTAAGCGTCAATTTTTGCACACTAGCCAGGTTGGGCCACAGCCGAAACCGGAATTGATTATAGGTTAGAAAATTTTTCTGCGAAAAATTTTCTAACCTATTTTTGAATGATTTGGAGCTAGGTTCTCGCGGTCGCCTGTTCTAATTGGTTGAACCCGTGCAAAAAATTGACGCGCACCCTTGTAAGGGACTCAAAAATAATAAAATATCCCGGTAGGGGCAACCCTGGGTGGTTGCCCTCATTGACCGCGCAAGGTGTTCACGGCAACCACCCAGGGTTGCCCCTACATTGGGACAATTATTTTGATTTGCTTCCATAAGAGCAATTTTTACATTCTGCATTCTGCATTCTGCATTCTGACTTCTGCATTTTTCATCCCTCATCCCTCCCTTAAAGCTCCGGCAAAGGCCAACCGAAGAGCCTTTGGAAAGCGGTGGCGACTACCCGCGCCCGTACAAAAGTCCAGCTTTTGTCATATTCCATCCGTAGGTCGCCCAGCGTTCCACCAGAGGCGGCCTGGGTTTTAATATCGGCCCATTCTGACTGAAGGGCATCGAGTAACACGGTAGGCTTGACCAACCGAATATTGAGCGGGCCTTCCTGTCCGGCCAGTTCATCCGAATTTAGGCAACGGGCCGTAAAGACATGCAGAGTACGGCTGCTGGTTCCAATATCGTCTCCGGCGGTATCGGCCTCGCCGCTTGCCATAAAGGTACAGTGAACCAGCAACAAGTAGCGGCTCAAGACCACCTCAAGACCGTACTTAGCGTGGAGCTTGTCCTTGAAAGCCTCCTCGAAATCTTCCAGATCAAGAATATCGGCAGGCAAGCGCAATTCGGGTAGTCGGTAAGCCTGACCCTGGTTATTTTCCACCTCTGTCACCAACCGACCCCCCTCGAAAAGCAGTACGATAAAATTCCAACCCTGGTTTGACTCGTTTTCAGCCATCCGCAACATTTCAACCTGATGCGGCGAAACTACAACCGGCAACAAAATACTGCGGGCTACCCCATAGCGTTCTTCGATTTCTCGCGGTAACTGCTTCATCGTCCCCCCTGCACTATTTACTGAACCTGCTTATAAGGTGAAGATTTCTAACACATATTGTGCTATTCTAATCGGCTTTGAAAGAGCAAACAAGTTTTTTTGCGATGTAGAGGATTGTTACAATAATAGTATCAGTTTGAGGAAACACCAGTCGATTGACCGGTTGACTTAATAAAGCAGGCAAATTCAAAATATGAGATACTAGACCTCGACAGTTTTGTTACTGGCAAAAGCAGGGATGGGTACAGGAAGCTGAGTTGGCTATTACGCTTAGGGCTGGATCAGGCCAACCCGGATGGCATACTTGATTAACTCGCCCCGGTCGTGAGCATTGAGCTTATTCATGAGGCTGTAGCGATGGTTTTCGACCGTCTTGACGCTGAGAGTCAGAATTTCGGCGATTTCTTTGTTGGTATGACCCTGGGCGATCAGCTTGAGGGTCTCGCGTTCGCGGGCCGTCAAAGTGTCGTAGGAAGCATCGCGCTCGTCTATCGTACCCGTTTCGACCCGGCGCAGGTAATCCGTAACCAAGCGGCGGGCAATGCGCGGGTAGAGATAAGTATCGCCTCGGCTGGAAATACGCACCGCCTCGATCAATTCGCGGTCGGCGGCTTGTTTTAGGACATAGCCAGTTGCGCCTGCCTGTAAAATCTTAACCAGATATTCTTCGGTTTCGTGCATGGTCAAGATTACGATCTGAGTGGCGGGCAGTTCGTGTTTTATCAGCCGAGTCGCTTCCAGCCCGTTCAATTCGGGCATAGAAATATCCATCAGGATAACTAAGGGATGCAAGCGACGAGCCTGTTCAATCGCTTCTCGGCCATTAGTAGCCTCGCCCACGACTTCCATATCGGGCTGGGTTTCGAGCAGCATCCGAATACCCTGGCGTAATATAGTATGATCGTCCGCCAGCAGTACCCGAATTTTCACGTTGATAGGAACCTCTTTGGTTGGAACAGCGTCTAACATTGATTTATGAGTAGTTTCTAGCTGTTGGCACACAGTTTTGTTTACGGCCTAAGCCGTCACAATTCAAACTCGATTAGCCTTTACGGTTTGATTATAACATACTGTGTTCTGGCGGCTTGTGATTAAGGCGACAAAGTTTGCTGGTTAAAATCACCATCTGTCAGAAAGTAGCCTCGGCTAGAGGCTGATGAAGAATTTATTAGAAGAAAAGAGAGCATGAACCTTTCTACCGAAGTAGCAATTATAGGGGCCGGGCCGGCCGGGTTAGCTGCCGCTGCTGCCGCTGCCCAGGCAGGTTGTCTCGTAACAGTGGTCGATGCCTACGCCCGACCCGGCGGTCAGTATTACAAACAACTTGCTCCTGGCCTCCATAGCGAACGCCCCGGCGCGTTGCACCACGCTTACGACAAAGCGGCCCAACTTTTTCAAGTCGTTGCCAGCCATCCCAATATCAAGCTTTTGAGTGGAGCTAACGTCTGGGCCGCTTCCCAAACTAACGGTCAATTTGTCTTGCAGATCGACCAGACTGCGCCGGACGATGGCGGCCTTCCCAGGGCGGCTTTTGAACTGATCGCTCAAAGCATCATATTGGCTCCCGGCGCGTATGATCGGGGGTTGGCCTTTCCCGGTTGGGATTTGCCGGGCGTAATGACGGTGGGCGGTATCCAGACTTTGCTCAAGAGCTTTCGGAGTTTGCCCGGACTAAGGGTCGCCTTAGCCGGTTCCGGCCCTTTTTTGCTGCCAGTCGCGGCGCTACTGGCAAAAAGTGGTGCGCAGGTAGTGGGGGTCTTTGAGGCTACCCGGCCCCGGCAATGGCTACGTTATGCACCGCAAGGCTGGAACCATTTTGATAAGTTAGCAGAGGGAGCGGGATATGTCGCTACCCTGAAGCGACACAAAGTTCCGTTGCGCTACGGTCGGGCGGTAGTCCGGGCCACCGGTGAAGGCCGCCTACAACGCATAACAGTCGCCCGCCTGGATACCGATTGGCGGGTATTAGCAGGGCAAACCGAAGAAATCGAGGTCGATACGTTGGGCATTGGCTACGGTTTTATGCCGAGCGTCGAGTTATCCTATGCGCTGGGCTGCGAACACCGTTACGACCCGGTACAGGCCGCTTTCTTCGCCCGCTATGGCGATAATATGGAAAGCACTCAGGCGGGGGTTTTCGTAGCCGGAGAAATCGGCGGGATCGGTGGGTCGGTGATTGCCTTGCAGCAAGGCCATATCGCAGGTTGGGCCGCCGCCATCCGGCTTGGCAAAGCCAGCCAGACCCAGGCCGACCGGGAAACCGCCAGGGCCAAACGCGAACTGCGCCACCAACAAGCCTTCGCCGACCTGCTCAACCAGATGTTTGCCTTGCGGCCCGGTCGTCACAGTTGGGCCACTCCCGAAACTATAATCTGCCGGTGTGAAGAAGTGACCGTCGGTGCAGTCGAAAAGGTCGTGCGAGAAGGACAGGCCCGTGATGCTCGTAGCGTCAAGCTGTTGACCCGGTGCGGAATGGGGTTATGCCAGGGGCGGGTCTGTGGTCATCTTGTGACCGGGCTAGTTGCTGATATAACCGGACGCGACCCGGCGGAAGTCGGCACGTTCACCACCCGGCCTATCGTGCGCCCTCTGCCGCTCGGTCAGCTTTTGAAACAATGAAACCTATTTTGGTGTCAAACGTACAGTTTTTAACTATAAAATTTGGTAAAATGATCCGGGTCTAATTAAAATAAAGATCGGGTTTTAAGGAGTAATAAAATGGCCGGAGCGTTGAGAGATTTTTTCAACCTGAATAAAAATAAAGAACCCAAAGAAGCCTACTGGACTTGTCCCAAGTGCAAGTCGCACAACCCGCTAGGAACCCCATTTTGCTTGAAATGCGCCGAGGATGAGGAGAAAAATGAAGCTCAGCCTGAGAAAGTCCGGCTAGAGACCGATAATAACCTTCTGGTATCAGCACTCGTCCAGATGTTGAACTTGTATTTGCAGACCGGGCAGATTCCTTCGCGGGAGGTAGCCGAGGAAGCCCGCCAGATGGGGATTGTTATCAATGCGCCGCAAGAGATCGCCCTGGTTCCCGCTCGTGAGTTGGATAAACTGGCGAACCGTTTTGTCGATAGCAACCGTCTGATGGCGACTGGCAGCGGGGCAGTGATGGGCTTACCGGGCGGATTGGTCATGCTGGCGACGATTCCAGCCGATATTTCGGCCCTGGCTTATTTTTCGTTTCGGACGATTAGCGGGGTGGCTCAGAGTTATGGACACGAAACGCGCTCCGAAGAGGGCCGCGCCATTGCGCTTTTGCTCTTTGCCGGGGCGACTGGCCTGGAAACCGTTACGGTTGCCGGATCGCAAGTCTTTCTGAGCAGCCTGACCAAAAACGTGCTGACCAAGCCTTATCGTGATCTGATTATCAAACAGGTCATCCCGCAGGTTGCCAAAAGCCTGGGTCTCAGCCTGAGTGAACGCGGGATAGGCCGCTTTATTCCGCTTTTGGGTAGTGTAGTCGGGGGAACCGCCAATTATCTGTTTATCACCAACGTCGGAACCCGCGCCAAAAACCACTACCGAATGCGATTGCTCGAACAGCGCAGCAAGCCCGACCAACCGGGCGAGGAAAACCCGATCTAAATAATACAAGCGATCTCAAAGTCTTAATCTCTGCCTGGCTCAGACCCATCCACACTCTAGCTAACGAGGGTCAGGTGTAAAATTGATTAAGGCTTTGAAATCGCTTGCAAAATTACTTTACCTATGAATGCTTAATATTATGGTTAACAAAGGTAAACAAAAGGTAAATATTTTGCGGGTTTAGTTTCCCCGGTTAAGCTGGGAAAGTCGCCAGCCACTCCTCCGAATTGGAAATATCCGCCAGCTCATCATCCAGAGCTTCCAACTGAGCCAGATCGTAGCTATTCAAGCGGGCCTCAAGATCGGCGGGTAACGCTTCTTTGCCAAAGCGTCGTCGGGCCTGACGAATTACCATTTTGCGTAAAGCGTTTGTCTCACCCTCTATAAGACCTTCCGCCCGGCTTTCGGCCCGCCACCCGGTAGCCATCTCGCCCACGACTTGCTCAGCAGTCAAGTTTAGCTTGAAAAAGTCGGCTACTGCCCGCCGCCACCCCGGTATAATCTGCTCGCATGTTATCTCGTCCCCGACCTTGTACTCCTTAGCTTTCTTGGGATTTTCGACTTCGTAGACCCAAATTTTTTGGCGCTTGGGGTCCACATCCCATACCACCAGACACCCGTTGGCGAAGTATTGCGTCCGTTTGTCCCGATCTTCTTTTCGAGTATTGGAAGGCGAACGCATCTCGATCACTAACTCTGGCGCACCCTTCAAAAGCTGATGCTTTTGCTTCTTGCCGGTCGCAACTAGCTGAGTGCTAAAACGCTGGCGCGATAAAAGACACACGTCCGGCTTATAGAGGTCTTTGCTTTTCATCAAACATTCAAACTGGTCAGGGTAAGATTGGCCCCATTCGATAAACCGCACTGCCAGGTCTAAAATCACCTGTACATTAGCGGCGATCCGTCGCTCTTCTGGATCGGTCATAGCCTGCCAGACCAGCCAGCCATTATATAGTTCAAGCGACTCCTCCTGTATTAGAACAGTTGCATTTTCAATTGTATATGGCCCCCGATAGCGGTCATAGGCTTCGCCCATACTAAGGGGCCAGTGTCCGCTGTTGTCCGCCCCACGCTTTACAATTCTTACTACCTTATAGGTCTGACTCTGTTTGACCGCTTCAGTTACCATCTGCTTACCACCTCTAAAATAGCTGTTTTGTACTCACTTAGCTTATTATAGCATAAACTACTGGCCCCACCACCCACAATTTTGACGCAAACAATCAGGTTAAAGCTAAGATAGTTTAGGTAGCAGGTAGCAGGTAAAAACCCGCCCACCTGACACCTATCACCTATTACAACCGCGAAGAGATTGCCACCATAGATTGACAGCCAGGCATTCAATGGCGCATAATCCACCGTAGATCGAGGCTTCGCAAAGGCAATTTTCCAAAAGAAGAATTTAGCAAAAAATGGTGCAGGCGTATAAAAGCAGGAGGGTGTAAAAATGGCGCTCAGTCCCCTCGCCGGGAAACCGGCCCCCAAAGAACTTCTGATTGATGTCGCAAAACTACGTGAGCAATATTATCAGCTTCATCCCGACCCGGCTAATCCGCAAGAGCGGGTGCAATTCGGCACCTCCGGGCATCGGGGGTCTGCCGCGACTACTTCGTTTAACGAAGATCATATTCTGGCGACAACCCAGGCTATCGTCGAATATCGGCGCGGGCAAGGGATTACCGGCCCGCTTTATATGGGGATGGATACTCACGCGCTTTCCGAACCGGCTCAAAAATCGGCCCTGGAAGTACTGGCGGCTCACGAGGTCGAAGTTTTTATCGCTCAGGACGATGCTTACACCTCTACACCCGCCATTTCTTACGCCATTTTGACTTACAACCGGGGCCGTCAGACGGGGTTGGCGGACGGCATTGTAATTACCCCTTCACACAATCCACCTGCCGATGGCGGCTTTAAGTATAACCCGCCCAGTGGTGGCCCTGCCGATACCGATATTACCGGCTGGGTGCAGAACCGAGCCAACGCTTTGTTGCAGGAAAAGCTAAATGGAGTCAAGCGCATCTCTTACGAAGCGGCCCTCAAAGCTTCAAGTACCCACCGCCACGACTATATCACCCCCTACGTCAAGGACCTTGCCAATATCATTGATATGGAGGCGATCCGCGCTTCTGGCTTGCGGATCGGGGCCGACCCACTGGGCGGGGCCAGTATCGGCTTCTGGCAGCCTATCGCCGATTATTACAAACTGAACCTGACCCTCGTAAATAAAACGGTTGACCCGACCTTTTATTTCATGACGGTCGATCACGACGGCAAAATTCGGATGGACTGCTCGTCACCTTATGCGATGGCAAGTCTGATCGGGCTTAAAGATAAATACGACATTGCTTTTGGGAATGATACCGATGCCGACCGGCACGGGATCGTTACGCCCAGTGTCGGGCTGATGAACCCTAACCATTATCTATCGGTCGCGATCTGGTATTTGTACCGCAACCGGGAAGGCTGGCCCCCCCATAGTGCCATCGGCAAGACCCTGGTCAGTAGTGCTATGATCGACCGGGTTGGGCGAGAATTGGGCCGGAAGGTGGTCGAAGTGCCGGTCGGGTTCAAGTGGTTTGTACCGGGTCTGTTGGACGGTAGCTTTGGATTTGGCGGCGAGGAAAGCGCGGGCGGCTCTTTCTTACGAAAGGACGGGACGGTCTGGACGACCGACAAAGACGGCCCGATTATGGATTTGCTGGCGGCGGAAATTACAGCCCGCACCGGCAAAGACCCCGGTCAGCATTATCGTGAGATGACCGAACGGCTGGGCGACCCCTTCTATACCCGGATCGATGCTCCAGCGACCCCGGCCCAAAAAGACCGCCTGAAAAAGCTTGCGCCCGAAAACGTCCAGGCGACCATGATGGCAGGCGAGGCAATTGTCGCCAAGCTGACCAAAGCACCGGGCAATCAGGCCGACATTGGCGGCTTGAAAGTGGTAACTGAAAACGGCTGGTTTGCGGCCCGCCCTTCGGGAACCGAGGATGTCTATAAAATCTATGCCGAGAGCTTTAAGAGCCAGGCTCATCTCGAACAGATTTTGAATGAAGCCCAAGAGATTGTTACCAACGCACTTTGATAGCACTTATAATTACTTTGTATAGCAGGAGGGAATGTCCACAATGGGACAAATCAAATTCGGCACCGACGGCTGGCGTGCGGTCATCGCGGAAGACTACACTTTTGAAAACGTTCGGAAGGTTTCGCAGGCGGTGGCAGCCTGGCTCAAGAGCATCGACCGGGACAAAGATGGGGTGTGCATCGGCTACGATACGCGCTTTGCTTCGGAGAATTTTGCGGCGGCAGTCGCCGAAGTTATGGCGGCCAACGGGATCAAAAGCTACATAGCCGATAAGTTCTGCCCTACGCCAGTTTTGAGCTATCAGATCATCAAGCACGGGGCCGGAGGCGGTGCGATGATTACCGCCAGCCATAACCCCGGAACCGATAACGGCTACAAAGTTAAGCCTTATTACGGCGGTTCGGCCTCGCCCGAAATCGTGGCCGAACTAGAAAAACGGCTGGATGAGCCAGTTCAGCGCATGCCATTGGCCCAGGCCATCCAAAACGGTCTGGTTGAGTATTTTGAGCCAGCCGAGGGCTATGCCGAACAACTGGCGAAAATCGTTGACCTCGAAGGTATCCGCAATAGCAAGCTACGGATCGCGGTCGATGCAATGTACGGAACCGGGCAGGGCTACTACCCCACGCTTTTGGGTGGTGGTTCGGTCAGCGTTACCGAATTGCACGGCACGCGCAACCCGATCTTCCCCGGCATGCACAACCCGGAGCCGATCTCGAAAAACTTGACCGAGTTTTTGGCTTTGATGTCCGAGGGCCAGCACGACCTGGGGATTGCTAACGATGGCGATGCCGACCGGGTCGGGATTGTGGACGAGACCGGGCGCTTTATGAACCAGCTTGAGGTTTTCGCGCTCCTGGCGCTCTATATGTTGGAAGTGCGGGGCGAACGTGGCCCGATCATCAAATCGCTCTCGACGACTTCGATGGTCGATAAGCTGGGCAAAATCTATGGCGTAGAAGTCTTTGAAACGCCGGTCGGCTTTAAGTATATCGGCCCTTTGATGATGGAAAAGGACGCGATCATTGGGGGCGAAGAAAGCGGCGGCAACGGCTTCCGAGGCCACATCCCGGAGCGTGACGGCATTTTGTCGGGGCTAGTGATGGCCGATATGATGGTCAAACTCGGCAAGACCGCCAGTGGCCTCTTGGCCTATCTCTTTGAGAAGGTTGGGCCGCACTATTACGACCGGGTTGACTTCAAGTTTGACCAGGAAAAGCGGGCCGAAATTTTGGAGCGGATCAAAAACAATCCACCCAAAGACCTGGCTGGAATGCCCGTTATCAAAGCGCGACTTGACGACGGCTTCAAGTACTACACCGAAGATGGTAGCTGGCTGTTGATCCGCTTTAGTGGAACCGAGCCAATCATGCGGGTCTATACCGAAACGACCTCCGCCGACAAAGTCCAACCGATCCTGGCCCAGGGTCGCGCTCTGACGGGGGCCTAAACTAAAAGGCGGCGGCTACCTAAAAATCAGCCGCCGATTTTTGATACGTCGTAAAGCTCTTTGTGCTGCACGCAGCTTTCCCGCGCCACGTTCATATAGAGATGTAACCGGATTATGCGCCAACGATTTACTAGAAGGGATAGGCAATGAGTAAAGATACTGCCCTTAGCGATTACCGCCAGGCTATCGAAAAGGCTTTGAAGCTAGGCAACGCTACCGAACATACCTACCGATCAGCCCTTGAAACCCTAATTCAAACTCTGTTCCCGGAGGTCGTGGCTACCAATGAGCCAAAGCGGGTAAAATGTGGCGCTCCCGATTATGTGCTGACCGTCAACGCGATCCCAATTGGCTATGTCGAGGCCAAAGATATTGATATTTCGCTTGACCAGACTGAGAAGACCGAACAGCTAAACCGCTATCGAAAAAGCCTCGGTAATTTGATTCTGACCGATTACCTGGAATTTCGCTGGTACGTCGGCGGTGAGAAGCGCATGACCGCTCGGCTTGCTACGACCGGCCCAAAAGGACAGCTTAAAGCCGAACCCAATGGGGTGGATAATGTCAGGGCCTTGCTGACCGCTTTTAGAAACGCCGAAGCCAAAACGGTTGCCAACCCAAAGGAACTCGCCGAGCGCATGGCCGCTATCGCTCGGCTGATCCGGGATGCCATTCGTCGCGCTTTCGATAGCGAGTATAAGGGCGGCACGCTCCACTCTCAGATGATCGGCTTTAAGCAGGTCTTGCTGCCTGACTTGAGTATCGAGCAGTTTGCCGATATGTACGCCCAAACCATCTGTTATGGCCTGTTCGCTGCCAGGGTCGCCTCCCCCAAAGTAGCTGGCTTTACCCGCGAGAATGCAGCCTATCGGTTGCCCAAGACCAATCCTTTTCTACGCAAGATGTTTACCTATATTGCCGGCCCGGAACTGGACGATTCGATTACCTGGGCGGTGGATGACCTGGCGGAACTGCTCAACCGCTCCGATATGACCGCGATCCTCAAGGACTTTGGCAAGCGCACCCGCCAGGAAGACCCGGTTGTCCATTTCTATGAGACTTTCCTGGCCGCTTACGACCCAAAGATGCGCGAGGCTCGCGGGGTCTACTACACTCCCGAACCGGTCGTCTCCTACATCGTGCGTAGCGTCGATTATCTGCTCAAAAAGGATTTTGGGCTACCAATGGGGCTGGCTGATGCCGATAAGATTAGGATGAAAACGCCTGATGGCAAGACTACGCTTGAAACCCATCGGGTTCAGATACTTGACCCGGCTACCGGCACAGCCACCTTTCTGCACAGCGTGATCGACCAAATATACGACAGCTTTAAGGGCAACGAGGGGATGTGGCCCGGCTATGTCAAAGACGATCTGCTGCCGCGCATAACCGGCTTTGAATTGCTGATGGCTCCCTACGCCGTCGCTCATATGAAACTCGGTTTGCAACTGGCTGAGACTGGCTACAAATTCGACAGCGACGAGCGCTTGCAGATTTATCTTACCAATACCCTCGAAGAAGGCTACGAAGGTGGCAAGCTGCCTTTTGCCGAATGGCTGGTCGAAGAAGCAACCGCCGCCAGCACCGCTAAATATGACGCGCCCGTTATGGTAGTGCTAGGCAACCCGCCTTACTCCGGCCATTCCGCTAATAACGGGAAGTGGATTAGCGAATTGCTACGGAGCAAAGTTGAGCCCGGTTTGAGTAGTTATTTTGAGGTGGACGGAAAGCCATTAGGGGAACGCAATCCTAAATGGCTAAATGACGATTATGTAAAGTTCATTCGGTTTGCCCAATGGCGTATCCAGCGCACTGGCTACGGTATTCTGGCCTTTATCTCTAATCACGGCTACCTCGACAACCCGACCTTCCGGGGTATGCGTCAGAGTTTGATGAAAACCTTTGACGATATTTACCTGCTTGATCTGCACGGTAATAGCAAGAAGAAAGAGCGTAACCCGGACGGGTCGCCCGACCAGAACGTTTTCGACATCCAGCAAGGCGTAGCTATCGGTATTTTCGTCAAGCGGCCCGGCAGCAAACAACCTGCTACCATCCGCCATGCCGATCTCTACGGCCCACGTGATGGCAAATACAAATGGCTTTGGGATAACGATGTAACAACTACCGAATGGAAAAAGCTTTCCCCACAAGCTCCGTCCTATCTGTTCATACCGCAAGATGGACAATTAAGAGAGGAATATGAGCAAGGCTGGCAGCTAACTAAAATTGTTCCAATTAATGTTTTAGGCTTCCAGTCTCATCGAGATCATTTTGCAATAGATTTCGATGAAAAAGTAATACGCGCTCGGATTGATGATTTAAAGGATATAAATCGTACAGATGAAGAGCTACGTGCCTTTTATAACCTTACTGACAATAGGGATTGGCAACTATCTAACTCTCGAAAACAATTAAGAGCAAATGTAGAATGGGGGGGAAATAGTCTTCGTTGCTTATATCGTCCTTTTGATTGGCGGTTTTGTTATTTCAGCACAGTAACAATGGACTATCCTAGACGGGAATTATTAGATCATGTGGCAAATAAAGAAAATCTAACATTAAATGTCACTCGCCAAACTAAAGCTGAAACTTGGCAACACGCGATAATTGCTAATACTCCCACACCTGCTGTTTTTGTTGAAATTAAGGATGGCTCAAACGTCTTTCCGCTCTACCTCTACCCTGACACCACCAAAAAGACTCTGTTCGATATGGACACGCCGAGCGATGCACCGGGCGGGCGGCGGCCCAACCTATCTGATAAGTTTATTGCCGATCTAGCCGGGCGGGTGGAGTTGGGCTTTGTGCCGGACGGCAAGGGTGATTTGCAGGCAACCTTTGGGCCGGAAGACATTTTCAACTATATGTACGCCGTCTTTCACTCGCCAACCTATCGCAGTCGCTACGCTGAGTTCTTGAAGATCGATTTCCCGCGCCTGCCGCTCACCAGCAATCCCGACCTGTTCCGCGACCTGTGTGGCCTGGGCGGTCAATTGGTCGGGCTGCATTTGCTGGAAAAGCTAGGGCCAACGCTTACAAAATACCCGGTTATCGGCAGCAACCTAGTCGAAGCGGTCAGCTATGGCGAACCCAAAGCGGACGGCACGCCTGGGCGGGTCATTATCAACAAGACCCAATATTTCGAGGGTGTGCCGCCCGAAGTCTGGGAGTTCCATATCGGCGGCTATCAAGTCTGCCAGAAATGGCTCAAAGACCGCAAGGGCCGCACGCTGACCAATAGCGACCTACTTCATTACCAGCGCATCGTAGCCGCCCTGTCCGAAACGATCCGGCTAATGAGCGAGATCGACGAAGCAATTGAAGAACAGGGCGGTTGGCCTATCCAATAGGAAAAATCCCTACCCCAATCTGACCCAAGAAAAGCCGAGCAAGCCTACCGAATTGGCCCGCCAGGATGAATAGATATTAATAGGGTGATTCATAAATAGAATATTACCCGCTTGACAGTGGGATAAGCGCAAGGTATATTACAATCGAGTAAGATCAAGTTAGACCTCAACTGCTCGAAGAAAATGAAGTTGTCTGATTTTAGTTAACATAGTTGGATACCGGATATAGGTCATATAGGTTGACCGTTCTGACAAACATAGGAAATGACCCAAACAGGGTGCGGGGATATTTCCAATAGATTCGCTGATGCAAAGATGGGTTTACAACTTTCAGGCCAGCGCCGCCTGCTCTGGCGCATTTTAATTTACGTAGCGACTGCCGTCGTTTTGCTGGTCATTTATCTGGGTTTAGGCTTACTTGTTGACACATTTTTTCCCAAATCCGAGAACCGGACGCTGGTGGTTGGTATTCTTCTAATCGTCTGTACCGCCGCGCTCTTATATCCTGTCCAGGTTTTGACCCAATCGATTTTGGAAGGTCGGGCCGTCGGTAGCTCCAAAGCCGCTCTCCCACCAATGGAGTCTATCCTGGTAAAGATGGCCCAGGCTCCCAGCCTGGATGCCCTGGCAGTCGAACTCGTCAGCCTGTTATGTCAGAACATGAATGTGACCTTTACCGCTTTCGCGCTTTATTCGGAACTCAAGAAAACCGAAGGCGAACTGCGAAACTTTGATTACGTAAAGTTTGAAGGCGATAACAAATACGAACCACTCTCCCGGCGGATGCTCTTTCAACCGATCCAATATTTTAATACCCCCGAACTGGCCCGTAGCGAGTCCGATAATGCTCAAACCGGGGTCGTAATGAAACTAAAGATCGGCGAACAGCAGCGCGGTCTGCTCTGTCTCGGCCCCCATCTGGACGGAAGCGAGTTCAAGCCTGCCGATTTTGTCTTGCTAGAAACTTTGAGCGGGCCAGTCTCGGTGCTGGTTCACAGTACTTTTCGGATTCGAGACCTCGAAAGAAATATCGAGGAACTCGAAAAGAAGGCTGCCGAGCAACGGGTCGAATATGATATGTTGCGCCGGAACCGGGACGAGTTGCAACTGCTCAACCAAAAAGTGGTGCAAGATGCCGAGGAAGAACGCAATAAGTTGGTACGCGAACTTCAAAGTGGCCCGGTCAGCCGGATCAAACAAATCAACAGCCAGCTTTATCAGCACTCCTCCAACTTGAGCGAACGCGAAGAATTGATCTGGCATCTGGCGATGGAAACCGATAAATCGCTCGAAAGTATCACCACCACCTTACGCCCGACCTCGCTGGACAAGCTAGGCTTGGTCGCCGCCCTCTACCGACTGGTCGAGGATACCCGCCAGCACATTAGAATATCGATCAAGTTGAACGTCGGGCCGGAATTAGAAGTGCGCCGCTTACCTGCCGAAATCGAATTGAGCCTCTACCGGGTGGCCCAGGCAGCCCTGGAAAACGTGTTGGAACACGCCAAAGCCCAGCATATTACGATCTCACTCAGCCTGACCGAACAGTCCGAAACCGTCCGATTGGCGGTACTCGATGATGGGGTCGGTTTCGACCCACCCGCCCAATTCTCCTCCCATACCAATCCCGACCGCCTGGGTCTGGCCGAAATGCAAGAGCGCCTCTCCAACCTGGGGGGCCGCCTCAAAGTGCGTTCTTCGGTCGGGGCAGGAGCCGTTATTGAGGCCGAAGTACCACTCAAGCGCACCCCCACCCCCTAAGGCTGTTGCAAAGTCGGGTAGAGAACATAAAGTATGTTGGACTAGGCTAAAGCCAAAAGTTTCTTGTGGAAAAAGTACTCAAATTCGCGCCGAGCTTGGGCTACATTAGTAACCCCTTGCCCGAGTAAGATGCCAATGACGGTGTTGTTGAGAACCGCGTTTAGCTCGGCCGCTTTTCCCATTGTGA
>JBBQWM010000047.1:0-44415 GCA_038210655.1 Chloroflexia bacterium
CATTACGTGGCTCAACCAGATAGTTTGTTACAAGAAGTCCATCGAGTGCTTAAACCAGGAGGACAGCTTGTAATTGAAGATTTTACTGTCCAAAGGTCTTTCCTCTGGCCGTGGTTTGAAAAGCTTATCCGACTGGTTGATGCACAACACTACCAAACTTATACCCTAAGTAAATTGAACCAGTTCGTGACGACAGCAGGCTTTGTTATTGTAGATAGTGGTGATTTCAAGATTGACTGGTGGTGGCGTGGAATGTTTGTCAGTGCTACCCGCCTCATTTAACTTGGCTACAAGAATAATACCTAGTACCTGGTCCGCAATTCTTTGAGTATCGGTTTTGAGCTTCCCTAGCTTGCCGACGATTAGCAAACAAATCAAGACTAGGTAGTAGTTATAATGGGCTATAGGGTAAGTAGCAATAATGGGCTATTCCATTGACTGATTCAAAGAGTAAAATTAAGTAAATACTTTTTAAAGTATGAACT
Source organism: Chloroflexia bacterium (assembly GCA_038210655.1). Lineage (GTDB taxonomy): Bacteria > Chloroflexota > Chloroflexia > Chloroheliales > Chloroheliaceae > 54-19. Next base: position 486 of record JBBQWM010000047.1, read on the forward strand.
AAATTATCCAGACAGACTGTGATAAGCCGGGACCTCGTTCTAATAGTAGATATTCAGAAAAAGATTTAGAATGTAGGAGCAACTAGACCTCCAGTTGACGGTTGCCCCCACAAAAATAGTGTCTAGTGTCTAATTATAGATAGGTAACAAACGTTATAGCTGGCGTTCTAGCATCTTATGTGTGCCTATGCCCTACTTAAATGCTGAGGTTCCTCCTTCCAATTTGATCGTGCAAGGTTCTAGTTTAGATGCGCTACGTTAAATATATTTTGGAGAGAAGAATTGCAAGACTTTATAAGTCCGCTTGTTAATGAGCGTGCTTCCAAACTTGAGAATTGGCCGCGCGATTTATTAGAAACTATCGTGGCTGATCTGGACGGTCGGTGGGGTAGTGGCGAAATGACCGCTGCCGCTTATGATACGGCCTGGGTTGCAATGGTACGCAAGCCCGACCAGCCCGACCAATTGGCTTTCCCCGCCTCTTTTGAGTGGCTGCTCCAAAACCAATCGGCAGATGGTAGTTGGGGTGGCCCAGCAGGTTATAGTGTGTTGCCGACCCTGGCAGCCTTGCTCGCTTTGTTGAAAACCCCCAATCCTACCGAACAAACTCGCCGGGCCGCTTACCGGGCCGAATTTTTCCTGGAAAAAGTATTAACCTACTGGTCGGTCAACAATCACGAGAGCGTCGGTTTTGAAGTGCTGGCTCCCGGTTTGTTGGGTGACTTAGAAAAGCTGGGCGTAGTTTTTGATTTCCCCGATAAAGCCGATTTGCTCAAGCTCTATACTAAAAAAATGTTGATCGCCGGGCCGGAATTAATCTATAGCAATCAGTCCAATTTGATCCATTCGCTAGAAGCTTTTGGGCCAACGCTCGACTACCACCGGCTGAAGACCCAACAAGCGGCTAACGGTAGCTACGGTTGCTCGCCTGCTGCTACGGCGGCGGTCTTGATTTATGGCCGGGAGTGGGATGAAAAAGCCGCCGCCTGGTTGTCCTATCTATCCAAACGAGCTTTCGATACTAGCCCCGGCGCGATGCCTAACGCCTATCCAATCGATGCTTTTGAGAGTAGTTGGGCGCTCTACAACCTGACCGAGGCGGGTGTCGTCCAGGAAGATTTGCCGGATTGGGTTTTACAAGCCCTCAAAGATTGGCTGGGCGCGAGTTTGAGCGAACAGGGCGGAAGTATCAGCCGTTTTGGGGGGCTTCCGACCGATTCGGATGATACGGGCATGATAATAGCGGCGCTCAATTTGGTCGGCGCGGGAGTCCCGGTCGATTCGCTATTACGTTTCGAGCGGGAGACTTATTTTAGTTGCTTCGAGCGAGAGCGGGACAGTTCGCTTTCAGCCAATACGCATGTTCTGGCGGCGCTACTTGGTCTACCGCTCAAGGAGCGGTTGCGTTTGAGAGATAGCCTCGATAAAGTGGTGGAATTTCTTTATAGCGAACGAGATATTCGGGGGTTTTGGGAGGACAAGTGGCATCTCAGCCCCTATTATGCTTCGGCTTGTGCGGTGTTGGCCTTGCAAGCGCACGACTCGCGGGCGGTACGGGAGCGCTTGCGTCCTACCCTAGATTGGGTTTTGGAAACCCAATCTAGCCGAGATGGTGGTTGGGGAGTGGGCGATTTCTCGACTTTGGAGGAAACGGCCTACGCTCTTCAGATTTTGCAGGCCGCGCCTGATTTAATTCGTCCCTGGGACAAGTCGCGCTGCGAAAGGGCCATCCAGCGCGGTAAAGAATTCCTTTGGAAGAATATTGAGGAATATTACCCGGATGGCGGTGCAAGGCTGCCCAAGCTATGGCGCGGTAAGGAATTATATACCCCGGTGCGGGTGGTCTTTTCGGCGGTACTGGCTGCTTTGTACACATGTCGAAAGTAAATAAGCCTTTGGTTGGTTAAAATTTGATGATTGATACCTGAAACAGATTGACGGGAGCTACATGGAAATAAAAAGCGGCTACTTTGAACAACGTCGGACGATGAAGAATGTCGTCACTGCGACCGAAGTGTCGGGTATACCGGCGGAAGACCGGACGAGGGTGGTGCAAACCGCCCAATTGGTTTTCCCACAAGTTGTAAATTGGGTCAAGGATTACCCACCGATTTTACCTTTGCGTATACCTTCGACCTGTTTGGCCTGTACTGCAATGTGTCCCGAAGCCGACCTAGCGGCCCTGACCGAAGTATCGGTATTATCGCTTATTTTGTTCGCTCAGGACGACATCGGCGATGGTATTATGGGAACCTATACCGATGCCCAAATCGAGCAGGTACTGATTATCTGGGATAAAATTGTGCAGGACGGCGGTAGCCGTTACCAGGATTACCCGGCCTTGTTGGGAGACCTGAACCCCGATCAGGAGCAACCCTGGGCGCAGTTGACCGGCGCTTTAACTCGCTTTTGCCGGGAACTTCAAACTTTTCCCTATGCCGAAGCCTATTACCAGTTTTTTGCCCGCCACTTTACGCTGGCAATGAAGAGCATGCGAGTCGAATTGTACGACCGTCAGACTTTCGAGCGCACCCGGCGCTTTCCAACTTACGCTCATTATATGTCGGTGGGCCGCGAGTCGATTGGGGCTTCGTTTATTGTAGCAGCGCTTCTAGTGATGATTGGCGCTCCCCCGACCGACCCGGCAGCTTTTTATGACCCGGAGTTTGAGAGCCTGGATGCCTTGTTGGACGAACTGGCGCTGACTTGTGCCGCCAGTATTCGGCTTTCTAACGATATACGCAGCTTTGAACGCGAATTGCTCGAACAAAAGCCAAACAGCCTTCTGATTATGATGTTGGCAGAAGGCTGGAGCGAACAGACCTCGGAAGCCTTCGCATTGTCCCAGATCGATGTTTACCTGGAAAAAATGGAGCCTTTGATTGCAAAACTTCCAACCAGCCTACAACTGTGGGGTGCGTCACTGCGGCGGTTGGGTCGCTTTGCCAAAGACTGGTATCAAACCCGCGAGTTTCACGATTTCCCGAAAGAGATGCTGGCCCAACTCGCAAAGTAGTTTACCTGGTTGAGTAGTTAGAAAATTACTTATAGAGTAGAAATAATGGATAAAGAAAATAAATTGTCGGCTCAAAGATTAACCCGCGATTTCCACAATGATCGACAGTTCTTGCTAGAAACCCCTGAACAGCGGGTGCGTAAAGCATTGGATCGCCAGATCAATTTAATCCGAACGATCTCGCTGGTGCTTACCCTTAGCTCGATTGGTTTTGCCCTGGCAAGTGTTGGGTTAATTTTGGTGGTACAGTGGTGGGTAGTGGTACTATTGGAAGGACTCGCCGGGCTAATCGTAATGCTCAACGGGGTTATTTATTTTTCGATCCGCCCTGGGTGCAGCCTACAAAGGGTCAAGCGGGCTTCTTATATTCAGCTTATCGGCTTGCTGATCTCGCTTTCGCTCAGTCAGTTTCTGGTTAGGAGCAACATGGTGGATGCCATGTTTATACTTGTGCCTATTCTGGCCGGGATAAACTGGTTTAGCTGGCGTGAGACAGTCCTAATTTCGGTGATTGCCGCTGCCGTGTCGGGGGTATTCTTTAGTTTGTGGAAAGTTTTCAATATTTACAGGCCGGTCTTAGACCTTTCGGTTTATCCTCTAATCGAACTGGCTTTTTGGATGATAACCTTTGGTATTATTATCGCGGGTATTGCGCTTTTCACCCAGCGTTTTCACAAGACCAACCGTAATCTGGAAGAACAGACCACTCGGTTGAGCAAGCTTTTGGTGACGGTAAACGCGACCACCAACTTTGGGGCGGCTTTGAGCCGCGACCTGTCGGGGGTCACAACCGAACTAAATGCGACTTCGCGGCAGCAGGCCAGTGGTTCGCAAGAGCAAGTCGCGGCTGTTACCCAGGTAACGGCCAGTTTGGAAGAATTGAACGAGACGGCCAGCCAGATTGCCGGGAGCGCTCAATCGGCCTCGTCCTTTGCGAACCAGGCCGTCCAGATTGCTGCCGAAGTCAAAAGTGCCAGCCAATTGGCCGAGTCAACCGGCGAACAAGGTAATTCGGCGGTGGGGCAAACTATTGATAGCGTCGGGCAAGTCCGCAATCGGATCGAGCTTTTGGGCCAGCGTTTGTTAGCCCTGACTGCTCAGACTCGTAAGGTCGGCACTATCATCGATATAATCGAGGAAATTGCCGACGAGACCCACCTTCTAGCCCTGAACGCCTCGATAGAAGCGGCCGGCGGGGTGGTGATGGCCGGTGGTAATAGGTCTGAAAGTCGGAACAACCGGGGTGATCGGTTTGGGGTGATCGCACAAGAGGTCAAGAACCTGTCCGACCGCAGTCGGGAGGCCACCGAGGAAGTACGTCAGGCTATCACCGAGATGCAGGGGGCAATGGCCCAGGCGGTTTTGGTCGCCGAAGAGGGCAAAAAAGAAACGGCGGCCGCCCTTTCGCGTTCGGAAATTGCGGGGCTGGTTATCGACAAACTAAATGAGGTGATTTCTAATAGCGCCACCCGGGCCGAGCAAATTCTGGCGGCAGTCGAGGAAGTAAAGTTACGCTGCGATGAGATCAGTGTCGCGACCGGTCAGCAGCGCAGCGCCAACCAGCAAATTTTGGTAACGATGCGAAGTGTCGCCCAGGTTTCGCGGCAGAGTGCCGGAGCCGTTACCCAACTTTCAGAAACAGTTTCACGGGTCTGCGAACAAGTCAACGAGTTAAATGTGGTACTAGATAAATCCAGCCAGCAGGCCGAAAAGGTGTTTGTAGTCGCCTAAATACAGCGGACTTTTGCTTGTAGGGCTAAAATAGAGTTTGACGGTGGTTCTCAAGCAAAAGTTCTAACATAGAAGATAAAAACGAAGATAAAAACTCGAAAAGTTAATTTAATCTTCATCTCTAAAGTCTAAAATCTATTTAACTATTACTGAAAGGCAGACCGTGAAGGTCTGGCCTTTCGTTGGCCTTTATAGCAACGTTTTAGCAATCGATCTACTATTTATCATGCCTTTACTTACTAAGGAGACTCTCTATGTTACGACAAGTTGATTTTGATGAGATGGAGGAAAGCCCCCCGTCGTCCAATCCCAGAACCGGTCGGGTTTCGCGGCGGTCAGTGGGGCCTTTAGCCCGTATTGCGGCTCTCTTGGCGGTACTATCCGGCTGTTTATTGTTTCTTACCCCCATATCTTCGGCTTCGGAAGATGGCTACAGTCGGCTGTCGAAAGACTATGATATATATTCGTCGGCTCTTGAGCGGGATGATGACCAAAACGACGGGGGCAAAAGCTGGGCGGGTTGGGGCCACGATGTCTTGAATTCTCGCTTCGACCCGGAGGCGAACGAGTTGCGGGCCAACAAATTGGATAAGCTGAAGCTGAAGTGGGCTTTTGTTTTCCCGGACGCACAGGCCGCCGCCAGTCAACCGGCAATTGTGGGCGATACGCTGTATGTCGGTAGCTGGAACGCCAAGTTTTACGCTCTCAACCCCAAAACCGGGCAGTTGAAGTGGTCTTACGATACCGCCAACTTTACCGGGCCGCTCCCGGCGGGGACGAACTCGGTACGCGATGGCCCAACCGTAAGCGGCGGCAAGGTCTACTTTGGCGATTTGTTGGGTAATTTTTATGCCCTGAACGCCAAAACCGGCGCGTTTGCCTGGGCCAAAAAATTGGATGCGCATCCGGCCTCGCGTATCACCGGGTCGCCTATCGCCTGGCGCGGTAAGATTTATGTCGGGGTCTCTAGCTTCGAGAATGCGGCGGCGCTCAACCCGACCTATCCGTGCTGTACTTTCCGGGGTAGTTTGGTGGCGTTGGACGGCAAGACCGGGACGGAACTCTGGCGCTATTATACGATTAGCCAGCCTGCCCAACAGACCGGGGTCAATATTTATGGTATTCCGCAGTATGGGCCAAGCGGGGTCAGCGTTTGGAGTAGCCCGGCGATTGACCCAATCAACGGTCTGATTTATTTCGGGACGGGCCAGAACTACTCGAACCCTGCCACGAACCGGAGCGATGCCCTGATCGCCCTTGATTTGACAACCGGGACCGAGCGTTGGGTTACCCAACTTACCCCGAACGACCGTTGGAATTTGTCGTGCAACCCGGAACTGTTTGGGCTACCGGCAGGCGCGGGAGCAAACTGCCCCTTGCCGTTGGCCGGGAACAACGACTTTGACGTAGGGTCGCCCAACCTCTTTGTCGCGGTCAAGAATGGCAGACCGCGTGTGCTGGTCGGGGCCGGGCAGAAGAGCGGGATTTATCACGCCCTCGATGCTCGTACCGGCGAGATCGTTTGGCAAACCCAGGTCAGTATTGGGGGTGTCGGCGGACAGGGTGGTATTTTGTGGGGTAGCAGTTGGGACGGGCAACGGATTTTTGTCGCTACCAACAACGCCAAACCGGGTAGCTTGAACGCGCTCGACCCGGCCACTGGTCAGATTTTGTGGACGACCAAGAACCCGGCAGACGGGTGTACGACCGGGGGTGGGGCGGGCGAACCGTTCTGCCAGTTGTCGATGGGGTCGCCCCCTTCCAATAGCCCCTCGTTAACCTTTCACGGTAGCTGGGACGGCAAGTTCCGCGCTTTCGATAGCCGGACAGGGGCAATTCTATGGCAGTATGACACCCGACGCAGCTTTACCGGCACGAATGGGCTGACCGGTAAGGGTGGCTCGATCAATGGGGCGGGTGCTTCTATTGCTGATGGTTTCGTTTATGTCAATAGTGGTTATCAGCCTTTTGTTGCGCCCGGCACCGGAATGGAAGGTAACGTGCTGTTGGCCTTCTCGAACTAAACCTGAGATTTGCTTATAACCCTTCTGGGTCAAGTATTAAGAGCCGCTCCGAAAGGGCGGCTCTTTTCTTTACCAAAATGGATGATTTTATATTCATTATCGTGAAATAAGCATAAAAAAAGATTTTTATCTAATTCACAGCCGTTTTTGAGTTACCCTAAGCTCAAAATTTGTTACGAAATTAGCCTAAGACGAATTGACATTAAAAAAAGTTTCAATTATACTACTACTTATCTGGGTTATCCTTATACGCTTTCAAACGTCATACCATCTGCGTTGCTCTATTATTCTCATTACAGTTCAGGTAGCACCCTGAAATTGTTCGCGGTCACACTTATCCGTTAATATTATTTCAGTATATCGGACTCACCAAAACTTCAAGCTTAGAAAGCCGGTCATAAAGCACCTACCGATTAACAGAGCGAAAGATAGTAAAAAGCTTCACAACTTTCGATTGTTTTGTTCTACCTTGAATTTTGGTAGTTCAGCTTAAACCTATCCCAGTAGGGGCGATCTTTATGGTCGCCCCCGGTTCGGCACAGGCCGGACGACCATGAAGGTCGTCCCTGTTGGGATAGGCGCTTAATTTCGTCGTACTTTAGTATTTAGCAGATTGTATGGAGGGCGGATATAGCTACCGCCGACTCTATAGGAGGGTTAAGGATGTTTCGTTCATTACGTCAGAGCAGGAAGGTTGGGGGTTTGCACCTGCTCGTAGTGCTGACAATGCTGTTGGCCCTATTCCCAACCTACATCGTGGATGTGGCTGCTGCCGATAATACTCCGACCGTCGGGAAGAGCGAGAAACTTCCCAAAACGGATCAGGATATCTTGGCTGGTGCTAAAGCCAGTGGCAAATCTACTATCAAGGTTTTGATCGCTTCCAACAAAGGCTCGAACCAGGCCGTCGCCGACAAGGTCAAGAGTCTGGGTGGAGTGATCCAGTACCAGAAAAATCGGCTTGACTATTTGCGCGTAGAAGTAGCGGTTGACAAGGTTAAGGCTTTGGCCGCTTTGAGTGAAGTGCAGGCTTTGGAAGTCGAGCGCGACATTCAGATCGACGATCCCAAGCCAGACGGAGCCGGGCCAGTTAACCCGCAAACTCCGCCGGGTAAGACTACTCCTCAGAACAACCCCTATATGCCGATCAATGACATTGGGGCGGTGAAGTTCATGAAGGATCACCCGGTTTTCGACGGGCGAGATGTTGTAGTCGGGATTGTAGACTCCGGCGTAGACCTGGCTCACCCGGCCTTGCAAGAGACCACCACCGGACAGCGCAAGATTTTGGACTGGGTAACTGCTACCAACCCGATCTCGGATAACGACCCGACCTGGGTTAAGATGACCGATACCGTCGTATCGAGTGGTTTCCACTTCACCTACCAGGGCCATAGTTATCGGGTGCCTTTGGGTGAAGAAGAAGATGGCGCGACTTACCGGATCGGTATCTTCAACGAGCGCGACCCGCGCCTCGGTGGTGAAGTCGGTAGCGACGTAAACCGCGATGGCAACCCGGCGGGTAGCAACGGCCTGTTTACCGTCATCTGGCGCTCGATCCCGGAAGAAGATTACGATGCGGTCTGGGTCGATGCCAACCAGAATTACAACTTTACCGACGATAAGCTGATGATGGAGTACAAGAAGTTCTTCGATGTCAGCTACTTTGGTAAGGACAACCCGGCTACTCCGATAGTGGAGCGGATGCCGTTTGTGATCCAAATCGACAAGGCCAACAACTACGTCAATATTGGTATTCCATCGGGCGAGCATGGTACCCACGTAGGTGGTATCGTGGCTGCCAACAAGATGTTCGGTGGCAAGATGACCGGTGTCGCTCCGGGCGCTCAATTGGTGTCGGTGCGGGTCTGTCTCTTTATCTCCGGTTGTACCAACTTCGCTTTGCTTGAGGGTATGATTTACGCGGTTGAGACGGCTAAAGTAAATGTTATCAACATGTCGATTGGCGGTCTGCCAGCCCTCAATGATGGTAACAACACGCGGGCCGAGTTGTACAACCGCCTGATCCGCGAGTTCAATGTCCAGATGTTCATTTCGGCGGGTAATGATGGGGCCGGTATCAATACGGTTGGCGATCCAGGGTTGGTAACGGATGTGATGAGTGTTGGCACTTACATCACTAAGGCGACCTGGCAGGCTGACTACGGCTCTGACTCGGCCTATGTGGACAACCAGCACGGTTTCTCGTCGCGTGGTCCCCGTGAAGATGGCGGCTTCAAACCCGACATCATCGCGCCCGGTGCGGCGGTTTCGACTACCCCGACCTGGGAAGATGGTGGCCCAGTAGTGGGGACTTACAACTTACCCCCTGGTTATTCGATGTTGCAAGGTACGTCGATGGCCTCGCCCCAGGCGGCGGGTGCGGCGGCCCTCTTGTTGAGTGCAGCCTACAACGACAATTTCCAGGATTTTGTGACTGCTCCGCTGCTTCGCAAGGCGATGCGTTCGACCGCTCGCTTTATCGATCCGACCCGCTATCAGGCCAAAGATCAGGGTAATGGGTTGATTAATATCCCGGCAGCCTGGGACTTGCTGGTGCAGGAACTTGAGCAGGTAGACATTACCTCCTCGGTGCCGGTTAGCACCGTTCTGAGTGGCTTCCTGGCGACCCCAGGGGTTGGGGTTGGCATCTACGACCGCGAAGGTGTTACAAAGGGGACTAATTACAGTCGGACTTACACCTTCAAGCGTACCAGTGGTGATGCTGGCAACCAGACTTTCAAACTGAAGTGGGTCGGCAACGACGGAACCTTCAGCAGCCAGAGTTCGGTGGTATTGCCTCTGAATGTGGCGACGACGGTCGTGGTTTCGATCAATACGGCTAACACCGGGGTGCATTCGGCCATCTTACGCTTGGATGATGAAAGTATGCCCGGCATCGAGTACCAGACCATGAACACGGTTGTCGTACCGGAAGTCTTTACGACTGCCAACAATGGTACTGTGACCAAGACCGGCAGCATCGGGCGCAATCAAGTGACAAGCTACTTCTTCAAGGTTCCGGCGGGTACGCCAGCCTTCAAAGTAGATTTGTCCAGCCCGAACCCCGGTGGATTTGACGCAGCAGGCAACGGTCAAGTACGCTTCCTGCGCTTCCACCCGTATGGGGTTGCGATTGATACAAATTCCAGCCTTTCTTGTTATACACCTTCGGCAGGCAGTTGCGTGGGCGATCCCCTCAGTCGCACCCTTACCAACCCCTTCGCCGGAGTCTGGGAAGTGGTTGTCGAAGCGCGGCGGACTTCGGATGCGGTTACCGCACCCTACACGTTGACGGCTTCGATCCTGGGTGCAACCGTTACACCGAACCCTGACGTTATCGCCACCGCAAAAGTCGGTGTGCCGATTGCCCGCAGCTACACTCTGACCAACCTGTTCGGCGCGTTTACGGGCCGGGCTGTCGGTAGCTCACTCGGTAGCGCCCGACGCGGGGTCTTTAATATCGCTAACCTGGCCCAGCAACAATACGTAACCGTCATCACTCCGGGTACGACTTCGTTCCGGGCGACGATTGGTGGTGCTTCCGACCCGGCAGCCGACCTTGACCTGTTCGTCTACAACTGCACCACTGGTAATTGTATCCTGGTAGGCCAGAGTGCTGGCGGTACGTCGGAAGAGTCGGTCACGATCAACAACCCGGCGGCTGGTACCTGGGTAGTGTTGATCGATGGCTACGCTGTTCCGAGCGGAGCGACGAACTACAACTACATCGATGTCTTCTCGAACCCGGCCTTTGGCGCGATAGCGATCACGGATGCTAACGCTCTACGACCGGCGGGCGCTTCGTGGACGGTTCCTGCGACAGTGACGGCGGGAGCAGTACCGGCTACTGGTCGTATCCTTTACGGCACGGTTCAGGTACGCACCGATACCAACATTCTGATCGGTCAGGGTGAAGTGATCGTTCAGTCCGTTACTCCCTAATTAACGGTTGATACTAGAGGGTCGGGGCAAACTGTTTTTGCCTCGACTGCTCGAACCGCAAACAAACCAAAACAAAAACGATCCTGCTATTGGCGGGGTCGTTTTTTAGGACTATTGCCCCTTTTCCCCTTCCGAAAGTAACCCTATTTCCTATATCGGGTTGAGCCGGGCTGTAGTAAAATACAACAGGCTATTTAATTCGTTCTAACCAAAATTCTTTAACAGTTTCAGGAGACAAAAGGGACATGAGCAGATTTGGGATACATTATGATGAGAAAGAAGATGTTATCGAGTTGAGCGTGGCGGGCCTGACTCTAACACCACTGATTTTGAGTGAGTTACGGGCTGAGTTACAGGTTGTGGCCGCCCAACTTCCCCACCGGGTTTTTCTGCTGACCTGCTGGGAAGCTACCCTGATCGACTCGACCCTCACCGGCGAGGAATATGCCCGGCATATCGAGCAAGCCCTTAAGATCATGCGCGGCACAACCTGTTATGGCGCTACGAATCCCTTTACCAATATCTTCTTGCGTACCACAACGGTGCAATACGGTTTCCAGGGCCATCAGTCGCATATCTATCTAACCCGCGAAGAGGCTTTGGCGGCAATCCACAAGCTTGAGTTGGAAGCACCGCTTGAAGTGGAAGAAATAGCTATCGTCGGCTAGACTATACAGATATTTAGAAAAAGATTTAGAATGTAGGAGCGAGCTTTTGCTCGCGATTGAACACCGTGCCGTTGCTACAATCGCGAGCAGAAGCTCGCTCCTACAGCAATGTGCTATAGATATGCTAAACATTGAACACTAAAATAAGCTGGCGACAGCGCGTTCGCCAGTTAAAAACCGAAACTTATGCCCTCTACCTGGCAAGCAAAGATCGTCGGGTTCCCTGGTACGCCCGTTTATTTGTGATTTGCGTAGTTGCGTATGCTTTTAGCCCCCTTGATCTGATCCCCGATTTTATCCCGGTGCTGGGCTACCTGGATGATTTGGTGCTGGTTCCGCTTGGGATAATCGTGGCCCGCAAGATGATCCCGGCGGAAGTCATGGTCGAGTGCCGAACGCGGGCGCAAGAATTGTTGAGCAATGGCAAACCTACCAATTGGGTTGCCGCCGGGGTTATTATTGCTATCTGGCTGGGGCTGGCATTTTTGGCAGCAGTGGTAATAAAGAACAGCTTTTTCTGAAAATCGGTGTAATAGGGGATTGCAAAAGTACCGACCCGGTTTTGTAGGAGCGACCACTCAGGGTTGCCCTTACCAGTCTAATGCCTATGCAATTTGCTTTAAGGGACTCAAAAATAATAAAATATCCCGGTAGGGGCAACCCTGGGTGGTTGCCCTCATTGACCGCGCAAGGTGTTCACGGGCAACCACCCAGGGTTGCCCCTACATTGGGACAATTATTTTTATTTGCTTCTCTAAGCGTTCCTTTTGAGTGGAAAAGTTTAGATCGGGGTATCTTGCCAGACGATTTCGAGGTGATCGAGATAGAAGGTAAGGGCTTTAATTTGGCGATTGATCTCGATCTGGTTTTGTTCGCTGGCCGCCTCTTCCAGACATTGCCCGATTTCGCTGATCCCGTCAAAGCCATAACCACTGCCGGTTCCCCGCATGCGATGACCGATGGTTTGAACGGTCTTAAAATCGTGTTGAGCGGCGGCTTCTCGCAAAGTTTGCAGGTCTTTGGAGCGATGGGCCAGAAAGATCGGTATAATATCCCGAATATCTGCGTCAACATAGACAATATTTTTAGGAGGCGGCACATTCTTTTTTTTGACCATAAATTCAAGCCCCTCCTTTGGTATAGTGCGTTAAGGTTTCGAGCAAGGTAGCCTTTTTGACTGGTTTGGTGAGATAGGCGGTACAGCCCGCGTCCAGCGTTTTCTGAGCATCTTCTTTGAGCGCGTAGGCCGTCAGAGCGATGATCGGTTTGGGTTCGAGGCTTTGTTGGGCCTCCCATTGCCGGATAGCCCTGGTAGCAGAATAACCGTCCATTACCGGCATCTGCATATCCATCAGTACCAGATCGTAGGCTACGTTCTTGAATTTCTCGACCGCTTCCTCGCCGTTTTCGGCTACATCCAACTGGTAGTGGGTGCGTCGCAAATAGGCTCGCACCAACAAGCGGTTGTCCTCGGCATCATCGACCAATAAAATATAGCATGGTGTTTGGTTGGCGGAATTTTCTTGTGGTTGTGAGGGCGGTTGAAGCGAGGAAGTCGGGCCGCTCGGTTTGTTTTCTGGCTTGATCGAGAAATAAAAAGTGCTGCCCTGCCCAACTAAACTATCGACCCAAATCTGCCCACCCATCAATTCAACCAGGCGTTTGGAGATAGTTAGACCTAGCCCTGTCCCACCATACCGGCGCGTGATCGAGGAGTCGGACTGGGTAAAACTATTGAAGATCAGGCCAAGATGCTCCGGCTTGATACCGATACCGGTATCGCTGATCGAAAACAACAGCATTGAGGCCGGGTCGGTTTGCAGCACTATTTTTATATTGCCTTTTTCGGTAAACTTGATCGCGTTGCCCACCAGATTAACCAGAACCTGCTGTAATCGATTGGGGTCGCCCGTAATGTAGGTCGGCACGCCTGGTCTAATTTGGCAGGAAAGCGCCAAATTCTTCTCATAGGCCGAAAGTCTCAGGTTTTCGATCACTTTCGTGACCAGTTCGTTCGGATCAAATGTAACCTTTTCCAAATCGAGTTGTCCAGCCTCCACTTTAGAGAGATCGAGAATATCATTGAGCAAGTTTAATAAAACATGACCCGAACGGCGAAAAACCTGGACATATTCTTGTTGATGCTCGTTGAGAGGGGTTTCCCACAGCAAATCAGCCATGCCCATGATAGCGTTCATAGGGGTGCGGATTTCGTGGCTCATAGTAGCCAGAAATTCGCTTTTAGCGCGGCTGGCAGCTTCGGCGGCTTCTTTAGCTTTTTGCAGATCGGCCTCCGCTTGTTTGCGTTCGGTAATGTCGCGGCTGATCGTAGCATAGGCGATCAACTGCCCGGTGTGGCGATTAGTGACAGTAAAAGCGCTGTACTGGATTGGAATGATTGCGTCGGTCTTAAAGTTACGAAGCCGGAATTCGCCTTCCCAATGTCCCTCTCGCTCTAACTGGGGGAAAATCTGGTTGCGGAACATGTCAACACTCTCGTCCGGTACGAAATCGACCACCCGGTAGGTTCGGGCCTGGGCGAGGCTATCTAGCCCGGTCAGTTTTAGGCCAGCCTCGTTGAGGAAAAGTAATTGTCCGTCAGGGGTGCCGAGTGCGATAAAATCAGAGCTAGACTCGATCAACGAAATCAGCATCTGACGAGCTTCCTCCGACTCTTTAGGTTCGGTAATATCAGAAAAAGAGGCAACCGCTGTATAGGGTAAGGGTTCGTTATGGCTATAATGTGGTACGCCTTCAGCCATTGCCGTAATGACCGAGCGGTAGTGGCCTTTGTTTTCAGGCAAAACTTCCTCAACCTGCTTTTGATCGGTAACATCGATGCCGGTGCCGATTAGTAAATTACTTTCTTCGAGCAGCGCGTAATGCCAGCTAATTATTCTTGGTGGCCCTAATCTAGTCAAAAGCGGAATTTTGGATTCCGTTTGTTTAACCAACTCGTTCAGATCGAACCCGCCCGGTGGTCGGTCGGGGGCCGGTACAAAAATGGCAAACCAATCTTGCCCAATAGCTTCCTGAGTAGTCCAGCCCGTCAGCTTTTCGCAAGAGGCACTAAAAAGTACCAGCTTACCCTGGCTATCGAGTCCAATTATCAAGGCTTTGGCGTTATTAAGAACGGTTTCGCCAAAAGCCTTTAAGTATTCCTGGCTTTGCGGTACGACCATCTACCCTGTCCTCTTTTTATTTTACGTGGACTGAACTATTTTACACGATAACACCCGAACATTACAAATTATGTTGCGTAGTCTATCGTTTTTTAAGAGGAGTTAGATGGTTAGGTCAGATCAGGTCTAACCTGACTCGGTTCGCAGCGAGGTAAAAAGTACCAGGGTTAGTTTTGCGCTTAAAGTTGAGAGGTTAAGATGCAGGCCGATCAGAGCCGCGCCCAATAATTCAGGTCGTGCGAGAATAGCTCTTCGGCTCGTAAGTCTTCATTGAGAGGGAGAACCTGGGGCATTGTAAGGTAGATATGAGCGCGATAAAGCGGTAATTCTGCTTCGGCTACCCCGACCGATTTTAGCAAATCATATTCTTCTTTGCGGCTCTGGCTGAAGCCATAGCGGTTGTTGATTTCGGCGTGAAAGGCGATAGGCTTGTGGGGAGCCACGCCCGCCTGGATCAACCCATAGGCACAGCGTGTGACGGCTTCGTAGATGCGGTCGCTTTCCGAGCTGGCCTGATAGAGTAAAGCCGGGTCAAGCTGAATAGCAACCTGTCCGCGTTCGCTTGTGCCACCCGATATATAGCCCATCAAATTGATCGGTCGTCCGCTCAAAACCTGATCGAGCCGATCTACAACGTATTGGTCATCCAGCACACCGAGGATTGTCCGGGCGTGATGTTCTAATGCGCCGTGTTGTTCGAGAGTAGTGCCGGGTAGCAGCCCGGCGGCAGTCGAGTAGGTGAACTTACCCAAAACCAGATTGCCGGAAGTATCCCGCGCATCCCACAGGTTGCCAGTTGGAGAATGAAGATCGCCAAAGAACTGAGCCGCCCGTACCAGCGCTGCTTTAGCGACGACGCGCTCAACCGAACTGACCGGGTTGATCCCGGCGGTCAGCTTATCTATTAAATCGTTAGTAGTATCCGAGACCTTTTGCAACATCTTCCTTTTCGGTCAACCTGGGTGAACCGCCTCAAAGCTTATTATAGCGTGCTTTTCCCAAATATACTGTGATGGCACGCACAAGCTAGTATTATAACCCTTCCAGGCTATTTTTGCAAAAAAGATGAGCGGGGGTAAGTGTTCAGACTTGGGGTAAAGGAGCGGGGTTGGGTGAACGTCAGATTTTTGCAAACTAGCCAGACTATGCCACACCCGAAAGCGGGGAGGTAAGTATATATTAGAAAAATTTTCGCAGAAATTTTTCTAATATATACTTTTGAGTGGTTTGGAGCTAGGTTTTCACAATCTCCTGCTAGTACTGTTTGAACCCCTGCAAAAATCTGACGCGCACCCAGCAGGGTTTGGGCCAGACTGAGTCTAAACCGGCCCGACCCCGTGCTTTTTGCTGTAACGTACCACCGTTTTATCACGGGTCAGTTCGAGCGCCTGGGCCAGCACCCGGCGGGTATCTGCCGGGTCGATGATGTCGTCGATGTAGGCGTAAGACGCGGCTAGATAAGGGTCGATGACCTGCCGGAACTGGTCTAGCATCTTCTCGCGCAGTTGGGTAGCGGCTTCTGGCCCACCCTGTTCGGCAGCCTGGGCCAGCACCCGACGGCCTACGATATTGACCGCCCCTTCCGGCCCCATCACACTGATCTCTGCTGTCGGCCAGGCCACAATCAGATCGGGGTCGTAGCCTTTGCCGCACATCGCGTAATACCCCGCCCCGTATGCCTTGCGTAGCACGACGGTCAACTTGGGAACGGTTGCCTCGGAGACAGCATAAATCATCTTCGCGCCGTGTCGGATAATCCCCTGCCGCTCGACCTGCGACCCAATGATAAAGCCGGGGGTATCGCACAAAAAGAGTAGTGGGATATTAAAAGCGTCGCACAAGTTGATAAATCGCGCCCCCTTATCGGCGGTATTTACATCCAGCGTACCACCCAACACTAGCGGGTTGTTGGCGACAATCCCGACCGGGTAGCCGTCGATGCGGGCCAGCCCAGTCACCAGGTTTTTAGCCCAGCCCGGCTTGATCTCGAAGAAATGGTTATCATCGACCAACCGGGTGATGACCTTGTGAACATCATAGGCCCGGCGCTGGCTGACCGGGATCAGCTTATACAGACTCTCGTCGCGGCTGTCAAGCGCGTTTTGGGTGGCGCGGCGGGGCGGTCGGTCGCCACTGTGGAGCGGAAAGAAGCTCAGATAGGCTTTGATAGCGGCGATACAGGCTGCGTCGTCCGCTACTTCCAGATCGCCCACGCCACTAATTTCGCAGTGTACTTTGGTTCCACCCAACTCTTCTACGTCCACGTCTTCGCCGGTGGCAGCCTTAACCAGATGTGGCCCTCCCAGCGCCATACTCCCGATCCCCTTGACCATCGGTACGAAATCAGCCAGACCCGGTATATAGGCTGTCCCTGCCGCACATGGCCCCATTACAGCGGCAATTTGCGGTACGACCCCGCTCATTAAGACCTGCTCTTTGAATAGATAGCCTGACCCGGCGAATTGCGAACCGGTGGTCTCCTGTATCCGCGCTCCTGCCGAGTCGAGCAGCCAAATCATCGGTAAGCGCTGCTTGATCGCCATCTCGCGCAGTTGCGATACTTTGTATTCGCCAGTGGCTCCCATCGACCCGGCCATAACGGTGAAGTCGTAGGCCGCAACACAGGCCAGGCGGCTTTCTATCTTGCCATAGCCCGTCACGACCCCATCGGCGGGTGTTACCCGGTCTTTGAGGTCGGGGTGCAGAGAATGATGATTAGCCAATAAGCCAGTCTCGATAAAGCTGCCGGGGTCAAACAAAAGGGCCAACCGTTCGCGTACTGGCAATTTATGGGCGGCGCGTTGGCGTTCGGTTTCTTTGGGGCCGCCCCCCAGGGCGAATTGCGCCTTGCGCTCGCGCAAACGTTCTACCAGTTCCGGCATGGCTTCCGGGTCTTTTGTGGACATGTTTTTTATTCCTATCTTGCGTTTTCCAGGCTAAATCTAGCTTTGAGGTATCCTATTTTACTACATCCAGCCCTAACTTACCGCTTTGCAACGCTCAGTTATTTGGATGCGTAACACGGATAAACACAGATAGGACGGATGACTACAGCTGATTTAAGAAAATGGGTCTTATAATAGTTACGGCAGATTGCAAAGTACTTGAGCTATCCTTGTGTGTAGGAGCGAGCTTCTACTCGCGATTGAAGTGGGTGGTGAGTGTTCAATCGCGAGCAGAAGCTCGCTCCTACAATGGTTAATATTTGGTACTTGCTTAGGCCGGGTGACCACATAGGGTCGCACCCTACAACGGATTTTGGGTAGGGTGCGACCCTATGTGATCGCCCAGCCTGAGTAGTTACAATATTTGTACATTTTCTATAACCCCCTATTTTCTTTCATCTGTGTTCATCCGTCCTATCTGTGTTCATCTGTGTTATAAAATCCTTTGATTTTGAATCGCCGCCAAATTTGCTTGACAAATGGAAGCCCGCTATATATAATAGCCTCTACAAAGTTCGAGAGAGCTTTGCAGTGTTAACAAGCTAAGATGTGTGTCTAAAGAGCGGAAGTGGCTCAGTTGGTAGAGCATCTCCTTGCCAAGGAGAAGGTCGCGAGTTCGAATCTCGTCTTCCGCTCCATTTTTTTGCCCTTTTTCAGACTGACTAGCCCCGCTTTAACTATCCCACTCTACCCTCTCCTACGGCCCGAAATTCCTGGTTTCAATTTGCTTTCTCGCAATGTAATAAAGAAATGTGAGATTATTAACAGCTTTGGGGTGCGACACCTAACAGAGTTTTTAGGGTTATTGACTTATATTGTATATGTCAGCAATTACTCAAAACCAGCAAGGTATATAGGTAAATTCACACGACTTTCGCTCCTGAACCTGACAAATGCCCAGTTTGACCGAATTTTGAACTTGCAAAGTTGTTTCGAGCGAAAGTCCTAATTTAAAAAATAAAAGTTTGATAGGGATAATCTAGCAAAACGTTCAGCCTCCCAATTCCGATCTCTAAACTACCTTAATGTTGCTGGCACCAAACTTGCAATAAAGTGATTCGGGAAAGCCAATAAAGATCAAGCAAGAATATATATCGGCAATGGAGGTTTTTATTATGATGGTACTAGACAAAGCCCCTACAAAAGTTAGTAATCGTATTAATGAATTAAAAGTCCAACAAGATAAATGTACCCGTTTTATCCTGGATTGTATTACAGTACGCGAACAATTCCCCCAATATGCCGAGCGTATTGATGATGTCATTAGTACTGTCGAAAGCGTAATGAGTGAAAATGCCGACCTACTGGCCCGGCTAGAAGCGGAAGCCCGCTCGTTCTTAGCGGCTTAATCCCCCGCCAATTAAAGTAAGAAAAAAGACCCCGATTAGTTTATCGGGGTCTTTTTCCATGGGCCTAAAACCAATAGCTTTCAAATAAGTGGATGAATGTTATTCTGACGGGCGACCAGTACCCGGCTTTTACTCTGAGAAGGCTTTATAAGCCCCGAAGAATCTTCTAGCTCAACCCGGCGCTTGAGTTCAAGACGCGGCTCTGGCGAGAAGATTCTTCGACGGGGTTAGATGGTCAGTTTCTAATTCGGGTAATGCCCCGCCTCAGAATGACACTTCCTATCACTTATTTGAAAGCTATTGGGCCTAAAACCTGCTTCCAAGAGGCTATTTTCATTTTATCTGGCAACCAGCGCTTTATTTCGGTGTCTTAGACCGACCGCCTATTGTCTATCATGTTCAGCCCAATCTAGCCTGCTGTCCGGCGCACTCGCTTGGCCCCTAGCTCGAAGCTACTCAGATTATCTTTGGCAGTAGCAGCGGTCTCCGGCAGCGCATCCCAGATTTCAAGTAATTCGGTCAGTTCGTTATAGCAATAACGTACCGGGTTGTCGGTATAATTATGGCAATCCTCGCGCTGCAAGGCAGCCAGATCAAGCGTAAGTTGGTCAGAGCTGGTTGAGTTTTCGGTCTCGATTTTAAATATACTACCGGTAAGCCGGGCATACTCGACGAACCGTTCAAAACGTCCCTCAAACTCCTGGCGGGTAGCCAATTGGCAATCCAGTGCCAATCCTAGCTTGCGTAGCCGTCCCACCTCGGCCCAAATTTCCTCGCGCATTTCGACCAGGTCTACTTGCGTTTGGACTTGTTCGGTTGCCAGCACTAACCAGCGACTAGCCAGTCCGCTCAAGGTGACACAAGAAAGACTGGCGACCTTTGCGCGGATGATCTCGGTCAATTCGAGCTTGGTGTGGCGCTTCAACCCTTCGACTTCCGGCCCTATCAGGAGCGTCGCGGTTGGGCGGATGGTGTCCATAAAGTCGTAAGTAACGTTCATCGGCAAAAGCTTGGTTTCGACCTGCGCCTGCAAAACCAGCCTTATCACTGCCGCCCGCATCTTGCAGAACCGGCCATCCGGGGTAACTCGCCCTTCTGGGAGTACCAGCAAGGTTCCGCCCTTTTCCAAAATACGGGTAATACTGTATAACTGCTTTATCATTGTGGCGTGATGGCGCTGCCGGATACGGGTCGCCAACGGCTCCTTAAAGATGCGTGGCGTGGCATATTGCGATAGTACTTCCAATGGAGCGCGTTGGATCGCATGGCGAAGGGTCAGGTCGGTGCAATCGGCTTCCGGCCCGATCAGCCGTTTTTGCCATTGTTCATCGAAAGCTTCCTGGAGCGGCAAATCTCCTTCAAGGCGGCGGGTCTCGTGCAACAGTTGATTGACGGTTTGTTCGTCGGGTAGCTTGACCGGGCAAGCCTGGAGTATCTCGAAAACTCGCCGTACACTCAACCGGGCTACCAGGGGTCGAAAGCGGTCGAACAGTTCGACATAGGTGGTTAAAAAGCCAGTTTCAAACAAGTCGTCACGGGCCGCCACATACATCAAGCGCATATTCCTGAGACGACTGACTGGTTTTTTGAACATGTATAAGGCCGGAATAAGGATCGGGATATCAAGATCGCGTTTGTGACCGCAGGCCAGAATGGTCGAGGGGTCGTGCTTGAAATGCTCAACCCCGCGCACCTCGACCCGGTAAAACATTCGCGAAGCGCAATACATTCGGAAAGCAGTCCAGTTGCGAAAGTTGTGGCGCATTTTGCGACGCAACCGGGCGAACCAGAAAGGAGCGGCGGTTTTATCCAACAACCGGTAGACCCACCACTTGCGGGCGGTGGATTGCTCAAGGTTTAGTGGGTGGGCGCGGTTGCGCCGAGCCAGGTACGAAAATCTTATAAGTCTGCCACGCATCACAGCTATACTCCAACTATATTCAAATCTAATCAACAAATTGAAGGGAGTTAAGTTTACTTGACTTTAGGCCCGTAACCCTCGACCAGCGCCCGGCGTAACTTGTACTCGTCAATTCGCGCTTCCAGCTTGACCTGCTCATCCACGATCATTACTGGAATCGTATAACGGTACAACTCAAACAAGGCCGGATCGGTAGTTATATCAATCTCATCCAGCACTACGTCGAATTCGTCCCCTAGCGCAAATAGGGCTTCTTTAGCCTGTTCGCACAGGTGACAACCTTCTTTACTATAGAGTGTTACGGTATGATATTTTTGTATTTCGCTCATTGTAACAACAACACTACAACAAAATCAAATTAAATAGAAACGATTACTCGGCGAGGTAAGGGGAGGCCGCTACATCGCTCTATTTTTAGCTAAACATCCAATCCTGACCGTCTTAATCGGCATCGTTTTCGAGTATTTCTAAAGCCTCGTCCCGCTTGCTGACTGGAACCATCACCGGGACGGCTCCCAACGCGCCCACCGTAAAACCCAGTTGCGAAGCCGAAAGGAGCAGGACTGGGATACCCGCCGACTCCAACTGGGCTTTAATCATCTGAGCATCCAGAAAGCCGGAAGCCCGATAAACTTCTACTTCTCGTTCGCCCTGCGGCCAACCCAGTTCGCTACTCAGGGTATCGCTCAGAATAGCTGCCGGAGCAGCTACCCCGACTTCTTCCAACGCGAAATCGCAAAAAGGACAGGTTTCTTCCTGCCAGTCATCCCAGGCGTAGACCCGACCACAGTTGGAACAATAACGCTCTTTTTGATTATCTGTATCCATGAATTATACCAGAAAGTCCGATCTTATTCAGCACCCAGCACTGAGGTCGGGTTTTGTGTAGGTAGTATAGGCTTATTGTAACAGACTTTTGCTTTTTTTGCGATTAAATTTAAATTACTGGATGTTCGCGCTGTACCCGCCCGCCTCGTTCGGCATAGGCTTCGACTACAATCGCGGTGCCAGGATTGGCCCGGACAACCCATTCGACTTTGGTGCGGTAGTCGCTCGCATAGCCCATTTGAAATGGTGAAATAGTCTGCTTGTTCGAGCGGCCTTCCAGGTGGGCCAATTCGACTTTCTCCTCACCTGAAACCAGTTCAACCCCTTCGACTACCACCAACTTAACCGTTAGCGGCTTGAGGAACTTGCGCTCGACCGCCTTCTGGCTGACGTAAGTCGGCAAGAACCCGCTATTCTCGACGACGGCGGTCACTTTATAAAGCTTGTCGCCGACCGGTTCGACTTTCAAGATAGGCAAAGTCAACAGGGGCGACATCGCGCAACAGGCCAGCGAAAAAAGCATGTTGGACTGCATAATATCCTTGAGGAACTGCGAACCGGGTGGCGGATTTTGCCAGCTATAAACGAAATCCCAACCGCCAATCTCGACCGGGCCAAGTTGGGGATGCTCGAAAGCAGTCCACGCTTTGAAGCTGCCGGGTAGGTTTTCACTCATCCAGTTGTAAATTTTGAGTTCATCTTCTGGGCTGCGTTCCTTGCTCAAGAACTCGATAAAATCGCGCTTCTCGATGCCGGAGAGTTTTATAACATCCCATAGTTCGGTGCTGATCGCGAAAACCCCCTGATGTTCGTAGGCCCAATCGAGAAAGGCCCCGTGCAAAGTGGTTTTCGGGTCGTAGCGAAACCCATTATAAATACTGGCGGCAGGATAGCTGGTATACTCGGTTCCGCGTTTACCAAGCAATTTGTAAAAGTTAAGATCAGGCTGCGGAAAGGCTTCGTCGGGCTTGCCACTGTAGGGCCGCAAGATGACCCCGGCAAAAGTATGGTAGCTTTGAGCGCCGGTAATATTGCGGTGGCTGGCAAAAAACTCGGCGATGGCCCGTGTTTCGGGTTCCGAAAGTGGTAGCGGCCCTGCGCCTAGTTGTTCGTTATCGGGAGTCCAATCAAAAGGATAATTGCGGTTCAAATCCAGCCCTTCTTTGACCGGCGGCATTTTTAGCATAAAGCCATCATAATTATGGATCACACCCTCGGTATAGATACGGTAATACGGCCCGCCAAATTCTTCGGGCAAGCGCTTGACCATCATACGAGGGTCGGCTTCGCTGGCTTTCCAATCGCCGTTAGGATCGGCTACCCGCATCTGGCGGATTACCCCATCATTGTCCAAGTCCTGGGCGACCAGACCGTCTTTATCTTCTTCGGTTGGGTAGGGGCGGGTGCTACTGCGAAGGCGGCGGGGCGTGGTTAGCACCCGTTCGGCCCCATCGGGGGTATGGCGCGGCACAATATAAAAGACGCGCGTATCAAGCAGTCGGTTGACCAGCGCCAATTGCGGGTCGGCTTGAGCTTCTACATCGCGCCCATAATTTTCGAGCAAATATTGGATCGTATGGAGCGCGGTAGCCGAGCCAGTTACTTCGGCGGCGTGAATATTGGCATCGATCCAGTAGGCTGGTTTATCCCCGTCCGGGCCAGTCTCGAAATTGGTGATAGTCACAAGCCATAGATCACGCCCTTCATAGCTGCGCCCGATAGACTCCAGGCGGGCAAGGTGCGGGTAAGCCTCGACCAGACTATGCAAGGCGTGGGTCAGTGCCTCGTAGGTAAGATACTGCGAAAAATCAAAGGTCGGTTTAGTAGCGGCCATTTCGGGTTTCCCTTTCTTTTGCTTTCGTTTAACGTATTTAGTACCTATAGTAAGTTGCAGACAGATTGATCCCCTTGTAGGAGCGAGCTTCTGCTCGCGATGTTTGCAACAGCTGGGTGTTCAATCGCGAGCAGAAGCTCGCTCCTACAAATAATTCTATCGCTCAATTGCTTTGCATTTTTTGTAATACTTATAATAGTATCGCTCAGGTCATAGCACTCAGTTTTGAAACTATACACAAGCCAGCCGGGAGCGTCAAATAATATAAATAAGCCTTTTGCACAATGACAGGTCGGGTTGAATAAGCGATAATAATTAGTAGCTCAAAATGGCTCTAATTGGGGGCTTGTCAGCATAAAAAATACAATTAATCGGCAAAGAAAACAAGGAACTGGTGCAAAAGGTGAAGTTGGATTCAAAAAGCATTCTGGTAGAAGAAAAAGTCGGCGTGATCGCGCCAGCAATAATAAAGCCACGCTCGAAAACAAAGCCGGTTGCGTTATGGCGTAGCTGGTATATCGGCAGTTTGTTGCTGGCGGTCGCGATTTCGTTTGTAGGCGTTGGGCTGGTTGCCCCGCTACGGACGCTTTATGCGCGGGCGGAAGGTGCAAACGGTAGTCAGGTAGGGTTGATGGCGGCGGCTTACCTTTTTTCGGCCTCGGTTTTCTTGTTGCCGTTTGGCTGGTTGAGCGACCGTTATAGCCGGGTCGGGATCATCTTGGGCGGTCTGGCAGCGCACGGCATAATAACGCTGGGCTATCTGGTAGCTACCAGTGGTGAATTATTTATCGGGCTACGCTTTTTGGAGGGGGTTTCGGCGGCGGCAGTCCTACCCGCAGCACGAGCGATGCTGGCTGATCTGGTGCCGGAAGGTCGCAATGGCGAAGCGTTTGGCCTGATGAGCGCCGTTATGATGTTCGGGTTGTTTGCCGGGCCACCGATTGGTACTTTCCTGGCGGAAGGCTTTGGCTTTACAGCCGCCTACTGGCTGGCCGCTCTGATGTTTATACCGGCGGTTGGGCTGGTCTTTTTCGCTTTCAAGAATTATCGTCCGGCCCGTCGTGCCGTGAGTGATGTGGCAGTCGAGGTTGCGCTCGACCGTCCAATAGGCCGTCAAACCCTGGCGACTAACCCAATTCTGGTTGGGTGTTTGGTACGGGGGGCGTTGTCGTTAGGGCCGGGGTTGGCTATTTCGATCTGGAGCCTCTGGATGGCTGATTTGGGTTACGGACTGGTCGCTATTGGCTGGACGTATACAATCTATGCGATCCCAATGGTATTGGTTGCACCCAGCGCGGGACGGCTCTCCGACCGTTACGGACGGTTGCGGATGATGTTTGGGGGCGGTTTGTTGGTCTGTGCGGTCTGGCTATTCTATGGCTGGGTGACTTCGTTCTGGGTGATTATGCTGTTGGGTGTGTTGGAAGGGTCGTTCGACGCAATTGCCCGTAGCGCCAACGATGGCTATCTGGCCGATCATACTCCGCCCGAATTACGAGGCCGCGCCCAGGGTCTTTTCAATACTGTAACCGAAGCCGGGAGTTTGGTTGGGGCGTTGGGGGCGGGCATCCTGTACGAAGTCAGCCCCCGACTGCCTTTTATAATATTGAGCGGTCTCGAAATGGCCCTGATGCTGGTCGCGGTCGCGGTTGCCCTCGCCAGCCGAGGCCGCCGATCAGTCGTCAAGCGTCAGGCCTAGCGAAGGCGGAAAGGTTTTAGGGCTGATAAATTTGGATCAGGTTGCCACAGGTATCATCAAAGATAGCCATCTTTACTTCGCCTATTGGGGTGGGTGGCATGGTAAACATCACCTCAAGCTTTTCCAGCCTTTCGTACTCTGCTTGAATATCCGTAACCGAAAAGGCGGTGGCCGGTATTCCTGCCTCAAAAATAGCTTTTTGGTAGGTTTTGGCCGCCGGGTTGTCGTTTGGCTCAAGCAGTAACTCAATATCGTCGGGGCCTTCGGGTGAGACTACGGTTAACCATTTGAAGTTGCCTACTGGCAGATCGGTTTTTTTGACAAAGCCCAAAACCTCGGTATAAAACTTGAGAGCCTTGTCCTGGTCTTCTACCAGGACGCTATTCAGCTGTATCTTCATGATAATTACCTCATTTTGGAATAAGGATAAGCCTCTGTCATTAGTATAATAAGAACAAAAATTCTTGTCAACTGGTTTTTCCCGGTTGGGTGCTGGATTTTTGCAAAACCGCTCAGGCTTTACTCTTACCCTCTAGCAGCTTTCACGAAAAGCTTATGGCCCCATTATTGCAATGAAGTATTCAGGTAAGCTAAGCAGCTATAATGTGATTTGTAACGAGGAGGTATAACATGCAATATTTTAAGGCTGATAACCCGGAACATCAGCAATTGGCAGATGCCTATAATGCTGGCACCTATCACCAATTACCCCAAAATCAGGTTTTATCACACTATCAAAGTTTCGTACAACAAACTCCGCCTCAAGAGGTAGAAGCCGTTCAACACGATTATTTTAGCCAGATGCCGCAGGTCGAACGGATGGGCCTCTTTAGTGGTCTGATGGGTGCGTTAGGTCAGCAGCAAGGTTTTAACCCACAGCAGGCCGGGGTTCGCACTACCGACCCGTCCCAGGCTTCCCCGACCGACCTGGGCAACCTGTTCAATTTCGCCCGCAATTCTGGTATGCTAGGCGGTTTGACCGGTGGCGGTGGCAACCAACAGCCTTCGCAGGGTGGACTAGGCGGTATGATCGGCAACCTGATCGGCGGCAATCAGTCTCGCCAACCTGATTACAATCAAGGCAGCAATCAGCCCAACAATAATTATAACAGGCCGCCAGCCCAACAGCAGGGGCCTGATTTGCAGAACATTTTGAGCAACCCGTTTGCTCAAGCGGCTATCAGTGGTCTAGTTGGTTTCGCAGCCAACCGTATGATTAATGGCTTTACTAATCGAGGTCAATCCCAGGCCCCGGCGCAAAGCCAGCCAGCCGATCAAAACTGGTCACAACCGCAAGCTTATCAAAATGATCCAGGTGACGGTTCGGCTCTGCCCGGCTTTGAGAACCCGCAGCGTTCGGTTTAGGGCTATTCAACCCATCTGAAAACCGGTTTTTTAATTAAGAGTTAGCCTTGTGGCTAACTCTTTTATTAAAAAATAAATTGGGGAATCCACTTTTGCATAAAATAAAGTCTATTAGAATATCCAATATCGGCAAATGAACAACCCATGAATATTATTACTTTACCATGTACCCGCAACTAAATCAGCTTAAGATTGCTCTTGAGCGCGACTATGCTTTTACTTTGAGCCTCGTAACCGATTATAGAGGCTAACAACGGGCTACGAAATTATTTTCTCACTCTGATTATAGTAGGTCTTTCCAGATAGTATTTTATAGCTATACAATCTAGCTAAAATCGACCCTGTGACCGCACCTGCCTAGATGAATATAATTACAGGTCAGCTAGTACTTTTGGGCTATATTTGTTATAGCTATAATGGGCTATTGTTGAGAGTTCTAATCCGTGCAATAAAGTAATGGTAAATTCAATTAGATTGAGCGAAGTTTTTAAAATTTAGTTCTGCCGAAAAATCTATCCTTACTAAATTTTTATTAAAAAACATATACCTTATCGGAATCTTATCGGGATTATCTTAGGTCAAAGCTAAGTCCGCGCAAAGCTTAGCATATGGGTAAATATTGTTTTAAGAAATCTAAAATCAATCAGGTTGATCTGATTATGACATCGTAGTTACGTAGATAGCCACAGAAGATAGGCTAGTTATTACTTTAAACGTAAATACATTGCAGCCAGGCCCAACTCCGTTGGGTTAAGTTTAAGACAGGAAATATTTTTGTAATGACTATCTTTAGTTTATCGGGTGATAGCAACGTGCCGCAAGCAACCTCAATTTCTATTGCAAACCAGCTTGATAGGAGACTTTACCGTCTCAATCGCCGTTTGAGCCTCATTAGAACTCTGGCCTTTGTATTAGGTTCGAGCGCTTTGAGCATGATAATATTGGGTATTGGATTATTAGTTCTGGCCCATAACGTGATAGGTGCTGTTCTAAGTGTTAGTAGTTGCGGTGGTTTAGTGGCTTACATTCTGGTCTATTTTTTAGCCCGCCCGAATGTGACCGCTACAAGAGCTAATTTGGCAAGTTATTTCCTATTATCAGGCGCATTCATTTCGATTTTCGTGGCTCGTCTAGCAATTGGTGTCCAACCAAATAGCTTGATGGTCGGCTTTGTCGTGTTGCCTATCCTGGCCGGTATCGTTGAATTAGGTCAACGGGCTATCGTGGCAGTCAGTTTTTTAGCCGCCGCTTTGTTAGCTGCCTTATATACCACCCAAATCTTAGTCAAGGCTTATATCCCCGACCCCATCCTAGAAGATTATCCCCTGATTGATATGTTTATCTGGCTGATCCTTTTAAGTATAGTAGCTGTTGGAATTTGTGTTTTCACCGAAAGATTACACAAGGCAGCCTTATTTTCGGATCAACAAAATGAACATTTAAGCCATCTATTAGCCACCTTGAACACTACTAACCGGCTAGGGGTCGAGTTAAGTAATGAATTGTCCAGCGTCGCGGCTGAATTAAGTGCGACCTCGCTACAGCAAGCCAGTAGCAGCCGAGAGCAAGCCGCCTCGGTTACTCAAGTGACCAGTAGCCTGACCGAACTAAGCGTTACAGCCAATCAAATTGCGGCCTCTGCTTCGGCCTCCGCTACCTCCGCCGTGCAAACCGTATCGACTGCTTCGCAAGTCAAGCAAGCCAGCCAGTTAGCCGAAGCCAGCGCCTCGCGTGGCAAGGAGGCGGTTGAGCAGGTTGTAAGCAGTATTCAAGAGGTGCATGTCAAGATTGAGCAGTTGGGCGAGCGTCTATTAGAATTGAGCGAACAGAACCGTAAAGCCAGCACTATTATCGACCTTATCGAAGAAATTGCCGATGAAACCCATATCCTGGCGCTCAATGCTTCCATCGAAGCGGCAGTTAGTAGCGGTAGTAACCTGAGCGAGGTCGGAAACGAAACTAGAATACGAGGTGAACGCTTCGGGGTAATTGCCCAGGAAGTTAAAAACCTCTCCGACCGCAGTCGGCAAGCGGCCAAAGAAGTACGCCAAACTATCACCGAGATTAGGGGCGCGGTTGGAACGGCGGTCATGGTAGCCGAAGAAAGTAAAAAAGAAACCGCGCTGGCGGTATCTCGTTCTCACACCGCCGGTGAGGTAATCGATCAGCTAAGCGAAGTGGTTATGAATAGCGCTCAGCAAGCTGATTGGATTTTGACAGCTACCGAAGCCGTCAAGCAGTACGGCGAAGAAATTCGGGCCGCTACTATGCAGCAACACTCTACCAATGAGCAAATTTTGGGTCTTATGCAAGGAGTAAACGAAGTTTCACAACAAAACGCGCAAGCCGTGCATCAACTTTCACAGACCTCGGTACGGGTCTATCAACAGATCGATCAACTTAACGCGGTATTAGCACAAACGAATCAATCGAGGTTGTTGGGTCAGGCAGCTTAAATGAGGCTGCCTTAACAAGTTTAACAATATAGTTGACACTTTAGTTACTTTGAAGAGATATTCAGGGTTTCCTGGCTATCTCTTCTCTCCACATTACTACTCTCGTCCTTGACTTAACCTACTCCAAACTTATTAACTACTTTCTACAATCCCAAGGTGGTATCGTGCCAGAGATAGGCGAAGTTGCCTCTTTCTATTAAGCATTGTCCCCTTCTAACTTTCTTAAAGGTTGTTATTCTAGCAATCTCTAAGAGGGTCAAGCGTCTTCAACTGCCGGTCCCCAGGGTCAGTTTTCTAAGTCTATATGCACCACCCGATGCAAGTAAGCTGACGTATTTCAGCAGCTTAGTATTGTAGTTCAGGTTGGTTAACTTAAGTTAGGAGGTTACGATTGTGAATAACACAACGTATGGTCTTTATCTGCCCGAAATATATTGCCCTTTCCCCACTACTATTAGTAGACATGCTGAACCGGTTGAGCAGCATACCGCCCAGTGGGTTCAGGATTTCAAGCTAGTCCAGGGCCTGACTGCCGCCCAACGGCAGGTTGTCTCGAAGTATAGCCTGTTAGCGGCCCGTTCCAGCCCAAATGCTTCTTTTAGCGATCTTATGATTGCTTCCGATTTTACGGTACTCATGTTTTTGCTGGACGATCATTGTGATGAAGAGGTGTTTGGCAAACAACCGCAGCGCTTGAGGACGGTGCTTTCCCATATCCTGGCTATAATGTCCGAGCCATACGACCCGGAGGCGGATGGGTCTGCCAGTGCGCTCAGTTCGATTGACCAGGATTTATACCCCTTTGTAGTAGGCATGAAGGACATCTGGCGTAGGTTCAGTCTGATAGCCAGTCCTGAATGGTTGGGGCGTTTTGCGAAGAACTTCCGAGATACTATCGAGGCTAATGTTTGGGAGAGCTATAACCGGGTTAACCAGGTTGTTCCCGACCTGCAAACCTATATCGCAAAGCGAGCTTTGACCAACGGCTTTTTTTGGTGTCAGGATGTAAGCGAGTTGCTAGACCGGATTAGTCTGCCGCCGGAAGTGCTGCAAAGTAAGGCAGTGCGCCAGTTGGCTCAGACGACTTCCAATGTGTGTGGCTGGTTCAACGATATTGTCTCGCTGCACAAAGAATTGGATCACGGTGATATACACAATCTGGTTTTGATACTACGCCACCATCGCCAACTAGACCTTCAGACTGCTTTGAACCATGCAGTCGAGATGCATAATCAAGAGGTACGCACTTTTCTTGCTTTGGAGCAGGCCCTACCTTCCTTTGGGCCAGCCCTAGACCAGGAACTTGAGCGCTATATCGAGGATATGCGTATCTGGATGCGGAGCAATGTGGATTGGTCGTTAGCGTCGGGGCGCTATAACCAGAACTGGCAGCCGACCACTTTCTCTTCGGATTTTGCTGAGAGTATGTAAGCTAGTGGGGGTAGCCTATAGGGTTGCTCCCTATAAATTGACCAGATAGAGAGAAGTCCTAAAAAGAAGGCTTGCCTTTATGATAGGCCCGGCTTAACCATTTTCTTGTGGCTCAACCGGGCTTTATAGCGAGTGACCACGTTTTCCGGCGTAAATTCACCTTGGTATTCGGGCGGCAGTAGTTCGGCAATTTTGAGCATCATAACCTCGCTCAACAAATCGAGGTCTTCTCGTCCGCGTTTATTGGTCGGTTCCAGACCGTGAGTGCTGGCGAAAGCCGCTGCTTCTTCTTTTAGGTTATAAGGCTTGCCGATCACCAACTCAACTCTTGGACGGCGCAAGAAACCGAGTTTGTGGCGGCGGGCGATATTTTCGCTGCCCCAAATCCCGACCGGCCAGACCAGGGTATCGCTGGTCGCAGCAATCAGGGCTGCGCCAGGATGACCGGGCTGAAGTGTGTAGGACTTGGAGCGCGTTCCCTCCGGGAAAATACAAAGCAAATTGCCCTGCTTGACCGCCCCAAGCGCGGTTTTGATAGCTTGTCGGTCGGCTTCACCGCGTCGCACCGGGAACCCCCCCAACAACATAACCGTTCCACCCAGTAAAGGCGTGCTAAAATATTCGGCCTTGACCATTACGTAGATCGGACGGGGCGTGTATATCACTGCTATCATTGGGTCTAGCTGGGAAAGATGGTTGGGAGTGCAAACCCCGTTTTGCCCTTTGCGGGGTAAGTTTTCGCGCCCCTGCAAATGCAAATCACACATTGCGTGGATTATCAACCAGGCCATAGGCCGGAAGAACAAATAAAAGCTGATATAACGCAGCGTCGTAAAAGCCACATGCAATATGTTTCGCAAGCGAGGGGGTAGTCCGCTACGTAGACCCGGCCCAACCAGAGCGGGGCTTTTCAAGTCGGTCAGATATTCTTGCCAGGGCAACCACATTCCGAACCTCTCCTCTTTATTTAACAGGGATAAACAGGGTTAACGGGATAAAAAGTAGTTCTTCCACTATTTTACCAGCTTAGAAAGATTGTAACTACTCAGACCGGGCGACCATAAGGGTCGCCCCTACCCAAAATCCCTTGTAGGGGCGACCCTTGTGGTCGCCCAAAGTAGGTAGGCTGAGAATTACGAAAGATTTATACTGATTGTCAAATAACGCTCTGTTTATGATGCTTCAACGCTGCTTCGAGTGGGTTAAATTTAAGGCTTCTTCCCGACTGTAATGGGGCCATTTAACTGGACTGCCGGGACTTTTTCGACTTTCTGATCGCCCTGCGAACCCGACACGAGTAGTTTTTGCTGGGGTTGACCCGCCGGAAAGACGCTTATTTCGAGCCGATATTGGCCCGGCGCGACCCGAATATAAAGCTCACGATAGTCGCGAACTGCTTCGCCGGTCTTCCATTGTCCGGTTGGGTAATAACCGTTGAGAGGCGCGGCGCTATAATTGGTCTTGGTGTCATTGCCCGCTGCATCTAATAAGCGTACCTGGATGCGGTAATCGGTCGGGTCGGCGGTCAATTTGCGCCAGTAAAGGGTCAGGTGCAAATTAGCGTCGTACTGCACTTCATCTGGTGCTAGTTGAGTGCTGGGGTCGGGGATCAAATCGTAACCTTCGAGCATGAGTGACGAACCGAAATTGAGATTGGTGCGGAAGTTGCGGTTGCGCGGGTAGAAATCGGCGTTGGTTCCGGGGATTTGCTTGTTAGTATAACCATAGATAGTCACCCCCACAAAGACTTTCGGGTCGCTAAACATCCAGGTATTATTGTCGAACCAGACTTTGCGGACGTATTCCTGGGGGTCATCGCTGCGGTAGCGTTCGGGTGAGACGACCAACCAGGCCCGTTCGTGGCCCCGCACAATCTCGGAGAGGGCCGCCACCAGGGCCGGGTCGTCGTGACCGTCCAGCAGGTTTTGGGGGACGGTCTGCACCGAAATCTCACCCGGCTTGAGATAATAATCCACTGCACTTTTGAGGTAGCCGGGCAGCACAATCACTTCGTCCCCCGGTCGAAGCTGACTTTGCAACCAGCGCATTCCCTCGCGCCAGTCCTCTTTTTGAGGCGCTTCGGCATAATTAAAGCTAAACAGGGCTACCCCCGCAAACATCAAAGCTATCATTCCACTCAACACCGCAACCGGCCAGACCTTTCTTGTCAGCCAAACCAGCCCCCAGGCTATCAACAAATAATAGGCTGGCGACGCAATCAGCAAATAGCGGTCGGCAAAGAGTGGTATCCGGGTACTCAGGGCGTAAAAGGCCACGATGGGCAAGCCGAGGTAGAGGGAGAGGAGAAGGGATGAGGGATGAGGGATGAAGGATGAAGGGGAGGGGGGGATGAGGGATGAAGGATACGTTGTAGGAGTGGGCTTCTGCCCGCGATGGGATGAGGGATGAGGGGCAGCATTAGTCTGGGAAGGGCTAATCTCTGATTTCTGATTTCTGATCTCTAATTTCTGATCTCTAATATCTGCCTTTTGATTTCTATCCAGCGACCACTTCCAGATGGCGAAGAGGCCCAAGAGGGCAAGCGTGGCGTAGAAGATCGCTCCGGCGGTTTCCCAGAGCGGGTCTTCGATACGATTGACCCCAAAGCGCCGTCCGAGCGTATTAAGCATCTCGAATAGCCCGACCGGGCGGAACCAGGTTTTCCCCAGCCCACCGTCCCAGACGGCTATCAATTGCCAGATTGCTATCGGCAAATAGGGCAGGGTCAGTAGACCGAGTGAGATCAGCGCCCGCCTCTGGATAAGGGGTAAAGGATGAGGGATGAGGGCTGAAGGATGAAGGTCGCGAAAAAGTTTTCGAGGGCGTGGGCGGGTCAGGAAATAATAGAAAACTTCGACGGCGACGATCAAGACGCTCATCAGGTGGATGTAAAAGCTAAGGGTGGTCAGGATCACGTAAGCCGCCCACCAACCGCGCCCGCCTCGTTCGAGGGCCGCTAAAAAGAGGTAGACCGAAGCCAGTGTCATTAACAGGGCCAACGGGTACATCTTGGCATCTTGCGAGTACCATAGCTGGTAAGGCGAAACGGCGATCAGTCCGGCAGCGATCAACCCGACCGCGCTGCCGCCCAGATAGCGTTTCCCCAAAGCATAGACCAGTGGAACGACTGCCGTCCCTGCCAATAGCGAAGGAGTTCGCAAGGCCGCTTCACCCGTTCCGGCGATCTGGACCCAAAAATGGATCAAAAAAGTGTAAAGCGGGCCGTTTTCGCCCGGCTTGAGGAAATCGCCCAGTAGCGTCGGTATAGCGCGTTGGGCGCGGGCCAATAAATCGGCCTCGTCGAACCAGAGCGATTGGGTTGCCAGCCCTTTGCGTCGCATAAAGAAGGCCAGCGCGGTCAGCCCGATGACCAGCGTCCACTCGAACAGGGCCGGACGGCTTAGTATCCCGCCTAAGATCGGTAAATTTGTAGTTTTCTTATCGGTTAGCAGCACTTAAAGTAGCGATCTTTCTTTAAGAATTAGTGCAAAAGATTTCCAGCAAGCGAGCGGCAATCAGATCCCAATCGAAGTTATGACTGAGTTCGAGCGCTCCCGCCGCCAAACGATTTTGCAGGGCCGGGTCGTGCCGTAAATGTTGCAATTGGGTCGCCAAAACAGCCGGGTTGCCCGGTTCTACCAGTAGAACGTTCTGATGGTCGATAAGTTGCGGCAAGCCTTCGCCAATTGGCCCAATCGTTGTGGCCTGGGTCGGGCTGGTGGTGACGACCGGGAGGCCGTGTGCCAATGGCGCAAGCAGACTACCCCGCCGGAAACTTGCGCCGTTCCGGAAGGGTAGCGCGACCGCATTGAGCGCAAATAGAGTGTACGAAATCGCTTCGGGCGAGAGGTGGCCGGTTCGGATGATCGCCGGTTCTAGCCCTAGCCGTTCGACCAGGGCCGCCAGTTCGCGGGCATATTCGCGGTTGGTGCGGTCGGTCTCGCCCGCTTCACCACCGATGATAACCAGTTTCCAGTCTGGTTCTTGTTCGCGCAACCGCGCGAAAGCTTCCAGTAAGGTATCCAGACCCTTGCTGCGGTTGGTGAGGCCGAAATAGCCGATTGCAAAATCGGACTGGGCCAACCCTAATCCGGCCCGATATTCGTCGCGGTCGGCAGCGGACGCAAAGCCTGGGCCGGGCGCAATGTTGGAGCCAATCGGGACTAGCCGTAGCCGGGTGGGGTTGGCTCCCCAACCGAGGGCCTGACTGTAATCGGCCTCATTGGTTACGACCGCCAGATCCGACGTGCGTAGCAAAAGCTGGTTGACCCAGCGTCGAACCGAGCCAGCCTTCGGGAACAGATAAGGAACCAGCAAATCGTGAAAAGTTGTCACGATCCGAGGCCGTTCGATCCCCATTTTTAGCCTTAAATAAAGCGGCAGAAAGTTGATCGCCGGGTGCATCCCATAGGCCCCGGTCTGGTACTGAATGTTTATGACATGCACAGGTCGCGCCTTCAGGTGGCGGAGAATAATGGGCAGGCAACGCCACGACCAGAAGGAGTGAGGGGAGGGATGAAGGATGAGGGATGAAGGATGAGGGATGAGGGATTCGTCCGCTTTGGAGGTGGGTGACGAGTGAGAATTTAGGGTTTGTGGGCGAGGTTGCAGGTCGTTGGTGGTGAAGGTGGAGACGTGGCCTGTGGCGGCTTTTTCTAAGGCGGCTTTCAGGCAGGTGGTGTAATCGCCGACCCCGCCCGGTTGGGGGGGGTATTCGGCGGTGAGCAGGCAGAGATCAAGGTCGGTGGCAGCGCGTGGGTCGGGCGAACGATAGGGCCGGAAGCGTGAGGCCAGCACTGTGCGGAGCATTTGGAGCCGTTCGCGGCGCAGGGCCGGTTTGTGACCCAGGCGTAGCTTGGCCCATTCTTCGGCGTACTCATAAAGATGCGTCGTGAGCAAATAGCCACGCAGTAGTCCGGCGTAGACCCGCCCGTAATATTTGCGATAGTAGGAAAGCTTGCTGGTGTGGAAATTGATGTAACGGGCGGCCAGGTTTTGCTGGCTGCTGCGGCCCTCCTGATGCGTGACTACGCCCGCCGGAGTGTACCAGACCTGCCAACCGCGCTCCCTGACCCGGCGGCAAAAATCCAACTCCTCCGAGTACATAAAGAAACGTTCATCCAACCCGCCTAGCGCTTCGACGACCGCCCGCCGCACCACAAAAGCGGCCCCGACCAGCCAATCTACCTCTTGCGCCCGGTCGTCTGGCACATCCTCGCAGTAGAAGTGTTTGAGGGCCGGTAAATTCTTAAAAAAGGGCTTGCGTTGTAAAATGGTGCTTTCGACCAGGGCCAGCCCAGGGCCAGGAAAACGGCGGCGACTCGGCTGCACCTTGCCGTCCGGGAAGCGTACCAACGGCCCAACCACTCCGGCTTGCGGATGAGCCTCCATAAAATCGACCAGCGCCCGCAAAGTCGCCGGTTCGACCGTCGCGTCCGGGTTCAGAAAAAATAGATACTGCCCCTTAGCCTGTCGCAAGCCCTGATTGCAGCCACGCGGGAAGCCGTAGTTATAGCTATTCTCGATTAGCCGGGCTTGGGGGAATTTATCGCGCACCAGTTTTGGGCTGTCATCTGCCGAAGCGTTATCCACCACAATTACTTCGATTGCCAGCCCATCCGCCGGACGCGAAAAGAGGCTGGTTAAACATTCTTCCAGTAGCCGGGCCACATTGTAGCTGACGATGATGACGCTCAGGTCAACTTTGGCGGGGACTGCGGACTGCGAACTGCGGACTGCGTTATTTTGTTTGGTATGGATCGGTGCGCTCAATGGGTTAAATCCTTTTAGCGGGCATGACTATCCTTCAAGATATAGCGCCGGAAAAGGCCGCTCAGAATGCCAAAGCTATAAACCTGATCGAAAATGAGGTAGAATGGTTCGTGTTCTTCGATGGCACGAGCGATCCCACGTTTGAGCGAACCGGGTGGCGTGCGGCGGAGCCATTCTTTCAAAGTGTGGGGATGCCCGGCGCTTTTGCCGATCCAGTGGGCCGAGGCAAAGACTTCGCGGGCCGTGCCAGGGTTATAATGATAGCAAACCGCGCCCTCTACCCGACGAGCCGTCTGGCCCAGCTTTTGGGCAATCGTATGGTCGTCGTGATAGCCGGTGCTGTCGAAGCCGTTTACCTGCCAAAACGAGGTGCGGTCTATCGCTCGAAAGACCGTCCCTTCGGTCTCGTGAAGATTTTCGGGGACGCGGCGGTCTGGGGGCAGGTAATAGCAAACGTTCCAGCTACGGCTCCATAAATTGTGCTGGTTGGCGACAAATTCATCCAGGGTAAACGTGCCGGTCACGTCGCCCGCTTCGACCGGCGCGATCAGCTTTTCCACAAAATCGGGTGCAAAGGTCATATCGGCATCCAAAAAGGCGTAGATTTTACCGGCAGCCTGTTGCGCCCCAAAGTTGCGGGCCAGGGCCGGGCCAGCGTGGTTTTGCTGGAAAAAGCGCATTCTGGCGCTATTTTTGCTTACATAACCCTGCACGATCTCGACCGTGTGGTCGGTTGAGCCGTCGTCCACCACGATCAATTCGTACTGCTCGGCGGGTAGGGTTTGGGCCAGCAGGCTCTCGAAGCACTCGCCGATATGGGCTTGCTCGTTGTGGCAGGGTATAATGACCGAAACTCGCAAGCGGGCGGTTTCGGAGGCCGGGTTAGGATTTTGTGGCGCGTCTATTTGCAAAGATAGGTCCCTTTTTGTTTTGAGCAGTTTAGTTTGCATTTTATAACTGGGCCGGATTATACTCCATCGTCGCTCTTTTATCAAAGTCAGGCTAGGGAAACATCAGCGAAAATGTCCGATTTTTACCAAATGTTTACTTTTTTTAAGGGTGTCATTTACCTGATAGGAGTAGAATTTAGGGAGCGGTAGGATATGACCGCAGGTTAAGAGCGACCTCTCAAAAATGTTTGCCGAAATACTGGCCTTTTATGCTATTATTATTAAATACGGGAAACGTTAGTATGAATACGAACCGAACTGAACAACTTAGAATAAGAAGTGCGGACGACCCCGATTCGCCCGATCAAATAGACCCGGTTCGGCCTGCCCTGGGGTTAGGTTTCCTGGAACATCTATCCGATGGGGTGATGGTGCTGGATAGCTTGCTCCGTATTGTGGCGACCAATAGCGCCATAACCGAGATGCTAGGCTGGCAGGGTGAAGAATTGTTAGGTAAACCCTGCATGCAATTTCTTGGTTGTCAGGATAGTGAAAATTGCATGCCGATGTGCCAGGGGTTTTGTCCGGCCCAACTAATCTGGGAACCCGAGAACCAGGTCGAAGGTAGCCCGACGACTTACCGGGAGCTTTCGGTACAATGTAAAAATGGCACTCGCCGGGATGTTAATATTAACTTTTCGGCGATCCGACTGGGCAGTGTTAGCAAGGAAGCCAGCCCTTCCAAACTGGCTAATTTGGAGCCTGACAAAGCGGTTACGCCCGAACCCCCAGCCGAGCCGAACGAAATAATGTTGTACACCCTGGTCATTATGCACGATATTACCGAGCAAAAGCGGATTGAGCGGATTAAAAACCAGTTTTTGGTAACGGCTTCGCACCAGTTGCGGACACCACTGGCGGCTATCAAAGCCTCGGTTGGTTTTTTGCTGGATGCCGCGCCCGGCAAATTGGAAGGGCCGCTCTTGCGTCTTTTGCAAAATATCGAGAATAGTTCTTTGCGTATGGAGCGGTTGGTAAACGATCTGATCGATTTGGCAAATTTGCAAAGTGGGCTAGTCCAACTCCAGGAAGCTTTGTTGGACATAAATCAGTTGGTTCAAAAGGCGGTTGAAGCGAATCAGGAAAGATTATCGAGCCGGTCGCAACCTTTGGAAATAGTTTTGCCGCCTGAACGGTTGATGGTGCGGGGCGATAGCGTGCGATTGACCAAAATCCTGAGCCATTTGCTCTCGAATGCCAGTAAGTTTAGTTCGCCCGGTTCGCCGGTGCGCTTGAAAGTAGCGGTCTCTAAAGACGAGGCCAGTTCGGAAATAATCTTTAGCGTTAGCGATAAAGGCCAAGGCATCAGTTCGGAAGAACAAAAACTTATCTTTGAAAAATTCTACCAGAGCGATGTGAGCGAAAACGCCGATGGAACCGGGATCGGCTTGGGGTTGCCTTTGGCCCGCGCTCTGGTAGAGTTACACGGTGGCCGGTTATGGCTTGAAAGTGTAGTTGGTCAGGGGAGTGTTTTCTATTTTGCGTTGCCTGCCATCAATCAAAAGCGGGCTTAGATGAGACTAGGAATTGCTAAGAAATTAACAAGCTTGAGATAGGGAAGAAGCGTTACAATGAAGATTTTGATAATTGACGATGATAAGAATATCGTTGAGGCCATTTCAATCGGATTTCAGTTGCAATGGCAGGAAGTCGAAGTCTTAACGGCTTACGATGGTGAGGCCGGGTTGAAGCTATTTTATGACGAAAACCCGGACATTATTTTGTTGGACGTGATGATGCCCAAGCGGGACGGTTTTAGCGTCTTGATCGAAATTCGCAAACTGAGTGATGTGCCGATCATTATGCTGACGGCGCGGGGCGACGAACCGGCCAAGGTCAAGGGTTTGGAAGCCGGAGCCGACGATTATATCACCAAGCCTTTTGGACACCTGGAACTTTTCGCCCGGATCAAAGCGGTCTTGCGGCGGGCTGAGATGGCTCCGCCGATCTCTAGCGCTCCGTCTTTCACTAGTGGCAATATTGCGATCAACTTTGGTAATCATCAGGTTACGAAAAACGGTGAACCGATCAACCTTACCCCGACCGAGTACAACCTGCTTTATCTGCTGGCCCGTAACGCCGGGCGGGTGGTCTCGTCCGAAACGATTTTGGACCGGGTCTGGGGGCCGGAATACCGCGACCAGACCGACTATCTTAAAACTTATCTGAGCCGGTTGCGGAAAAAGCTGGAAGACACACCCGAAAGCCCCCAATTGCTCATGACCGAGCGCGGCCTGGGCTACCGACTGGTAAAGCAAAAACACTAAAGCCATCGACGGTCTATGGGCGGATCTCCAATCTGTTCTTAATCTAACTGAGTGGTTACAATTTGTTTCCAGACGGCAGCAACCTGACTTTCGGTATTACTAAGGTTGCCACCGTTGTCGATTACCACATCGGCGCGGGCAACTTTGAGGGCCTGGTCTGGCTGGGCCTTGATCCGTAGCAAGGCTTCCTCGCGGCTAAAATTGTTGCGCTTCATTAGCCGTTCTAGCTGCACCTCCGGCGGACAAGTCACGACCCACACGGCATCGGCAGCCTTATCGAGGCCGTTTTCCAAAAGCTTGATGGCATCCAACACAATAACTGGCGCGTCTGCTTCCTGAATTAGCCGCAGGGTTTCGATCCGTACCCGAGGATGACTGATTTCTTCCAGGTGACGCAACTGCACGGGATCAGCAAAGACAATCGCGCCCAATTTGCGTCGGTCAATAGCCGGAAGTCCGTCCTGACTCGGTTCGCCTAGAATATTTGGGCCAAATGCTTCCACCACTGGGCCATAAATTGTGCCGCCCGGTTCCATCAATCGATGCACCACCCGGTCGGCATCGATTACGAACGCGCCACGTTGCCGCAACATCTCGACTACCGCGCTCTTGCCGCAGGCAATATTGCCGGTCAGCCCGATCAGGTAGACCTTGCGGCCCTGTTTTAAGTCTAATTTTTCCATAACCTTTTCTCTTGCGGAGTAGTAGCCGGTATCAGCCGACCCGTCTTTTTCGCCAATTATACAAATCCAGCAGGGGCATCGAGTTGTCGGTGATTTAGCCCGGCAGCGATGCATAGCGTCAGCAGTTCGCTCTGGTTGGAATGGGCCAGCACAATCTCGTAGCCGCGCACAAATAGGCTTCCGGGCTACTGGACTGGCTCATTTCGTCTCTTTCCTTCTGCGCTAATTATCGCATAAAAAGATCAGAGCTTCCAGATACAAGAACATTTTCGCCAAATTTCGCTTAAATCTTTTGGCCTGAGTTATGTGGATTCGTCGCTTATTTTCAGTACAAAGTAACTACTCATCGCAGAGACGCATATGAAGCAACGCCATCCCAGGCAATTTTGTGATAAAATGTACAGGTAGATCAAAGCTTGTTTGGAGAGGATGGCTTTATGCACAATAGAAAGTGGCTGGGGTTAGCCGCGCTGTTTTTAGGGGTAAGTTTGGTATTGGCGGCTTGCGGCGACGAAAGCCCGGACGATACTCCAGGGACGCTGCCGTCTACCCGCCTGGGTCTGGAAGAATGCAGCAAAGGGGCCGCCAGTATTACTGCCAAAGCCGGACAGACTGCGCCTACGCCCGGTGCAGGGCCGGGGGTGCGGGTCGATCTGCCCGCCGGGACGCGCCTCTATTTGTCGAACACTTTCCCGTATGCCCTGGCTGTGCCAACCGAGTGGGATGTGAAGGACGGTCAGACCCAGCAAAATGTTAAGGGTGATTTGTTTATTATCAAGAAGGGCAATAATAGCGGGGCTTATGTAACTATTATCGCCGAAAAGCTGAGCGGGACCGAGGACAGCCGGGCTTATTTTGATACCAAGCTCAAAGAGGCGGTCGCTACCCAAAAGATCGAGTATGATCGGCAGCCAGAGCGCTTGATCGGGGGCATACAGGCTAATGGCTTGAGCTTTAACGTCCCTAGCGGCCAGCCTTTTACCTACCCGGTGCAGACTTTGCAGATGTTGTTTACCGCTCAGGGGCGCGGATGGGTCGTTACTTTTACCGCCAGCCCTTCGTTTGCGAGCCAATATTGTCCCTATTTTGCCCGTATGCTGGATAGCTTTACTTTCACCGGGCTGGTAAAATAAAAAAGCCTGAGTTTCGTGGTCGCCGCTTATCCGAGCGTGGACCGAACGGCTTAGCAGATGTATGACCGGGTATTGTGGGAGTGTAGTTTGATGGGTAAAGAAGGTCTGACAGTTCGCTGGTTGGCTTTGAGCTTTTTAGGGCTGATTATGGCTGGATTATTAGCAGCCTGTGGAGCCGACGTTAGCCTGCCGCCAACTGCCACGACGGTCGTAACCCAACCGCCGCCACCTGCCGCCACTGCAACGTCCGTTCCACCCTCGGCGACCACTGCTCCTACACCACTACCGCCGACCATAACCCCTTTACCGGCGACCCCAACCCCAACTTCAAACAACCGCCTTACTAACTCTAGGCTGACGCTGCCCCTGCCTGCCGCGCCGTTCCCCTCCGCGACTGCCACGACCACCCGGCCCAATTTGAGCGAGCATGAGGGCGTGATGGCTACCGTTTTTAAGGCTGATGTAAAGGCAGTCCAGGCCACCGCCGCCCCGATCTACAATATCGCCGCTACGGTGCAAATTGAGTCGGATACGCCCCAACTGGCTGGACGGGAACAGCTTTTCTATACCAACGATAGCGGGCAAGCTCAGGATAGTCTCTACCTCTGGCTTTACCCCAATGGAGCCGCCAAACCGACCGACGAACCACCGATGGTCTTTTCCAACCTCAAGGTCAACGGTCAACCGACGACCGGCATGGTCGAAAACAACCGGGCCAGTTTGCAGGTGCGTTTCGAGCGGCCTTTGCCGCCCGGCGCGCAGGCTGTGATCGAGTTGGATTTTGCGCTCGATTTGGGCCTCAGCCGGGGCGACCATGATTTTGCCAAATGGTCAGCGACCGATCAGGTGCTTTCGCTCAACTACTGGTATCCGCAATTGGCCCTTTTTGACCCGGCTATCGGTGGTT
The DNA here is from genome assembly GCA_038210655.1 of Chloroflexia bacterium. GTDB lineage: Bacteria > Chloroflexota > Chloroflexia > Chloroheliales > Chloroheliaceae > 54-19. The sequence goes on from JBBQWM010000047.1 coordinate 42,592, forward strand.
GGGATGTCCACCCTTACGCCTCGCAAGGCGATACGACTAATAGCCGGGTTTCCTTTTTCAACCTGTGGCTGACCGCGCCCGCCTCGCTGGTGGTCGCCCCAAACGGACGCATAATGGGCAGTACCCTCAATGCTGACGGCGCAACCAAAACGACCAGGGTCGTGACCGGCCCGGTGCGCGATTGCGTGGCCGCGTTCAGTCCGCGCTACCAGGAGGTCAGCCAGACGGTCGGTGAGACAAAAGTGACGGTCTATTTGTTGGAGCGCGATAAAGGCTACGCTGCCAAAGCTTTACAATATAGCGCCAACGCCTTACGCACCTACAGCGAAGCCTTCGGGACATATCCCTACGCCGAATACCGGGTAGCGGAAGCACCGTTGGCCTTTTGGGGTGGGCTGGAATTTCCGGCCCTGATCTACATCACGACCAAGTATTTCAACCCAGCCTCGGATGTCTCGCTCGAATTTGCGTTGGCCCACGAAGCGGCCCACCAATGGTTTTACGGCCTGATTGGGAATGACCAGTACCGCCACGCCTGGATGGACGAGGCATTAGCCCAATACGTTACTTTGCTGTATTACGAAAAATATCGCTCAGCCACTATCGCCCAGGGCATCTTGAATATTTATCTCCAAACTGGCTATAACGCGGTCGTCACGGCGGGACGAGATGGCGTGGTAGATCAACCGGTAGACAGCTTTAAGGAGGGCGAGTACGCCGCGCTGGTCTATAACAAAGGCGGTCTTTTTTACGATGCCTATCGCCGTCAGTTCGGGGAAGCGGCCTTTCTCAAATTTGCCCGCTTTTATTACCAAAATAACCGTTACAAATATGCCTCCCCGGATGATATACTAAAAGCCTTGAAAGCCGGTGTCGAACTGTCGCAAGTTCAGGCGGTAGTCGAGTTACACCGCAAGTGGATACTCAATAGTTGATTTACGATTTGCGATTTATGATTTACGATTGGTTCTTGGCTTTATTGAGAACCTATCTGATACGGGTAAGTCACAATTTTAAGAACTCAATCGGCCCAATCGTAAATCGTAAATCGTAAATCATCATGTTTCGTTGGCTAAAATGGGCGCGACGAGATCGTCGTCTGGCCTGGATATTGGTAATAGATTTATGTTTAGGCGTGCTGGTAATTGGGACGCTGACCGCTTTGGTGTGGCCGCGCAACTCGGAGGGCGGGACAGGTGCGAGTGGGTCGGAGGTTGGCCCTACTCGCAGCGTTTCAGGGGCCAGCCCAGGTAGCAATTCAGCGGGGGTGACAATTGGCCCGGCGGTGGGTCTGGAAGCGATCACTCCTAGCCCGGTTCCACCGACGGTCAATCCGACCCGCTTGGTAGCTCTGCCCAACCAGGGCCAGAACGAGGCCCCGCCACCCGGTTCACTCGCTCAGGCGACGGCAGTCAGTGGCAACAGCCAGCAAACTATGCCGACTCCTACACCGGGCCGCTGAGAAGGGAATTATTCAACCGGGATGTACAGGATAAAAAGTTTGTAGATATTGAACCTGGCTGTGCTACAGCAAACTGTAAAGACACTGGACTGGTAGGGGCGACCCTATGTGGTCGCCCTCGTCGCCCGTGCAGGATGTTCACGGGCGATCACAAGGCTCGCCCCTACCAACTTTATAAAACATCCTGTCTATCCTGTGCATCCCTGTTAATTCTATTAAGGAAGTGTTGTGTCTCGAAAAGTCGTACCCCTGATATTGAGGCTAAAGTCTTACTATCTCGTATCACCTGGAAGGGTAAGGTTGAATTTTTACAAGGAAAACCCTGCCCTATAACCTCAAATGTAAGGTAGTATGACCTGGTT
>JBBQWM010000048.1:0-44023 GCA_038210655.1 Chloroflexia bacterium
GGTAGCACTACATTAAACGGTGAAAGTTCGGAGGGAAGTTGAAAAAGAGGCGTTCATCTGGCACAATTTGGTTATGAGAAAAATACAACCAAACCAAATGAACGCTAGTGAGCAATATTGCTCTAATCCCTATTGTGCCTTACGGGGTGAAAAAGGTCAAGGTAATATTCGGCTCCACGACCTAAAACGTCAACGCTATCGTTGCCGAAACTGTAAGGTCACTTTTACCGAACGGACTGGCACGGTCTTGGAGGGATTGCGAACTGAGGCCAGCCTTGTGATGCTGGTGCTGACGTTGTTGGCCTGGGGCTGTCCGGTCCAGGCGATTGTAGCGGCCTACGGCTTTGACGAGCGCACCATTGCTGAGTGGCGTGAGCGGGCTGGTCAACATTGCCAAAAAGTTCATCAAGCTCTGATCCAAGTCGGTCAACTCGATTTGCAACATGTTCAAGCCGATGAAATTCGAGCTAAGCTGGTCGGACAGATTGGCTGGCTGGCCATGGCGATCATGGTTCCCACCCGGCTCTGGTTAGGGGGAGTGGTTCAGTTCAGTCGTGACCGGGGACTGATCCGCCAACTGCTGGAACTGGTGCGCTCATGTGCTAAGAGTGGACAGGCTGTGCTGGTCTGTACCGATGGGCTGGCTGCTTACCCAAAAGCGACCCTAGCCGCTTTTCGAGATAAAGTAGCTGAGCCGTCCGCCTCCCCCAAACCGGGCCGACCTCGGTTGGTGGTCTGGCCGGGGTTAGTGATTGGGCGGGTCATCAAACGAGTACGAGCCAAGCATTTAGTCGAGGTTGAGCGCACGATTGTGAGGGGTCAGCCCGCTCAGGTAGCCGACTTGCTGTGCCGTTCGCAGGGAGGGGTCTTACTCAACACCAGTTTCATCGAACGCTTTAACGCGACTTTACGCCAGCGTTTAGCGAACCTGACCAGGCGCAGTCGGTACGCCGCTCACAAAATTGAAACTCTGAGCAATGGAATGTACTTGGTGGGGAGCATTTACAATTGGTGTGTGCCGCATCGCGAGTTGCGCCAACCCAACTGGGATCAGCCCGACCAGCCCCGTTGGAAAGAGCGCACTCCCGCTATGGCGAGTGGCTTGACCGACCACATCTGGAATGTAGCGGAATTGTTAAAGTACAAGGTCGCCCCCACCCCTTACGTCCCCCCCAAGCGACGCGGGCGACCCCCTAATAAGTTAATGCAACTTTTCACCCTTTAGTGCGGTGCTACCCCACATTACCGTTTACCTTACAATTAAAATAAAAGGGGTTTTCCAGAGCAAATAGTTTAGCAACTTTTTAGTGTTTGCAAATATGTAAATAGCTGTCTTAACTCTGCATTTGCCTCAAGATGGCCCCAGTTCAGTCGGTATTTAGAAGGTTAATTTTTGTCACTTCGCAAATATAATTGTCCAAGCGCTGCGGGCGGGCCACTATAGGCCGCTTTGCGATTAGCCCGCATTCGCCAGTGACTAAACACCAGCGCTATTATAACTACTAAATAGGGTAGCATTTTGAGGAAAAAAGTGTTGATCTGGTTGAGGTTCAGGCCCAACACAATAATCTGATCTTTAGCTGCCTGTAACTCGAAGCTCAGGCCATCTACAAAGCCAAACAGGTAGGCCCCAAACATAGCCCGCCAGGGGTTCCACAGGGCAAAGATAACCAGCCCAACCGCGATCCAACCACGCCCCGCCGTTACATTCTCGTTCCAACTCGGAATAAAGGCCAGCGACATATAAGCTCCGCCCAGACCGCAAAGTGCGCCACCAATACAAACATAGGTGTAGCGAGTACCCGCAACCGAGATACCCAGCGCATCCGCCGTAGCCGGACTGTCTCCAACCGCCCTCAAATTTAGGCCGGGCCGGGTACGATAGATGTAGTATGCCAGCGCCGGAACCAATACAAAGGAGACATACACCAGCCAATCCTGCCTGAAAAAGACCTGCCCCAGAATTGGAATATCACCTAGAAGAGGTATAACCACCGGTCTAAAACTGTCGGGTAAGACCTGCCCGATGTAGCCGCGCCCCAGGTAAGAAGCCAGACCCTGCCCCACCAGTACCAACGCTAAACCGCTTACTACCTGGTTAACCCCAATTGTAATAGTGAAAAAAGCGTGGATCAACCCTACGGCTGCACCCGCCAGTAGAGCAGCCAGCACCCCAACCCACAAATTACCACTGGCCCAGGTACCGGCAAAAGCAGCTAAAGCCCCCGCTAACATCAACCCTTCCAACCCCAGGTTTAATACCCCGCTTCGCTCGGTTAGCAACTCGCCCAGCACGGCGAACAAAACTGGCGTTCCGGCGGCAATCGTGATCGCTAAAAGATTAACTAAATCCAAGTTTTCTCCCTCGCTAGGTTTCCGGGTTGCCCCGGCGTAAAGCCCGGACGTAAAGCAAGCGGCGCGAGAGCGCTTCGCTTGCCAGTACAAAAAACAAAATTGCCCCCTGTAATAGCGTTACCAACCCGGACGAAATACCCAACCGTTGCATGGTATAACCGCTGCTGACCAACCCACCGAACATAATCGCGACCAATCCGATGATCCAGGGATTAAGCCGGGCCAGCCACGCCACGATGATAGCGGTATAACCGTAACCCGGTGATAGATTTGGCTCTAAGCGATGCCCGATGCCGCTTACCTCGCTCATTCCTGCCAGCCCTGCCAGCGCCCCACTGATTAGAAAAGCGCCGATAATATTGCCTGCCACGCGCATTCCGGCGTAACGGGCCGCACCGGTGCTTTCACCCTGTACTTTTAGCTCAAAACCCCACAAGCTTTTGCCCAATACCAGCCAGACCAATAACATCGCCACCAGCGCGAAAACCAGCCCAAAGTGAATCCGGGTGTTTTCGAGCAGCACCGGCAGATAAGTAGCCTCGGAGAAAGGCGGCGTTTTAGGGAAGTTAAAACCTTTGGGGTCTTTCCAGGGGCCATATATAAAATAGTTAGTCAGGGAGATTGCTACATAATTAAGCATCAAAGTGGTAATGATCTCGTTTACTTCCAGGCGGCTTTTTAGAAGGGCTGGAACCAGCGCCCACAACGCCCCGCCCAACATCGCGGCTAAAACCATAGCTGGTATAACCAACCAGCCAGGCCAATCGGGGAAGCTTAGCGCCACCGCCGTTGCCCCCAGCACCCCGGCGTAGAACTGGCCTTCCGCCCCGATATTCCAGAGACGGGCTTTGAAGGCTACTGCCACCCCCAGGCCCAATAATGTCAGGGGAATCGCTTTCACGATGGTTTCGGACTGCCCATAACTATCGCCCCAGGCCGCCTGATACATCTGCCCATAAATATATAGAGGGTCTTTACCCGTAATTATTAGCGGAATAGAAATCACGACCAGCGCCAGCAAGATTGCTACAGTCAGGCTCCCCCCATTTATAAGCAGCGCGACCGGATCGAACTTGTGTTTGAGAGGAGTGATAGGCGGCGCAACCGGACTTATGACCACTGACTCTTGCTTGAGGCTCACGAGTCCCCCTCCTTTACCGTGCTTACTGCTTTCGCGCCTGCCATCCACAAGCCAATCTTCTGCAAATTTTCGTTACTCCGTACCGGCAAACATTCGCCCACGATACGACCTTCGTACATCACCAATAATCGACTAGCCAACGCCAACGCCTCATCCAGGTCTTCCAGGATCAGCAAAACAGCCGCACCCCGCTGGCAGGCTTCGCGCAGCCGTTCGTGAACATAGGCCGAAGCCCCAATATCAAGACCACGAGTCGGGTTCGCTACAATTAAAACGCGCGGCTGAGAAGCTAATTCCCGCGCCAGTAGCAGCTTTTGTAGATTACCTCCCGACATTAAACGCGCCGGAGCATAAGCGTCCCCCACTTTGATTTCGTAGTGCGTGATCGCCGCCGCCAGGTCTACCCCGGCCTGTTTGCGCCGCAAGAACGGGCCACGCCGCATCTGGGGTTCCCAGTATTTACGCAACAGGTAATTATCCTCCAGATCAAGCCCGGCCACCAGACCCATCCCCAGGCGGTCTTCCGGCACAAAAGCGACCCCTTTTTGGGAAATCTCGCGGGGGTCGCAGCCGTCCAGCTTTTGTCCTGACAACCTAAACGTGCCGGTTTTGAGGCGATGTAAGCCTGCCAGGGTCTCGGTCAGTTCGCGTTGACCATTGCCAGCCACACCCACAATTGCGACGATTTCGCCCTGGGCCAGATCGAAAGAGACGTTATGCAGAACCTGCTGCCCGGCAGCGTTAACGACCGAGAGGTCTTTAGCTTCCAGAACGACCGGCCCGCTCATTTGAACCTGAGACGGCCCGACCAGCGTCGTAAGCCCCAACTCGCTCGACGTTTCGGCATCGGTTTCGCGGCCTATCATCAAACGGGCCAGTTTTTCTTTTTCGCCGGGCTGTCCGGTCAAGTCTAAAGTAGCAACGCTCTGTCCTTTTCGCAAAATAGTCGCCCGGCTTGCCAGGCTGGTTACTTCTTCCAGTTTATGGCTGATAAAAATGATGGCATAACCTTCCGCCGCCAAACCGCGTAAAGCTACAAATAGGCCCTGGGTCTCCTGGGGTGTAAGGCTGGCGGTTGGCTCGTCCAACGCCAGAATTTTTGCACCCAGGTACAGAACTTTAAGAATCTCGACGCGCTGTTGTTCGCCCACCGAAAGCGTTTTAACGACGGCAGAAGGCTTGACCTGCAAGTTCATTTTCTGGCCCAGGCTGGTCAGATCATGCTCGACTTTTTTTAAGTCCAGCCTGAAACGGGGTCGCCGCATGCCTAGCGCAATATTTTCGGCAACGGTTTGGTTTGGCACAAGCTTAAAATGCTGAAAAACTACCCCAATGCCCTGCTCAATCGCATCGGCAGGGCCTTTGAATTCAACCCGCTGGCCCCCTAATTCTATCTCGCCTTCGTCCGGCTTGTAAAGCCCGGTCAGGATATTCATGAGGGTGCTTTTACCTGCGCCATTCTCGCCCAGTAGCGCGTGTATCTCGCCCGGAAGCACCTCGAAATTGACCCGGTAATTGGCGATTACCCCCGGAAAGCGTTTGGTTATATTTATTAGTCTAACAGCAGGAATTGTCATTTTTGATAAGCGAGAAGCAACGGAACAGGGCAAGCTAGATCACGTTAGAGCCTATCCCCATAGGTTGATTGTAGGGGCGACCCTTGTGGTCGCCCGCGTGACCTGAACTGGGCGACCACAAGGGTCGCCCCTACTGGGATCGGTTCTTAGGGTGTTACTACCCCCATCGAGCCTGCCCCACTTTCCGGCCTAGTTTATTTTGGTATAGTGCCGTCAACTCCCTCAACAAAGTAATTAATGCTGAGGATGTCTTTGTCACTCATCTTCTGACCTTCCGCCACTTTGATAGCACCACTCTGATCTTTGACCGGCCCCTGGAAGGGCGCAAAAGTGCTATCAATGATCGTTTTGCGTTTGGTTTCCACCAGTGATTTTACATCGGCTGGTACAACCGAGTTTAGCGGTGACAATTCGACCACGCCTTCTTTGTAGCCGCCCAGGTACTCGCCCGTTTTCCAGGTACCGGCCATTGCAGCTTTCACCCGGTCAATATAATACTTGCCCCAATCCCAGTAAGGCGAAGCCAGATGCGCTTTGGGCGCGTAGCTTTCCATTATCGAGTCGTTGCCAAAGGCGTATTTACCAACTTCCTGGGCGGCTTGAAGCACCGCCGGGCTATCCTGGTGCATCCCCAGTACATCCGCCCCCGCGTTCAGCAAGCTTTGAGCCGCCGTTTTTTCGACCGTCGGGTCGAACCAGGTATTAGTCCAAACCACTTTGACCTTGATATTCGGATTGACCGACCGCGCCCCCAGGGTAAAAGCGTCGATACCGCCAATTACTTCGGGAATTGGGAAGGCGGCGACGTATCCGAGAGTATTGGTCTTGGTTATCTTACCGGCGATCATACCAGCCAGGTAGCGTGGTTCGTACTGGCGCACCTGATAGTTAGCGACGTTCTCGGCAGTCTTGTAGCCGGTGGCGTGTTCAAAAAGGACTTTGGGGAACTTCTTGGCAACGTTGATGGTAGGGTCCATATAGCCAAAACTGGTAGTAAAGACCATATCGCTTTTCTGGGCCAGTTCGGTAATGACACGCTCGGCATCGGCAGGGTTCTCTGGGACGTTCTCGATGTAGGTCGTCTGTACACCAGGGATCGCTTTCTCAAGCGCTTTGCGGCCTTGCTCGTGCGAAAAAGTCCAGCCACCATCTCCGATTGGGCCTACATAGACAAAGGCGACCCGGAACTTCTTGTCGGTGGTAGCGGCGGCAGCAGTAGTAGCCCCAGCAGCGGTAGTTGCTCCGGCGGCGGCAGTAGCCGCACTGGTCGTGGCAGACTTGGTAGTAGTAGCGGGCGCAGTCGTGGCGGTCGGATCACCACAAGCAGATAACACCAGGCTGGTTAGTATTAACAATAACACACCCAGACTCAATTTGAGCCGGATGTTACTCCGATTTAAATTCACTTGTTGCTCCTCCAAATAACTTAATTGTCAGATTGTACAAGATGCATCTTATGAAACAGAGCTGGGCTGCGCTGCCCAGAATATATTGTGATTATAAAGGTTTTATGAGGTAGATAGATGGTACAATTTGCACAAGATTTTGCGGCTAGATTTAGGCAAAAGTTGAACAAGTCCTTTTGCCAGCCTTAAAAGCTTTCGAGCAGATCTGAGGAAGTTGTAACCCAGCCGAAGATACCACCCTGAGCAGCGATCATCTTCAAGCCTATTTCTTGAAATTCAGGGAAGTACGAGCCAACACAATCGGACAGCACCAAACATTCATAGCCTCGGTCATTCGCTTCGCGCACGGTCGTATGTACGCAAACCTCGGTAGTAACCCCAGCGATTACCAGGCTCTTAATATCGCGGTTGGCTAAAATCGTTTGTAGATCGGTAGCATAAAAGCTCCCTTTACCCGGCTTATCGATCACCGGTTCGCCCGGCAACGGCTTTAACTCGTCAATAATGTCGTGACCGTACTCCCCGCGCACCAGTACTTTACCCATTGGCCCTTGATCGCCGATCCCACAGCTTAAATTGCCCCGCGCTTGCTTACTGGGTGGGCAATCCAAAAGATCAAGCCGATGTCCTTCCCGGGTATGTATTATCATCAGGTTTAGCTGTCGAAAAGTTTCCAACATCCGGCGGGTCGGTTCGATAGTTGATCGCAAGTGCGAAACATCGTTACCCAGCATCTCTCCAAACCCGCCCGGCTCCAGAAAATCGCGCTGCATATCAATCACCAGCAAGGCAGTTGTAGCTGGGTTGAACTCAAAAGAATAAGGCTCGGCCCTAACATTTGGCATCACATAACCTCCTTATCTAATCTGTAGCAAATTGTAGAATGATTGACCCGTTCTTGGTAGGGGCGACCCTTGTGGTCGCCCTCGAAGACCGCACCGGGTGTTCACGGGCGACCACAAGGGTCGCCCCTACAAATTCCCAGGCTCTTTACAATTTGCCCTAACTACGGCTTGGCCTGCGCGGTAGTATACCCGCGCCAGCCCCCAAATTCGGAAATATCGGGATATTTAACCGCCAGTTCTCGCGGGAAGAGGATACCGTACACCTCGCGACCATCTTCTAGGGTGACTTTACCCCGGTAGAGGTGCGGTGGTTCGCCGGCTTCGACCTTGCTCCAGACTTCGTCTTCCATCAAGTAAAGCTCGCCCGGCACTTTAATGCCGCCGGTTTCATTTTCTTCCAGGCGGTACATACCTGGGTGAACATCGTTGATGGTATGAACGCGATAACGTGGTTCGGTCACAAACTCTCCCAGGAATTGCGCTCCTTCCAGGTTAGAATGTAGTGCCAAGCCGCGCATCAAAGTTCCGTTTACAAACAGTTCAAAAGCCATAATTTTGCTCCGATCTAAAAGCCGGTCTGATGCTAGGGGATATGTCACTTTTAGACCAGCTATGATTATTAGTTATTTGAGTAGTTCTGCCGCTTTCTGGAAACATTCCAGGGGCGCACGGACGCGGCCCGCCCCCACCTGTCCGATACCGGGCAGACGATGGGCGATCCCTGTAGTAATAAAAGGGCAAATCCCGGTCTCGATTACTTTCAATACGTCTACCCCGGTAGGCGTACCCCGGTTGCCCAGCACCGGCAAAGCAAAGTGAGCGCTTTCGGCGGCGGTTATGTGGTACATCTCCAGGTTAGCGGCCATCAGTTCGGCGGGCGTACCACCGATAAAGCCGGTAACGGCCGGTGCGCCCCCGGCGGCGAAACCGCCCAACCCACTCGCTTCGGTAATCGCGCTATCCCCAATATCCAAATTAGCATCGGCGGCAGTGTAAGCCGGGAAATAGTGACCGTCTACGACTGGCGAAGGCGCCGTGAACCAGCGACCCTGTAGCCGGATGCCGAATTCTACCCCATTGCGCGAGTGAGCCGTAATAAGGCTGGTTTCCGGCACTTGTTCGGCGGAAAGCCAGGCTGCTTTACACGCGCCCATCGTCAAATTGAGAAAGAAATAATCGCGCCCAATCAAAAAATCGAAAACTTCCCTAATTTCAATGCTACTCAGGTCGGTTGCCAAAAAGCGAGGCAGGAGCGTTTGTACCAGCAGAGCCAGCGCAGCCCGGTTACGACTGTGGCATTCGTCGCCCATTTCCAGGGCGGCCCGGATCAAGGGGAAAATCGGCAGACCTGACCCGGTCGCCAGAGCCTGACGAAGACGTGGCGCGAGTGTTTTTTCGATCCAGCGCAGCCGCTCGACCACCGCTGGCCCGTTCGCGCCATAGCGCAAGGTTTCGCCCGGCCCTTCGTTAAGATTGCAGTAGGCCCGTGTGTTGTGGGTACGGTCTTCGATGACCCACACCGGCATAGAGTGCGAGATAATCCCGGCCATCGGCCCAACCGCCGCATGATCGTGACACGGTTCAAGCTGGATTTCGCCACGCTCCATCATACTGGTAGCCTCTGCCAGGGTCGCGGCCTTTCCCTCGTAAACCAGCGCACCCAGCACTGCCCCGCGCATTGGGCCGCACATGCGCTCCCAACTAATCGGTGGCCCGGCGTGTAGAATCAAATCATCGGTCATACCCGGTATTACCTGACGGGCGGTTTCCACCCCGACCAACACCGGTTCGGCGCTCTGAAAGATTTCGATTACTTTGCGGTTGGCTGCTTCACGACTCTCTATCACGTTTTGTTATCCTTAGAATTTATCTCAAGCGGTCGATTTTGCAATAGAAAACCACTCTGCCGATAGACAGAGCTATTTCCTGCTGTGATTGGTTCCTGGGTTGTGATCTCTACATTGAGCAATTGGTAACGTGTTAATAATAGCACATTAAATTGGAAAATTAAAAATGGAGCGATTTGGGTTAAGCAGAGGAACGCTAATAACTATTTTGTAATACCTCTGAAAAATCCCTCAATGAACTCCCTTACTCCACTCCCTAAAGGGGTTTGAATAAATAGCAGGAATAAAAGAACAATAACTATAGATATTCCAATAACCGAAAAAAGATTAAATTGGCTAGGCTTTGGCTTTTGACTATTATTGGGCATTAATTTAGCTCGTCTGTCTATAATCCATTTTCTAGCTATAGCTAGGTTAGGGTGAAGCGGGTTTAATTCTGTAAGCCTTTCGAGGTGAGTTTCAGAACCTACAACACTATGAGCCGTAAATACCAACCAGAGGATTAGATTTTGATCATATGGGTTAGTTAGTTCAAGACTTTTCAACTGCTGGTAAGCTTCCTTTTTTTGTCCTGTTTGAGCGAGTTGTATAGCCTGATTAAAACTCAATAGATCATCTGGATTCATATGGCGCTCCTGATAAAGTTAAAAACAACGTGTATATAACTCAACTTTAACATGAGTGTCAATAACAATCGATGTTGCCGATGTAATTGATGTCTATATACCCTCAGCTATGGCATATGATTGCGCTATTTATGATAATTCACGTTTCAACTGCATTTAACGGGGCGATTAAAATGAAGCACCTTATTATTGTCATGCGGCCCGTTGAGCGTGTTACCCTGTTTCATTGCAGTGTGGGTAGCAATGTAGTCGCTTTGGGCCTTGGTGCTGACACGATGGTGGGATATCACTGTCGGCTGCCTTCTTGTGGTTATTGTCACCATTTGTTCGTAGTGGTTGTTAAATTAAAAAAATTTATGCAGTTCGTTAGCTATTCGCATACCGGTATCAAACAAAGTAGGGAGAAAAGAAGATACATTTTGCAACGCTGTCGTAAATCTTCCAACACTAACGTCCGCTTCTTCCTTATCAATAGGTGGTTCACTTACATCGGCTACAGCATCAGCCAAACGGCGAGAAAGTTTGTCGGTTTCTTTGGGATACTCAGCCGAGGCTTTTTGAAGCTCTTCCTTAAACTGAGAAATTAACTCAAGAAGTTCCTTTTTGCTATCTTGATTAATCTCAGGCAGCATCTCAATCCTCTGGTTTACACGATCTAGGTTAGAACTAATATTGATGTTAGAGCCAGTAACGTTGCCGGTAATATGAACTTGAACACCTCCGGCAGGGCTGTTTGTGCTTGCTTTACGTTTAGCAACTAACCTTTCTGGCTTCATTACTGGCAATTTAACAAAGCTGCCTATTGGGCCTAAATTAAACTTAGGCTCTTTCCAGATTTCCCATTCTCCAAAATATGGCCCTTTGTTTAAAACCTTAACTACATCACCTTCTTCAGGCGTAATATCCTCATAAGTTATCTCAACAATTCGGCTACCTTCTTCTCCACCTTTTTCATCTCTAATAAAAGCATCGACGTTGGTATAAAGTTCATTGCCATTTTTACTATTTACAATAGTTATTTTACTATTAGACTGTATCATTTACACTTCCTTTTAATCGTCCTTTTATTTATCGTTCTTAGTGAGATATAGAGTTACCCCTCTTTTGACCCACGTTGTTATAATTCCCATTGATGATGTAGTTAGAATGAGTTAAAATCTGCCTGGAAGCAGTATTAAGCTGCTCTTTATAGACCGTAGCCTGAAGAACTAGAGGTAGTTGAACTCAAATCTTTTCGCTTTAGTCTTCAGTGCTACGGTCTATAAAAGGTCTTTAACCCTCAGCCAGCGAGGTTTGTGAAACCAGCCATTTAGAAAGTAATCAGATCATAGTTGCTAGTATAACACAATTTTATTTCTTTACTAGATGTCCGGGCAGAAATTGTAAAATTCACAACCAATGCAACGGCCCAATACCTCTCGTCACAACTTAATGTTAGTGTCCGGCGGTGAATGGCTCGGCGGGTCGGTGGGGGGCGGGGGTATTTCATCCAGCAATTCCTGGATCGAGACCGGCTCAAAGTTCGAGATGCTAGAAGTAGAGGTCGAGGGCATGGCTTCGTGGGGCGGGGTATCCAGCGGTAGGCCAGGATCGACTGCCGCCTCGGAAGTGGTAGCGGCGACTTGAGCAAGGGCGATGCGTTGTCGCTCGGCCCGGTAGTTGTGGAAGCTTTGACGCAGGGCATTAGGCGAAAGCCGCAAAGTACGGGCGGCTATATCTATCGGCAAGAGCAGGACGGCTAACAATACCAGCCAGGGCCAGAGGGTGTGTTGCTGGGTGCTGCTGGCCTTTCCGCCCTGAAAGGTCTGTTCGGGGGCGGTCAGGAAGCGTCCATTGGTCAGACTGGCGATGTCCTTTAGGAGAAGATCGTTAGTACCAAGCTGGCGATATTCTGGCGAGTAAGCAGAGGCCCCCCCAATCGTCTGCACCAGCTTGAGCGGCTCGGTCGGGCTGATTTTGGTTGTACCGTTTAGCACCTGACCGGGCTGACCGGTTCCCTGGACGTTCACCAGATAAGAGCCATCCTGCCGGGGCGTAAAATAACCCTCATAGTGACCGGGCGCGGTCTGGGTCAAATTGACCTCCTCGTTCTGAGGGGTGCTACCACCCGAAGTGACCTTTGCTTTAACATCGAGGCCGTTTAGAAATTGGCTATCCAAACTGAGCGCGTCCGCCGTGACCCGCACCCGGTTGCCGACTACCGAAGTTTGGACCTGAAGACCTTCCGACTTGTTTTCGGGAACCGTCCAGCGCACCAACTGGCTCCAAAAGCGCGGGAAATCGGGCCAGGTCAACCAGTCGGTCGCCCAGCGTCCTTTTGCGTCGCTAGTCCAGGCGGCGACCCGGCCCAAGCCGTATTGCCAGTGGGCCAAAAGTGGCTCGTTGCGTTTTGTGACCAGCGCAAGGGTCGCGTTCTTCTTGATTCGGGTGGCAACATAGCCCTTGAGTTCGGGCGTAGAAGTAATCCGCTTGATGATCGGGCTAGAATCGGCAGTAGCGGGGGTAAAGGCTTCCTCGACGATGTAAGAGCGGGCGGCGAGGCGGGCTTCTTTGGCAAAGATTTTGGGCAAGTTGTTGGGGTCATCGACATAGCTATAGCGTCCACCGCCCCGGTCAGCCAGACTACCCAGAAAGGCCGAGTTTACATCATCGCCCAACCCGACCGTACTGACCGTAATATTGGATTTATTGGCCTCCTCAAGCAGGTCGTCATACTTGGTAAGCCGATCCCGGTCTTGCCCGTCGGTCAAAATCAAAATATGCTTATTCTTGGCGGTGGCGGTTTTAAGGGCCTCGACGGCCGGGGCAAACCCGCTATAGATGCTGGTTCCACCGCCCAGCGTAATCCGGCTGATCGCGTTTTGCAAAGTGCTGGTGTCTCCGACCGGGCCGAGTGGTACTTGCCAACGAGCCATTTGGTCGAATACTACAATCCCAACCTGATCGGTGCTGCTCAACTGAGTGACGGCCAGGGCCGCCGCATCTTTGGCAATTTCGAGCTTCGACCTGACCGGGCCGGGTACGCCGGGTTTGTAATAGGTCGAGGCCATCGAGCCGCTGCGGTCAATCACCAAAACCATTGCTACGCTGGGGATTTCTTTGCGGGACGGCAGTTGCAATTCGACCGGCAGCATTTCTTCGAGCGGGGTGCGAAACCAGCCGCCCACGCCATAGCTATCCTCGCCTCCAACCGTAACCAGCCCTTTGCCCAAATCTTTGACGTAGGTCTGAAGTAGCTTCATACTGGAAGCGTTCAGGCTACTGCCCGGCACATTGACCAACACTACCGAGTCATACTGGCTCAGTTCGGTCGATGCGGGGAACCGGTCGGGTGCAATAGTAGTCGAGTCGATCCCGGTCTGGGTCAGGGCCGCTTGCAAATTGGCGGCTTCTTTTTGTTCGGGGTGGCCTTCGACCAGCAAAATTTTTGGCCCGTTCTTGACCACACTGGTCGTTTGCATCTCGTTATTCTGGCTAAGCGTATCGCCCGGCGCAACCACCCGCGCCGTATAGTTGACCGGGCCTTCGGTTTTGGCGGTCAGGGTTTCCTTAAATAAATTCGAGCCGGGCTTGAGATCGACCGGCTTGTCGCTGATGATCTGCCCATCTTGCAAGATTTGAAGCTGGCCCGGCCCACTGTAATTGCTATCGACCGCTACCCTAACCTCAAATTCTTCGCCCTTTCGCAAACTGCCCGCCACTTGTAAATTGCCGACCGAAACTTCCGGCCCGCTCGTCTGCTGAAGCGCGACCACATCGATCTGCACGCCCTTCGCCGAAGCGATAGTAGTAGCATTCCGCACGTCGTCGAGGTTCTGGTTGCCATCGGTAAGCAAAACCAAACGGCGCTGGGCGTTGTCGGGTAATAGGGCCGTCCCAAGCCGGACTGCTTCTGCCAGATTGGTGTAGCCCTGGTTGGGGGCGCTCACGATATTGCCAATCTTTTTGTCGGGACTAACCAGCCGTTCGACCAGCGCTTCCTGCCCAAAAACGACGATCCCGGCTTGCTGATCGTCCTGCATATTCGCAATCGCTTTGCGGGCGAAATCAAGCTCCTGGGCGCGTCCGTCGGCCCCGACGCTATCCGAATAATCCAGCAAGAAAACGGTCGCCATCTTGTTGCTCGAAGTCACCAGTTGAAGGTTGGCGATAGATAGCACCAGCAAAGTCACAATCGAAAGCCGAAGCGCTATCGAAAGCCGCCGGGCGCTCTTTCGCAATACCACCCCGCTCCCGCCCCGCCGCGCCATCAAGATCACCACCGGCAGCAATAGCAGCAGCCAAAGCGCTTCTGGATAAATTGTATTAAATGAAAATGGCATGAGTGTAATCCCTTCGTGCCGGATTAAACACTGACAATAAGTTTTAAGCAGCAAGCGTTGATAATACGGGGCTATAGCTAATAGCGTGTAGATAGTCTGGGGGATTATACACTTTTGGGGGTTTGGAATGCCAGAGCAAATGCGGTTTACCTTTGGCAGCCGCCTGCCCTGCCTGGAACTGCTCTTTTGGGTGGGAATAAACCGGGGCAAAATAATAAGCCAATACTTGATTAGGTCTAAAAGCGGGGTGGGTTGCGTGATACCCTTCGGTCTCAATCTCCTCAGGAGATTAGGGGTCTTTCCGACCTTTTATCACCCCCCTTCGGTGATAAATCTAGGCAGGGTCTCAATCTCCTCAGGAGATTAGGGGTCTTTCCGACAGGAGTGACCGTTACTGTGGACGTGCTGATTCAGCAGGGTCTCAATCTCCTCAGGAGATTAGGGGTCTTTCCGACTCGTGGGGCCAGAGTTTCCACAGAGTCAAATTGATGCGTCTCAATCTCCTCAGGAGATTAGGGGTCTTTCCGACGTTGGGTTTTTTGCCCCCCCCAGGTGGCACAATTTTGTCTCAATCTCCTCAGGAGATTAGGGGTCTTTCCGACGGTCCTTAGATACCGTCCAAAGCTGTGTAAGGCAGTCTCAATCTCCTCAGGAGATTAGGGGTCTTTCCGACTATGCCTCAGTTTGAGAGGCATATCCAAAGAAGGGGGTCTCAATCTCCTCAGGAGATTAGGGGTCTTTCCGACACCTCATTGACATCAAGCAGCCGAAAACTGCCTACGCGTCTCAATCTCCTCAGGAGATTAGGGGTCTTTCCGACACTACATTTGCGTTGCAGCTGAAATGGTTCATGAAAGTCTCAATCTCCTCAGGAGATTAGGGGTCTTTCCGACTCATGGAGATGGTGGAATACCCGCTTTGGCATCTCTTCGTCTCAATCTCCTCAGGAGATTAGGGGTCTTTCCGACTAGTAAAAAAACATAAGCAAAAGCTCTATGTTGATAATTGTCTCAATCTCCTCAGGAGATTAGGGGTCTTTCCGACAAGACGAAGCGATTTTCAAATCAGTTGCCCGCGTGCAGGTCTCAATCTCCTCAGGAGATTAGGGGTCTTTCCGACCCTTCTGGTCGCATGTGGCGATCAAGCAGACATTATTCGTCTCAATCTCCTCAGGAGATTAGGGGTCTTTCCGACCTTTTGGGCAATCCTGTTAATAACCCTACATGGCGTAGGTCTCAATCTCCTCAGGAGATTAGGGGTCTTTCCGACCCTGCGCTATGCGCAGATAACGTTACTATGGACGATACCATAGCGTCTCAATCTCCTCAGGAGATTAGGGGTCTTTCCGACGTTACTCGGAATTTCCGTAAAGACCTCGGTCTGTAAGTCTCAATCTCCTCAGGAGATTAGGGGTCTTTCCGACATTCTTAGCGATGCTTGTGTTGTACTTTGGGGATAAGTCTCAATCTCCTCAGGAGATTAGGGGTCTTTCCGACAGTACCACATTTCTAGCCGATTGTCAAGCCCTATAAAACGGCAGTTTTTCGAGTTTACATAGATTTTACATGATTTAGTACATTTTTTAGGTTGATAACAGTTTTTTAACACATTTCTAATGTTCAATTGGGCGGCAAGTTTAACCAGGGGCGGGGGCTGTGGTATAATACGGCCTGATAACTTTTGCCCAGGCTAAGGAAATCAGCCAGATTAATTGGAGAAAGGCGAGTAAGAGGATGTTGCCGAACGAAAAGCGCGAAGTTTATCTCGATCATGCCGCCACCACCCCGGTAGACCCGGCGGTAGTCGAAGCGATGCTCCCGGCTTTTAATCAATATTGGGGTAATCCCAGCAGTCTGTACGAACGGGGACGGGCGGCGCAGGGCGTGATGGAAGCCGCCCGCGAACAGGTCGCCCGCGTCCTTAACTGCAAGCCGTCCGAAATCATGTTTAACAGCGGCGGCAGCGAAGGCGACAACCTGGCCCTCAAAGCGGTCGCGCTGCAAGCCAAGCTCAAAGGGCAAGGCAACCACATCATTACCACCGCTTTTGAACATCACGCCATTCTCCACGCCGCCGAATACCTCGAACACTTTGGGGTCGAAACAACCTTCTTGCCGGTCAATAGCGCCGGGCTAGTAGACCCTCAGGATGTCGAGCGGGCGATCCGGCCCGGTCAGACTGTCCTGGTCAGCGTTATGTACGCCAACAACGAAATCGGTACGGTGCAACCCCTAGCCGAGATCGCCCGGATCACAAAGCGGCACGGCCTTATTTTCCATACCGACGCAGTTCAGGCTCCCGGCAACCTCTCGCTGGATGTACAGGCTCTCGGCGTAGACCTCCTATCGCTTTCTTCCCACAAGTTCTACGGGCCGAAGGGGGTGGGAGTCTTTTACGTGCGGGCCGGTCTGGACAAAGCCTTGCTTTATCAGCAGCAAGGCGGCAGCCAGGAACGCAAGCGGCGGGCCGGAACCGAAAACATCCCCTACATCGTCGGCACCGCCAAAGCCCTGACGATGGCCGAGGCTAACCGAGCCGAATATACTCTGCGGGTTCGCCAATTGCGCGACCATCTTTTGCAGGGCCTCCAGGAGCAGGTCGGGGGCGTACACCTCAACGGCACCTACGACCCGGACAAGCGCCTACCCAATAACATTAACGTCTCCTTCGAGGGTATCGACGAAGAAGGTATCCTACAAGCCCTCGATATGCAAGGCATTGCCGCCAGCAGCGGTTCCGCCTGCAACAGCGGGGCCGCCGAACACAGCCACGTCCTACAGGCCATCGGAGCGCCCGCAGAATTAGCTTACGGCACTGTGCGGCTCACCCTGGGCAAAAACACCACTCAGGCCGACATCGACTACACGCTCGACCGCTTGCCGACCGTCGTCAATCGGATGCGGGCCTTAGCGGAAGTCAAAGTCTAGGGATTTACGATTTACGATTTACGATTGAAAGTGCAGATTTTATATTCTGCATTCTACATTCTGACTTCTGCATTTTCATTCTTCATCCCTGTTAATTTCTTGATTGGAGTAGAAATGAAGTTTCCGAACGTAAAAGGGTCGAATCTGGAAGGGCGCGAATACAAATTGCCCGCCGATTTCGAGGGCGAACTAAATTTACTGTTTATCGGCTTCCAACGCTGGCACCAAAGTCAGGTCGATAGTTGGATGGCAGCCGCCCAAAAATTGGCCCAGGCCACCCCCGGCCTTTATTACTACGAACTACCAACGATCTACCGAGGCAACCCACTTTTCCGCTTCTGGCTCGATACCGCTATGCGTATGGGCATCCCCGACCGACAGGCGCGGGCCGCTACTATCACCCTTTATCTTGATAAGCCGGTTTTCCGCGAGTCGCTTGGGATCGACCGGGAAGATAACATCAGCGTCTTGCTGGTCAAGCGGGACGGCGAAGTGTTGTGGCGGAGCGAGGGGGCGTACAACGAAGAAAAATGGGTGGGTTTGACAAAAGCACTTGACGCTGAATAGAGCGGCTAATTTTCAAAACTTAACCCAAAACTTAACATTATTTTCGATCTAACCTATTGCCTTCCTAAAAAAAAGCAGTATAATAGAAGACACAAAAGAGATTTAGTCCAGGGTTTTGGCAATTCTTCATTTTGGATTGGTATTTTTAGATAACGAATTCTGTTCAGTGTCTGGGGCTATGTTTTAAAGCACTAGCAAACTTTAGCGCGGCCTACTCGGTTAAATTGGCTAACACTTATCAGTATCTGCTCTCTGAGTTATGGATAATCAGTAATGCGTTAAATTTGTATTAAGCTTTTTACCGACCCAATGTACCAAAGTTGGAAACCATATAGATCGACCGCTGCTTTTTGGTCGGTCGTTGTTATTTGTCACTGTTAGTTTGACTTGGTTATTAACGAACCGAATGCCTGCTCTATCAGGATTTAACAGGTTAGGTTAGGTTCTGGTATCGGTTAATGTTTCTCAGCATCGGGATGGATGTGCTATTTTTAATATCACCCGTTTTCTCAATCTTTTACACGTAGTAGGTTTCGTGCATAATCGAACCAGTGCAACGACTTGATGTATTCAAACGCTGCTCAAATAACGGAGTAATATAACAAAACCTGCCCATCTGACTGATTTTACCCTATAGTTTTCGTTTATAAAGGAGTTCACCGTGAGCGTCGAAAAAGAAGACAAAATTTTATTCTGCCGGGATTGTGGCGAAGAGTTTATTTTCTCTGCCCGCGAGCAAGAGTTTTATGCCCAAAAAGGTTTCGAGAACGATCCGGCCCGTTGTAGCGCTTGTCGGGCAACCCGCAAGCGCACTGGCGGAGTCGGTCAGACGGCGGGCCAGAGCAGTTCAGGTTATGGAAACTCCGCCAACTATGGCGGCGGTGGTGGGTACAGCAATGGCGGCAACCAGGGCAACTACGGCAATAGCGGCGGTTACAACAACCAGCGCGGCGGTGGTGGGTACAGCAATGGCGGCAACCAGGGCAACTACGGCAACCAGGGGGGATATAACAACCAGCGTAGTGGCGGGTACAGCAACCAGGGCAACTATGGTAACGGTGGTGGAAACTACGGCAACTCCAACAGTGGCTACGGCAACCAGCGCAGTGGCGGCTATAGCAACGGTGGAAACTCCGGCGGTGGGTATAACAACCAGCGCGGCGGCTACAGCAACCAGGGCAGCTATGGCAATCAGGGCAACTACGGCAACCAGCGTGGCGGTGGCGGGTATGGCAATCAGGGCAATGGCGGCAGTTACGGCAACCAGCGCAGCAGCGGCTACGGCAATCAGGGCAGTAGTGGCTACGGCAATAGTGGTGGCTACGATCAGGAACGCAAACGCTACCCGATAATTTGCGCCAATTGCGGAGTTAAGACCGAAGTCCCCTTTGCACCCCGCGAAGGAGTTCCAGTTTTCTGCCGAACGTGCTATAATAACCAAAGGCCAAACCATAACTAGCACGTGAAGGCGGGCCAGCCAGGAAAGAGGGGTGATTTTTTTGCAGGTCAACCAGGAGGAGGGCGAGAGCTTTGAAGCTCTACTGCGCCGCTTTAGCCAGAAAGTGAAGCGGGCCGGGGTCCTCAGCGAGTACAAACGCAAGCGGTTCTTCGTTTCCAAAGGCGTGGAACGGCGTGAGAAGATGAAGAAAAGCCAGCAGCGTCAGCGCCGCAAAAGCCAGCGCGATTAAGTAATATCGCCGCTTAAAATAATGGACAGAGTGTAAATCTAAAAATACACTCTGTCCATTGCTTTTAAATCAGCTATAACTCACTAGATAATATTTGGTAGGGGCAACCCTGTGTGGTTGCCCTCATTGACCGCGCAAGGTGTTCACGGACGACCACAAGGGTCGCCCCTACCAATCCAGGTTTCTTTGCAACGCGCTAAACTTCGGGCCTATCAAGCAACAAAGCCGGAACATGCTGGCCTTGCTCGATAAGATTGGGGCCGGGAGCCAGCCGCAACAAAGCGTTCGCACCGAGCATCGAAAGCAACCGACTGCTGTTTTGCGCCCCGGTCGTGCGGGCGATATAGCGATAAGCTTTGAGGGCCGGGTCGTATTGCTCGTTGACGATAGCCCGTACAAACTCGTTGCGGTCGGGCGAATGATTGACGGCGTGTTCGAGTTGTACCTGCACCACCTGACGATGTAAGTGGGTACGTCCACCCATTTTAAGGATCGCCGGGCGTACAAATAACTCGAACGAAACCAGACTCGAAACCGGGAAGCCCGGCAACCCGAAAACTGGCTTGCGCTTGCCGCCTACCTCCACCGTCACAAAAGTTAGCGGCTTACCGGGCTTCAAGTTGACCCGCCCGAAATGGATCGTCCCGATTTCTTCCAGCAGTTCCTTCACTAGATCAAGCTTACCAACCGATACTCCCCCACTCGTTACCAGACCGTCGTAGCTTTCCAACGCTTCGTGGATTAGCTGGCGTAACCCTTCTTTGGTGTCGGGCGCGATGCCAAGCGAGAAAGGCTCGGCATAGGCCCGTCGCAAAGCCGAAAGCAGGCTAAATCGATTGCTATCATAAATCTGGCCTGGTTCGGTCAGGCTGCCCGGCTCGACAATCTCGTCCCCGGTGGAAACTACTGCTATTCGCGGACGGCGCACCACCTTAAAACGGGCCTTGTTCACCGTCGCAATCAGCCCCAATTCGGCTGGCCCTAGCAGTATTCCGGCCTTCAGCACCAACTGTCCGGCCTGCAAATCCTGACCGTTGGGCCGAATATTATCCCCCTGACCAGGTTGCTTGCGTACCTCCAACATCTCGCCCTGTTCGCCGGTATCCTCGACCATTATCACGCTATCGGCCCCCGGCGGGAGCGGTGCGCCGGTCATAATGCGGACTGCCGTTCCTGGCCCGACCGTAATACCACTGATCCGGCCTGCCGTCTGATCGCCTGTAATTCGGCGCGGTTCTAGCCCATCCGCCACCAGCAAGGCATAACCATCGACGGCGGTCGTATCGAAAGGCGGCATATTTTCGGTCGCGTAAACATCCTCAGCCAATACCCGACCGTCCCCCTCGGTTAGCCCCACCTCTTCGGTTTCAGCCAACCCCGGCATAGCTACCTGCTCGAAAATGATGCGAGTAGCTTCCTCCGGCTCGATCATCGGAAAGGCCGAAGGACGCATTATTCGTTCCGCTTCATGCATGCAAACCTCCTATTTTGGCATTGCTTTGAGCGCCAGATAGGACGGACGAGGCGACCAATCCGAACGGATCAGACCCCAGGGGGCTTTTTCGTCCTGGGCCGAAACGAAAGTTGCAAAATTGAGTTGCCAGAGGGTCATTACGCCCATCCAGGGATACTCGGTTTTGGCTCTCTGATAAGCCCGCACCAGATATTTGGCCTGAATATCTTCGCTGATATACTTCCCATATTCGTAGCCGGGAGCCTGATTGACCGTCGTCCAGCCGAACTCGGTCAGCCACAGTTGCTTTTCGCCGTCGCCATAGCGTTCCATTATCGCCCGCAAGTTCTCGATGCGCCGGAAATAGAAAGACGGGTGGGTCGTCCAGCCCCGGCTTTTATCGGCAGGCTTATCTACCGGCCAAAACTCGTCGGGCGAATTACCGTGACCGCCAGGGTGCGCCCCTAACACATCAAAATAGTTACGCATCTCGCCGTTATTGTATTGGTAGCACTGTTCCAGGAATTTAACATCATCGACCGCATAACCCGCATCATCGATCCCGGTCGGGCTGAGACCACCATAAATCACAACCGCCTGTGGGTCAGCCCCCTTGACGGCCTTGTAGCCTGCCTTGAGCGTTTGGATATAGGGCGCAACGGCTACCCGACCCCCGGTCTCCAAACCGAGGTTCTGCTCGTTCCAGACTTCGTAAGCCGCTACCCGGCCTTTGTAACGTTCGGCCATCAGGCGCATCAAATTGCCAAAGGTAGCCGGATTAGAAGGCAAACCGTTGGTTCCGTTGATCCCGGCCCAGTTCGGCGAACGCACCACGCTCAAAATAATCTGCACTTGCTTACGGCTGGTAGCATCCACGATCCGGTCTAGCTCGTCCCAGGCAAACTGACCGGGGCTTGGTTCGAGGGCATCCCAACCGACCTGCTGGCGTACCCAGCTAAATCCGGCCTCTTTAAGCATGTTTAAGACCCGCTCTTTATCTTGCCAGAACAGCCAGACATTCATACCATAACCGATGTGGGGGCCTTTGAGCGGCGTAATCTGCAAAGGGGCCGGAGGTGGGCCGGAGCGTAATCCGGGCTGCGTAATTATCGGTGGGCCGTTCAACCCGGAACCGCTCAACACTCCTTCTTTGCCGGGCGGTTGAGGAGCGCGGAGTTCTGCCGACACGCTCGAATCTTTTAGTTGCTGCCAACCAAGTAGGCCCAATTGGACCTCGAAACGGGTTCCGCTATTTTCAGGATGATACTCAAACCGCGCCCGCTCGAAATATTGCACCCGATAGTTCTTATCATCTGCCGGGTTTGTCTCAAAAAAAGACTCGCTGATCGGGAAGCCGTAAACCCGCACTCCACCCCGGCTTTCCCAATAGCGCCGGAAAGTGCCATCCAGAGTATGCTGCGTTTCGGCAAAATAAAGCCGATCCGCCCCGCCGGAGTCGGTCGCCGGGGGGAACTTGCGGCCTTGCGTTTCGAGATTGCCGACCAGTCGCAAAAGCACCTGGTTGGGGGTTCCCCTAAATTCCGGGTGGTACTCGAAAATGGCCCGCTCGAAATATTGGGTAATATAGGTATTGCCGTCGGTGGGCGAAGTCTCATTGAACGGCTCGGTAAGTGGGAAGCCAAATTGCTCCAGGCCGCCGTTACTTTCCCAATAACCCTTAAAGGAGCCACTAACATAGTGGCCGGTTTCGGCAAAATAGCTAACATCGTTAGCCGCAAACGCTTGAGGAGTATGATCGAGTTGGGATAAGAACAGCGTTGCAATTAATAGAGTTAACGCCAACCAATTTCCTCTCCGCGCGGTAGAGGGGCGACGCATACGAGTGATGGTACTACTGTACAAACTTAACCTTTCCAGCTCTTGCTTTCCAGCCTGTATAGCTGGTGGCCCTGGACGACCTAAAGAATGGCCTAATCACAGGACAAGCCAAAGCGTGAGTGAGCTTTTGTCTATTCCTACTGTCGTTATACAGGGGTCCGGTAATTATATTAGGTGCGAACTCCCCAATTTTCCCACAACTCGCGCATGGTGTCAATTTTTAGCTGGCCCGGTGCAGAACTCTGCTCGCCAACTGCAAAGCTGATGGCGCTGCCAAAAAAAGGCCCTGCCAACCGAGTGAAACCACCCAACGCCCCCATTGCCATCGTTACGAGGGGAACTTTGAGGAAGGTAGTCGCGGCCTCCTGGGTTGCCGCCAACAAATTAAGGGTATCGGTCGGAGTGCGCGGATAAACCGCCAGCTTTACAATGTCCGCCCCGGTCGCGGCCAGTTCTTTTAGTAGCTCAATCAGGACAGCATAAGGCGGAGTCGTCTTGAAATCGTGGTAGGAAATAAGCGTGGCTACCTCACGCTGGCGGGCCGCTTTTAGTAACTCGCTACGGGCGAGCAGGCCAGTTCGCAATTCGACATCCAAAATCCGTACCGCGCCGCTCTCCAAAGCCGCCAGCAAGATCGCCACTCGCCCGGCCTCGTCCAAATCCCGCGCCCCACCTTCTTCCTTACGCCTAAAAGTCACCATCAGCGGCACAGAGCAAACCCTCTGTATTTCGCTCAATAGCGACCGCGCGACCTGTGGGGTCAAGTCTTTCAGGTAATCCAGCCGTACCTCGATCAAGTCCGGCTTCAAAGCCGCCAACCGTTCCGCCTGTCCGACTGCCTCCCCCACCTCACTCGCCACCAGTGGCACACAAATGAGGGGAGGGGAGGAAGGGATGAAGGATGAAGGATGAGGGATGAAGGATGAGGGTTGGGAAAGGGCCTCCTGCAATGGTAATACTTTATCGTCGCCTTTTATGTATTCTTCATCCTTCATCCTTCATCCCTCATCCCTGTTAAAAATATGGTATCCAATCTTCGGCGGCAGGAATGTCGGCCCGCTTGCGTTTGGGAGCAGGAGCGGTTGGGAGTGGCTCGTCGCTAGGTCGGACTGCCAGCAGGCTCAAAATCTCGCTACGACGGTAGAGACGTTGGCGCTTGATACCTTGCTTGTAGCTCTTTAGCACGCCCCGGCTGACATAGGCATACAACGTCGCCGGTTTGACCCCTAGCAAGCGGCAGGCTTCGCTGCCATCAATAAAATCATTCGGTTCTACTTCTTCTAATTGTACTTCTGGTTCGGTCATAAAAAGCGGTCTTGCTCTCTTTCGATTACCTTATTTACCAGCTCCAAGTTTTAGTTATCATAAGCGGCTCAGGCCGATCTGTCAATAAGTTTCGACTATCATAAAGTCGAAATCAATATAAATCAAGTATCATCAAGTTATATAGAATTTCATTGACATTCGTAGAATACGGTGGTACAACAAGTTATCTGGAATTAAAAGCCGCATAAAGCGGTTGAGCCAGCATAAATGAAACATTGTAGGTGGGGCGACGAATACGCCAATGCAATTAACCAGTTCATCAGCGATAGGCAAAATCTTTTTTTATCCTGTCTACCCTGTCTATCCCTGTTAATTTTGAGGAGAAAAACGATGACTATGGAAGTCTTGAATGTAAAAAACAAAGGCGGTTTAGAGGGTATCGTGGCGGCTACTACCGCTCTGAGCAAAGTAGAGGGCGCGGCGGGACGGTTGGTCTATCGGGGTTATGATATTCATGATCTGGCCCGCACAACCAACTTTGAAGAAGTGGCCTATTTACTGTGGCTGGGCCACCTGCCCGACAAAGCTGAGTTAAGTAGCTTAAAAGCGAGGCTGGCCTCCGAACGTAGCCTATCCCCGGCGGTACTGACCGAATTGCGGACGCTCCCATCCACAACCGAACCGATGGACGCACTACGGACGGCGGTATCGGCCTGGGGCGCTGTAAGTGGGCTGCGTGGTCAGCCCAGCCTGGAACAAGTGATTGCGTTAACGGCCCGCTTCCCGATCTTTTTGGCTGCCTTTCACCGTTTGCGTCAGGGCCTGGAACCGCTAGAGTCGCGGCCCGATCTGGGTCATGCCGCCAACTATCTTTATTTGCTGAACGGGCAAGAGCCAAGCGCGGCCCAAACACGGGCGCTCGATTCTTATCTGGTGTTGCTGGCCGATCACGGGATGAACGCCTCGACTTTTACGGCCCGGATTGTTGCCAGTACCGAGTCTGATCTGGCCTCGGCGGTCGTGGCGGCAATCGGGGCGCTCAAAGGGCCGTTGCACGGTGGAGCGCCTGCCAAAGTGCTGGATATGCTAGAGGCGATCAAAGCGGCAGGCGGTAGCGAGGCTGCCGAAAGTTGGCTACGAGCTGCCCTGGCGCACGGCGACCGACTAATGGGCTTCGGACATCGGGTCTATAAGACCGCCGACCCCCGCGCCGAAGAATTGCGGGTGATGTCGCAGGTTGCTGCACCACAGGAGTTCGAGTTTGCTCGACAGGTCGAACAATTGGCGCTGGGTCTGCTGGAAGAAACCAAACCGGGCCGCAAGCTTTACACCAATGTCGAATATTATTCGGCGGTATTGCTGTCTTCGGTCGGGCTACCGGGCGATTTGTTCACCCCAACTTTCGCCGCCAGCCGAGTCGCCGGATGGAGCGCCCATATCCTCGAACAGGTCGGTCACAACCGCCTGATCCGACCGGAAGCCGACTACACCGGGCCGCTTACGTCTATCTTCGTCCCCCTGAGCGCGAGGTAAGAAATTTAATAGGCGGAATGTACCTGCCGATAACCATAACTTTGTCGATAATTCAATGCTTCGGTAGGATTTAGTTACTACGACAAAATGCACAGATATTGAACCCTTGTAGGTGGATGGCTCAAGTATTTTGCATTCTGCTATAAATATTAGTTTTCCTCTGCGTCCTTTGTGTCTCTGCGGTGAGTAGTTATGATTTATAGGCCAACCATTCAGAATTTGACAGCTTTATCATTATATGCGATAATGTTCTCATAATCGGGGTGTAAATCCTGATAATTTTGTTCAACGCAGGAGAGTTACAAACCAATCCCAGGGTAGAGTGGTTGGTGGTGGGCTTCTCGTCCGTGCGTGGCTGCTCAACAAAGTAGTGCGAGCAACCGGCCTGGGTGAGAAGTTTTTTTGTACCTGTTTTCACCTTTTGTTACTTCTGACCGGTATGGACAGGGTTTGACCGTTCTCATCTTCTCTAGTAGAACTAAATTCGCAGATTGACCATAGGTCAATGCCAGGAAAGGAAATTCCAGATGATTGTAGTGATGAAGCCGGGTGTAACGGAACACGACATTGAAGAAGTCGTCAATCGGATCGTGCAAAATGGGTTCCGGGCCAATATCAGCCGAGGGGATCAGCGTACCGTAATCGGTGTAATCGGTTCTTCCTTTTATACCGAGTTTGCCGAGATGTTGGCGGCGGTCGCCACCGTCGAAATGGTCATCCCGGTTAGCAAAAAATACAAACTAGCCAGCCGAGAATTCAACCCGGTCAACACTGTAATCCAGGTTGGTGATGTACAGATCGGTGGAGACGAAGTGGTTGTGATGGCTGGGCCGTGTTCGGTCGAGAACGAACGGCAGTTACTAGAGACCGCCCATGCGGTTGCTGCTCGTGGAGCGCGAATTTTGCGCGGTGGAGCCTTCAAACCCCGTACTTCTCCTTATCAGTTCCGAGGACTGGGCGAAGAAGGCTTGAAACTATTGGCCCGCGCCAGAGCAGAAACCGGCATGCCGGTCATTACCGAAGTGATGACGCCGACCGATGTCTCATTGGTTGCCGAATACACCGACATTTTGCAAATCGGCGCACGCAATATGCAAAACTACCAGTTGCTCGAAGAATGTGGGCGGGCGGGCCGACCGATCCTGCTCAAACGGGGTCTATCCGCTACTATCGAAGAATGGCTGCTCTCGGCAGAATACATTCTCAATACGGGCAACAAACAGGTAATGTTGTGCGAACGTGGCATCCGCTCCTACGACCCGCTTACCCGCAACCTGTTCGACCTGACCGCCGTACCGTTGGTCAAGCGGTTGAGCCACTTGCCAGTCATTGCCGACCCTAGCCATGCTACCGGCAAATGGTATCTCGTCGATCCGATGTGCCAGGCGGCGGTCGCTGCCGGAGCGGATGGCCTAATTATTGAGGTACATCCCAACCCCGATCACGCTCTTAGCGATGGCCCCCAATCGCTGACTTTCGATAACTTCAGCAAAGTCATGACCAAACTGCCCTTGATTGCCGCCGCCTGTGGTCGCACGCTCGGTACATTAAAAGCACTAGCCTAGCAATTTACGATTTACGATTTACGATTAAAATCTAGCTTTACCGAATTTGATTAACCTACGATTAACCTACATTGAACTAGCAAGAATAAACCAATCGTAAATCGTAAATCGTAAATCGTAAATCCCCTTTGGCCTCAATATGGGCCATAAGTACTAATCGAACATCAAATCGGCCTATTGTAGCCCCTTGACCTGTTTGGTATTATGTAAACAGGGTATATTTATGTTCACTGGGATAGTGCGCCTATTTTCGGTACACCCCAATTTACTTGCAGTAGCATCAAACTAATCTACCCAGCCAGGTCGGGCCGGGAACGACGGAACAAAAGCAGTTCTTCTATACCAAGCGCGAAAGTAGGGAGGCTATATGTTTTCAACCAAAAGTGGACTGGTTAAATTCTCATCACTTAGTTTAGTAGTGCTTTTCGGTTGGTTCGCGCTACTGACCTGTACCGGGGCCGGGGGTTTTGTTGGTCAGAGTAGTTATGCTAAATCGAATTTCGGCCCAGCCGCCGACATCTTTCCAAGCTGGATAATTAGCCCAACTAACCCGGTTATAACTGCCAACCCGATCCCGGCCCCCGTCACGCTAGTTCCGCCTACCGTCCCGGTTACAATTAGCGTACTCCCGTCGGTTCCCTGGGATACCGCCTATGCCAAACCTGGCTCAGTTCTGCAAGATGCCAATAGTGGTACTTACCGCATGTGGTACGAAAGTGCCAGGGTTATTACCACCACCACTAACGGGCTGGTACTTGCTCCCAGCGGGATCGGTCTGGCAATCTCGCTAGATGGCGTAAATTGGAGCAAACCAGTTCAAAACTTGCCGATTTTTGCTGGCAGTGGGCAAATTTCTGCCAGCAGTTGTCCCAGTGATGTGTTTAGTGCCTGGGACTCCGCCTATGTCGGTAGTCCCCGTGTAATTTATGATGGTTTTCGGTATCGCATGTTTTATGTCGGTAGCAACATTGGGGGACGTTTTGATGCAACGCAAGCCGCCAGTATTGGGGTAGCCGATTCGTTGGACGGTATTAACTGGTGTCGAGCAGGCCGAACTACCCCGGTACTAACTCCAACGCTAGGCAAATTCGACGGCACCTATGACGAACCGGCCGGAGTACGGATCGAAGGTAGCCGTCTTAAACTCTATTTTACCGGCTCGGATAACAGTTTTGTACCTCGTACCGGCTACGCGATTGCCGATAATTTTACGTCTACGCCGACCAGTGCGCTAGTCCTTAACAAACAAAACGGCGGCAATCCGGTAAAAGTCAACGGTTCGATTGACAAAATTAAGGGTGCTTACGCCAAAAATGTCAACGGCACGCTCTTTTTCTGGTTTGTCGGTAGTTCCAGCGGCTCCGACCTGATTTATCAGGCTTACGGCAATAGCGAGGTCGATTTTACGCTCGACCCGAACAACAACATTCTCAAGCCGGTGGCAGGTAGCCCCAACGAAAATACGGCCCAATCGGACATTGCTGGCGTGATTGTCCGTAATCCAGAGGCCGGAACACTCCAAACCACCACCGCCCAGATGTGGTTTACCGGGTTGAGCAGTACTGGACTATTGCCGCAAGGCTTCCGGGCCGAGTCGCCCGTCCCAATCCCGACTACGCCCGGTGCGCCACCGCCGGTTACGTCCATTATTTTGCCGACTTCAGCGGCCCGCACCCCGACCCCTGCGCCCGGTTTCCCAGGCTTACCACCAGGGATTCCAAACGGTGGCCCCGGTTCTTACTACACGCCTACCCCTGGCGAAGGCAATTACTCGCCCTTTTTTGAAACCTGGAAACGAGTAGATGAACCAGTACGGGCCGGGTTAGCGAACCGTTCCTGGATTTATAGCGGTCTGCCTTATGGGTTCCGCTTCCTGCGCGAACGTTACGAAGAGGGCAGCCGTCTAGTACTTTATCACGACAAGGGCCGCATGGAAGCCTTTGGTAACGGAGGGTTGACTAACGGGTTGCTGGCAAAAGAACTAATTTCTGGCTTAATGCAGGTTGGAGATAACAAGTTTGAGCCACGTGTCCCGGCTATCGAAGCGATTGCTGGCGACGCAATTGAGGTAAACCCGAACAATCCGGCCTATTATTCGCTCAACCCGATTGCCTCGCTCAACAATGACCGCCGGATCGCCAATCGGAGTGGGAGCGGGCAGCAGGTGATCGAAACAATCGACCGGGCCGGGGTGATCGGGACCGATTTCGCTACGGCGAATTATGGCGCGACCTACTCTTACTACGAGCCGATCCTGGGCCACAATATCGCTAATGTCTTCTGGGACTTTATGCAGCAAAGTGGCCCGGTTTTTGTCGGAACCGGCTACGCCAACGATAAGGTGATCGACTGGCTTTCGGTGGTCGGCCTACCGCTTACCGAACCTTATTGGACAAAAGCCACCATGAATGGTAAGCAGGTAGACGTGCTGGTTCAGGCTTTTGAGCGGCGCATTTTGACCTTTACCCCCACCAACGCCGACCCCTTCAAGGTCGAGATGGGCAACGTCGGGCGGCATTACTTCCGATGGCGCTATAATCTCAATAACTAAATTTTCAGTTTTGAACAAAACTGAACAAAAAGGGCCGGGCAAGATTTGCCCGGCCCTTTTTTGTTCAGCCTATTTTATACTGACCACCTGCCCGCCGGTCAGCTTTACCAGATCAGTAGAGGCCAGTTTGAAAACAGCATTGGGAGTACCGGCGGCACCCCAAATCTCGGCGTATTGCAATAAATCCTCGTCGATAAAAGTCTCCAAAGGCATAGCGTGACCGACCAGAGGTACGCCACCGATAGCAAAACCGGTCTGCTGGCGTACAAAATCGGCATCAGCCCGCTCGATAGGTTCAGCCAAGTAGCCGCCGATTTTCTTCTCGTTGACCCGGTTGGGACCACTGGCGATCACCAAAACAGGCCGCTGGGTTTGTTTGGTGCGAAAGACCAGCGACTTTGCGATCTGGCCTACTTCACAGCCGACCGCCTGGGCCGCTTCGACTGCCGTCCGGGTTGTATGAGGCGACTCCAACACCTGATAAGGAAAACCAAGTGCGATCAAACCATCCTGCACTTTTTGGGCGCTTGCACTCAACTTCTCGGTCATAGCTACTCCTCGTAAATTAACAGGGATAAATAGGATAAAAGAACTTTTACTCAAAAGCTCTTACTTGAAGTCTACTATCCTATGGCCGGAACCGCCGGAACAAAATTATTCTTCTTAAAGATAGCCTGCCCCTTCGTGCCTAAAACATAAGCCACAAAAGCTTTTGCTCCCACCACATTCGGAGCGGCTTTGAGGGGGGCAAGTGGATAAGTGGCAAGCGTGTTAAACTGATCTGGAATATCAAGTGTGATAAGGTCGGGGCTAATTTTAGCTGAAACATCGCTGACATAAACTATCCCGGCATCCGCTTCGCCCAATTGCACCTTTGCCACCACCTGCTTGACGTTGCTCTCCTGACTGACGAAATTAGCCTGGACTTTTGTGGCAAAATCAGGGCCAAAAGCCGGGTCTTTGCTCATTTTGTCCAGGGCTTGCAAAGTGTAGTTGCCGACCGGCACATCCTTCTGGGCGGTTACGAATTTTATACCACTTTTAGCCAGGTCTTGAAGTTTTTCTATTTTGGCCCGGTTGCTCTTGGGTAAAATCACCGCCAATCGATTGCGAACAAAGATCGTGCCTTTGCTCTCGACCAATCCGGCTTTCTGGGCATTATCCATTTGGGTCTGGTCGGCACTGGCAAACACGTCGGCTTTAGCCCCTTGCTCAAGCTGAGTACGCAAGGTCGGGGAGCCACCAAAGTTATAGGTTATTTTCGCGCCGGGGTTCTCTTTCTCAAACTCGGTCTTGATCTCGCCAAAGGCATCGGTTAAGCTCGAAGCGGCAAAAACGATAATCTCACCAGTAACCGCAGTCGTTGGGGTCGTGAGTGCTGGCGTGCCTACCGGGGCCGGGCTGGGAAGGCTGGTAGCGGCTGGGGCAGTCGTGGCAGTACTATCTCCACAGGCTGTCAGTAGCACACTGAACAGGCTTGCTAAGGTCAAAAGTAATATCGACCCCAATCGGGCGCTAATCTTCATATTTGTTAACTCTCCTACTTTCTTGTTAAATCGGAAATACAAGGATGTTGGGATATGTTACTCAACTATTGAGTACATACTCAGTTGTTGAGTATATAGATTAAGTTCTAATCTGTCAATAACAAAGAGCATTTCGGAGTAGCTTAACTCGAATTATTTTGGCTTAGCCTTTTAGGGTAGTATTTAGCGCCAACCCCAACATGATAAGCAGCAAGAAGCCTTCGACTGTCCAGATTGAGGTACGCCACCAATTACTATCGACTAAAGCGCGAATGACGGTAGTCTTAAACCCAGCGCTCAAGGTGGTATGCAAGGGAATCTGGATAGTTGCAGTTACAATCCAAAAAAGCAGATTCAGACTCAGATTTAACCAGACCATCCAATCCGCTATTCCCGGTGGACGCACTACTAACAAGAGTAGTGAACTTCCCAATGACACCAGTACTGGCAGGCTTAACGCCAAAACTATTCGCTCGGTATGCTCGGCGTGGTAAAGCTCAAAAGCACTTTCCCCCACTTTTTCAAACAGGGGATAATGCAACAATTGGATAACCCAGATCAAGCCAATCAAGTAAAAAGTGGAGGCCAGGCAAGCTATTAGAGGCAGGTAGGAGGCCAGACCGGGTTTTATTTCGGGCATTTGCATTTATTCTTCTCCTTCTAGTACTGATAGTATAGCAAGGAGAAAGCCTATGGGTAGATAAGACTTGGTAGAGGATCGGTGTAGAAGATGCTTTGACGAATTTTAACGAGTTCGGAGGTTTCAAAGAAATTGACTTCACGGTCGATCTGATTAAGATAATCGACCACCCGGTTATGTTTGCGGTTTGGCATATCGCCGCGCTTCTGGCGTAGTTTGAGATAATTATTCTGGTCGTCGTAAAAGTAATCGATCTCGTCTTCCTCAGTTTAATCGAGGTCGAGAGATTGAGCGTGTAGGACTGTTTCGGGTTTGGCAGTCATAATGTTACCTGCCTCTCGTTAAGAGAGTGATTTGAGTTAAACATTCCGGTTGGCCTTCTGTTTTATTATAAGCGATTTGGGTGCTTATCGCGGTGGATAACTCGCTACTATTTTGCAAAAATCCGACGATTAGGTGAAATAAAGCCAAGTTTGGCCCTAAAACTACTGGACATAATATGATATAATAGGCTAAAATACATGATATGTTAAGTTGATAGTAAGCAAGATAGCGGGATAGTAGCGAACCACAATACTGCTTTACTATCTCGGAGCCAACGTTAGGGCTAAGACCGACAGGAGTCCAAAATGAGCATTGGAAATACTGGTAATACCACCAGTTCAAGCGGTGATGTCAGCAACCTGCTGGTGCAGGGATTTAAAGCTGCTAAAGAAAATCGCCGTGAGGAAGCCTACAATCTTTTTTGTGAGGTAGTCCGGCGCGACCCTAATAACGAATTAGGCTGGCTCTACCGGGCGGCTACAACCGATGATCTTTCCGAGGCTTACGTCTGCTTGCAGCGGGTCTTGAGTATTAACCCCAGCAACGAGAAGGCCCAACGCGGTATCGAGCGCATCCAGGCCCGCCTCAATAGCGAGGAAGAGGATACCAGCTTACCCGGCCTTAGTAATATCCCAACTAGCGGCACCGGGCCGGGCGGCGGGCGGGTCGGGGAAGATTCGGTTATATCAGGTTTTAATCCAATTCCACCTCGTTCGGCGGCCCCACCCCCGCCCAATTTACAGCCGACCGCTCGTTATCCGTATGAGGAAGCTAGTCCGTCCTATAATTATACTCAGCAAGCCGATAATTTGCCGGATGTACCACCCACCTCTGTGCCACCCCCATTCATGGGAAACATGGAAGGGATGGGC
This sequence comes from Chloroflexia bacterium, assembly GCA_038210655.1. GTDB lineage: Bacteria > Chloroflexota > Chloroflexia > Chloroheliales > Chloroheliaceae > 54-19. The sequence continues at coordinate 32,871 of JBBQWM010000048.1, forward strand.
TTTAATCAAGAGCCAGACTTCAACCAAGATCAGAACGAGGCCCCTTTTGGGAGTTATTCTCCCCAGCAGCCGATGATGTTCGGTATGGACAATAACAACCCACCACCTGCTCAGTCTTATGACCAGGAGGCAGGAGATTTCCCCGGCTTTATGAACCAAAGATATGGCGACTCTGGCCCGGCCCCGATGGAGCAAGACGAGCTAGAAGCACCCGCTCCTAACCGTCCTCGTAATCGGGCGGGCGCAAGGGGGCGCAGTGGTAACGGTAAAAAGGCGACTGCCGGGGCTGGATTGGCTCCCGTCTTTGGCGGGATGACCAAGTTGCGAAATCGAGGCCGCGCCGCCTTTGGCACCGAAAAAGCGACCGACCTGGACAATGTCGGGCAAGATCGGGCCAAGCGATTGCTAACGATACTGATGGTCGCGGGTATTGTGCTGGCAATCATCTTGATTGCTATCTTCTTGCTGACTCGACCAGCCGCTCCCACCACCGATAATGGCGGCGATCAAGCGGCAGTCACCCCTACGCTGAACTTGACCGGCACTAACCCGGCTGGAACGGTAACGATAGGGGCCGGAGTCACGGCTGGCCCGGCTATTTCCGTTCCAGTGGTCGGTGGTACGACCGCCAGTGGTAGCGGGTCGTCCCCGGCAGTTGGAACCCAGACTACTCCGGCCCAACCTACAGTCGCCCCGCCCACTACGGCAGCCCCGGCGGTTCCACCGCCTAGCGGAGCGCTCCCCCGTGCTATCGTCTACACAATCAAACGTGGGGATAATGTAGCGACAATTGCCCGGCAAAACAATACTTCGGTAGAGGCTATTGCATCTGCTTCGGGTCTTGCCAATCCGGGTAGTATCTTTGGTGGACAACAAATAGTTGTCCCGGTCGGGCGACCTACTTTCCGAGGCAAAGGTCTCATTCTCAAACCAGGCGAAACCCTCGCGGCAGTCGCTGCCAGCCGAGGTCTCGGCCTTGATGGGTTGGTCAAGCTCAACAGCTTGAACAGTGCGGACGAAGCCAAACCGGGTGACGCAATTTTGCTGCCATAGGTCACGCTCCAAAACTAGGGTTTTCAAAAAGCGGCTCTTCCAATCTAAAATATTGGAAGAGCCGCTTTTTGTTTCCAGAGTCTATCAGAGAAGGATTGATGATCCATTGGCGGAACAAGGTTCTACAAAAGACCGTCTCTGTAAGAAACTGCTTTGCCAGTTGATTTTTGTTTTTAACAAACTCGGACCCCTCCCTGTAGAAGCGAGCTTCTGCTCGCGATTGTAGACACGGCTAGGTGTTCAATCGCGAGCAGAAGCTCGCTCCTACAGATAATCGGATAGACTAATATTCAGGTTGATATATGGGTGAGGCTTTGAGCTAGAGTGAGATTTAGAATATTAAAACCGCCAGCCCGATACAGGACTGGCGGTTATTTAGGTTGAAGTTTGAAGAGCGTAGGTTAGTTGGCCCTCACCTCGCTATTTACTTCTGATCGGCAAACGGGTCGGGATAAACTTCCCAGACATTAGTTCGATTGTAGTAACGATAGTTGACGAAGATTTCTTTGGTCGGGCTGGTCCAGATCATCAGACCGCCTCCAAAACCTTGCACCGCTCCATCTCCACTACGCTCGTCTTTCTCGGTCGCCCAACCCAGTCGTTCGCGTATTCGCAGGCCGGTTTCGTTGCGCCAGGCGTTGCCAAAGCCACGCTTGGGTTCGTAGAGACCCGCCGGAGGAGTCAGCCCGGCATTAACCGGTTGGCTTTCGTCCCAGGTATCCCTGACGGTAGCCCAATTACCGTCGTCAAACATCACGAAGATAGTCTTGTCGTAGGGCAGATAATAGTAGGGCGCAACCGAAGATTTGACCCAAATCATCTGACCATGCTCGAACTTCTGCATAACAACCTGGGTCGCCTGCTCGGTGTTATAGCTATAAGGGCAACCGATCCGGGCCTTGACCGAAGGATTGTCGGCCCAGAGCTTGCCAAAACCACGGATCGGGCTGGTTGTACAATTCAAAATTGGAGCGTTATAGCGCCAATCGTAGTAATGCCGTCCAACGTTACCCATCTCGACCTTGAAGCCATTCGGGTTCGAGGGGGTATAGCTGTAGCAACGCCGCTCGAAACATTGCACCAACACGTCTTTCTCAGCATAGCCAACCGCTGCTCGCGTCCAATATGGCTCGGTGATGGCGTAGCCGGTTGAGAATAGCCAATCTACCACCGGGCCATCGACTGTCTGACCATTTTCCAGCACCTGACCCCGGCTGTTCATAAAGTCCCAGAAAACATTAGGCACATTATGACCAAAAATTGAGTCATAGTAAGCGTTGGTCACATTGTACTTGGCGTAGGTCAGGTCTTCTCGTGGTGCGCCATCGCGTTCAAGATAGGAAGTTACCCCTTGCCCGACCCGGTTGTTAGCCGAGTTCTGACCCAACACCAGGCTAGTGACAGAAGCCAGCGAAGCATAGGTGGGAGCCTTCGGGTTGACGTTTCTATCGCCCACCACCGGGATGTCGGCAGGCAAGTAGGGAACTGATTTGGTATCGCCGGTGGCCTGTTTGCCACTGATAAGCTCTTTGACCAGCAACCCGTTCGTCACGAAATATTTGTTGCTACGGTCGCCATTCGGGTTGTTAATCTCCATCCGGCTCTTGTCATAATAGGCTACTAGCCGCTTGCCCGCCGTAACCTCGCCCGCACCCGGTGTGCCTTCGTAATCCTCAGTCCGAATGCTAAAAGCTTGCGGCCCCCATAACCAGGAGCGTTGGATACTGCCTTGCGCTACAAACAGATCGGTTCGTTTCCAGGTATTGTCCATGTTCGGGTCAAGTTGAAAGGCAGCCGAGGCGGTTGGCCCGGCATAGGCGGTCAGGCTCAACAGCGGCAAAACCGCCAGCCACGCTACCAATAACGATTGCCAGAATTTGCGCCTGGCACCGTGCGCCCGTACACTTATCGAATTCAGCTTGAGTATCATGTTTGTCTCCTGCGGAACCGCCCCTTCTGGGAAGGCCAGCGGCTCGATTAAATGGAACTGTGATAGACTGGGCTTCACCGGGCGCGCTCCGGTATTCGCCTTACTTAGTACCGTAATCCAGGGGTAAATTGTGGTCGCTCTGCCCTTACACGGGGGCCGAAGCGGTTTCTTTGCTGCCAGCACCTATATAACGGGCAGAAATGATTTGGGTTGCGCTATTTTTTTAAGATTTCAAAACTATTTCAAATTGAGCAGTCGGCATCTTTGACTTAGCTACTAATAGCAAGTTCACAATAGATTTTCGTGAGAACACTATAGCGTAATGTTAATTGTAAGCAAGATATGTTATTATTGTAATGTAACAAAGCAAGATGATACCCATTTTACTCAAACCAAAAATAGTTAGCTCCTTTTGCTATCTAATATCAAACTCAATATATTTTATTATTTATGATTAATTTTTTCAAAAAAGAAACTCGTAAACCGGGGCTTAGAATTACAATAAGCCTAACTCTAGTAATGATCGGACTCTTCTGTGGGGCTTTCCTAATTGGAGGTGATTTTGCTACCAGTCTAGGTTTGACAGGTTGGGCTTACATTGTCTTGGCTGGATTGCTTTTAACTTATGGGGCAGCAATTTTTATCCGACATAAATCAAATTGGAAACCAACCCTTTTAATTATAGGAACGCTTACATTTAGCATAACCGGGTTGGGTTTAGCTGGAATAATAGCCGAACCTGGGTTGCATAATCTTCAGGGCGACAATTTTAAAAAAGAAGGGCGCTATGAGACAGCACTCTTAGAATATCGCAAAGGTGGGAAGGCTAATTTTACAACCCGATTACCAGAAACTTACTTGCTGTTAGGCCATCGTAATTTTGAAGAGGAAAAATACTCCGAAGCGCTTGTTAATTATAAAAAAGTGCTCGAAGGCGAATTTTATCCCAACTCTTATGTAAACACTACTAGACAACAAATTGGGCGGACTTATCTTGCCCAAGCCTCTAATTTTGAGAAATCTAAGGGCTGGGCCTCCGCAATTGAGACTTATAAACTGGCACTTTTTCAGTGGGATAGTCAACTAGAAAGCAAAACGGACGAAGAAACAAAAAAGCGAATCGGAACTCTATACTTGGCTTGGGCGTTAGACTTAGAACGGGAAGGCCGACCAGAGTTGGAGGCCCTTGCTAAATTTGATGAAGTGTTAAAAGATGGTAATAACCTAGAAGCTATAGAAGAAGCCAAAAATTGGGCGCGGGCCATTCTTTTCCGTTTAGGTGACGAAGAGTTGACAGCCGGTCGTTTTGAACGAGCTATTGCAGCCTACCGTCGAACATTGGATCGTTATGATGGTAATATAGCTATGTTAACACCTTATTTTTCTAAGACTTATTTGGCCTGGGGTCGCAAGCTGAATGAGGAAAACGAATTTGAAAAAGCCCTTGATCTACTTGAACCAGCTTTGAAAAATTGGGCTAACGAAAAGGAAAAACCTGTTTATCTTAGTTCTATAGTTGAAAGCTACGTTGGGCTTGGTCGCAAAGATATTACTAATAAAAATTACGCTGTCGTTGTAGAACGTCTTACACCCGCCTTTAATCTGTATTGGAATGCAGATAGCAACCACTACTTGCAAGAAACCATTATCGAAGCTTTGATTGCTCAAGCTATTGGATTTGAGGACACTAAGAATTATAATCCGGCTATCGAGCGTTACGAGCGGGCTAAAACCTATCTTCTGAATAACCCTCGTACCGAGGAAAAACTAGACGTGGCTTTAATGCAAATCTACATTAGACAAGGAAATGAGTTTGAGCAGTCAAGAAGCTTTGCCAGAGCATTAACAAGCTATCAAGATGGGTTGATTTATGCCGGTGCAACCGCCAACCCTTATATTCAGAAAGACTTGTACGAAAGGTTGGAGCGTTTACGCAATATTATCAACTATCAAACCGAAATCAAGACTTATTTTGCACAGGGCAGCGAAGCCGAAGCCAATCAAAACTATCTCAAAGCTATCGAATGTTATGAGCAAGCTCTTATTTATGCAATTACTATAAGCGAAGACGCGACCAAAACTGATTTACAGGGACGGCTTTTAAGATTGCACACCACTCAGGGTGAAACCTTTTTAGGAACTCAAAAATATAGCCTCGCGGCTGAAAATTTTGAAAAAGGGCTGATTTATGCCGAAAAGCTTAACGATGACACAGCCAAAAGTAAACTGAATGATAAGCTGATAGGGGTTTACCAGGCCGAACTAGAAGAACAAGAACAGATAGATGAACAAATCGAACACGACAAACAATCCACTGAGAATGAAGTAACTGAAACTTTAGCTCAACTTGGTATTGTAAGTTGTAGTTTCGTACCTGTGGTAGGTATCGGTTGTGATGTTGCTTCAGTTGGTATAAGTATCAAAGACGGCGATTGGCTAGGAGTGGCATTCTCGATAGTGGGATTTGTGCCAATCATCGGCGATGCAATAGGGGACGGGGGTAAAGCGGCTAAAATCGGAGCAAGATTAGTCGAGTTAGAACCAAAGTTGGTTAAACTTGGTAAGCTAGTAGAACAGGCTCAGGTAGTCAGAATAGCTAAAAGGGAACGACTAACTAGCACAATAGGGAAGCGTCAATTTTCCAATTGGGATGGACGGGTAAATTATAGCCATCTAGCCGATTCTGTAGAGGTAAAGGCAGGTAAAGATTTTACTTTGGCTCAGAAAAATTTGATCCTGGAGCAAAATAGAATTAAAAATGGTGGGCTAGTTCGCTCTGATATATCGGGAAAACCATTGACTACACCCGCCCGAAACGAAAAGGGAGTAACGCCAGACCCAGATGAATGGCAGTTTGACCATATAATACCAAAAAGTAAGGGTGGAACAAACAGTTATTCCAATGTTCAAGTAATTTCGCGGGCGGAAAATCGGGCAAAAAGTGATAACTAAACAGTGAGGGGCTGGCATTGACCGAAACAAATAAAACAAACAAAGAGCCAGCAAATGCACAGGGTAAAATTACTCCTAGTGTAAAAGAATTGTGGCAAGGGGCAATATTAGCCACTATCGCCCACGCTCTTTTTATAACTGCCAGTCCTGATCTTGCTTATGAGCTAAGTTGGGAAGGATTAAACTATAGCCGACAGGATAGCCAGGGAGGTCGTGGGACAATAACCTTTACCGAGGATGAAGAAGTAGTGGGCGCATTTTTTGATACTCATAGTCCACGTAATCCTTACTTAAAGGTGGGAGAATACACGCTGGCTCCATATTTCAAAGGGATACCAGAAAATCTTCTACAACTGGCTCAGAGCGAAACTCTAGAATATATTTTGGATGATTGGGAAGGAAAACCAATGCCTGTAGTTACATCGGCCTTCTGGAGCGTAAATGGAAGGCTGGTAGCCGCCGAGGATTGGACTAAAGTACTTAGTAATGGAGCACACTTACTAAGAATAGAATTGATGCCAATACCCAAAGCTTTTAGTGTCTGGCAGTCGGAATGTGATTTTTCAGAAGAACAGATTGGGTTGGTGCAAAACTTATACAAGCGCAAACTAGAAAACGAGAATCAACCTTTCCAACTGGAACGTGAAGAATATAAACTTTGGACGGCACAGGGAACAGATGGAATTATTGAAAGCCGAGAATTGCTTGAGGCAATCAGAATTGTGGTGCCGTTCTATAGTTAAAGCTATTAGTTATGAAGATAGTAGAACCTGATAAGTTTAAAACTTGTAAACAGCATTTACCCTTTTTAATACATTACCCTTTGCCTTCCTGGATTCTTATGCTATAATAAATCAAAGAACTGTCAGCCTAAAGGAGGTTGGCCTTCTTTAGCAAGCAATTGTGGTGGGGTAAATAATTTTCAATTCAGCAAGGTAAATTAGGTTAGGGTCTATGGGTGGTAACGAGATTAAGAGCGTCCTAGCAGCGACGCGATACAATTCGGAAGCAGAAAAAGAAGTGGAAAACGTGAGCTTCAAGCCGGAGCAGGTTGAGGCATTATTGACGATCTCAAATATGCTCAATAGCGATCTGAACACCGGTCGAGTCTTACGCGATGTACTGACGCAGGTTTGTTCGCTATTTCGGGCCGACCGAGCCGCCGTCTTTTTACGCGAGAAATTGCCGACCCCCGGTCAGGATACCAGCGTAAGCGAAGCTCTTAAAGAGGACATTGGGCGAATTTTGTGCGTAGCCTCTACCGGCCTGGGTCAGGATTATCTTGATGAGATTGCCCGCTTCTACGAGAAAAAAGAATTTCGTCAGATTCAGACTTTGCGCCGCCCGATCTATATCGCCGATGCCGGGAACGATTATCGGCTCAATGGGTTGCGTGAGCTAAACCGACAGGCGGGTTTTCGCTCGATGCTGACCTTACCAATGCTTTATCGGGATACTTTGATCGGCACGATTATTCTTTACCACGATCAGACCCACCCCTATTCGGAGCAGGAAATCCGCCTGTTAAAAGTCTTCGCCAACCAGTCTGCCCTTGCCATCACCAATGCCCGGCTTTATGAACAGGCGCGTGATCGTCAGCACGAAGCCGACCAACTGGCCGATATTGGCCGGGTTTTCAACGCCAGCCTTCGCACCCGTGAGGTTTTGAACCGGGTGGTCGTCACGGCAGGTGAAATGCTGGGTAATACTGCTCTGGTTTATATCATCCAGGAGGGGGGCGACGAAGCTTACCCGGTAGCTTTTTCTTCTAAAGCCGCTCTAAATGGCGAAGTCAAAATAATCTCGCCTCTCAAAGAGAATCAGCCTATCCGGTTGGGCGACGGCGCGATTGGTAAAGCTATGCAGACCGATGTCCCTTTCATGGTGCTGGACGAAGCTGAAATTCGCAAGAATATTCCGTTCGTTAAGGCTGAGGATGGGGTGAATAGCCTCATTTGTGTATTGCTCAAGACGCGAGGCCGTATTATTGGCACGCTCTTGTCCTATCAGGTCACATACGGATTGACCCAACCGCGTTTGCAGGAAAAGCAACTTGGACTGGCCCAGGCGATTGCCGACCGAGCAGCAACTGCTATCGAAAATGCCCGCCTCTATGAAGCTGAAAAACGAGCGCAACGGGTCAAAGATGAATTCCTGACCCTCGTTTCGCACGAGTTAAATACACCTGTAACCAATATCAAAGGCTATAACCATCTGCTGACCAAAAAGCTGGAAGAAGCAATTGCGCGGGCAGGTGATACCCCCAACCGGGCCGTCGAGGGTTTACGCCATTACACCCAGATTATTGGTGGACAAATCAACCGACTACAAAGTTTGATCGCCGACCTGGGTCGGATTCCGCTGATCGAGAGTGGTGAGTTGGAATTAAAGCTGGAAATTACCGAATTGCTCCCGGTGATCCAATCCGAGATTGAGCGAATTGAGCAGACACTCCAAGTCCCCCACGACTCAAAAGTACTCCATCGCTTTGAGATAACCGCCAAAAATCCGGCTCTAAAAGCCGAGATCGACCGGGAAGCCTTCGCTCGTATTTTGCAAAATCTTCTGAATAATGCGGTCAAGTTCTCGCCCAAAGGCGGCCTGATCCGGGTCGAATTGACCGAGGCCGTTTCCAAAACCCTCAAGCTAATGGTGATCGATCAGGGGGATGGTATCTCGGAGCAGGATTTACCCTATATTTTCGAGCGCTTCTACAAATCGAGCCAATCTTCCAGCCGAGCCAACGGGCTTGGTCTGGGCCTTTACATCAGCCGTAGTTTAACCGAAGCCATGAATGGACAACTCACCGCTACCAGCATGGAAGGCAAAGGCAGCTCTTTCCTCTTGCGGTTGCCTCGCGTCTAGTCACGACTCATTACCTTCTGCACCACAGCTAGTAGTTGAGCTTCTTCTTGGGAATATTTTTAATAAGCCTGGCAGCCGCAATTATGGGCAACCAGGCTTTAATTTGTCTGGGATGATGCCAGGCTTATCATAAAAACCACTCAATTAGCAGAAAGTTGCGATACAGCCTTATCTGGAAAAAGACCGGATTGTTCGATCAAGTCGGACAAATCAAGCAAATCGCTTTGTTCAAGCAAAGCAGTCAGGTCAAGCATATTAGCCTGGTTGATTAAACTGGTAGGTTCCAATGCTTCCGGCTGCAACAACAAATCTACCAGTGGCAACTTGGATGAAGAGTGAGGTTGAGCTTCGGGTAACTCTTCCAGAATTGCGCCGAGCAACCGATAAGTGCCGGTCTGCAACATTATCAAAGCCTGCACACGAGCGGCATTAACAAAGGCCGGGTTAGTAATAAGCCCTTGAGCAATTAAAGATTGCGCCAATGTTAGACGCGGATTAGATACATATTTTTTCATTGTCCCAGTGTCCCTTCCTGACATCTCATTGGTCAGGCTATAGCGTTGGCTTGACAAAGTTTGTACGTTTGAAATGATTATCTACGTTTGTGATCGTACCGTTATAGTACGTTGTTCTTATATTAAAGGATTTATATTACACAGATATGAAGATAGTATTACATATAAGTAAATTAGTGCAATTAGGGTGAATTGCGGGGTGGGGCAGCTTCAACCGTTTGTCGAATTAAATTGAGGATCAGATTCAGACCATCGCTAGTACTGCCGGTCAAGTCGGTAATAAGTTTGGGGCGACCCTGTAAAGAAAGCGACAAACCCCGACTAACACCTCCGGCAGAAGCTTTGCCAGGTGGGGTGGTATCGGGCAAGTCCAAAACGCCTAGTTTGCCCAATTGGGCCAGCAAAGCATCTTGCTTTTCAGGGCTGAGATAATGTTCGGTAGTTTGAGCATTGGTTTTGCTGCGGGGGTTACGGGTATATTTTGCCACACCGTCTGAACCAATTTGCAATTGCCAGTCGCTAGGCAGACCTTCCGGGCGCGGAACCGTAACCGAAGCTTCCAGAATCAAACCGCCCGGCTTGCGATCAAAGGCTAGTATGTACGTGCCTTTCGGGATGGTCGCCCCGGCGGAAGGGCTAAAGAAAGGTACGGCCGTCTTCGACCCGAATAGAACTATCTCACCGGGAACCTCCGGCCTAGAGATGGTCGCGCTACTTTGCACCGTGACGGTTGAACCGTCTGAGGAGGTGGGGCGTAATGTCGGATTCGGCGCGTCTCCACAAGCCAGCAGCACACTAACCAATAACATACTTACAACTAAAACTAAAGGTGTATGAGAGTTTCTCAAATTCCGCTTTCTTTATAATCAGCCTATCCACTAGTTTTCTAGCCTGCACCTAAGCCGACCCGCAGTTCAAAAAGCATAGTTGCCAACAAAATTTTTTATTTTTCCGGCGGTTGACGACGCAATTCATCGAGTTGACGCTGTATCTCGGCCAGCTTGCGCTCGGTTTCCTGGCGGGAGGCTATTTCGATGCTGGCCCGCGCTTCGGCGACCTGACGGGCCACCGCTTCCTCCTGTCGAGCCACCGCTTCAGCCGTCGCCCTTTGCTCGGCCTGCTGGCGGGCTACCGTTTCGGCAGCAGCCTTTTGCTCGGCCTGGATACGGACGATTTCTTCTTTGCGTCGGGCCGCTTCTTCCGATTTCGCCCGCTCTTCCGCCTCCCGCCGCGCTGCCCCTTCCAAAACTACCATCTCGTCTGCCGTCGGCCTTAGCCGCCCTTCTCGGTCGCTTAGCCGCAACTTAGTGCCGTCCGGGATCAGGTAGCTCTCTAGCTCTTCGCTCCATAGCCGTCCTTGCTCGTCTGGCTCTAGCTCCTGCCCAATTATCCCCTCCACCATCGCATCATACCGCCAGCCCCGTAGCCGCGTTGTCGCCTCTCGCCATACCTGGGTGGGGTAGGGGTCGTAGGTGAAGTATTCGCGTACTCCCATTTGCTTGTAGCGTAGCGGCTTCTTGTCCGCTTCCACATCTTCCCGCCAGGTCTTCTCCGACGCAACCTCGAACACCACCGTTGGAGACGGTCGGTTCGGCAAGACCATAAACCAACTGGTCAGTTCGGCCCGCTCTTCCTCGCTCAAGACCACGCCCTTGAACAAAGCCACATCGGGCGAGACCGGCCTGTAGGGAGGCTGGAAGATGCCCATATCGGTATTGTGATACCAGCCCGTGACCTGGTAAAGCCAATCGAGGACAGCCATCAGATAGCGGATTAAGGATGAGTGAGGGTCGCTTTCAGTCACTTTTTCTTCCTCAAGGAATAAGAGAAACTCGGCA
>JBBQWM010000049.1:0-43853 GCA_038210655.1 Chloroflexia bacterium
GGTCGGCCTCGGCAAGACCCGCCAGAATTATGAAGTCGTTAGCAGGTCGCGCTTAGCTTCGGGTGCTACTGGCTACCGGCAAGTTATAGGGCAGGTCTTCGACCGGCTCCCATTCCTTAATCTTGTCAATCGAAGCCCCCATGGCCGCGTTGGTTTCTCGTTCGGTAATGATTTCGACCAGCACCGGCAAGCGTTTGCTCTCAGCTTCGTCTACCGCCCACTGTAACGCGCTGGCGATGTCGCCCGGTTCGGTTATCCGGCGACCAAGTCCGCCCATTGCTTCCATCGCTTTTACGTGGTCTATGCCAATCTCACCGCTATCAGTGGTTTCATTCTCGAACGAAATATCCACCGCGTAGTTCATCTCGTAGCCCAATTCGGCCTGCCGAATGAGGCCCAGGTAGGAGTTATTCAACATCACTAGCACAAACGGGACGTGGTACTGAGCGGCCACGGCTACTTCTTCCATCATAAACTGGAAGGAGTAATCGCCGACCACCCCCACGATTTGCTTGTCGGGTTGGCCCAATTTGGCTCCGGTACAGGCTGAAACTTCCCAGCCGAGCGGCCCGGCCTGTCCGCAAACCATATAATGACGGGGCTGGTAGGAGTTTTGGAACTGGCCCGACCAGATTTGATACAACCCAATGGCGGTCACAAAAATGGTGTCGCGGTCGAAAAATTCGTTGATCTCCTTGAAAACACGGGCAGGCTTGACCGGAACCGCGTCGTAATCCATCTTGCGCTGCAAAGTGTCGCGCAATTCGCCAACCCGCCCAACCCATTCGCCCGGCGCACGTGGCGAGGTCATATCGGTAGCGGTGGACAACAGGGCTTGTAGGGCCAGCTTTGCATCCGAGACAATCCCCAGGTCTGGTTCAAACACGCGCCCGATCTGGGTCGGCTCGATGTCGATATGAATAAACTTGCGCGACCCCTTGTAAACATCTAGCGCCCCGGTATGTCGTTCGGCGAACCGCGCTCCGACCGCCAGGATCAAATCCGATTCCAAAAATAGTTGGTTGCCAAAGCGGGTCTGGGTCTGAAGACCGGCGATCCCGGCATAGAGCGAATGATCTTCCGGGAAGCCGCCCTTACCCATCAGGGTAATCGTGACCGGGATTTGCAAATATTCAGCCAATTGGCGGAATTCTTCAGTCGCGTTCGCCCCGATTACGCCACCACCCAGCATCAGCATAGGCCGTTCGGCTTCCATCAGCATTTCAACCGCCCGCCGGATACGAGCCTGATTTGGCCCCGGCTTCAAGATCGGGAGGGGCGCATCGATAGCCGCCTCATACTCGACCATCCCGCGCTGTACATCCAACGGCAAATCGATCAGCACTGGGCCGGGTCGCCCTTCCTGAGCGACCTGGAAGGCCCGCCGGATGATCCAGGGCAGTTGAGCCGTTTCTTTGGCCTGTACGCTCCATTTACAGACAGGCCGGGCGATCTCGACAATATCGACGGCCTGAAACGCCTCTTTGTGCAGCACCGTCGTCGGGGCCTGCCCGGTAAAGCAAATCATCGGGATGCTATCGGCCAGGGCCGTATACAGCCCGGTAATCATATTCGTTCCGGCAGGGCCGCTGGTCCCGATATTAATGCCGACCTTGCCGGTCGCACGGGCGTAACCGTCGGCGGCGTGGGTTCCGCCTTCCTCGTGTCGCACAGTCAAATGCTTGATCTTGCTCGATTTTTCGAGGGCCTTGTACATCGGCAAGATTGCCGCGCCCGGCACTCCAAAAACGTACTCCACCCCTTCGCTCTCCAAAATCTGCACCACCGCATCCATCACAGGTATTCGTGCCATTTCTCCCTTGCTCCTTTCACATAAGCCATCAGCCATAAATTTTACAATAATAAAATTTCAATCTATATTGAATATAATCAATTTACCAAATAAAAACTGCCCCCGCCCTAAAGCCGATCCTACAATCAACCTATATCAACCCATAGGTAAGTACTTACAATCGTAAATACTACCCGACCGGGTGAGTATAGCGAACTGAGATCCTTCGGCGGGGAGCTATCTTTAGCAAGAATCGAGCTAATGCCCCGCCTCAGAATGACAGTGGTGAGTACTTACAATTGTAAATCGTAAATCGCGACCTCGCCCCCTCAGGGGGTAAATCGTAAATCACACCAGGGCCGGTTGCTTCGCCAGATACGGGATCGTCTGGGGGCCTTGTGGCAAAACACAAACGGTTGCGTCCGGGCCATACTCGCGGCGCAACATTTCGACCGTGGCCGCGATGTCGTGGGTCGGTTCAAGTAAGGCGGCCCGTACCTGCTCATCACTCAAAAAGCTATTGAGCAGAAAAACCCGCGCCTTGATTTGGATTTTAGTCTGCACCTGGGCCTCCCATTGGTCGAGCATCGAAAAAGTAGGGCTTTCGATCAGGTCTAAGACCTGACGCGGTGTGGAAGCCATCTGCAAAATATCCTTGTAGTTGCCGTGATCGGGCAGACCGTCCGAACATTCAGAAGCGGCAATAATCGCCCCGCCCGGCTTGACCACCAGGGCCGCCGCACTCATCCCCTTGACGGTTTGATACAAATTCTGATCGAGCGGATAGCCCGAATTGGTCGTGATAACAATATCGTACAGGTACGGAACGGCCTGCATCGCCGTATCCCGCACATAGGCGCAGCCAACCCGGTGGCTCTCGAACATCTCGCCCGCAAAGACGGCAGTAATAGCGTGATCTTTGTTCAGGGCTACGTTCAGGCTAAAATCAGGCCGGGTCATCGCGGCAATCTCGCGCAACTCCGAATGGATCGGGTTCTCATCTATAATACCCCAGGTCGCATTCGGGTCGCCGACCATCCGGGCATTGTGAGCGTGCATAACGGTATCAAAGCCACTGACAGCGGGCGTGACCATCTTGGGGCCACCGCTAAAGCCAGCAAAAAAGTGTGGCTCGATAAACCCGGTCAGGACCTTCAGGTCGGCCTGTACAAACTCGGTGCAAACCCAGCCTTCCGCACCATAACTGCTCTTTCCGACATAGGTCAAGGTCGATTTATCAAAAGCGTTGTGGTTAATCACCCGGTAGTTGTCCATCACAAAATCGCCCAACATTCCACGCAACTCGGCCTCGGTATTGGGTCGGTGCAACCCGGTTCCGTTGATTAGCGTGATGTCCTCCCGGCGTATTCCAGCGCTTTCCAGTTCTTCCAACACCACTGGTAGCACCCGGTCGTTGGGCATAGGCCGGGTTATATCACAAAATGTAATTGCCACCTTCTGACCGGGTCGGGCCAGTTCGCGCAACGGAGCCGAGTTGATCGGGTTTCGCATCGCTTCTATCATAGCGGCCCGCTCGTCCAGCAGACCGTCAATATAGCGTGGTTCGATTACGGTCAGATTGTGATCGGGAAGCTCAATTTCCAGACCGCTTTTGCCATAGGCTAGTTTTACTTGCATACCACACTCCTCTTCTTCGCTAGGTTCGCTACATAAACACCTCTCACTATACTACATAAACCTAATCTAGTTAAAGCAGGTGACTTTGTTCAGCCTTGATTGAGTGGTTTTCCGTATAGCGAAAATAGTTTTTGTATTATGGAACGATTTTAGCTTATAATATACAGGTTGTCAAGAGGTATATCACTTATTTTAACGTTAAGAATATTTTGGGGCGTTGACAAGCCTTTAGCTTAACGCTATGATGCAAGTAAATTTCACATTATGAAAATGATAGAGTCTTGGAAACAAAAGGTAAAATTTATGCGTACCAGGTCTTCCAACGAAAATGTAACTTCCACCGATAATGCCGCCCCTGAACCGCCAGAAAACGAACCCCGCTCTGGCAAACATACTGTCCAATCGGTCGAGCGTACTTTTGACGTATTGGAAGCGCTGGCAACCGAGCGTCGTCCAGTCGCCATTTCCGAATTGAGCCAACGGCTTGGTCTGCACATCAGCACCGTCCATCGCTTGTTGGCGACCCTGATCGAGCGCGGTTATGCTCGTCAGGACGAACGAAGTGGGCGTTATTCTATCGGCGGACGCTTGCTCGAACTCGCCAGCGGCTTGACCGAACAAGTCGATGTCCGAATGGAAGCCCGCCCGATGCTGGAACGACTGGCAGCCCAGGTCGGGGAAACGGCTAATCTGTCGGTACGGAGTGGTGATAGTTTGGTTTATATCGACCAGGTCCAGACTAATCGGCTGGTGCGGATGTTTACACGGGTTGGCAGTAGCGCCCCACTTTATTGCACCGGGTCGGGCAAGCTCTTTTTGGCTTTTAGCGAGAATTACGAGCGCGACTTGAACCGCTATTTATTGGAGAATCGGCTGGAACCGCGCACCCCCGGCACCCTGACCACCCCCCAGGCCCTACGCGAGGAATTAAGACGCATCCGGGAGCGTGGTTACAGCTTTGATAATGAGGAAATGGAAGAAGGCGTGGTGTGCGTGGCCGCGCCAGTCTTCGACCGGCAAGGCCAATTGTTAGCCGCTATCAGCGTGAGCGGCCCCACCAGTCGAATGCTTGGTAGTGATGTAGCGCGGGTAATCGAGCCAGTGCAAACCAGCGCCACCGAAATTTCTACCGTGCTGGGCTATAAGGGTT
Source organism: Chloroflexia bacterium (assembly GCA_038210655.1). Taxonomy (GTDB): domain Bacteria; phylum Chloroflexota; class Chloroflexia; order Chloroheliales; family Chloroheliaceae; genus 54-19. The sequence continues at coordinate 4,581 of JBBQWM010000049.1, forward strand.
AAATAACCCAGGTATCAGGTGTCAGGTGTCAGGTGTCAGGCAACTAACGAACTATGATACCTGGCGGTTTAACCTTCTTTGACATGGGCCAGACTGCTGGCTACCAATTCCCGAATGTGATCGTCAATCAAAAAGTAGCGCAGGCGTTGACCTTGCCTTTCGGCCCGAACAATCTGAAAGGAGCGCAACAGGCGAAGCTGGTGACTAATCGCTGATTGGCTCATAACTGGGCCAATTTTAGGATCACTTAGTAGTTCGACTAAATCATGCACACACAAATCGTGCTGGAACAAAGCCACCACAATTCGCAAGCGAGTGGGATCGCCTAAAAGCTTAAACAGGTCTGTCATCCGAGTATAGGCCGAAGCTTCGGGCAGATATTGGGTAATTTCATTTATTTCGGACTGGTCAACCGTATCGCTCAAACAGCCTTCTTCTTGAGCAACTTTTATTTTACTTTCTAAGGCCATTGTACTCAGCTTTGGTTCAATAGAATGAAAAAGATGACTTCTTATTTCTGTCCCATCTTTGATTGGGTTGTCTAGTCTTTCTAAATTTATTAGACCCGAAAATTCCCATATTACAATTTGTCCATATTCATTTAGATATGATTGCTCCTCTTCTTTTCCAAAAAGTAATGCCTTTCTATAAGCTTCTTCTTCGTTTGGAGCGCGAATTACACGAATTTGTTCATCATATAACCAGGGTCCTGATGTGTCATCATTAACGATGGCTTTTATTAATATAGTTGCAACATACCAGTTGTTTTTCATCATTACATCCTCAGCTAATAGCTTATGCTTTCACGCTTAAATAGTTTTTAACTACTGTTCTTTGCTAAAAAATCTATACGATAGCGAACTTTGCGCTTACCCTTTTACGAGTAATTCTCAAAACTAAGAGCTTATGAGCAATTATTCACGCTTTAGCACAAAATTATAGGTACTCTCATAAGCTATGTCAAACCTCTAAATGTCGGTTTAGATTGCATATTCTACTTCACAATAACCTGACTGGTCGCTTGTTCCAAATTATCAGAAAGTTTGTGGCGCTGCAATCGGCTGGTGAGCAGACCGTTACGGGGCGAAAAAAACAGGGCCAGCAAAAAAAGGATGGTCAATACGACGACCACCGTTGCGCCCGGCACCAGATCGAGATGATACGCCAGATAGACCCCGGCTACCCCACCCACGAGGGCGATCAGCACCGATAATATGGTTAGCCGCTTCAAACGATCAGTTAGTAAGCGGGCTGTCGCCGGGGGTGTCACCAGCAAGGCGATGATCTGGATATTGCCGACGGCAGGCAGCGATACAATTACCGTTACAGCCATCAACGCAAAAAAGAGCAAATCTAAGCCAGTGGCAGGCAAGCCCACCGCCCGACTAAAATTACGGTCAAAGCTGTTTAGCAAAAATTCTTTACGGATGGCAGCCATAATTAGCAGTACAACCACCCCCACCACAATACTGGTTAATACGTCGTCCCAACCTACTCCAAAGAGCCGTCCAAAGAGAATCTCGGAAAGCCGTCGGTTAGATTTAGCCGCACTGATAAGCACAATGCCCAAAGCGAATACTCCCGTATAAACCGAGCCTATGGCGGCTTCGTTACCGATCTGGCGGTTGCGACTGACCAGCCCGATCAAAACACTCACTATAACCCCGGCTACCAGACTCACCGCCAAATAATTCAGCCCGGTAATGTAGGCGATTACGACTGCCGGAAAGATGGCGTGCGACAAAGCCAGGCTCAAAAAAGATAAACCGCGCAATACCACATAAACCCCTATTACGCCGACTATCACGCTCAAAACCGCTATTTCGGCCAGGGCTTGGTGGACAAAAGGGGCTTGTAAAGGTGTTATGAGGAAGTCTAGCATCGGCTTTAGCTCCCCCCCTGTGAGGGGTTGCCGGGAGTCGTTCGGCCTGGGTAAAAACGGTTGCGCCAATAGCCTACCAGACCATGACGGGGCGAAAGCGCCAGCACTAGCAGAAATAAAAGCGTGCTTAGCATTACAATCGAAGCCCCCCCAGCCCATCCCGCGTGATAACTTAGGTACAATCCGCCAATTCCGGTTAGTAAAGCGCAACTAATTGCCAGCCCGATCAGCCGATAGAAACGTTCGGTGAGCAGGCGGGCCGTCGCCGCCGGGGTTATCAAAAGGGAAAGTACCAGAATATTGCCTACCGCCGGGAGCGAGATTACCACCGTCAGGGCCACCAGCACGTACAGCAAGATGTTTAACCCGACCACTGGCAACCCCATCGCACGGGCTTGCTGGCTATCAAAAGCACTCAGCAGCAATTCTTTTCGCAAGGCCAGCACTACCAGTACCATACCCCCGCCAATCAGGAGAGTTGTCCACAAATCGCCCTCACTGACCCCAAAAATCTGCCCGAAGAGAATGTCGGAGAGTGAGCGCGAAACGGTTTTGCTAATCAAGATAACCCCCAGCGAGAAAGCCCCGGTAAAGAAAATGCCAATCGCCGAATCCTCGCTGACCTGCCCGCTCCGCGCTACCGCACTGATCGCCAGGGCTACGACGACTCCGGCTACCAACGCCCCGGTTAACAAGCTAAAACCGAAGAGGTAGGCCAAAGCGATACCCGGCAAGATCGCATGAGAAAGCGCATCCACAATAAAGGCGATCCCTTTGAGGACTACAAAAGTACCCACCACTCCGCTAACCAGGGCTAACAACGTTATTTCCTGCAAAGCCCGTCGCATAAATTCCTGCTCAAAGGGAACCGTAAACCACTCCAGAATTTGGCTCACTCCATACTCCGGTCTTTCTAAGCTTGCTTCTTTGATAGAGTGCTAGTTTCGTTTGATATTGTATCTGATTAGAGGCTTTTGGTCTACTTAATATTTTGAGGGAGTGAGCGTCAGATTTTGCATGGGCGCAAACAATAAGAACGGGCAACCGTGAAAATGTCGGCCCAAATCACTAAAAAACATAGCTTAGGAAAATTTTTCTAAGCTATATCCAACCTCAGTTTTGAGGGTGATAGCGCCTCCTGACACGCAAAAAATTAACACGCACCACAAGTTACCCAATTTGACAGCGCTGATAGGTAAGTGTATAATGCTATTACAAATTAAGAACGGCGCGGAGTGGAGCAGTGGCAGCTCGTCGGGCTCATAACCCGAAGGTCGTAGGTTCGAATCCTGCCTCCGCAACCAAAGCAATTATCTTTATTTATCACACTCCACCGAGTGTGATTTTTATTTGACCGGGGTTAGCCTATGCCACCGCTTCAAGTTGTGCAAGCCCTTGATCTTTTCTGGCAGACTACCGCCGAACCTTCTCAAAAGGTGCTGGTAGCGGTTTCGGGCGGGCCGGACTCGCTGGCTTTGCTGCACGCCTTGGTACAATCCGGCCCGCGCTACCCCGGCCTCAATCTACGGGTTGGTCATCTTAATCATCTAATGCGTGGTGAGAACGCCGCTACTGATGCCAATTTCGTCGCCGATTTTTGCCGAGCCGCCAGGGTTCCTTGCCATTTGGGGGCATTTGATGTGCCGAGCTTTGCGGCCCAGGCCGGATTATCGCCCGAAGATGCCGCCCGAAGAGTGCGTTATGCTTTTCTGGCAAGTTTGGCTGCCGAACATGAATGTAGCTTGATCCTGGTCGCGCACACTGCCGACGATCAAGCCGAGACGGTGCTGCTACGACTTTTGCGCGGAACTGGGCCGCATGGTCTGGCGGGAATGGCTACCCTGGCCCCGCTACCGCCGCTTGACCCGCTTTTGGCACCTTCTTTTAGGGTTCCGCCTCATACGCTGCGTTTGGGTCGTCCGCTCCTGGCAGTTTGGCGGCGCGAGATCGAAGCCTATTGCGCTGAGCAAAGCTTGACCCCGCGTCAGGATGAAACCAACCGGCAAACCGATTACCGGCGCAATCAGGTACGCTTGCAGCTTATCCCCCAAATCGAAACCGTGTATCAACCCAACTTCAAGGCGAACCTGACCCGTCTGGCCGAACTAACCCGCGCCGAACAGGAGTGGCTCAATAAGCTGACCGAAGCGGAATTTACCGCCCACGTTCGCCACCAGCCCCGCCAAATCAGTTTTGACCCGGCCTATTTTGCGGCCCAACCGCAGGCTTTGCAACGCCGTCTGGTGCGTATGGCGGCCCGCCGTCTCAAGGATTTGCAAAACATCGAGGCCGATCATATCGAGGCTACTATCGAACTCTTTTTGGCGGCCCAGCCTCGGCGGATTGATTTGCCGGGCGGTCTGGTGGCTTTTCGTGCCGACCACGAAGCCGGGTTGCGCCTGCCTTCTGACCCACTTTGGCCTGCCACCAGCCTGGAAATAGAAGCGCCCTTCACCCTTATCGGCGGTGAAGGAGCCTGGGAACTGGAAGCCCGCATTGTCGAAGCCGTTGCTATGCAACCGTTTCCTGCCCAAGCCGACCATTACCGGGCCAGCCTGGATTATGATAAAATTGGAGCGGTGATAGAGATACGTCCGCGTCGGGATGGGGAACGCTACCGCCCTTTAGGAGCGCCGGGCCGCCGCAAAGTCCAAGACGTGATGCTTGACGCGCACATTCCAGCCGAACTAAGGGCGGTCTGGCCTATACTGGTGCGACCGGCTAACCAGACGGACAATCAGCCAGACGAAATTTGCTGGATACCCGGCGCAGCAATTGCTAATAATTTTAGAGTTACCGAAAAAACAAAACGGATTTACGATTTACGATTTACCATTAGAAAATACTAAAAGCATATCCGAAAAGTCCATTGACAGAGCAATGTCTTACAAGGGATGAAGAAAGGCAGAAGAGGGGAGAGATAACACAGATGGGACGGATGAACTCAGATGAACAATGCAGAATGCAGAATGCAGAATAGAAATGCGGAAGAGAAGTAAGCGCGAAGCATGTATTGAAATCGTAAATCGTAAATCGTAAATCGTAAATCGTAAATCGTAAATCGTAAATCGTAAATCGTAAATCGTAAATCGTAAATCGTAAATCGTAAATCGTAAATCGTAAATCAACCTGATTGGGGGATAGTACAGTGGCTTTATCATTTGTCGATGATCTGGCAGAAATTTTGATTGACGAACCGACCTTGCAGGCTAAAATCGCGGAGTTAGGCAAGCAGATTACCCGCGATTATGCCGGGAAAGACATCATGCTGGTAGGGGTTTTGAAGGGCGCGATTATGTTTATGGTCGATTTGTCTCGCGCTATAAGTTTGCCGCTCACGCTCGACTTTATGGCAATTTCGAGCTATGGAGCCAGCACCGAGTCCAGCGGGGTCGTCCGTATTATCAAAGACCTCGATAGCAGTATTGCAGATAAACATATCTTGATCGTCGAGGACATCGTCGATAGCGGCTTGACGCTCTCTTACCTGGCCGATTACTTACGGGGGCGGAACCCGGCCAGCCTGAAAATTTGCGTATTGCTCAACAAGCCCGACCGCCGCACCAGCGATGTACAAATCGATTATCTCGGCTTCGATATTCCCGACAAATTCGTGGTCGGCTACGGCCTGGACTTTGCCGAGGTATATCGCAACCTGCCTTATATCGCGGTGCTAAAGCCGGAACTGTATTCTCATTAGGGTTTAAGGGGTTGCGCCCGGTTTTTCTTCCGAGGAGGACGGGGCGGCTACTTTTTTAGGAGCCTTGCTGTAGCCTTCCATTTTGGGGTTGGTGTTTATCAGGGGGACGTGTTCGAGGCGGTAGAAGGTGAATAGGGCCGCTGCCAGCCCAAAACCGCCGACCCAATAGCCGTCGGCGACCGATGCGCCAGTTACGACCAGCGCAGCGACCCCTAACATCCCCCCCAACATGTAGATAACCAGCACTGCCTCGCGTTTGGTCAGGCCGAGCGCAACCAGACGGTGCGAGGTATGGTCTTTGCCACCCCGGAAAATCGGGATACCCCGCCGAATGCGTGAGAATACCACCAGGGTAAAATCGAAGAGTGGCACGCCCAACACCAGTATCGGAACCATCCAGGTTACAAAGTCGGTATTGGCAAAGCGCAACTTGATTGCCAGCGCCGCCAGCACATAACCCAAAAAGAGCGCCCCATTATCACCCATAAAAATCTGAGTACGCCCTTTGATAAAGCCAAAATTATGATAGACAAAGCCCAGCGCGGCCCCCGCCAGCGCAATACTCATGAGCGCGACGAGCCATTGCCCGCTCTGATAGGCCGCTAGGAAGAAGAAAGCCCCGGCAATCCCCGACACTCCGCTCGATAGACCATCCATATTATCCATAAAATTGACCGCATTGGTAATGACGACTACCCACAAAATAGTCAGGATAATATTAACTACCTCACTGAACGGCAAGAAGCGGATAAAGTCGATCCGCACGCCGGTCACAACCAGCCAAGCTGCCACCAGAATTTGCGCCCCCAGTTTCAAAAGCGGAGGCAAGCCGTATTTATCATCCCACAGGCCAAAAAAGGAGATGACGGTCGCGCCAAGCAAAATAGCGGCGAGTTGGGGAATATAAAAAGGCAAAAACCAGTAGGAAAGGCCGAGCAGCGCCCCCATAAAAGCCACAAAAATCGCCAACCCGCCCAGCAGCGGAACTGGCGATAAGTGAACCTTGCGGGCGCTAGGAGCATCCACCACTCCGATCCGAAGCGCCAATCGCCGGGCCAACGGTGTACTACCCAGCGCCAGACCCAGCGAGACCAAAAACAAGGCCAGATAGAAGCCGATCCCCGGATTGTCGGGGGCCGTCTGGATCGTGCTACTGGCGTTGTTTAACAGCAACCTCATTGGCTCCTCAACAGCAAATCGATGGCTTGCTGGGCTTGTTGAGCATTTTGGGGAACTTTACCGGCCAGGTCACGGGCCTGGGCCGCTTCACTTTCAGCCAGGTTAGCCTGCCCGGTACGCCGATAGACCAGTGCCAGGAAAGCGTGGGCAAAAGGGTCGCTCGACGCGAAATTCACGCTACTGCTCAAAGCTTGCTGGGCCTCTTCCAGGTTATTTTTGTAGTAGTAAATCATACCCCGCCCCAGCCAGGCAAAGCCCTTTTCGTTAGTTACTTTAGACTTATCCGTGATGGTCTCGGCCTTAACCGGGTCAAAGATTGCCAGGGCTTTTTCGACCGGAACCTGTGGACTTTGGGCCATACTTTGCACCCGGCGGGCAAACCGAGCATCCGAAGCCAATTGATGCGGGTCGATCTGGGCCAGGGCCAGATACTGCACCCCCGCCTCGGCCTGTCGCCCGCTATAGCGATAAATATCACCCAAGAGCAACCGGGTAAAATCGTATTTGTCGTCCAGCTTGACGGCCTGTTCCGCCGAGAGAAGCGCCTTATCGAGCAAAGGTTTATCGACTATCGGACTGCCGTTCAAATCGGGGTCGTTGCGGTTGGTGGCGATATTGGCCTGAGCTAAGGCCAACTCACCCCACAGACGTGGATTGCGGGGAGCATAATCTTTGACCACTAATTCGTATTCGGCAACCGATCTCTTGTAGAATTCGGCGGCGCGGCCCGGTTCCAAATCGGCCCAGCGCGTATAAAGCCGGGCGAGGTTAGCATAGTGGTCGGGGTTGAGCGGGGCTATCTTGTTCGCCCGCAACAATTCGCGCTCACTGGCCCCCAGATAAGCCAGCATTGAAGTCTGTTTAGTCTTGTCGGTCGTAGCCTCTTTAGACAGCGATTGAGCAATCTCAAGATAGGACTGACCGGTATAGAGCGCGTAAAAATCTTCGTTGGGAGCATAGATCAAAGCTTGCTCGAAATGGGGTGCGGCCCGTCGCCACTGTTGCACCGAAGCCAGGTTACTACCCTGTTTGTAAACCGTATCGGCCAGGATCGGCAGGATATTGCCAAACCAGGCGTAAGCCAACGCCACTACCCCGACTACCCCAACGACCGCCCAAAACCAGACCCGTACCGGGCCTTCGGGAAGCCTCAAGTCCAGATCAGCCGCCGAAGTAGCGTAGACTGGCCCACTCCGTCGCGTTCCTCCTAGCGGACGAGCAGGGCCATTATTTCGAGCGCCGCCAGTTTCTTTGGTTGGTTCCTTCGGGCGGTCGTTACGAGTGGTTGCTTTGCCTTTGGTAGCTGGATTGTTACCCTTTTTGGCATTCTTGCCGACGAGGGCTGGTTCGGGTTGTTCGGCGACACTGGCCGCTGCACTTAGCTCGACCGGCCCGGCGTTTGGAACGTCCAGCACAGGCTCATCAATAGCGGTCGCCTTCAAGCCAAAAGCGTCCCAGCGCCCGAAGATCAGGCCGGACAGGACTACCACCAACGCGCTAATCGTCCAGAACATCATCCAGGTTGCCACGATTTGAATCCCGGTCTGGATTTCGATTTGATGCGCGACCATTACACTGATTAGCCCGACCAGCAAAACTTGATAGTCAAATCGGTTGGTACGCCACAACAGCCGCAAACTGTAGTAAAAAAAGGCCAACACAAAGATAATATAGGTTATTAAACCCAGCACCCCGGTCGTGACCAGCGCATCGAGGTAGCCATTATGCGAACGGTCGGGGATCGCGTTACGGGCTTCGATTTGGCCTAATTCCGCCTGATAATGGCGCGGCGACACGTTATAAAGCGACTCTGGGCCATAGCCAACGATCAGGCGGGCCGGTTCCTCCTTTGCCGCGTCCCCGACCGCCTCTAAGACCGTCTTCCAGATCAACTGGCGCACCTTACCGGTACCGTCGTTGGTCTCGAAGAACTGACCGAGACGGGCGATTTGATCGTTTTGGCGGGCCACCTTAAAGAGCGGTTCAAGCGGGGTCGAGCCAATCGGCAGGTTGAACATTACTAACAAGCCACCCCCGATCAGGCCTACCCCCAGCCAGCCGATCAGCCATTTCCAGGCTTTGCGTCGCCAGAATAGTAACGGGAAGAACACGAATACACCCGCCAGCACTCCGGCTTCCGGCCCGCGACTCTGGCTGTATAGAATAGTCAAAACGACTATCAAAATCAGGGTTAGATAGGCCCCAAACTCGAACAGCCGGAAAAGATAGTTGCTGTCGGTTCCGCGTCGTCGCACCGTAAAGAGGAAGAACAAACCAAAACTGAACAAAATACCAATTGGCAAAGCCCACCAGGGGCCGATACTTTCGTTGCCGATCAGGGCGCGGGACTCGGCGGAGGCGCTATCTCCGGCTAAGCGGGGCAAGTCGCTGGCAAGGGCGACTCCGCCGGTATCTTCGGGCCGGTAGTTTGCGCTAAAATTCAAAATAACAAAGAACAGTCCGACCAGAAAGATTATAAAGCAGCCATACAAAGCCACCCAACTAAGGGCGGTATCCCGGTTGCGACCTCGAAAATAGCGATTGGCCTGAGTACGGTTTTCCAGCAGCCAGCGCCCGGTCGTTACAATCCGATAAATCAGCAGTGGGACAACCATAATCAAATAGGCCGAGATAAAAATGGCGTTGCCCATTGAGGATGTCACCCGAAAGACCACATCGCCCTGCCAGGGTAACGGGTCGGCTTTGTAGTGCTGTAGCAAGCCATAGAGCGCGACCGGCATATTACCCAATAGCACAAAGCTAGTCAATCGCTCAACCTGACGACGTTCGCGCATATTAAAGGCAATTACCAAAAAGAAAAGGACATAGCTAAGGAAGCTATAAGTACCCTGCAAACGCTGATAGCTACCCCACCAGCTAACTCCCGGCGTGATCGAAAAGATGGTCGATAGGACGTAGGCAAAGCCTAAAAAGAAGCTAAACAGCATTAGCGGGCGGCGCAAAACGTTCTGCGGGAAGGGCCGTGTATCCGGCCCGATCACCTCGCCATCGGGCGGATAGATGATCTCGGTTGCCTCGCGGCTTCGTAGGGTTCGGCGCGGCCCCACTCGCTCCCTGGCGGCCTCCCGCTCGACGGCAAGTCTGGTCAAGCCTTTGGTAAACCAGGCTACCAGCATCACCAACACCAACGACCGAAACAACGTGATTTTGTCCGGCTCGAATACCCGGCTGGTGTAGATGTTAAAGTAAATCGGGATCGAAACCAGGGCTAACAGCCAGGTCACTTCCATCACTATATCGCAGGTCTGGATTATTTTCTTTGTCATTTTGCTCTCTTAGCTTTATGGCAGAATTTCGTTGGGTGTCAATGGTTTACGTTTTGAACTATATATACGTAATACCTTAATACCACCTTGCCTATAGCGCGTAAAATATAGCTGATATTTACGATTTAAAATACTCGTCTGACGATATTGTACGCTCATACCTTCAGCCTGCTTGTCTTTTAGCAAAGGGGTATCAGCCAGTTCCTGAATCTCCTTATATAAAGCAGCAGTAGTACGAGCCGTGACAAATTGATCAGTGTTAAACAAATAGAAGCCTATTATTTCTTGAATGTCAGCTTACGCTTTTTGAGCGTATAATACCCTTGCTGGCATAACCTAAGCCGCACCTTGTGCTTTCTTATGTTTATGTTCGGCGATCATTTGTGCGGTCATTTGTTTGATCTCTTCCATCGTAATTTGGATCCCTGCCGCTTCATCGGCCTCGTCTTCGGCGACTGCTTCGAGCAGTTCGGCTAATTCTTGCGGGTCAGGGTAGTAGACTCCGCCAGAGTTCATTTCGTCTATTTCTGCCTGGGTATAGGGTCTGTTACCACGAGCTTCAATTATGGCGACGGCCTCTAGCGTCTCGGCGATCTCCTGGTCAATCTCGGCTTTGCGTCGGGCCGTATAACTGCTCAAAACGCTCTCGGTCAATTGGTTGACCGAAAGTCGCTCGATTCGGGCTAATCTTTGCAAAGTTTCCAGCAATTCATCCGACACAGTTAAATTCGCCATTTTATTTACTCCTGTCATTGCCTACCCGCCCAAAATCTGCTTAGGATTTAGCGGTTTGCGTTTTGTGCCACGAACTCGTAAAACCCTGATAGCATTCTCGTCCAACCGCTCGAAATAGACCTTGCAGCTTGGTTTCACTATATTCCACTGCCGATACTGAGAAGATAATCCTGGTATAGGATTACTCCACATCGGGGTCTCAGCTAAATGTTCAATCTCGTCAACCAGAGTTGTAAGTAGACGAGTAGCTGTTTCGGCATCTAAAATTGCCAGATAAAAATCAGTTATCTCATCTATATCCAGGACGGCTTGGTCTGAATAATCAACGATGGGTGGCATAAATTAGGCCCTGATCTGGACTTGCTTCACTTTATGATTGGTGATGCGTTCCGTAATTCTTTGTTTAACTTCTTCCTGGGTAGTGTTAATACCCGCCGCTTTTTCAGCCTCGCTTGCGGTAATGGTCTGTTTTAGCTCGGCTATTTCTTCCTCGTTGGAATGATACTCGGCGGGATCAAGTTCGCTAACGATCCCCAGGTCTAACAAGAGCCGAACAGCAAGCCGCAAATCTTCGGCTGCCAGCGTTTCGCCTTGAGCCTCTTTCTCAAGCAGATAAAGACTAGCTTCGCAGGCAGCCAATACATTTGGCAAATACCTGTTCAGCTTGTCGGTATCAATCTGGTTAGTGGTAGCTTCGTTCATCCTTGCTCCCCTTTCCCTAAAATAGCGCCGGGCATTCTCAGTGGGCGGCGACCCGTTTTTCGCCCTGTGGCTCAAACATGTTCATGGCAAGTTGGGCCTGCCCGGAAGATTGAGCAGCACGGGCGGTATTCTTCCAGTTTTGGATGTCGTGCAGCATTTCGATAGCACCGGAACGCTTGGTGTCCGTCACTGGCAAGCCGCCCAGCATGGCTGCCAGTTCTTCGACTCGTTCGGGGTCACTCAACAAAGCCACGCTGGTCGCGGTACGGTCGGCCTCAACCTTCTTGGCGATATTGTAATGGGCATCTCCAAAAGCGGCAATCTGGGGTAGGTGGGTGATACATATAACCTGATGATCGCCCTGGTTGGTCAGTTGCCAGAGCTTTTCACCCACAACCTGACCGCTCCGCCCGCCGACCCCTACGTCTACTTCGTCAAAAATCAAGGTCGGGATCGAGTCGGCACTTGCCAGGATCGATTTGAGAGCCAGCATCAAACGGCTAGTTTCGCCACCACTGGCGACCTTTTGCAACGGCTTGGGTGGTTCACCCGGATTGAGCGAGACATAAAACTCCACCCGGTCGATCCCTTTTCCATCAAAGGCCAGTCGTCGGGTTTCACCGTCCGGCCCTTTGACCGGCACACCGTGGGGGTCTTCGCTCTGGGTAACTCGCACCTCAAAACGGGCGCGGAGTAGTCGCAAATCCTGTAAAGCTTGTTCAACTCCTGCCGCTAGTTTCGCCCCGGCCTTTTGACGTTCCGCCGAGATTTCGCTGGCGAGTTGGCCGATCTTGCCTAGCAAGCGGTTTTCCTGCTGTTCAAGCTCGGCCAACCGTTCGCCAGAATGCTCGATATTGTTCAATTCAAGCGCGGCGTTCTTATGATATTCCAGCATTTCGGCAATCGAACTGCCATACTTGCGCTTGAGTGAACGAATTAATTCGAGGCGTTCTTCGATTTCTTCCAGGCGGGCCGGGTCATGCTCCATGCGGTCGCGGAAGTCGCGCACGGCGTGGGAAACTTCTTCCAGCTTATAACGGGCTTCCTGGACGGCCTCGTTATATTTGGCAAACTCGGCTTCATAGCGGATCAGTTCTTGTAACAGCCCTTCAACTTCGCTCAAGCTCTCCTGTACCGAACGGCCTGTAGCGGGAGCGGCAGCCCGACCAGTTCCACTCGCCCGACTGCGCCCGCCCGCCGGAAAGCCACTAGCGCCGCCATAATAGCCATTTTCCGCGCCACTTTCTTCGTCGTAGCCCTGATATAAGACTCGGTAGGCCCGATCCGCCAGCGTGCTGATCTTTTCGGAGCTATTTTGCAACTGGCGTTCCTTGAGCAGTTCTTCTTCTTCGCCCAGTTGCAAAGCTGCTGCTTCGATCTCGCCGACCTGGAACTTGAGCAGTTCGGTGCGCCGCACCAGTTCGCGCTCGTCTTTTTGGAGCGACTGGCGTTCCTTACGAATGGCTCGTAGCTGCCCAACTATTTCGCCCACTTTTTTACGCTTGCCAATCAGCCCGGCGGATTGATCGAGCAATTCGAGATGTTCGCTGACCCGCAAAAGCGAGATATGTTCGGTCTGCCCGTGAATATCGACCAGGGCCTGCCCGACTTCGCGCAAAACCTCAGCTTTGACCGGGCTACCATTGACCCGGCAGGTCGAGCGTCCGGTACTACTCAGTTCGCGGCTGAGAGTTAGATTTAGGAGCGAGGAGGCCGCATTAACCTGGGGTAGGCTAGATTCTTCTGATTCGAGTAGCTCGTTGGTTTGCAACAAGTCCAAAAGATGCGCCATGCGCTCGTCTTCCAGATTGAGCCGCAGTTCAAAAACACCTTCTACTCGCGCCCGGTCGGTTCCGTGCCGGACGAATTCGACCCCGGTTTTCTCACCCAACATCGCGCCCATTGCGTCGATAATGATCGACTTCCCGGCCCCGGTCTCGCCGGTTAGGGCGTTAAAACCGGGATTGAGCCGCAAATTCAAGCGATCTATAATTGCGAAATTAGTAATGTTCAATTCTAAAAGCATTTTTACCAGCCTGATTTATTTAGGGTCAGATCAATAAATCTCATCCGACCGCTTTGCCTCGGTTTTGGCTTACCCGCGACAACGAATATCAGTTCTCAAACTACACCGTATTTTAACACAAGGCGGCCTTTTAAAGAAACTTATTTAGAAATTAGTTACTGAATTCCTACCCCAATTCGGGTGAGCGTTAGACTTTTGCAAACTAGCCAGACTGTGCTACACCCCAAAACCGGGATTAATTATATCTTAGAAAAATTTTCAGATATAATTTTGGAATAATTTGGGCCGGATTTTTGTAGTCGCCTCTTCTTATTGTTTGAGCTTGTGCAAAAACTGATACTCACTCCCAAATTCTACCGAATTGACTTCATTATTAGCAGACTGTATGATTAGACCGCGCATAGCGAGTGGAACCGGGCTGAAGTAAGCAGACGAAAGGTAAGACCCACGTGATAGTCGTAAAGGTAGGCGGTGGCAAAGGTATCAACCTGGAGGCGGTGACGACCGATCTAGCCGAATTGCACAAAGCAGGTGAGCAAATCGTGCTGGTTCACGGCGGCAGCTACGAGACAAATGTATTGAGCGAAAAATTGGGCCACCCGCCCCGGTTTGTCACCAGCATATCGGGCTACGAAAGCCGCTATACCGACCGCGAGACGCTCGAAATCTTCGAGATGGTCTATTGCGGTAAGATCAACAAGTCGATTGTCGAGATGTTGCAGCAAAAAGGAGCCAACGCGATTGGCCTGAGCGGGATCGATGGTCGGCTTTTGGAAGGTTCACGCAAAGACGCGATCAAGATCATCGATGCCGAGGGCAAGCGGCGCGTATTGCGCGACGACTTTACCGGCAAGGTTGAGCGGGTCAATCTGGATTTGTTAAACTTATTGCTGGGTGCGGGCTATTTGCTGGCGATCACCCCGCCCGCGATCAGTTACGCAGGCGAAGCAATCAATGTGGATGGCGACCGGGCGGCGGCGGTCGTGGCGGCAGCCCTCAAAGCCGAGCGGCTGATTATCCTTAGCAATGTACCGGGTCTCTTGCGGGATGTAAAAGACGAAAGTTCGCTGATTACGAACGTCAAAAAAGAGGCGGTCGAGCAGGCGATGGCCTACGCCGAGGGCCGCTTTAAGAAGAAGGTAATGGGCGCGACCGAAGCGCTCAACGAGGGGGTCGGGCAGGTGGTTTTTGCCGATGCCCGGATCGAGCGGCCTATCAGTGCCGCCTTAGCAGGAAAGGGAACGGTTATCGAGTAATGAGCATTCAAGAGTTGGATTTAGAAATAGGATCGGACAACCAGGATTTCGGCGGGCTATCGGTGCGCGAAGCCGAAGAACGTTTGGAAGTGGGGGTTTACCCTAAACGGGATGTGGCGATTGTGCGTGGCGAAGGGGCCTTATTGTGGGACGATACCGGGCGACAGTACGTTGATTGCGTGGGCGGGCAGGGTTCGGCTAACCTGGGCCATTGCAACCCCTACGTGGTGGCGGCTATCGAGAAACAGGCCCGTACTTTGCTAAACTGCCCGGAGATTTTCTACAACGACACGCGGGCCGCACTCTTGAAAAAGCTGGTCGAAGTCGCTCCGACAGGGATGAACCGGGTCTTTTTGTGCAACAGTGGAACCGAGGCGGTCGAAGGCGCGATCAAGTTCGCCCGTTTGCTAACCGGCAAGACCGATGTCATTGCGACCGTGCGCGGCTTTCATGGTCGCTCGATGGGGGCGTTGAGCGCGACCTGGGAAAAGAAATACCGCGAACCGTTCTTTCCGCTGATACCCGGCTTTAGCCACGTCCCTTATGATAATGTCGAAGCGATCCGCAACGCGATTACCGACAAAACTGCCGCGATCTTGATCGAGCCGATCCAGGGCGAAGGCGGGGTGCGTCCGCCCTCCGATGATTACCTGCCTGCCGTCCGTCAGCTTTGCAACGAAACCGGGGTGCTGCTGATTATGGACGAAATCCAGACTGGTTTTTGCCGTACCGGGCT
This sequence comes from Chloroflexia bacterium, assembly GCA_038210655.1. Taxonomy (GTDB): domain Bacteria; phylum Chloroflexota; class Chloroflexia; order Chloroheliales; family Chloroheliaceae; genus 54-19. Next base: position 20,084 of record JBBQWM010000049.1, read on the forward strand.
TTTCTGGGGCGCGGAACACTGGGGCGTACAGGGCGATATTATGACCGTCGCCAAGTCGATGGCGGGTGGTATCCCGGTCGGAGCGGTCTTGATCCACGAGCGGTTTGGCCCCCTCGAAAAATCGACGCACGGCTCGACCTTTGGTGGCAACCCGCTAATTGCCGCCGCCGCTATCGCCGCGATCCAGTATATGCAGGACTACAAACTAGCCGACCGCGCCGCCAAACTAGGCGAATATTTCCTGGCCCAACTGCGTCCCCTGGCCGAGCAGGACGGTACGGTTGTACGCGAAGTGCGTGGGCGCGGTCTAATAATTGGCCTTGAACTCAAGCAAAAGGTGGTGCCGTACCTCAAAGCTCTGATGGAACGTGGGGTGCTGGCGCTTCCTGCCGGGCCAAACGTCCTCCGTCTGCTGCCACCGCTCGTGATTGAGAAAGAGCAAATCGACTTTGCGGCAGAGCAAATCAAAGCGGTGTTACTAGGTTAACTTCTTGCCAGGAAATCGGCTGGAAAGGGCGACCACCAGGGTCGCCCTTTCCAATTGTGACCATGATGCCTCGTTTAGTTTCTTAAAGGCTTGCCCTGCATCAAGATATATTGCATCCGCTCCTGGGTTTTGGGCAGCTTGCACAGATCGATAAAGGCTTCCCGTTCGAGGTCGAGCAGATATTGCTCGCTGACTTCACGGGAAGGGCTGGCCTCATCACCGCCGGTTAGCACATAAGCCAGTTTGTAGGCAATTACCGCGTCGTGTTCGCTGATAGTCTTGGTTAGCACCAGACCGTCGATAGCCTGCTCAATAGCCAGTCGTCCACCTTCGCCCGGCAGTTTGAGCATGATCGGCTCGGGTGGCTTGTATCCGGCTCGAACCAGTTCGAGCGCATCGGCTTTCGCATCCGAAATTAGCCGCTCCCGCGAGAGCGAAATAGCGTCACTCTTGCGTAAGATACCCATTGCGCGGGCTTCCTCGGCGCTGGTCGAGACTTTGGCATAAGAGATTAGCTCGAAAGCTTTTTGGACGGCGGGCATCGGGCCACCCATGCCGCGCATTTTTTGGAACTGGCGTATTAATACCTCTTTGTTGCCGCCACCGCCCGGAATGAGACCGGCCCCGACTTCGACCAACCCAATATAGCTCTCGCCGTGCGCTCTGACTTTGGCTCCGCTCAACACTATCTCGCAACTACCGCCTAGCGCCCGCCCAAAGGGAGCCACTACAACTGGCTTAGGTGAGAATTTGATCGCCATGTTAAAATCTTGAAAAGCTTTGACCCCTTTTTCCAACTCGGCCCACTGGCCCTGATTGGCCGCCATTAAAGCCAAAAACAAATTGGCCCCGACAGAGAAGTCGGCGGCTTCGTTCGAGATAACCAGACTGTTGTAGCTGTCACCATCGTTCAGAGTGGCAAGCGCCCGCAGACCCATGCCAACCAGATCACTATCAATCGCGTTCATCTTGGAGTGGAATTCCAGCAGCAAGACACCGTCGCCCAGGTTGAGCAGACTGGCGCTCTCATTGCGATCTAGCAGGTTAGCTTTGTCCTGCTTGAGTTTTGCCAGACTGATAAGATTGGGATTTTCGGGGAGCGGTTTGTATTGCTCGGCCTGAAAGTCCCAATAATTCTTCTTGCCGTCCTGCTCGATATAAAAGTAACCCTGTCCTCGACTGACAAAGTTAGTCACCCACTGTGGCAACTCGCGGCCCTCTTGTCGCATGCGCTCGATGCTTTTGAGCGGGCCAATTGCGTCCCAACCTTCAAACAGGCCCAGGTCCCAGTTGAAGCCCCACTTCATAGCGTTATCGATGGTCAGAATGTCCTCGGCGATTTCGGGCAACCGATTGGCGGTATAGATCAGAGTATCCGCCGTCAAATTCCAGGCGAACTTACCGGCCCGGTCGTCCAGGTATACCAGCGTTTCGAGTCGTTTGCGCGGGTCGGAGCGTCGCTCGGCTTCGGCTAGTTTGGTATCGGCCAGTGGTTTTTCGGCCTGCTCGCGGTATTCGAGGGTAGCCGGGTCGAGCGCCAGGATTTTGGTCTGCCCACCCACTTTGGTTTTTTTGTAAAAACCTTGCCCGGTCTTATCGCCCAGCCACTTGTTGTCGGCCATTTTCTGAACCCAATCGGGAACCTGGAACAAGTCGCGTTGCTCGTCATTTGGGGCGTTGTCGTAGACGTTGCGGGCCACGTGCAACGAAGTATCGAGGCCCACCAGATCGCTGGTGCGAAAAGCGGCGCTCTTGGGCCGACCACTGGCCCGCCCTAGCACTGCATCGACTTCCTCGACCGTTAGGCCAAATTCAGCCATCCGGCGGAGGGTTGCCATCATACCGTAAATGCCGATGCGGTTGGCGACAAAGTTGGGGGTATCCTTAGCGACAATCACACCTTTGCCCAGTGTGTCCTCGAAGAAACTTTGCATGAACGTGACCAGGGCCGGGTCGGTCTGGCTAGTTGTTACCAGTTCGACCAGCTTCATGTAGCGAGGCGGATTGAAGAAGTGCGTCACCAAAAAGCGGCGCTGAAAGTCTTCTGGCAAACCCTCGGCCATAGCTGCCAGCGAAATGCCACTCGTATTGCTCGAAATAATCGCTTGCGGGCTAACTACTTCCACTAGCCGTTTGAAAACCTGCTGCTTGATGTCCAGACGCTCGACCACGACTTCAACAATCCAATCGCAATCAGCCAACTTTGACCAATCGTCCTCGAAATTGCCGGTCGTAATCAATTCGGCTTGCCGAGGGGTATAAAAAGCGGCCGGGCTGGATTTAAGAGCGGTTTGTAATCCGTTATTTGCCAATTTATTGCGCTCGGACTTTGGCTCATCTGCCGCCACGCCCGCCGGTACAATGTCGAGTAGCACAGAGGGTATCCCGGCGTTTGCAAGATGGGCCGCAATGCCCGCGCCCATTACACCTGCCCCTAGCACCCCGACCTTTTCAATTTTGTAAGCCATATTTTCACCTCACCGTAAAATAAGGGATGAGAGATGAAGAAATGCAGAATTCAGAATTCAGAATGCAGAATTAAAAATCTGCATCTACAATTTGCAATCTACAATTTGCAATCGTAAATCGTAAATTCCCTTCATCCCTCATCCTTCATCCCTTGTTAGTTCATTCGCTCGAAGATAGTGGCGAGGCCCTGCCCACCGCCGATGCACATGGTTTCGATAGCCAGGTGAGCATCATATTGCTTTAGATCGTTCATAAGGGTTGCCAGAATACGTGCGCCGGAACAGCCGAGGGGATGACCGATGGCGATAGCGCCGCCTTTGCGGTTCAACTGCTTCTCGCGATCAATGCCCAGTTCGCGGGCGACCACCAGGGCTTGACTGGCAAAGGCTTCGTTTAGCTCGATAATATCAATATCCTGGATCGTCAGGCCAGCGCGGGCTAAGGCTTTGCGGACGGCGGGGATCGGCCCGATGCCCATCACTTCCGGCTCAACCCCGGCGACTGCCAGCGTTACAAAGCGGGCCAATGGCTTGATCCCCAATTCGCGGGCCTTGCCCAAACTCATGATGACTGCCGCCGCTGCCCCGTCGTTGAGTGGACTGCTGTTTCCGGCGGTCACGCTGCCACCCTCCACAAAGACCGGCTTGAGGGTCGCCAGCTTTTCTTTGGTGGTATCGGCGCGAGGGCCATCGTCCTTGTCCATCACCGAGCCGTCCGGCAACGTGACTGGCACAATTTCGTCTTTAAACATGCCGTCCTGCTGGGCTTGGACGGCCCGCATATGCGAGGTATAGGCAAATTCGTCCTGTTCTTCGCGGCTGACCTTGAATTGCTTGGCGACATTCTCTGCCGTCAGACCCATCGGGATATAGACCTCCGGGAAGCCCGCTTTGCCGCCGACCAATTTCTTGTTAAAGGAGGGGTTGAAGCCGCCCATCGGGACTCGGCTCATGCTCTCGACCCCACCCGCCACAAACACATCGCCCATGCCCAGCATAATATTCTGGGCTGCCATGTTCATCGCCTGCAAGCCACTGGCGCAAAAGCGGTTGACCGTCACACCCGCCGCGCTCGATGGTATTCCGGCCAGAATCGCAATGTTGCGACCGACATTCAAGCCTTGCTCGCCTTCCGGCATCGCGCAACCAAAAATTACATCTTCGATCAAAGCCGGGTCGAGATTTCCGGCCCGTTCTAGGGCGGTCCGTACCACTAACGCTCCCAAATCATCAATCCGCAAATCCTTGAGGCTACCTTTTTGGGCGCGGCCTACGGGGGTACGCACCGCACTTACTATAACCGCCTCGCGGTCGTCCAGTTTATCAAAGCTGGTGCCAACTCTAGCTGGTACTGTCATCGCTCAATCTCCTTTGATTATGATTTAGCAAATTACTTGTTGCTATTCTGTCACTATAGTTATGTCTGTGAACTTGTTTGATCTAAGCGTTTTAACTATCTCAATTATATCATGCCAGTCTTACCGCACAACGAGTTTATTTGTCAGACAAATAGCATAAATATGACCGAATTGCATTTTAACATTTCCGGCCCAAAATGCAAATCTGGTCTTACCAAAGACCAGATTTTTAAGCTTCGCTATTCTTGTGGAAGGTTTTATGAGGTTTAAGAAGGTTGCTATGACCCGTGTAAGCTTTGGCCTGCTTAGCCTCAAGCTTGCTTTGGAATGATTGTGATACTGCCGTTACGTTCCAGCACGGCATACTTTATTTGATCCATGCGCTCCAGACCTTGCAGTTCACGGGCGGAAGTCAGTACATCCTCTTCACCCACTCGCGCCCGACTCATCAACTCTTTGATAGGCCGCCCGTTTTCTACGATAATCATCGGTACGCCTTCCAGCACTTTATCCAATTTCGGCGAACGTTGTTTCCAAATTGATAGGGCTATATCCAGAGCGACCAGGGTTCCAATTACTAAAATAGCGTTAGTAATCGAAAAATCCTCGCCGATCATGGCCTGTTGGGTCGCTTCCGATATAATAAGAAGCAGCACAAAATCAAAAGTAGTAATCTGCCCTAATGTGCGTCTTCCGGCGATCCGAAAGATGATTAGCAGAAAAAGATAAACTACTGTCGCCCGCAAAACTGAATCCATATTTCATCTCCTGCTTGCTAAAGAGCTATTCTATTAAGGATAGACAAATTGACTGAAAGTTAGCGTTTCAGCTTTGGCTAAACCAACCTGGCCGGTTTGAGGGCCAACTTTTTCTAGCCGTATATCAAAGCTGATGGTAGCCGGGCCGCTTAGTTGAAAGGTATAGACGATCCCTTCTAACCCGGTCTCGGTGCTATCCGGGTTGGGCGTTACTCGTTCGACCTGGATGCTTTCAAGATAATCCTTGCCGAAGACAACCCGTGCTTTGCCGTCGCTAATCGCCCCCGCTCCGAGGTGAAGCCGTAGAGTAGTCGGTGAGAGATAGCGTGTAAAGCGGTCGTACTCTAGCCAGAGTGAGCCATTTTTGTTCCCCGCAGTTGCTGAACTCAACGGCCCTGGCCCCAATAATCCGAGCAATGCCGCTAAGAGTAACAAGCCAAGCAATACCCAACTTATCTTTTGCGCCGTCCACGACCGACGCTGAAAGTCAGGGTCATTACCAATTTCCAGCTTTTTTTCGCCCTGAAGACTGCTCATTCTAGTTGCTCCATTTTGCCCTGGACTGATTTTTTTATCTACACGAGCTTACAAACAAGCCCATAGCATAGTTTGTGCCAAAATTGTCTAAGGCTTGCTTAAGATGAACTGATTCCTATCCTAACAAAGTAGTATCAACTACAGACGACCGCATTGACATCTGTTAAATTAGCGTTACATCGGTCAATTTAGTTTGTTTAGCCCTGTTGCGTTTTAAGGCTTGATTAAAGGTGAAAGCCGAACGAATTTTGCCAGGAACAGGACTTTGGCCTGGCGGCTAAAATGACCTTTTGCAACATTCGCTTAAACTAGAGGTTCCGTAAGAGTAGTTTTATCTTGCATATAGATTACAATTTTGAAGCGGTAATTCGTCCGAATGTTTTGGGCTGCCTGGAATAAGGAGACAAGATGGTTAATGTCGAAGATGTAGCCGGAGAGTTGGAACCACGTAAGCTCGCTCTACGCGACTATTTCGGGCCGACCGGCTTTGAACGTTGGAAGACGATTTATGGGGATGGCCCGGTCTCGTTTATCCGGCGGACGGTTCGTGAAGGCCACGCCGCTGTAATGGAACAAACCCTGGACTGGGTGGATCATTATGCCCAGGGTCGCAAGCTGCGAATTTTGGATGCCGGATGCGGGCCGGGGGTAGTTTCGTTGGCCTTAGCCCGTAAGGGACATCAGGTGGTCGGTTGCGACTTGAGCGATCAGATGGTTTCGGCGGCCCGCGAACGGTTGGCGACCGAAGTGGCCGAGGTTCGACAACGCACCTTTTTCACCTGCTCTGACCTGGAAACTCTCGGTACGACCGCTCTACCGGGCGGCAACGAATTTGATCTGGCAATTTGCCTGGATGTCCTGATTTATTACCCGGAGGACGAACTGGCCCGTATTTTACGCCACCTGACCACCCTGGCTCCCGGTCGGTTGCTCTTTACCTATGCTCCGGCCAGCCCACCTTTACGGGCAATGCATTGGTTGGGCAAAAAATTTCCACGTCGTCACCGGGCTACCCGTCTCGAAATTATTGGCGAAAACGCGGTACGTCGCGCTTTGGCAACTAACAATCGGCGACTGGTGCGGCAACGCCACTTCAACAAAGGCTTTTATCACGTGGTTCTGGCGGAAGCAGCTTTATAAAGGATAAGGGATGAAGGCTGAGGGATAAGGACGAAGAAATACAGAATGCGGAATGCAGAATGTAATCTCTGCATCTACAATCTTAAATCACGACCTCGCCCCCTGTGGGGGAAATCGTAAATTTCTTCATCCCTCATCCCTCATCCCTCATCCCTTAAATGGGGAGATGAGGATGAAATTTCTCTTTTTGTTGTTGGATAACATCTACCTGGATGCGTTAGAAGGGGCGGCAGATAAGCTGCGACGTGAGCTTAATCTAAAGCTGGAAATTAAGACTTATTTGTGCAAAGACCTCAAAGAAGAGTCGGTGGGCTGGCAGGCTTTCGAGCATGATCTGGCCCAGTGTGATTTCTTCTTTGCTAATATGATCGTCCAGAACGAGCAGGCTTTGCCTTTGCAGGATTTGCTGGTCAAACACGGCCCGCTTAAACCCGAACGCGCTCTGGTTATCCTCAACTCGATGCCCCAACTAATGCGGCTAAACCGGCTGGGAACTTTTGAATTTGAAAATATGCTCCAATTTATCAAGAGCAACCCGGTTACAAAAGTAACTGGCTTTGTCGGTAAATTGGTGCGTCACAAGGATGCCGAGCAACAAATTGAAGAGCGCGACGACGAAGCCAAAGCCGAGCTTGCCGCCAAACGCCACGAGCGCAAAAAGCTAAAAAATGCCAAGCCGGTCAAAAAAGGCATGCATACCGGGATGGTGGCAATGATGCGGGCGTTGCCTGCCGTTCTCAAGCTGATCCCCGGTCACGCTCAGGATTTGCGGGCCTACATCCTCTTTATGACTTACTGGCTGAACGGTACTCCCGAAAACCTCGAAAACCTTTTGCTGTTTGCTATCGAGAAATATGTACCGGGCTACGACTTTAAGAAGCTCAAACGCAAAGTTAAAGAGCCTATAATGTATCCCCGGTTGGCGATCTTTCATCCTGATGCGCCCGGACGCACTTTTGAGAGCCGGGAGGAATTTGATAAATGGCTGGTCAAAGCCCGGCCCGGTTCGCAAAATCGGCCAAAGATCGGCCTGATTACCATGCGGGCCTTCTATTTGACCGGCAACCGCAAGCACATCGATGGGCTGATCGCCCAACTCGATCAGGCCGGAGTAGAGGCCGTTCCCGCTTATGCTGCTGGGTTGGACTTCCGACCCTGTATCGAAACTTTCTTTTTGGAAGAGGAGAAAGGGGCGGCTAAACCGACCGCGACGGTTGACCTTGTGATGAATTTGAGCGGGTTCTCGCTGGTGGGCGGTGGAGCCGAAAACGATGCCGAGGCTGCGATTGCCCAACTCGAACGGCTAAACGTCCCCGCCTGGGCCGTTATTCCGCTATTCTTCCAGAGCGAAGCCGAATGGCGCAACAGCCGAACCGGGTTGAACCCGGTGCAGGCCGCCTTGCAGGTCGCTATCCCGGAACTGGACGGCGCAAGCGAACCGAGGGTCTATGCGGCGGGTCTCGAACGTGGGCCGGACAAATCACTTTTCGCGCTGCCAGAAGAAACCCGTCGGTTAGCTCGTCGAGCAGCACGGGCGGCTTATTTGCACCGGGCCAAAAACGTCGAGAAGAAAATTGCGGTCGTCCTTTTTAACTTCCCGCCCAACAAAGGCAACGTCGGGACTGCCGCCTATCTAGCCGTCTTTGAAAGCCTCTATAGACTGATGGCGCGAATGAAGTCGGAAGGGTATCAGGTCGATCTGCCTGCCGATGCCGAGGAATTACGGAAAATGGTGGTTGAGGGCAATACGACTACCTACGGAACCTCAGCCAACCTGCACACCCATCTGTCGGTCGCCGACTACCAGCGCCTTTTCCCGCATTGGCAAGAGATTGAGCCGTTGTGGGGGCCACCACCCGGTCATCTGCTGTCCGACCACCAGGGCTTGCAAGTTTTGGGGCGGCAATTCGGCAATTTGCTGGTTTGCGTTCAGCCTAGCTTTGGCTACGAGGACGACCCGATGCGCCTTTTGATGGCGACCAACGCTTCGCCGCATCACGGTTTTGCGGCTTTCTATACTTACCTGGATAAAGTTTGGAAGGCCGACGCGACCTTGCATTTCGGCACGCACGGCTCGCTCGAATTTATGCCCGGCAAACAGATCGGTCTGAGCGCGAACTGTTGGCCCGACCGCTTGATCGGCGATCTGCCAAATTATTATCTGTATAGCGTCAACAACCCTTCGGAAGGAACGATTGCCAAACGGCGCGGCTTTGCAACGCTTATAAGCTACTTATCCCCACCATTGGAGACCGCCGGGCTGTACCAAAACCTCTTGCAGCTAAAAGATACGATCAATGTCTACCGTAAGGCGTTGGCGGAGGGCCATAAGTTTGGTCCGGCCCTCAGTCTGGCTTCGACCGTGCCTTATGATGCAAAATTGGCCCTGGAAGCCGCCGATAGCGGTGGGTCGGCGGGCGACTTCGAGGGGTCGGGCGGGGCGCTCGAAATGCTCCTGGAGTCGATTATCGCCCAGGCCGAAGTGATCGAGTTGCGTTCTAAAATCAATCCGGTCGTAGACCCGGATGGGTATGTGTTGAACCTCTATAATTCGCTTTTGGAGATTGAGGAGCGCTTGATCCCCAACGGCTTGCACATCACCGACGAAGCGCCTTCGCTGGATATGCTGGCGGACGTACTCAATTCGATTAGTAGCTTCTCACGCGGTAGAGTCGGCAGCGAAGAGGAAGCCCGTAGCCTGACCGAACTGGTCGCCGAAGGTCTGGGTTTTGATCTGGAAGCAACCCGGCAGGAAGCCAAAAGCAATAACGACGCACTGGCGCGTTGGGAGCGCATCCACACGATCCAGAAGCGGTCGGTTGGTCTATTGGTCGCCGGATTACAGTCGGGCCAGGGCGAACGTGGCAAACGCGAGGCAGGCGAGTACCTTTTCCACGAAGCCAAAGTAACGCTGGTCAAGAGCGCCCCGATGTTCGAGTACCTGATTACAGTAGCCGAACACCTGATCCACAATACCGAAATCAGCCAGATTTTGCGGGCCTTTAACGGCGAATATATCGAGCCAAGCAGTGGCAACGACATCGTGCGTAACCCGGCGGTGCTACCGACAGGCCGCAATATTCATGGGTTGGACCCCTCCCTGGTGCCGAGCCCGATTGCGCGGAAGGCCGGCGAAAAGAGCGCCCGCGCTATGCTCGACCGCGCCCGCCAGGAACTCGGCGGAAGCTGTCCCGAAACGATGGCGATGGTACTCTGGGGTACCGATAACATCAAGAGCGATGGCGAGGGGGTCGCCCAGGCCCTTTATTTGATCGGGGCCAGGCCGGTTATCGATGGACTTGGCAAGGTTAGTGGCGCGAGGCTGATCTCGTTAGCCGAATTGGGCCGACCCCGGATCGACCTGGTGATGACGGTTAGCGGTATCTTCCGCGATTTGATGCCAAACCAGATGGAACTGCTCGACCGGGCCGTCCGCCTCGCGGCTCAAGCCGACGAAAGCTACGAAGATAACTTTATCAAGAAGCACGTTGATGAGGAAATGGCTAAAGGTCTCTCCTTTGATGAGGCTGCCGCCCGCGTCTTCTCGAACGCTCCCGGCAATTACGGCGCGAACGTCAACTTTATGGTCGATAGCAGCGCCTGGGAGGATGATAGCGACCTGAGCGATGCTTTCTTAAACCGCAAAGGCTTTGTCTACGGCTTGAAGGCCGAAGGCGGACAGGCCCGCGATTTGATGGCAAAGGCCCTTAGCCGGGTTGAGCTTTCGTTTCAGAATATCGATAGCGCCGAAATCGGGATCACCGACGTAGACCACTATTACGAATATCTGGGTGGTATCTCTAAGACGGTCGAGAAGCTCAACGGTGGCAAACGCCCGATTGCCCTGATGGCGGATAGCCAATCGGCAACTGGGGGCGGACTGGCCCAGGGCAGTGGTATTCGGACGTTGGAAGAGACCGTGCGGCTGGAATCGCGCACCAAGTTACTTAACCCCAAATGGTACGAGGGCATGCTCAAGTACGGCTACGAAGGGGTACGCGAGATCGAGGTACGGGTCAGCAACACCTTCGGGTGGAGTGCGACGGCGGCGGCGGTCGATAACTGGGTTTACTCCGGCATCGACAGCACCTATATCAAGAACGACGCGATGCGGGAACGGTTGGCCCAACTCAACCCCTACAGCCTGAAAGGGATCGTCGGGCGGCTTTTGGAAGCCAACTCACGGGGCTTTTGGGAGGCCGATGCTGCTACTATCGACCGCCTTAAAGACATCTACGCTGGGCTGGAAGACGAAATCGAGGGACTGGGCGAGAGTGCCAACGCCCAGGTGCAACAGGCTCGGTCAGTCGGTCGAAACGTTTAACGCTTAGTTTTTAAAAGCAGTCGTCAGCCGCAAATGCAGGCTGACGACTGCTTTTATTTCAGGGTATTGCAATTGGGCTGGTAGGGGCGACCCTTGTGGTCGCCCTCGGAGACCCGGCAGGGTGTTCACGGGCGACTACAAGGGTCGCCCCTACCAAGAACAGGTCAATGTTTTTGCAAATTTCTGGTGAAAATTATGGCAGATTATCGTTCGACTACCTATATACCACCACTGGTGCAGCAGGCTATAAAGCTGGCGGCACAAATGGAGTTCGAGCATTCGTGTACAACCCCGGTCGGCAGATTGCTACAGGTATTGACCGGTGGTTGCCGGGGCGGGCGGGTGGCCGAGATTGGGACTGGTTGTGGAGTAGGGGCCGCCTGGATCGCCACTGGTCTGCCCGCTAGTGGCTCTCTGGTGACAGTCGAGCTTAACCCCGCTAGAGCAGCAGCGGCCCGTAGTTTATTCGAGGGGCATTCTAATATAAAGGTGCTAGACGGAGATTGGCACGGTATTTTGCCGTATAGTCCATTTGACCTCTTATTTGCCGATGCCAGCGCCGCTAAACGGGAAGAACCAGAATTGTTGATCCAAATGTTGGCTCCTGGTGGCTTGCTTTTGCTAGACGATCTAACCCCTGAAAGCCTCTGGCCCCCCGAATGGCGTGGTCAAGCTGACCCGCTCCGCCAATTCTGGCTAAACGAGCCTCGCTTGCACGCCACCGAAATATTAACCAGCCCCACTACCGCCGCAATTCTGGCAAGTAGAGTGCCATAATCCAATAGTGGGTAGCCTGATTAAACCTCATATCCCGCGATAGGCGTAATACGTTTAAGCTGAGCGCTATCAGACATATTTTTGAGAAGGGTATCACGCAGCCAGCAGGCCAGGGGATTATGCCACTGTCCTACCTGCCCGATTTGGCGAGACTGTCTCACAATGCCACTGGTGCGTTCGATCCTACGTTTCTGGTAGGTCTTGAGGGCTTCTGGCACCTCGCTAGACTTACGCAAACAGTCCGCCAACACCAGGGCATCTTCTAGGGCCTGACAAGCGCCCTGACCCAGGTTGGGGGTCATAGGATGGGCCGCGTCTCCCAGGAGAGTTACCCGTCCGACACTCCATTGGCTAATCGGGTCGCGATCATAAATATCATTGCGTAAAATAACTTCTTGGGGGGTAGCTTCGAGCAAAGCTTCCACCGGGTCGGCCCAACCCTGGAAGGTTCCGAGCAAGCTTTGTTTTCGGGCCTGGGGAGCGTCGTGTTCGCCTTCTGGGGCGTTGCGAGTAGCAAACCAGTAAACCCGGCCTTCGCTTAGTGGTGCTATTCCAAAACGGGTCCCCTGCCCCCAGGTTTCGCCAAAAAGCGCAACCTGCGAATGCGGAAATGCTACCACCGCTCGATAAGCGGTATATCCGGCATAGCGCGGCTTTTGGGAGCCGAAAAGTCTGGCCCGCACCTGCGAATGAATGCCATCTGCGCCGATTAGCAGGTTCCCTCGCGTTTCCAGGCCGTTGCTAAAACGGGCCGTTACACCCGCTTGATCCTGTTCAAAGCTCTCTAAACGGGCGTTAAGACAGACTGCATCCTGGCCCAACTTGTTTAGCAGGGCCGCCTGTAATTCGGCACGGTGCGCTACCAGATTCGCCGAACCAAACCGCCGATTTAGCTCTTCGCCGGTGACAGTCTTTGATAACATTTCGCCACGCCAGGAACGAATACCGCCATTAATATCTGGCACAGTCAGTTTCTCAAGCTCTTGGCCCAGGCCAAGTTTGTGCAAAACTTTGACCGCGTTGGCCCACATCGCCAGTCCTGCCCCAACCTCTTTGACCGCAGTGGTTTGCTCAAAAACTTGCACTTCGTACCCGACTTGCTTGAGTGCGATAGCGGTTGCCAGCCCGCCAATACCACCACCAATTATCAGAGCTTTTTTATTTTCTGTTTTCATTTCTATACCTTTCAAATTAATTAGTGCTACTTTTGATTACTCTAAAAATATTACTTTCCAAACCTCAATCAGGTAACAAACCCTGAATCTGGAGTTCGAGGGAGCGACGTAACAAACTGTTAACCGTTTCCTCGTACCCGACCATACCGCTTAACCAACCAGTCAATGCGGCAGAGTAAAGCGCAAAAAAGTTACGACAAGCTTGCCCGACCTCGATTTGCAAACCTAGCTCACCTCGTGCCTGAGCCTGAACTATTCGTTCGGCTATCCGCTTCGAAAAGCGCTCGATTTGAGTTGCTGCCTGCTGGCGCTGACCCGGCTTGCTTTGAAAAAGGAGCGCCTGGACATAAGCGCGGGCCAGTTCCGGGTTCTGGTGGTAAAACCGAAAATAGCTGCCAAAGATATGAACCAGTTCGTCCAGTAAAGTAGCATTTTCGGGGATAGTAGAAAAAGCGGTTTCCATAGTCTTTTCGATAGCTTCGTCATAAATCAGCACAAGTAATTCTTGCTTATCTTTGACATAAAGAAAGAGCGTGCCAACAGCGATTTGGGCTAACTCGGCTACTTCGCGGGTAGTAGTAGCCTCAAAGCCTTTGGAATGAAAAAGTTCCCAGGCCGCCTGTCGAATACGCTCCAACTTTTGCTGTTTATTGCGTTCACGCAAGCCTGGCTGGAATGGAGAAACCTCCGAAGTTTGCATTATCTTCCACCATTGCTAAAAATCGATAAAATAATGACTACGCTCAATACTGAGTATAGTCATTATAACCCGAAAACAGCCCCGGTAAATTGGTCTTTAGACCCATATATGGTCGAAGCTAATAAAATCGCCTTAGATTAGAGTAGCCTTTTAGAAAACCCCGCAACCAAACCCGAATATTTGCTCGCTCATTTGGAAATACGCAGAACCGCCGAACGGCTTTTAGGTGATGAACCGAGCAATTGAGTTAGCAAGGCGGTTATTAGCTGGGTATAAACAGGGACTAAAGAAGTCTACCCCTGTTTTGGGGGAGAGTTGAGAAATTATTGCCCATGTTCAGGGGTAGTTACCATTCGAGCATTTAGCTACACTTTCTAGGACGGCTAAGCCCTAAACTGAACCCAGTCTGGCAATGCCGGTATTGTAAAAGCCGCTTTTAGTGGAGAAGTGTAAGCAAAATGCCCGATATACTACCCTTCCCTGAATTGACCTTAGCCGCCAAATTCCAGTTTGAGCCAAACTTGGTCACTAATTCTCAAACTTCTGTTACCTTCACAACGGCAACTCGGACCTTTACCGGTTCGGTTGCAACCATAAATTGGGTTCACACTCAATCCGGGGTGGGCCGCTTTATCAAAGACCAGCCACCAAAAGAATTTGTTACCACCGGCTTTTTTATCAAACCCAAAGATTATCGATTTTCTAATTTTCTAAATTGCTACCTGAAGGTTACTTCTAGCGGGAAAATCAGTGCTTTCGGTTTCTATCAGGATAGCGGCATCTACCGTGCATCTAGCTTTCTCAAATTACCCTCGGAAGGTTACACTGTTTTACAAGCGGCCCGTCTTATCCACCATAACGGTATAGCCGGAGTAGAATTTGACCAGATTGCCGGCGCTCGCACTTTGTCAGCTACGCTTATTGGTGCTATCCTGGGCGGCTTATTGGGTAATCTACCTGGATTCTTCTTGGGGGCTTATCTAGCAAATCGGCTGATGAATTTTCCACCGATCTGGACACACTTGCGTTTGCGCCTTATGGCTGATGGTCAACAGACGGTCTGCCTGCTCAGTCACAGCCTTTTTCCCTGTAATACCCTGTACCAGCGACTGGAAGATGACCTCTACCAGTCGAGTAATACTTACGAGGCGCTCCAACCTCAACAACTTGATTGGTCTGACAATGGTTGGGATGCGAATAACCCCTGGGGTATTCCCAGACCGGTCATTGGCTTGTTTCCAACCAAGCATACCAATCCAAAGCTGATCTAAACACCTTAAATTTATCAAAAGTAGTTAAACTAAAATGAAAGGAATAGAAAATGACTATAGCAGCAGTACGTGGGACTATTGAACGCCGCATGTTGATTAATTTCCGGGTAGAACCGACGGCAATCGAAAAACTTGTACCGACCCCCTTTCGGCTTAAATTGGTAAGGGGCAAGGCAATGGCCGGGATTTGTTTGATCCGCTTGCGTAATATCCGGCCTGCTTTTGTACCGATGGAAATGGGAATTTCTTCCGAGAATGCCGCCCATCGTATCGCTATCGAGTGGGAGGAGAACGGTCGGCTGCATTCGGGGGTATATATTCCTCGCCGAGATAGCAACTCTCAGTTTAATACTTTATTGGGCGGGCGGGTTTTTCCAGGGGTGCATCACCGAGCCGATTTCGATGTAGCGGAGAACGAAGAGACTTTACGAGTGTCCCTGGTCAGCCGGGACAAACAGACTCGCGTGTTGGTCGAAGCGCAACCGACTGACCAGTTGCCTTCTAGCTCGATTTTTAGCTCACTTGCGGAAGCTTCGGAATTCTTCCAAAAGGGCAGTCTGGGCTATTCTCCCAGCTATCGACCCAATATTCTGGAAAGTCTGGAACTTACCAGCCTGGAGTGGAAAATCGAACCCCTGGAAGTAACCAGAGTTGAATCGAGTTTCTTTAGCAACCCGGCCCAGTTTCCCGCCGAGGCGGTAGAATTCGATTGCGCCCTTTTAATGCGTAATGTCGAACACGAGTGGCACCAGCATCCCAACCTGCACCTTGCCAATTGAGCTTAAAGCCGCTTGAGCATTAAGAACCGATTCGAAAAGTGATAAACTATTTATTTTTCGGATCGACTCTAAGTCCGAACTAATCCAGATTATGTTCAAGAGCGAAACGAGTAGCGGCACTGCGGGAGTTAACTTCAAGCTTGTTATAAATCGTGCGGATATAACTGCCGATAGTTTGGGGGCTGAGCATCAACTGGCGGGCGATCTGCGAGTTGCTCAATCCGTCCGCCACCAGTTTTAGGACTTCCACCTCGCGTTTGGTCAGTCGGGCGGTTTGTTTAGTAGAGGCAGTCTGGACGGGCTTAGTCGCTATTTGCGGTAAAATAGCACTGGCTTTCGCTTCATCTAAAGCCAGCCCTTGAGAAAGTGGCAGGTAACGTCCCTGGGCCCAGACCTCGGCGAATTTGGAGGGTTCTAAACGAGTAGCGGCAAAATTGACCGCCATGGCATAGGGCTGTTTAAACACTGGTAGTATAGGAGCGCCAATCTGTTCCCTCAATGCTTCCGCTAACCCAAACAACCGCACGGCATCCTCGGCCTGCTCTTGCAAAAGCGCTATTACCGCCAACCCCATCAGATTGTAGGTCATTATTACCCGGTCGCCGACCTTTTCCAGTTCGGCGCTACTTTCTAAAAAGTAGTTTTTGGCTTGCTCCAAATCGAAGCGGAAAAGGGCTACTGCTCCTCTACCGGTCAAAGCCCAACCCAAAAATTGATTGCGGATGCCGGTTGAACGGCACAGCGTCACACTTTCCTCACATAAACTGGCGGCCCGTTCGTAGTTCTGCTCTAACAAAGCCGCCAATCCCAGGTAACTGTAAGCCGCCGCCAGACAATATTTATGACCAATCTGGCGGGCCAGCGTCATGCTTTCTTCAAGTAGCGGCAGCGCTTCTCCAATTTGACCCTGAGTTAGCGCGATCCAACCCAATTTGAGCAAAGCGTTTAAGACCCCATTCTGGTCGCCCAATTCGCGATTGATAGCCAGGCTCTCCCGGCAACGTTGTGAGGCCAGTTCAAACTCGTTTTGCCGGTGATCCAGCCAGCTTGCCGAAAACAAAAGCCGGGCCTTTACCGGCAGTTCCAGCTGGTTGCTTTGGGCGAGAGATTGTTCTAACCAGCGCCGCCCTTCCGCCAGATAGCCGTGAGCATCCCAAAAAATGGTTGTTTCAGCCGTTAACTGAGCGGCTTTAATCGGATCGTGTTGCAAGGCCCAACTCAGGGCCAACCGCAAATTAGCCTGTTCTGTTTCAAGACGACCCAGCCAGATTGCCTGATCCAATCCGGCCCAGAGATGTTCGCCCGCAGCCTGCACCAGTTCCCAAACCCACTCACAATGGCGCTTTTGAAGTTGGCTGGTTTCCCCGGCTTCGGTTAGTTGCTCCCAGGCGTATTGCCGGATTACCTCTAACATATTGTAATGGGTTTCCAAATTTGGGCCGGGGTTTACCTGGATAAGGGATTGATTGACCAGGGCGGCTAGACCTTCCAGAATCTTGTCCTGGGTTAGCGGTTCAGCCTGGCAGACCTTCAAGGCTGCTTCCAAAGTCCATCCAGCTCTAAAAACCGCTAACCGCCGGAAGACCGTTTTCTCTAACTCGGTTAGTAACCCATAGCTCCAATCTAACGAAGCTCGCAAAGTCTGCTGACGCAATGGCAGATCACGGCTACCCCCAACCAGTATTTTTAACTGGTCATCCAGACGTTCGAGCAGGGCGGCAGGTGATAACAATTTAATCCGGGCGGCAGCCAGTTCTATCGCCAGAGGCAGACCCCCCAACCGTCTGCAAATTTCGACCACACTAAGAGCGTTGATTTCATCAAGCTTAAAATCTGGTTTTACGGCTTGAGCTTTTTGCACAAAGAGATTGACAGCACTGCTTTTCCTCAAGAACTGGGCAGCCAGGGGCTTGGTAGGGTCGGGTAAGTTGAGGGGAGCCAGTGGAAATTCGTGTTCCCCTGAAAGCTGGAGGGCTATCCGACTGGTGACCAACACTTTTAGTTTTGGGCAGGCCATCAAAAGTTCAATTAGAACTGGCCCGGCTTTAACCAATTGCTCAAAATTATCCAGCCCCAACAGCACGTTTTGATCGCGCAGATAATCTTTAACCCGCGTTAGCAAAGGCTGTTCAGAGCTTTCACTTACTTCCAGAGACTGTGCGATGGCTGAAACCAACCATTGGGGATCATTAAGTGAGGTCAAAGAAATAAAGGAGGTTTTGCTAAAATCGACCTCTAAGCTGGTCATTACTTCGAAGGCCAATCTGGTTTTGCCCATTCCTCCCGGCCCAGTAATAGTTACAAGTCGTACATCACTGCGCCGCAAAAGAGCCTGAAGTTGAGCCAGTTCGGTTTCACGGCCAAGCAAAGGAGTGAGCAATGCAGGCAGTAGCGAAGCCGGTTCTTGCTCGGCTGCCCTCTGTCCGTTAGAAGAATGCGAAGTCGATTCGCTCAAAAAGTTACCTCTCCCTAACTATAACTACCGGCTGTTATCTTGAACATTCTAAGTCAAAAACCTGAAATAATTAACTTCCTAACCAAAAGCCTATTTTCTGCCTCGTTATTAGTATAAGCGAGTTAGTCAATGTCTTTTAGCTGTGCTGTGCGGTTCTGGCACGAGAGGCTTCTTTTCCGGGGCAAAGCTTTTGATATTCACCCTGTGTCTAACTTCTAAAATCTAGGGACTCTCTTTGTAAGGCTAGACTGAAAAGCAGTCCCTAATGGGCAGACCATCCGCATTTCATTTATAGTAGCCTACCAATAACCTTGCAACAACCCTTATCGCAGAACCGCCTTTTCTTTAGCCTCCAATCGCTTTCGTGTTATAATTCAGCTAATAAAATCGTCTATTAATAAGGAGAAGCGTACATGGCTCTCAAGGTCTCTGATTTACCCACTCAACCGCATAGACCTCCAAAACCATCGCGCCATCGTCGGCATTATACAGTCGAACAATGGTTAGAATTGCCTGAACGCCCGCGCACCGAACTAATTGGAGGATTGATACAAAAAATGCCACCCCCCTCTCAGAACCACTGGCGCATTACTCGTAACATCACAGCGGGCCTCGATAGTTATGTACTTGCTCATAAGCTAGGCACAGTTGGCGGTGAGGTCGGGGTTTTGATTAATGGTTTGACGGGAGAGGATGGCTGGGTTCCCGATCTGGCTTTTGCATCCAAAGATAACCTGCTCAAGATTGGGAAAACCTGGGTCGGCGTGCCGGATTGGGTACTGGAAGTCTGGGCTGGGGAGGAAAAACGGCAGAGCCGTATTACTGAGAAGCGCAAGCGCTGGCAATCGGCGGGTGTTCCCGAATTGTGGGAAATCACTTTACATAAAGGGCCGCAAATCGTGAATGTGTATCGGCTGGATGAAAGCGGCGTTTATCAACTCAGGCCGACTGTCGAGGAAAAGATTTGCTCACAGGTCATTAGCGGCTTCTGTATCGAACGAAACGCTATATTCGCCAATCTGGTAGAGGAGGAGAATTAAAGATGGCTCTTAAAGTCTCTGATTTACCTACCCAATCCTATAGACCACCAAAATCGTTGCGTCATCGTCGGTATTATACGCTCGAAGAATGGTTGAAGCTGCCGGAACACCCGCGTACCGAACTAATTGGAGGATTGATACAAAGAATGCCGCCACCCGATCATAATCACGAAGAAATCATTTTTAACGTTGGGGCGGCTATGAGGTCGTTTGTAATTTCTAAACAAGTAGGACGGGTAGGTGGCGCAGTAGCTATTTTGATTAACAGTCTAACTGGGAAGGATGGGTGGGTTCCCGATCTGGCCTTTGCCGCTAAAGATAATCCGCTCAAGATTGGAGCAACCTGGATTGGTGTGCCGGACTGGGTTTTAGAAGTGTGGGCCGGTAAAAAATACAGGAAAAGCCGCATTATCGAAAAACGCGAACGTTGGCAATCGGCGGGTGTTCCCGAATTGTGGGAAGTAGTTTTACACAAGGGACAGCAAATCGTGAATGTGTATCGGCTGGATAAAGCTGGCCTTTATCAAATTGTACCGACTGTCGGGGAAAAGATTTGTTCAGAGGTCATTAGCGGCTTTTGCATCGAACGGGCCGCGCTATTTGCCAATCTGGTGGAGGAGGAGAATTAAAGATGGCTCTCAAAGTCTCTGATTTACCGACCCAACCACATAGACCGCCAAAGTTGCCGCGCCGCCGTCGGCATTATACAGTCGAGCAATGGTTAGAATTGCCTGAGCGTCCACGTACTGAACTCATTAAAGGAGTAATCCAAAAAATGCCGTCTCCTACCCAAAATCATTGGGAAATTGTTTCTAACATAACAGTTGTGCTTAAGTCTCACGTTCTTACCAATAAAATAGGACGATTAGGTGGTGAGGTCGGGGTTTTGATTAATGGTTTGACGGGAGAGGATGGCTGGGTTCCTGATCTGGCTTTTGCTGCCAAAGATAACCCGCTCAAGATTGGGAAAACCTGGGTCGGCGTGCCAGATTGGGTACTGGAAGTCTGGGCTGGGGAGGAAAAACGGCAGAGCCGTATTACTGAGAAGCGCAAGCGCTGGCAATCGGCGGGCGTTCCCGAATTATGGGAAGTGATTGTACATAAGGGGCAGCAGCTTGTAAATGTGTATCGGCTGGATGAAAGCGGCGCTTATCAACTCGTACCGACCGCCGGGGAAAAGATTTGTTCGGAGGTCATTAACGGCTTCTGTATCGAACGGGCCATGATATTTGCCAATCTGGTAGAGGAGTAAAAGATGGACAAGCAAGCTTTGGTAGCGGAATTATTCAAGATTTTTGGGCCGGACGGGGTGCTGCATACCCCGGAAGATGTGTTGGTCTACCAGTATGATTTTTCGCTGGACTTGAGCCTACCGGAAGCGGTGGTCTTCCCCAGCACCACCGCTCAGCTTTCGGCTCTATTACGGTTGGCGACCCGTGAGAATGTACCAATTACCCCACGTGGGGCCGGTACAGGTTTGAGTGGTGGGGCAATCCCGGTGCGGGGTGGCGTAGTGGTAGCGATGGCTCGCATGAAGCATTTGCTCAAGCTCGATGTGCCGAACCGCTATGCCGTAGTACAGCCCGGTCATGTCAATCTTGATCTCTCAACCGAAATCGCGCCGAGTGGTTATTTCTTCGCGCCTGACCCGGCCAGCCAGAAGGCCAGCACGATTGGCGGGAATATCGCGCTTAATGCCGGAGGGCCGCACTGTTTGGCTTACGGCACGACCACTAATCATATTTTGGGCCTTGAAATGGTGCTGCCGGATGGCGAGACTGTCCGATTGGGGGGCTCTGCGCCCGACCGACCGGGCTATGACCTGACCGGCTTTGTAGTCGGTAGCGAAGGTACGTTGGGTATTATCACCGAAGCGACCGTCAAGATTATGAAGCAGCCCGAAGCAGTCAAAACCTTTTTGGCCCTCTTTGAGGATGTAGGGGCCGCTTCGGACGCGGTGTCCGCCGTGATTGGGGCCGGGATCGTGCCTGCCGCGCTTGAAATGATGGATCAGATGACGATTCGAATCGTCGAGGAAGGTTTGCAGGCTGGTTATCCACCCGAAGCCGGAGCCGTCTTGTTGATCGAAGTGGACGGCCTCAAAGAAAGTTTGGACGAACTGACTGAAACGATTATCAAGATTTGCGAGACGAATGGCGCTTTCGATGTAAAATACGCCACTACTGAGGAAGCGCGCACAAAGTTATGGGCCGGGCGCAAGGGGGCGGCAGGCGCTTTCGGGCGGGTCGCGCCCAACTTCTATCTGCACGATGGGGTCGTACCGCGCTCGAAACTGCCCGAAGTGCTGCGCCGAATCGGGGAGATTAGCAAGGAGTATGATCTGCCGATAGCCAATTTGTTCCACGCCGGGGACGGCAATCTGCACCCCAACATCCTGTTCGATATGCGAGTGCCGGGTATTATGCCCCGTGTGATGGAGGCCGGCGAGAAAATTTTGCATTTGTGCGTCGAAGTTGGTGGTACGATTAGCGGCGAACACGGCATCGGTACTGAAAAACAAGAGTACATGAGTTGGATTTTTAGTGAAGCCGACCTGGATACCATGAAGAAGGTCAAGGAAATCTTTAACCCGAACGAGATACTCAATCCCTGGAAGGTTTTCCCGACCAAAAAAAGTTGCGGCGAAATGTCCCTCAAAATGCGCCTGGTCAAAGCCATCCCCGGTATGGAGGATGCGTGGATTTAAGAAGGGATGAGGGATGAAGGGGATTTACGATTTACGATTTACGATTGTAACTACACAGGCCGGGCGACCACATAGGGTCGCCCCTACAATGGATTTTGGGTAGGGGCGACCCTATGTGGTCGCCCAAAGGGTTAGGCTGAGTAGTTACTTACTATTTACGATTGTAGGATGCGCGACCCACTGATTAACATTCTGCATTCTGACTTCTGCATTTCCATTGGGGGAGGAAAAATGATAGACACCGATAGTCTGTTGCTGGATTTGTTGGGGATAGCGGGCGAGGATGGCCTGAGTAGCCAGCCGGAGAATTTGGCTACCGTTGCGGTTGATGGGCAGACCCCCAAAGCGATAGTTCGACCTGCTACGGCGGAGCAAGCGGCGGCTTTTTTGAAGTACGCCAGCCAGCACGATCTTAAAGTTGCGATCAGGGGTAGTGGCACGCGCAGTGGGCTTGGCAATCCAATTGCCGGGTTAGACCTCGTTCTTAGCACCGAACGAATGGCGGCCATTACCGAATACAGTCCGGCAGACCTGATGATCGGAGTGCAGGCGGGCGCGAAGCTATCCGAGATTGAGGCCGAGCTAGAAAAACATGGTCAGTTTTTGCCGATTGAGTCGCCTGCTTTTGGGCGGGGCGCGACCATCGGCGGTGCGATTGCGACCAATTCCAGTGGCCCACTTCGGCTAATGTATGGCCCGGCCCGCGATTGGCTGATTGGGGCTAAATTCGCTTTAGCGGATGGCACATTGGCGAAGGGCGGCGGCAAGGTTGTCAAAAATGTGGCGGGCTTCGATATGATAAAGCTGTTTATCGGGTCGCTTGGTACGCTCGGTCTGATCTATGATCTGAATTTCAAGCTCATGCCGTTGCCACCCGCTTTCGCCACTTTGATAACACCCTTTAACGATTCTAAATTGGCTTGTCAGGTGGCCCTCAAAATAATAGATGCTGGATTGTTCCCGGCGGCGCTGACCGTTGTAGATCGAGGTGGGGCGCGAGGGCTTGGTCTGCCCGAAAACGAAGCGACTTTGCTGGTTGAGGTACGCAATACCGTTCAGGCGGTTGAGCGACAGGTGCGCGACATTACGACCCTCTGCCGGTCGGTCGGTGAGCTTGCTACTGAGGTAGTTAGCGAGCGGGCCGCCCAGAAAAAGCTCTGGCAGGCTGTGACCGATTTTGGTTATCGAGAAAGTTTACCCGACCAAAGTTTTACCCTGAAAATCAGCGCCCTGCCCGACCGTAGTGCCGACCTGCTGGCGACCGCGCATCGTCTGGCGGCCCACCATAAGCTTGAGTTGGCGCTGCTTAGCCACGCCGGACACGGTCTGAGTTGGCTGACCGCCGAGTACGCTGACGAAGAAGCCGCCCTTCAAACCATCCAGGCGCTAACCACCTGGGCCGAGCAGCACGGCGGGTCGGTCGCGGCGGAAAGAGCGCCACTTTCGCTCAAGCGTCGCCTGGACGATGTCTGGGGTAGCGCCCTTTCGGAAGGCGAACTCAAGCTGATGCAGGCCCTGAAGGAGAAGCTTGACCCGGCTAAAACACTCAATCCGGGGCGCTTTACGGCTAAAATTTAATCCCTTGTTGAAATGAAAGCGTGGTATATTCAAAACGACATGATATCGTATAACCCATTTTTTCCGTCCCATAACCACATGTTGTGTCTCATTATCTCGTACCTCCCAAAGTCTCGCAATATCGTACCGATTAACTGAACTCAAATTATCACAACCAGGTCATACTACCTTACATTTGAGGTTATAGGGCAGGGTTTTCCTTGTAAAAATTCAACC
>JBBQWM010000050.1:0-42618 GCA_038210655.1 Chloroflexia bacterium
ATTCGTCATCCGACGAATCGGTAAGGTAAGTTTTTCGCATTTTTTGATTAATCATGCCGAAAGCTTACCTTTTATTGTCTCAATTGGCAACTTGGTTTTGTTAATGACCGCCTAGTTTACCGTTTTGAAACAGGCTCTGAGCTTAAAATGTAGCCGCCATAGCACTACTTTAAAGATAACCTCAGTTGGGATTTGGCTTCGGTTAAAAGGTGAGCCAGTGCGTTGGTTAAAACCTCGTCGGCAATTATTACAGAAGAAGGTTTTATAGCCGAGGTGGGTCAATCGAGAACGATTAGCAATGTTGGAAGAGGCGCAATGTGGGCAATCCATTTAATAAAAGGCCTCCATTTCTAATGGATATGCAACTACAATTAGTAGAATTTGATTCTATTAATACTCGTCAATTAGTCGAGCAACTATGACCGCTTTCGTTTTTCCACAGGCGTGCCGGTCTGATTTTACCATTATTTAGGTCCGTTGTCCGAAATTTGCCACAACCTAAAGAAACGCTAGAGAAGAAGCCCAAAAGATCACCACCGACGGTCAGGCCTCCTATCCAAAAGCGATCAATAAAGTGTTTGGTCACACCGTTATCCATCGCAATAGTCGCTATATGAATAACTATTGTGAACAAGGCTATCGCCCGATCAAGCAACGGTACTACCTGATGCGGGGATTTAAGAACTTTGCATCGGCGGCCCGTTTCACCAAAGCCTATTCTGCCGCGCCTGCTTTTGACATCCCATTTCTGACAGAACCATTCCGGGTCGAATTTGCTATCCAAATTTTTGAACCCGGTAATTGCTGGTATCGGAGATAAAAATGTGACCGTGACTATCTACCGCTAAACCGTTCGGCCCCTCAAATTGGCCTGTCCCTGGGCCAGGGCCACCCCATTTAGCCAGAAAACGACCCTGCCCGTCGAAGACCTGCACCCGGTTGTTACCAAAGTCAGCCACGTAAACGTGGCCCTGGCGATCTACCCCTAATCCGGCGGGGCCATACCGAATTCCGTACTGACGTAGCAGCACACTCTCGAATTGACCATTTCCACTGCCTTTTGTACCCCACAGGGTCAAAAAGTTACCCTGGTTGTCGAACTTTTCGACGCGATAATTCCCTATATCGGAAACATAGAGGTTGCCCTGCGGGTCTACCGCCAGACTGCCCGACCCCCAGAACTGGCCTTCGGCCTGTCCGTAGCTACCCCATTGGGCTAGATAATTTCCGCCAATATCGAACTTTTGAACCCGATAGTTGCCCACATCCGACACAAAAACATGGCCCTGCTGGTCGATAGCCAGACCACCGATCCCGTTAAACTGACCGTTGCCACTGCCCAGACTACCCCAGGCCGCCAGAAAATGTCCGGTGCTATCAAATTTTTGAATTCGGAATTTACCATCAGCTACATATATCTGGTTCAGGTTGTCCACGGCAAGCGCGGTCGGCCCTAAAAACTGACCGTTGGCATCTCCCGCTTTACCCCAGGCCGTAACAAAACGCCCAATATTATCGAATTTTTGAATCCGAGCATTATAAGTGTCGGCCACATAGACATTATCGAGGCTATCGACCGCTACCCCACCCTGACCAATAAAGGTTGAGCCATATTGAAAATTGCCAAACTGTCCTTTACCACTACCCAGGCCGCCCCACTTGGTCAGAAAATAGTGATTGTCGTAGGACTGGCTTCCATTCCGCATTCTGATAAGCTGCTTGCCCAGTAAGCCCAGTAAAACATGCTAGGGTGGCTGGTTTTCAGGATGATACTCGAACCGCGCTCGCTCAAACCATTGCATTGAAAAGGGCTGGCCGGTTTCCGGGTCGATTTCGAGATGTTCCTCGCTGACCGGCAAACCGAACCGCTCCAGCCCGCCGTTAGTTTGCCAGTAGTTTAGAAAGCGCGGGTTTACGTTATGCCCGGTCTGGGCAAAGAACTGCGATTGGTCTTTGGGAAAAGCCGGATCGGAGCGGAGAGTAGTTGCGGCAAAATCAGGATCGCTTATCAGGGCTTCGCGCCGTAAATCTTTACCGAGCAGACCCAGCAGTATCTCGTATTTTGTCCCGGCGTTTTCCGGGTGTAACTCGAAGCGGTTGCGCTCGAACCATTGGGTCAGGAAAGTTTGGCCGGTTTCCGGGTCAACTTCGGCCTGAGCTTCGGTGAGCGGGTAGCCGTAGACTGCCAGCCCGCCGTTATTGTGCCAATATTCCAAAAACTTACCACTTACCGTTTTGCCGGTCTGCGGAAAATACTGGCTGGCTTCGACGTTATTAAAGGAGGCTGCCTCAGCCTGAGCCACTCCAAAACCCAGGCTCAAAATCAGGATGGTTACAATCGCTATCGCCAATTTGGAATGAACGAGCGCAGATACTTTTGCAGACTTCAATATCTTATTCATCAGTACCTCCTTGTGCTATTTCCACCAGATAATAGTTCCGTCGGCGAGGCTTGCTGCCAAACTTTTGCCGTCGGGCGACCAGTTTAGCCCGATTATAGCCGTCGAAAGACTGCTCAAAGTGGTGAGCAGTTTACCCTCGGTGTTCCACAACCTGATAGTCTTGTCTGCCGAAGCGGAAGCTAGGCTACTACCGCCGGGCGACCAAGCTACCGCCGTCACCGGCTCGCTATGACCGGCCAGGGTCGCCATCAGTTTGCCCTCGGTGTTCCATAGCCGGACCGTTTTATCCTTCGAGCCGGTCGCCAGTACTTTGCCGTCGGGCGACCAGCTTACGGTGGTAGCCCCACCGGTATCGACTAATGACCCGGACTGTCTGCCACTGACCAACCGTAACCAGACTTTATCCGAAGTTGCCGTGGTAAAAGCGATCATTTTACTATCGAGCGACCATGCCAGACTTTGAACCGGCTGGGCCTCACCACTCAGAGTGGTAAGGAGGGTATTATCATTTTGCCAGACCTTAACACTGCCATCTTCCGAAGCCGAAGCTAACAGCAAGCCGTCCGGCGACCAGGCTACTTTTGTGATGGTCTGTGAATGCCCACTCAGGGTAGCGATGGGCTTGCCGTTATACTTCCAGACCCGCACGGTAGTATCTTGTGCGCCGGAAGCAATAAACCTTCCGTCGGGCGACCAGGCCAGGCTGGTAACATCTCCACTATGGCCGCTGAAAGCGGCGTTTAAACTGCCGGTTTCGGCCTCCCATAACCGTACCGTATCCTTAAAGCCCAGGGCTAACCGTTTGCCATCCGGCGACCGGCCAATCCTTTTACATAGCACCCCCCCGTCTCGATCTTCGAGCTAGTGGTAAATTGAGGTGGGCTGGTCAGGGGGATCAGGGTAGAAACCCGGTTAGGGGTAGTTGGGCCAGCGGTCGGGGTCAGGCCGGGGCCAGCTGCACTTTCACTGCACGCAGTTAAGAGCGACAGGAGCAAAAACAAGCCTGCCAATTTAACAAACCACTTATACCGCATTTCCGGCCTCCTTTTGTCAGACACCATAGTTAGTTTCTCCCTACCGTCGGTCTAGCCTTGCTTCCACAGGCGAATAGTGCTGTCACCCGAACCAGAAGCCAGCATTTTGCCATCCGACGACCATGCCAGACTATAAACTTCGGCAGAATGGCCGCGTAGAGTAGTTAAAGATTTAGCTTCAATATTCCACAATCGAATGGCCTGATCCCGTGTACCAATCGCCAGGGTCTGACCATCGGGCGACCAGGCCACCCCTGTTACGCCGTCGGTATGGCCGGTCAGGGTTTGAGCCAGTTTACCTTCTTTGCTCCAAACCCGTACCGTTTTATCTTCGGAAGCGGAAGCCAGCCACTTGCCGTCGGGCGACCAGGCAATGCCCTGTACCATTCCCTCATGTCCGGCTAAAGTATTAACCATTTTACCGTCCAGGCTCCATAACCGCACAATCTGTTCCCGGTGGGCCGAAGCCAGGGTTTGACTGTCGGGCGACCAGGCTACCCCGAACACCGGGCCAGGATTGCCGGAGAAAGTCGCCAGAGCCGAGCCGTCCGCCCGCCACAACCGCAACTTTTTGTCGGTTATTTCGACCGTAGTATCCGAAGAAGCCGAAGCCAGCGTCGTGTTATCGGGCGACCAGGCCAAACTTAGAATTTTGCCGGAATGTCCGGTAAGGCTGCTTTTTAGTTTACCCTCGGTTGTCCAGAGCCGAATTACTTTATCATCGGTTCCGGCAGCCAGCGTTTTGTTATCGGGCGACCAGGCCAGCGTAAAAGTTTTAAGAGCGGGGGCAAAATTCAAAGTCTGCCGCAACTTGCCATCCGTACCCCAGATTCGGATAGTATTGTCGTCCGCGCCGGAAGCCAACGTTTGACCGTCCGGCGACCAGGCTAGAGCGGTCAGGTTGTCGCTAGAAGCAGTCAAAGTGCTAAAAGGTTTACCGTCTGCCGTCCATAACTGAATATTTTTATCGCCGGTAGCCAGCAATGAACCACTCGGCGACCAGGCTGCTTGATAAACTGCGCCAGGCTGGTTGCCGAGTACAGTGCGGGGCTTGCCATCGGCTCCCCATAAACGGGCCGTACCATCCCCGACCGAAACCAGCGAACGGCTATCGGACGACCATTCTAGGGCGGTAATTGCACCGGGATGGCCCGAAAGGGTTGCCACAGTTTCGCCCGAATTTTGCCACAAACGCACCGTCTTATCCCGTGAACCGGAGGCCAGAATTTGACCGTCGGGCGACCAGGCCACGGTGTAAACTTCGTCGGTATGGCCGTTCAGGCTGGATAATAATTTACCCTCAGTGTTCCATATCCGAACTGAGCGGTCAACCGAAGCCGAAGCCAGCTTTTTACTGTCGGGCGACCAGGCTAGATTGCGTAATTCACCGCTATGGCCGCTCAGAGTTGCGACCGGCTTTCCTTCGTTATCCCATAGCCGAATAGTGCGGTCTGCCGAAGCGGAAGCCAGCCAGCGTCCATCGGGCGACCAGGCTAACTTGTAAATGGCTTCGCTATGCCCGCTCAGGCTGGTCAGAAAAGTGCCATCGCTGTTCCACAGCCGGATAGTTTTATCTTTGGAGCCGGAAGCCAGGATTTTGTTATCGGGCGACCAGACCACGCTGTTAACCGCTTCGGTGTGACCAGTCAGGGTAAGTAATTGGTTAGTGGCGGCCTTCCACAGGCGCACTGTACCGTCTTGCCAGAACCCCGCCGCCAATCGGTTGCCGTCGTGCGACCAGGCCAGACTGCGCGGGCAACAGCCGCCGATCACCGCCGGGTTTGACCCAAAGGAAGCCGCCCCTGTGGTCAACGCTACTCCGTTAACCGCAGGCGGTTCCACTTTGCCAGGGCTGATCGGTGGCGGTGGGGTGGCACTTTCACCGCAACCGGCTAACAAAGTTAGAATGAGCAAAACGGCTATAAATTTGCCGACCGACTTAGCTGGCATAGCTAATCTCCTCTAATACCAGTGAGAACTAGCCCAGGTTTTATCAACCTAGGCCAGTTCTGGCTTGCTTTAATCAGAAATAACCTTGAGATCATCGAACATAGCAGTAGAGTTGGTGGCCTTCACCCCAATCTTGCCCGAAGTCAAAGTAGTATCACTCACCGAACCGAGGGTGGTCCAGGTCCCCCCAGCATTGGTCGAGATTGAAGCGGTCAGGGTACTACCGTTCATATCGAGCCGCAGGTGATAATAGGTGTTGGCAAGGTAGTTGTAATCGCCACTGGCAATGGTGGTGGACGCGCCTCCATTCTTAGCCAGGAGCATCCATTTCTTGACTCCACCGGTATCCTTGCGTAAGGAAAGCTGATACCAGTGGTTGGTATCGGTAGCCCTTCCCAAAATACCGAGGAAGCCGGTAGTATCATCGCCCAGGTTGACCGAGCCTTGCACCGAATAGTTAGTCCAGCTAGTCTGACCGGCAAAAGAGTAGCCGTCACCGGTATCGGTCTTACAATACTTCTTGCTCAGACCAGAGGGCTGGCAGATGGCCCAGGTTCCGCCGGAAGGAGTCCAGTTGGCGGTGCTGCCTCCGTTGAAGTCGTCGAAGAACAGTTGAACGCCAGGGCCAGAGGTGGGAGCATCGAAGGAGGGCGGAGCATCCGCCGGGTTGCTACCCCAACTGGTGTTAGCGGTGCTGCTGAGGGCGAAATCGAGCGTTCCACCGTTGGAAAGCAAACTCCACGGAAGCCAGGGGCTGTTATAAGTCGCGCCGTTTACGTTCAGGCTTTGGATGTACTTGTTGGCATCCGAAGCTGCTGGCGCATTGATCTGAATGGTATGTCCACCCGCAATCCGAATGGTAACAGAGCTAAAGAGCGGACTGCCGACCACAAACCCGCCCACACCGGGGATCGCCGGACGTAATCCGGTGGCGGCCCAAACCACCCAGGAACTCATCGCGCCAGCATCATCGTTACCGGGCATCCCGCCGGGCGAATTGCTGTAAAGGTTTAGCAAAATACGTCGTACTACGTCCTGAGTTTTGTAGGGCGCACCGGCCCAGGCATAGGCATAAGGTACGACCGACTCCGGCTCATTACCCATAAAGGCAAAAGTACTGGCCGGACCCTGGTTGAGCTTGGGGTTGCCACTGCTATCAAAAAAGTGACCGTCCAGGCGTTGCACGGCAGTCGTGTTGCCACCCATCTTATCGAACAAGGCCCGGTAATTAAACGGCAACATCCAGGTATATTGGGCCGAACTACCTTCGTTAAATTGGCAACTGTTGCCGCCGTTGTAGCAGGTAATCGAGAAATTAGGTAAGAAATTACCGTTCGCATCAACCGGGTTCATAAAACCGCCAATGGCCGGGTTGTAAAGCTTCTTCCAGTTTTGGGCGCGGGAGAGATAGGTGTTATATTTGGTGGTATCACCCAGGGCTTTGGCAAACTGAGCAATTGTAAAATCGTCGTTGGAATACTGAAGGCTGATTGAGCCGTAGTTGGGGATATACCCTTTGCTAACCCAATCACTAACGCCTTCGCGCACGGTGCAGCCGCCCGAAGTTACGCCCGAAACCGAGGCTCCCCGATCCATCGCCGCCAGCGCCCCGGCGGTATCGAAGTTGGTAACACCGAAGGCATAGGCCGAGGCAATCACTTCGGCCTGGGCATCGCCTTCCATACCACAGGAGTTATCGTTGCCCTGCTGCCAGCGTGGTAAACCGCCGCCGTTAGAACGGGCCGCCTGATCTTGTTGGGCCATATTGACCAGCGATTGCATCATATCGGCGGTCGAGTTCGGCGCGATCAGGGCCACCAGTTGCATCTCGGAATGATAATTATCCCAGGCCGGGAAGTTATGGTACTGTACCCGCCCGCCCGAAGTGGTATGGATTATGTTGTCAAAGCCGATGTACTGGCCGTTAGTATCACTAAAGGTGCTGGGATGGATCGAAGCGTGATAGAGTGCGGTATAGAAGACCGCTTTCTGGTCGCTGGTTCCGCCCGTTACCTGGATCGTGTTCAAACGGGTATTCCAGGCGGCTACCACCCCGTTTTTAACCGCCGTAAAATCCCAGTTCGGATTTTCAGCGTCCAGGTTGGCCTGAGCATTGGCGACGCTCACGAAGGAAATACCGACTTTGACCTGGACCACCTGATTGGCAGTCGTATTAAAGACCAGATTTGCGCCGCTGCCGGTAGTCGAACCATTAGCGTTAAGGGTCGAACCGCTCCACGTGCCATAACTGCTAAAGGAACGGTCGAACTTGGCCGAGAAATAAAGCTTGTAGTTAATCCCGGCCCCACCACAACCGCTACCTGACACCGAGCCGGTTACGGTATCAGGGGCCGCAATAGTCAGGCTGCCGCCCCCCGACGAACTGGCATCGCCTGCCGTATCAAGCTGAACCGTCGCTGCGGTCGAGGAAGGGAAGGTGAAGCGGGCCAGGCCGCTACGCCGGGTAACGGTCAGTTCGCTTTGAATGTTGTAAGCGTCCAGTTTGACGCTGTAGTAACCTGCCGAAGCCGACTCGTTAGCGTGGCTAAAGGTCGAGGACTTGCGTCCGGCGGAAGTGAGCGGCCCGACCGTAGGCATAAGCGGGAAGTCCATCCAGCAATTTACTCCGCGCCCGCTAAAGTGGGTCAAAGCAAAACCTTTGATGGTGTTCTGATTATAGAAATAGCCGCCCGCATTACCGTTGGGAGTATCGGGGCTAAACTGTACCATGCCGTTGGGCCAGACCGGGCCGGGAAAGGTATCCCCGGCGGCATTGTTGATTCCGGCATCGGGAGCGCTGGGGTTAGTGCCGATAAAGGGGTTGACATAGGGGGCCAGATCGAGGTCGGCGGCTAATACCTGCTCGGTGCTAGACATGCTTTGCAATACTAGCGAGAATACCATGAGCAGTGCCAGATAGAGACGACTCAGTCTCTTGAGCATAATTCCTCCTCTACGAGTAACTATAACGTTTCATTGAAACGTTTCAGTTCTTTTTTACGCTAAAGTTCCCTACCACTTTACTGCGTTAAAACTTCCCGTCAAAACTTTCCAGGCTAACTGGATACTAGTCTTGAATTTGGTCTGTTAGAGTAAAGGTCGTGCTTGCCGAACAACTATTGTAGTTAATGGATACGAAGGCGAGACCTAGCTCATCCTCATTCCACCGTTGATATTAAGGGTTTCGCCGGTAATAAAGGCCGCCAGGTCGGAGGCCAGGAACAGCACCGCCCAGGCTACATCGAGGGGCTGTCCCTCTCGCGCCAGTGGGGTATTGTTTATCATCCCCTGGCGCGATTGAGGAGTACTGAAAATATCGTGGAAGGCTGTGTTAATCAGGCCAGGTGCTACACAGTTAACTGTAATCCCCTGCCCCGCGACCTCTTTAGCCAGCCCTCTGGTAAAGGTCAGTATCGCTGCTTTGGAGGCGGCATAATGCGTGGCCCCAGGGCCGCCTCCATCGTGAGCAGCGAGAGAGGAGAGGTTAATAATCCGGCCCCAGCCGCGCCCGCTCATCAAAGTCAGGGCCGACCGGCAGCATAAAAAGGTACTCTTGAGATTAATGTCGAGTACTTCGTCCCATAATTCTTCGCTCATTTCGGGCAATTTGGCCCGTTTGACCAGCCCGCCTGCGTTATTGACCAGGACATCAAGTTGCCCGGTTTTGGAGGCAATTGCGTCGAACATAGCCTGTACCTGATCGCCCCGGCTTACGTCCGCCCCAAAGAGCAGCCCACTGCCACCGGCCTGTTCGATCTGGTTCAACGTCTCACGCGCTCCGGCTTCATTGTGGCGATAATTAACGACTACACAGGCCCCCGCCGTCGCCAGTGTAACCGCTATACTTCGTCCAATCCCCGCCGCCGCGCCTGTTACCAGGGCTGTTTTACCTTCTAAGTTGATAGTGAGCATGTCTTTCGCGGTTTGTTTCTACTTGCCTGCTCGGAGCAGGCAACCAGAGTTGTACCGCCCTCCTTATTATTTTTAGTTGCTAACTACTCTAAGTGTTTAAGCAGTTATGCTAGTTATTATTCTTGAGCCTGACTACGAACTGGGTCGGTTTTACAAAAATCAGAGCGATTACCAGCAGTGACATGGTAGTGAGCATATAGACCACCGCCAGGGCACTGATAGCCTGGTTGGGCCGAATACCGGCGGCGAAAGCGTCGGCATACAGGGCTACCACCAGGGTTTGCGAGCGGGCATCGGCTACCAGAAAGGTCAGTTCAAACATGGCGATAGTGCGAACCACCGCCAGCATGCCCGCCGATAACAGCCCCGGCAGGACCAGTGGCAACAATACGCGCCGGAAAGTCTGAAAGCGATTGGCCCCTAACATCTGGCTGGCCGACTCCAGCGAAAGGTCGATTTGCTCGATAAAAGGAGTCAGGATCAAGATCACAAACGGAACAATCGGCACCAGATTGATCAGAATAACCCCTATTAATGAACCGCCCAGCCCCATCCGTAGTAGCACGGTTGCCAGGGGAATACCGTAAGCCAGGGGCGGAACCAGCATAGGTAACAAATAGAGCGCAGTTAGGGCCGCTTTGAACCGAAAGGTTTTGCGGGCCAGTACGTAAGCCGCCGGAAAACCGACCAGCAAAGCCAGTCCTGTAACGCTGAGGGCCACTACCAGCGTATTAAAAAGTAACAGACTCAGGTCGTGATCGGTCGTAATAAATTCGTACCAGCGCGTAGTATAGGCCGGTGGCAACCAGGTGCCGAACCAGCGTTGAGCGAATGAATCTACTACCACCGTCCCGACCAGCCCGATCAGGTTGATAATGAAGAAGCCGATCACAAGGTAGAACAGCAGCCTGCCCCAAAATCCACGTCCGATGATTTTGGCTTTTGGTTTTTGGCTTTTGGCTTTGGGACTAACTGAACTTTCTACCGATAACGGGCTGATAGTTTGCTGTGTCATGTCAAGCCCCCTTTCCGCCACCCATGGTCGCGCCTCGTGCCAGACGGCCACGCATCCAGAGTATCAGGACGATTACGAGCAGTTCGATTGCGCCCATTATCAGGGCGATAGAAGTACCCTGTGGGCGGTTATTTTGCTCGAAGGCAGCCTGGAAAGCGGCTATCGAAAGCACCCGCGTTTCGGCACTCGGATTACCGACCAGGGTAGCCGAAGGGAACACCCCGAAGTTTGCCACAAAGTTCAGGCAAAAGGCAATCGCTATGCCTGGCAACGAAAGCGGAAAAATCACCCGCCAGAAAGTCTGCCACCGGCTAGCCCCTAGCATTCGGCTGGCCCGTTCCAAATCGGGGTTGATACCCGACATATAACCCAATATCATCAAAAAAACGAACGGGAAGCCATGGATAAACAGCGCGATTTCGACCCCGATCCAGTTGCGGGTTAGGCGTACCGGGTCCTGGATTAAACCCATGCCCTGCAAAAGCTGGTTAAACCAGCCTCGCGGCCCGAAATAACTCAACATAGCCTGGGCCACCATGACCGTACCAAGCGTAATCGGCAAAATCAGGATAGCCGTAATCAGCCGCTCGAACCGGATACCCCGGCGCATAAAGTAAGCCAGTGGCACGCTGACCGCTACACTAAAAAGGGTGACAGGCAGGGCGACCTGGAATGTGGTCCAGATCGTGTCCATCTGGCGGGGGTCGTTAAAAAATTGCTGGTAGTTATTGAGCGTCCAATCGCCCTCGCCTTTGGCCCCGCTCCGTAAACTTAGATCGAAGCCGAACACAAACGGATAGACAAACAAAGCCAGCACCATCACAAAGGCCGGGAGCGACAAAAGAACTGCGCCCCATTCGATCCGCTTCGGTAGTCCTAAGCGGGCCAGGCTCCGGCCCTTCAAACCAATTTCAGCCATAAGCCTTACCGTTGCCCTTTCAAAGCCGGTTCCAGGTGGGGCTTAACAGGATTGTTATCGCTAGTTGCCAGAGGGAAGAGCAGCAAACGGTCGGGCCGTATTCCGAATTCGACCGGCGCGTCGTTTTCGAGCGGATGCTGGCTGTGAACCAGCAATTGTATGCCATCGTCGCCCTGTAAGCGCACCAACCCCTCGAAGGTTTTACCCATGTATTCGACCAACTGTACCTGACCCTGCAAATGGTTCACCGCTGGCAAGGGGTCGGCCAGGGCTTCGTCGGGCCGGAAGCAGGCCAGCACCCGTTGACCGGGCTGCCAATCGGTGCTTTCTTGTAAAGTCGAACTTGCTCGCAACTGGGTTCCGCTAATGGTTTCTACTACCCATTCCTGGCCTTCCTGTGCTACCAGGCTGACCGGCAAACGGTTCGAGTAGCCCATAAAGTCAGCTACATACAGGCTCTTAGGCCGGTTGTAAATTTCCTGCGGCGTGCCAACCTGCTCGATCCGGCCCAACCGCATCACTACCACCAGATCGGACATCGACATGGCTTCGGACTGGTCGTGGGTCACGTAGACTGTCGTCAGGTTTAGTTGCTCGTGCAGGTGTTTGATCTCGATCCGCATCTCGTTTCGCAATTTGGTATCCAGGTTCGAGAGCGGTTCGTCCAACAGCAGTAACCCCGGTTCAAGCACGATAGTACGGGCGAAAGCCAACCGTTGCTGCTGTCCGCCTGATAGCTGGGCTGGAAAGCGTTTGCCAAACTCTTCCAGCTTGACCATTTCGAGCGCCCGGCGGATGCGCCGTTCTCGTTCAGGTTTTGGCACGCCCCGTAGTTCCAATCCGTAGCTGACATTACGGGTTACACTAAGATGTGGGAACAAAGCATAATTCTGGAAAACCATCCCAAAACCCCGCTTTTCAGCCGGTACGTCCTGGATCGGCCTGCCGTTCAGTACAATCTCGCCTTCGCTTAAATCGAGCAGCCCGGCCAGACAATTGAGGGCGGTCGATTTACCGCAACCACTCGGCCCTAGCAAGCTTACAAACATCCCACCCGCAATTTCCAGGTCAAAACTATGTAAAGCTGTAGTTACTCCGAAGCGACGAGTCACTCCTCGCAGCTCCAGCTTTTCTATCCGTTCCATCGGGTCTCCTTTTAGAGGTCAGAAATCAGAGGTCAGAAGTCAGAAATCAATCTTAACCTATAGCAAGTAAGCAAATAAGTTGCAGGGTCTAAAATGGTTTTATCTGACTTCTGACTTCTGATTTCTGACTTCTAGCTACTTCTTCAGCTTGGCTCCGCCGATCTCTTTGTCCCACTTATCAAAGGCTGCCACCAGATTTTTAGCATCCAGGGGTAGTTCGACCGGGGTCTTTTTAATCAGGTCATCATATTCAGGTCGACCAAATTCTTTGACCACGGCCTGGCTTTTGGCCGGGGCCAGAGCTACATCGACCCCTTTGACTGCCGGGCCAGGATAGAAATAACCGTCATCGTAGGTGATAGCTTGCTGTTCGGGTTTGAGGATATAAGCCATCATATCCAGTGTTACCGCTAATCGGTCGTTATCCAGCCCCTTCGGAACCAGCATGAACAAACCATCACTTACAAAGCGCAGCCCGTCTGGGGCAAAAGTCTTGATTTCTTTCGGAACCTGTCCTAACGCTCGCGGGTTGATGTCCCAACCGAGCGTACTGGCGATCATCCAGCGCGTTCCCTCGGCCAGTTCCTTCATGGTATCCCCGGTGCGAGTGGGATAATATTCGATGTAAGGGTCAATCTCTTTGAGGAAAGCCCAGGTTTTGTCCCAGCCGTTGATCGGGTCTTTAGGGTCTTTGTCGCCGAGCAAATAGGGCAGACCCATAATAAAGGTACGACCAGGGCCGGAATTGGCCGGACGAGCGTAGAAGAAGCGTTTGGGATTGGCCTTGATCCAGGTCTTGAGTTCTTCCATATTCTTGGGCGCAGTCTGAATTTTAGCAGGGTCGTACTCGAACAAGGGGCCGCTAGGGGTGTAGGCAAAAGGCAAGCCATAACCCTGCGCAATAGCGGCTGCTTTTTTAACCGGGTCAAGATAATTGTCGGTTAGGCTGCTGAACTTGGCGTTGTAGTCCGGGGTTAGCGGGGTCCACAAACCTTGTTCGACCCCCGAAGCCATTCCATCGTAGCCGCTAAAGACCAGCGTAATATCAATCTTGTTGGCATCCTGCTGGGCTTTAAGCTTGGCCGGTAGTTCAGGAGCGGTCGCCTTCAAGAACTGAATGTCACCCACCTTGTCAGGGTTGGCCTTCTTATAGTTCTCCATCATCGCCTGGCTCAGTTGGAGACAGCCGCAGACATCGAGAACCTGAAGGTTAACCGGCTTGGTCGGCATGGACGGAATTGGTTTGCCCCCGGCCTGAGCAGCACTGGTAGCAGCGGCAACCGCAGTGGTAGCGGCGGCTGTAGTCGCGTTGGCAGTAGTTGCTGCTGCCATAGTCGCGGCGCTGGTAGAGGCCGGAGCAGTGGTAGCGGTATTATCACCGCAGCCCATTACCAGCGCCGCTAATAGCGACGAAACCAATCCTAAAACCAGATGTCCCTTTGTCTTTCTCATAATCTCTCCTCCTTGAGAATAATTTGTGATAACGTCTTTTATCCAACTAACCGGCGAAAGGAACAACTTATCAGACGCTAAATTGAGTTTAGGACTTTCGCTTGGCCCTGTCATTCTGAGCTTGCGAAGAATCTCAGATGCTTCGTTCCTCAGCATGACAAGCGAAAGTCCTAGAGTTATTCAATTCGGATAATTTTATTAGCGCCACACGTTTCACGGACTTGTAAGCTAAAACTTAGTCTGACTTTTTGGGGTCGCGGTGGAGTATCAGCCTTGATCCAACCCACCAGTATCCGAGCTGCCGCTCGTCCGGCGGCTACCACCGGCAACGAAAGGGTAGTTAGAGCCGGGTCGGTGTAGGCGGCAAAGGGGGGATCACCGACCGTCACCACCGCCAGGTCATCGGGTACTCGTAGCCGGGCGCTGCGGAAAGCTTTGAGCGCTCCCACCGCCATCGTGTCGTCGGCTATAAACAGGGCCGTGGGTCGCTCGGCTACGTATTCGAGTTGGGCTAACCATTGCCGGGCGGCCTGATAGCCCTGCTCAAAACCGTACTCGCCTGATACAATCCATTCTGATGGAGCTTCCAGACCCTGCTCATGCAAAGCCTGCTGCCAGCCCTCGAAGCGTTCGACGGCACTACGCCGCCGGGGTTGGCTATGGATCGGCCCGGCGATAGTGCCTATCTTGCGGTGTCCTAACTTCAACAAATGTTTGGTTCCGGTATACCCGGCTCCCAGGTCATCTAATTGCACCAGATTTATTTCGTTATCGTCCAGGTCGCGGTTGATTACCACAAAAGGAACGCCCTCCTCCTTTAACTTCATGAGATGTTCGCTCGGATAGTGGTAGGACAGGGACATAAAGATAAACCCATCTACCTGTTGAGCGCGTAAAGTCTCAATCGCGCTTTTCTCGCTTTCTATGTCGGAGGCTTCGGCCAATACGATGTGATAACCTTCCTTATGCAAAACTTCCTGCACGCCTTCAGTGACAGGTACAAACAATGGATTTTTCAATTCTCCGATAATCAAACCGACAGTAGCAGTGGCACGGGTTACCATACTGCGGGCAATCGCGTTGGGCCGGTAATTAAGCTCGCGAATGACTTCCAAGATACGGTCGCGTTTAACCGTGCCGACTGCCCCATCCTTGCCATTAAGTACATACGAGACAGTACTAACCGCTACTCCGGCTTCTCTGGCAACATCCCGAATAGTGATTGTTTTTCGACCCATCTATTTATCCATAAGCTTTCTTGGTGGTTTAGCAGCTTTCTGACCACTTTTGTAGCTCTTACAACAAGTTGATTAGCCTGGAGCGACCAACCCAGTCCGACTCAAGAGCTTTGCAACCTGCTATAGGTCAAATAATACAAAATCCAAATTGACTGCCATCGCAAAAGTTGGCAAGATGAAGAGATTAGAACCTCGCAGCCTTTTTGAAATTTTATATGATATTTACTTGTTCTGAGTTTAGTAGTAAGAAGCGATTTTATTGATGAAACCTTTCAACGAAACACTTCATCGAAACGTTTCAGTAATCATATACGAACTCTTCTTTTTTGTCAATATGCAATTTTTGACTTTTGCCCCTTATTCTTTTTCCTTACGTTTTTGTGTAATGTCTCAAAGTTATTTGCCCGGCAGTAGGTTCAAGGGTCTCTTCGTCTCAAAGTTATTTGTTAGAGTCTGTGTCAGACTTATTTACCCAACCTTACTTCGTCTCAAAGTTATTTGCCCTAACCGTATTCCAGGAGCCTTATTTTTAACTGGCCTAATTAGAGCCAGCCCAGTCAAAAAGTTTCACCGCTGCTACCCCATACTCGGCTAGGTTGCCTGCGCTCAAATTCCTCAAGGATGGCCCGGTCTATTGCTACATTAGCCAGCCTGCGTACAGCTTCTCTTAATTCTTCTTCGTCTCGCACTTTCCGACCAGTCGTCATTTCAAACCATTCTTCGAAAAACTTCCGACGTACTTTAGAAAGATAAAGCTCTAACCTCAAATCCTCGCCAACTTTAGCGGCGTTGCGGTTATGTCGTTGGGCACCTTGAGGACGTTTTGGTGCTTTACTTTTTTCGCTTACTCTGGCACTTCTCTCTTTGGAGCTTTGAGCTTGAGTTTCTTCTTTTGGTTCTATCATCACTTTCTCTATTCTATTGTGGCTAATTTATTTAGAGGGGTAGCCTCAATATTTTCCAAATTGGAATTATACGGATAAATCGAATAGAAAGCAAATGCTCGGAAAAAGTGGCTAAAATAGTAATAAAGAACTACACTTCTCATGTATTATGTTATAATATAGCAGATTTTTCTCAAAATTTACCAAAAATGGCTTCCAAAACTGGTTTTCTCAAAGAAAGAGGCTGCCATGAGTGAGTATTCAACTGAAGTTGTTCCTGATACCTCTAAAGCTCTAACCAGTACCAGTCTAGACCGGGTGCTGGAAGGACTGATTGGTGGCAAAATGTCCCCTTTAACCCGCCGCGCCTACCAGTACGATGCCGGGCTTTTTGTTAAGTGGTTGCACCAACAAGCCCTGAGTCTCGACCAGCTAAGGAGTAGTGACATTGAACGTTACCGAGTCTGGCTGGATGCCAGTTACACTAAGAATGCGGCTGCACGTAAGCTGGTAGTCGCCAGGCGGTTACTCGAAGAAGCGGTGGAGCGCGGGTTAATCCTCTACAATCCGGCCCGAAAGGTGAAAGGTTTTGCCCTTGACCAGGAAACGCCCCATACTGCTCTTGACGCTGAGCAAGCCCGTAAACTACTAGTGGCGATTGACACTACTACCTTACATGGTAAGCGAGACTATGCCATCGTAGCCCTCTTAATCCGCACTGGCCTGCGCCGGGCGGAATGTGCAAGTTTAAGGCTGAGCGACCTGGGCTATGAGCAGGGGCACCACGTAGCCCTTATTCGCCAGGCCAAAGGCAACAAACGTCTCAAGATTAAAATCCCGGTGGACGTCTGGCGCAATCTCGAAGAATATGTGGTCGCCCTGGGAGTTAATCTAGCCGAGTTAAGCGATGCTAAACCTGAGCAGCCCCTGTTTGTCCAGTTCAGAAAAGGTGACCATCCTCAGACCCAGGGAATTAGCGGCCAGGTTATTCAGCGGATAGTTGAAACGGCCTGCCTCAAAGCCAATCTGGGACTAAAACTTACCCCCCACGGGCTTAGAGCTACTTTTGTGACTTTAGCTTTAGAAGGAGGTGCCAAACTAGAACAGGTGCAATATGCCGTAGGTCACGCTGACCCGCGGACGACAGAGCGGTATCAGAAGCGAAAATTGAACCTCGACAACAACGCGGTGGATTTTGTGCACCTTTTTTAAGCAGGTTTTTAAGTTTGGCTAGTCAATCCACCTGCTCAACTAATGTAACCGGGAGATTTCTACTTGGCTAGAATACAGCTAAATATTGGTACACGTTTTTTATGGCACTCCGAACTATACATTGTACGGGAATGGCTCACCAACCAGCGAGTGCGCATAGAGAATTTAAGTTTTGGCGGTCAGCACTTGTTAAGTTATGACGAACTGGTGCACCAATGGCAAACTGGTCAGTTACGCTTTGAGCTAAAAGGCCCTAACCTTAAAACAGCGCTAGACCAGCCAGCCCCAACCGAATACAGTTTTTCCGATTTCCAGGCCTTGCCGGAGGCGGTGCGAGAGGAAAGCTGGCGGCGTTACAATCTGCTCCTACCGCTCCTGCAGCTAGCTCCTAAGGAACGAAGCCGGGAGCGCATCAGGCGGTACGCTGCTGAGCTACAGGAGCAACTTGCCCGTAACCTGTCTGAACCCGACCGCGAACTTGCCCAAACCCGCCAGGCTAAAGGGATACGGGCAAAGGTAGGCCAGGCCCTTAGCACCAGCAGCCTCGAGTTGTGGCTACGCCGTTTCATCGAAAGTGGCTACGATATCCGCTCCCTGGTGCCACGCACCAGCCAGGCAGGAGGTAAAAATGAATCTCGCCTCCAAAAGGAGGCTGAAACTGTACTGGAAACAATCTTCGATAAATGTGAGAAGGAGCCGCAATACAGGACAGTCGGAGATGTGTTAGCGATGCTGGCAAGCGCGATTGCCGAGGAGAATCGCTACCGTCCGGAAGGGGAGCAACTGGAGTTACCCAGCCGGGCCACCGTCTACCGTCGGATAAAAGTGAAAAAGTTAGAGCGTTTACTACGCCGCGCACCCAGCCGTAGTGAAATGCAAAGCCAGGCCAGCGTTCAGCCTGGTCCAACCCTACAGCGTCCGTTAGAACGGGTGGAAATTGATCACTCGATACTTGATTTATTCGTGGTAGACGAAGAAGACCGCTTACCCATCGGCCGTCCAACCCTGACGGTAGCCCTGGATGTTTACACTAAATTGCCGTTTGGCATTTATGTGAGTTTCGAGCCGCCTAGTTACCTGGCGGTGCAAAATTGTTTGTTGCACGGTATTCTCCCCAAACCAGACTGCCGCCAGCTCTATGGCACTACTAATGATTG
Organism: Chloroflexia bacterium; assembly: GCA_038210655.1. Lineage (GTDB taxonomy): Bacteria > Chloroflexota > Chloroflexia > Chloroheliales > Chloroheliaceae > 54-19. The sequence continues at coordinate 18,321 of JBBQWM010000050.1, forward strand.
GCCGGTTTATGGATTACCGCAGACACTGGTCGTAGACAACGGCAAGGAATTCAGAGGGCAATCTTTAAGTGAAGCCTGTACCCAGCTTGGCATAACCTTGTGGTATACTCCGCCCCGTAAACCCTGGTTCAAGGGTAGCGTGGAACGCTACTTCCGCACCCTTAACACTGGGCTGATCCACCCGCTGCCGGGTACCACCTTCTCTAAAGTGGTGGAGCGGGGTGACTACGACCCGGCCAAGCATGCCTGCATTTCCCTTACCGCTTTCCGGCGGCTCCTCCATATCTTTCTATTGGATGTCTACGCTCAACGCTGGCACGAGGGTCTCCAGGGAGTACCGGCTAAACGTTGGACCGAAAATATTCAGGCTGGTTTTACGCCCAGCCTGGCTCACTCCGCCGAAGAAGTTAAAATTCTGCTTTACGCTTCGGCCCAGCGCACGCTACAACGTAGCGGGCTGGATTTCGAGTCGTTGCGTTATCAGTCGCCCGAACTGGCTCGCTTACGGAGCCAACTTGGTGCGGGAGCAACAGTTCGCCTTAAATATGATCCGGCCGACCTGAGTGCGGTTTACCTTAGCGATCCCGCTGGAAGTAGCTCAGAGGGGTGGCTGCGAGTAGCGGCGGTTGATCAGGAGTACACTGCCGGGCTATCTTTGTGGAAGCATCGTCTCATCCGTAGCTATGTGCTGCACGAGAAGAATGAGGTGGATATTTACGCTCTGGCCGAGGCTAAGGAACGGATAAGGCAGGTAGTGGAGCAGGAATTCAAACAAACCAGGCAAAGCCAGCAACGTAAAAGAGGCGCTCGCTTTCTAGGTTCAGGTTCTGCTGCTACCTCAACAACTTTACAGCCGGTTACCCCAACTCCACAAGAGTTGGCTCCGGCTACCAAGGCCCTTCAGCCGGTAAGTGTCTCTCAAGAGTTAGCACCAGTGGCAAAACCTGGTGGCGAGAAGCCAGTGGAAAGTGAAATTGTTTCGGCTCCCGCGACTAGCCCTCTTCCTCCAGAGAAGGCACACCCCAACAATTCGCCAGCCGCCGCCAGGCCGGAACAATTGCGAGAAAGACGCTGGGGTGCGGACTACAATTTGCCACGTTCCCTGAACCGGTCAAAACCAGCTAAACCTAAAGAAAGCTAAATATGACAATACCTATTGATGAGTTTAGCCCAGAAGCTGAGGTTGGGGATTCATAATTGTGTAGCCAGGGAACAACTCTTTGCGTTAATTTTCTAACAATCAATCCCTTTCTTCAATTAGTAGTGGTAATGCGTGATCACCTATACAATAAGTAGATGTTCGGTTTTTGAAGGAGGCTTCTTTCAACCTCACAAAAGGATAAAAGTTTAGCAAGAAAAACTCGTTTGATGCTTGCTAAACTTTTATCCTTTTGTGAGGCTCTATTCTGTTGTTTGTGAATGAATTCACTCAAACCGATAAATCCTGTCCGAGCAATTATGAATCCCCAGTATGAGCTCCTTGTGTTTGGCTTGGTTTGACTACCTTAAGTCTAACACAGGTGCTTTCCCTTCAACTTTTTCCTCCTGTTAATTGGGCTTAACGCATAAGCCCTGATCGCCGACTGTGAGCTATTGACAGGCGGTAGCTGGAAGATTATAATACAAGCAAGTAAATAAACTAAAGCTATGATTGGGAAAAGTAGGTGGCGCAAGCCTATCCAGAGAGAAATAGTCGTTGGCTGAAAGCTGTTTCTAGGGTCTACCCCACCAAAAACCACCCATGAGCCGCTCCGTTAAGTGCAAAGCCTGTCTTAGCAGTACAGGGTCAAACACCTAAAGAGCGCGGTTGAACCCGTTACTGTTCCCAAATGAGCGCCCACTTTTGAGAGATGAGCAATGAGAAGCTTTTCAGGCAAAGTTACTCAATACTCAGCACTTTGAAAGCGGCGGAAACAGGGTGGAACCACGAAAGATTTGACCTTTCGTCCCTCGTTTTTGTTTTTTTAAGACAAAACGTCAGGATGAAGGGATTTTTGTTTTTATAGCCTAATCCGCTCTCCTGACCAAACCGCCACCACTATTTAAGGCGAACCTTCCGAACTTATAAAACCCTTTCAAGCCCGAATAGTCTGGCGAAACGAGGAAGCTAAAATGAGTATGCAAGCTGAACATTCCGACCTGGAACGAATGCGCCACTCGACCGCTCACCTGATGGCGGCAGCCGTGCAATCGCTCTGGCCGGAAGCTAAATTTGGGGTTGGGCCTGCCGTCAAGAACGGCTTTTACTACGACATGGAGCTACCCGTGTCGCTTACGACCAAAGACCTCGAACGTATCGAACAGAAGATGCGCGAATTGAAAAATAAAAAGCTGCCTTACCATCGGCTCGAATTGGGCGTGGACGAGGCTATCGGCGAGATGGAGAAACGTCATCAGCCCTTTAAGGTCGAACTGCTCAAGCTCCTGAAAGAGAAGGGCAGCACGGCGGTCGCGCAGGAGACCGGCGACGACGACGCGGTGGGGGTCAGCCAGGGCGCGGGCGGGGTCGAAACCATCTCGTTCTACCAGACGGGCGATTTTGTAGACCTCTGCCGGGGGCCACACATCTCGGATAGCAGCCAGATCGGGGTTTTCAAGTTGATGAATATCGCCGGAGCCTACTGGCGCGGCAACGAAAAGAACCCCCAGTTGCAGCGAGTCTATGGCGCAGTTTTTAATAACAAGGAAGACCTCGACAAATATCTCTGGCAGTTAGAAGAAGCCAAACGGCGCGACCATCGCAAGCTAGGCCAGGAGCTTGACCTGTTTACCTTCTCGGACGATGTCGGGCAGGGCCTACCGCTCTGGCTACCCAACGGAACCGTCTTGCGCGAAGAACTGGAAAAGCTGGCGAAAGAGGAAGAACGACGCGACGGCTATGTGCGGGTCGCTACGCCCCATATCACCAAAGACAAGCTTTATTATCGGTCGGGCCATCTACCCTATTACCGTGAGGATATGTACGCCCCGCTCGACATCGAAGGTGAAGAGTATTTCCTCAAGCCGATGAACTGCCCGCACCACCATCAGCTATATCTGGCCCGGCCCCATTCGTATCGCGATTTGCCGTTACGCCTGGCCGAGTACGGGCAGGTCTACCGCTATGAACAAAGTGGGGCGCTCTCCGGCCTGATGCGAACGCGCGGCTTTAGCCAGAACGACGCGCACATTTATTGCCGCTTCGATCAGGCCAAAGACGAGTTTTTGCGCGTGATGAGGCTGCATGCCCGCTATTACGATCTGATGGGCATCCAGGAGTATTACATGCGGTTCTCGAAGCCGGACTTGAACAAGCTGGATAAGTACGTGAACGAGCCGCAAAAATGGCTAGACGCGATGGTAATCATCCAGCAGGCGATGGACGAGTCGGGCTATCCCTATATCGAGGCTGAGGGTGAAGCGGCGTTTTACGGGCCAAAAATCGACTTTATGATAAAGAGTGTGATCGGTAACGAATACGCCATCTCGACCAACCAGCTTGATTTTCTGGCAACCGAACGCTTCAACCTCAAGTATATCGGCGAGGATGGGCTGGAACACCCGGTCTATGTGATCCACCGCGCCCCGCTAGGTTCGCACGAACGGTTCGTGGCCTTCCTGATCGAGCATTATGCCGGAGCGTTCCCGACCTGGTTGGCCCCCGTACAGGCTATCATCATCCCGATTGCCGAGCGCCACAACGAGTACGGACGACAGGTCTATCAGCAGTTATTCGATGCTGATGTACCGACCTCGACCGGCGGGCTACGGATAGCACTGGACGACGACTCGGAGCGGATGCAAAAGAAAATCCGCAATGCTCAGCTAAAGAAAATCCCCTATATGCTGGTCGTCGGCGACAAAGAGGCCGAAGAAGGGGCGGTGGCGGTACGCTTGCGAAACGGCACTGACCTCGGCAGTATGCCCCTTGCCAACTTTATCGAGCGGGCCAAGACCGAAATCAAAACTCGTCACGATTTAGAGGCGTGAGGTTAGAAGAGAAAACAGATATTAGAAATTAGATATTAGAAGTTAGGAGAAGAAAGCTGGTCAGTTTTTGTCTAATCTCTAATCTCTAATATCTGTTTTCTGATTTCTGATTTCTGTTTTCTATCAAAAAATTAGTATAGACCAAAATTTGCCCTTAGCTGGTTGTAAGATTATAATCAGATAGCTTTTGGCTATCGAAATACAACATGTGGAACAAAAGAAACGGGCGCAAACGATGGATGGGTTTGATAACTTGCTGATCGGGCTGGGTATACTTGGCCTGCTGCTGACAGGGGTAGCCGTGTTTGGCAAGCGCCCGGCTTCGGAGACCATCTCGATAGGGGCCGGGTCGCTGGGGGTGCTACTGGTCGGGCTAGGCGGGCTGGGTGGGATGCTCTGGCTGCTGATAGTAGGGGCGCTACTGGTGGCGGGTGCGTTCGCCTTCGAGTGGTATTTGCGGCGGCTGAACCCAACCGAGACGGCCCTCGAACAAACGGAAGTTGAGAAAGGAAAAGAAGAATTATGACCCAGGTTTTAAGCGGAAGCAGTTTGCAAGACCTGATCGAAAAGTATATGCAAGAGTTGTTCGTGTACAACCCGCCCCTGGCAGCCTATTTGGGCTTGCACGAATACGACGGCAAATTATCCGATTTGAGTGAGTCGGCCTTTGTCCGGCGGGCGGTAAGCTTGAGGGATATGTTGACCAAACTTGAGCAGTTACCTACTAGCGAAGCTAAAGAAGCCCAGTTTGACCGCAGTTTGTTGGAGCGCACTTTGCAGCAAGAGCTTTTCGGCATCGAAGAACTCCGTAGTCATCAAACTAACCCGATGTTTTACGTCGATGCTATCGAAGTCAGCAACTATATCAAGCGCGAGTATGCTCCGCTCGAACAGCGTCTGGCTGCCCTGGTGCGCCATCTGGAACAGGTTCCGACTGCACTGGCCCAGGGGCAGGCCAACCTGGAAACCGTTCTACCTAAACCAGTTTTGGAGACAGCCCTCGGTATGTACGAAGGGCTGATTGCCTACTACGAAGGCGATGTGACCGCCGAATTCGACAAAGCTAATCAGCCAGAACTCACTAAGTCTTTTCTGGCAGCGCGGCAGGCCGCCGTAGCAGCTTTGCGCGAGTTTATCGAGGGTCTGAGCCGCCGCATGCCCGACGCGCATCTAAATTTCGCTATCGGAGCCGAGAAATACCGCAAGATGCTGGCTTATGGTGAGATGGTTGATTTGCCGGTCGAGAAGGTGCTGGAAGTAGGTCGGGCCAATCTAGCGGCTAATCTGCGCGAACTGGAAGAGGTTTGCGCTAAATTCAAGCCGGGCGCTTCTCCCAAAGAAGTTATGAGCGAGATGACAAAGCATCACCCGACCCCCGAAACGCTGATCTCGGATACGCTCAACAAGCTGGAAGAAATTCGCCAGTTTTTGATCGACCGCGAAATTGTAAGCGTACCAAGCGAGATACGCTGCCGTGTGACCGAAACTCCGCCCTTCATGCGCTGGGCCTTCGCCTTTATGGACGCGCCCGGCCCCTTCGAGCAGGTCGCCAAAGAAGCTTACTATTATCTTACCCCGGTTGAGCCGACCTGGACTGATCAGCAAAAAGAAGAATGGCTGACCAAATTCGATTACTATACCTTGCAAGATGTCAGTGTCCACGAAGCCTATCCGGGCCACTACCTCCACTTTTTGCATATCAAGCTAGTGCCGAGCCGCTTCCGGCAGATGATGTGGGCCTATTCTTTTGTCGAGGGTTGGGCGCACTATACCGAACAGATGATGCTCGAAGAAGGTTTTGGGGCGGATGATTACCGTTATAAGCTGGCCCAACTCGGTGAAGCGCTGTTGCGAAACAGCCGCTATGTCGCCTCCGTTCTCATGCACACCCAGGGTATGACGCTGGAAGAGGCGACCCGCTTTATTATGGAAAACGCCTATATGGAGGAAACTCCGGCCCGCAGCGAAGCAGTACGTGGCACTTTCGACCCCGGCTATCTGAATTATACGCTGGGCAAGTTGCTGCTGCTCAAGCTGCGCGAGGATTACAAGGCCGAACAGGGCGCAAATTTCAACTTAAAACGCTTTCACGATCAGGTCCTGGCCTACGGTGCGCCGCCCGTCCCACTCTTAAGGACGCTGCTACTCGAAAACGACAACGGTGAGATTTTGTAAAAAGTGTCAGGTAATAGGTAGTAGGTGTCAGGTATCAGGTATCAGCTTTTCGAGCGAAGGCTGACACCATAGCCGTCAACATAAGAATAATATACTATTAACAAATTGTGAGCGTAAAGCAATTGAGTTCAAAGGCTTAAATCAGTAAGTTCTGGTAAGAGACTGAAACAATGCAACGGTATTTAGTTTTGAGCCTGTGCTAGTTATACTCATAATTGGCTTATACTATGTTATTTATAAATTGACGGCTATGGTATCAGGTATCAGCTTTTCGAGCGAAGGCTGACACCTTTTACCTGACACCTGATACCTATTACCTACTACCCAGGTGGTGTATAATAATTCTAAAAGCACACCGAATTATTAGAGGCTAGAACCTTATGAGCCATAAACCCAACCCCTGGCGTAGCGAGATTGTCCCGGCAGACCTACAAGCCCTGACAACGGCAGGACAAGAACAAGGTCTGGCCCAACCGGGCGAAACATCCTTACCAGCCCAAAACGTAGTCGAGGCCGAATGGGTACGGCGTTATCCCGCTCAGCGGCGCGGGCAATGGCTGAAGTATGTTGCTGCCTTGCTAAAAGTAATCGTCGCATGCGGCCTGACCTGGCTTTTTTATGTTATCCCGCCCGAAACTTTCCCCAACCCCTTCCAGAACTGGAAAAATCCTATCGTTATTTTCCTGCTGGTCTGCTTTATCGGCAAGACCCTGCTCGATACCTTCTTTTACGACCACTATCAGCCTTGAGCTAGATTTATAATTTTGGGTGGGAATTTATCCTGCTAAAGAATTGAAAGAACAAAGGGGTTAATGGAAAATATCCCACTAACCCCGCGCTCACAACCCCTGACAACTTATTCAGTCTCAGGCTCTATTAACTTAAGTCGAACTATAGTGAGGCAAATTCCTCATCGCTAAGCTCGATTTCGGTCCCCTTGACATTTTCCTCAAGGTGTTTCACCGAACCTGTACCGGCAATCGGTAGCATTGTGGTGGAGCGGCGCAATAGCCAGGCCAGCGCAATTTGTGAAGGGGTAGCACCGTGCGCTTTGGCTATGTGATCCAGGTGGCTACCCGGTTTTGCCAGTTCGCCGAACGCTAATGGAAACCAGGGAATAAAGCCAATATTTTGCTGCTCGCACAAATCGACCATCTTGTCCCACTGGCGGTTGGTCAAGTTGTAAAGGTTTTGCACCGATACAATTTTTGCCACTTTCTGAGCTTTAGCCAGTTGCTCCGGGCCAACTTCGGACAACCCGATAAACCGGACTTTGCCTTCTTTTTGCAGATCGACCATCGTACCGAGCGATTCTTCTACCGGCACTTGCGGGTCAATGCGGTGCAACTGGTACAAATCTATGTAGTCGCGGCGCAACCGTTTCAGGCTACCTTCCAGAGCGGCCCGAATATGCTCCGGTTTACCGTTGGAATACCAGTTGTCCGGCCCGCCACGCATCAATCCGGCTTTGGTCGCAATCACCAAATTCTCAGGGTAGGGGTAAAGGGTTTCCCCAATCAACCGTTCGCTTACCTCCGGCCCGTATGAGTCAGCCGTATCAATAAAGTTAATACCCAATTCTAAGGCCCGGCGCAAGACAACCTTCGCTTCATTGGGGTCTTTCGGTTCGCCCCAAATACCTGGCCCGGTAATACGCATCGCCCCAAATCCAAAGCGATGCACCTTTAATTCACCACCAATCAGGTGATAATCTTCTCTCAATTTTGTTTGAGCCATCTAAATAATCTTATCCTTTCAGTATTGTGACCGCTCCGATCAGCCTTCTGATCGTTCGGTAGTATTATATTTACTTTATAAGCTATATCAAGAATTGTTCCATAATTCACAAATCTGAACCAAAAATCGGCCAATTTGATATATGTTCAAAAAGCAAGCTGGAGTAGAATATTTATGATTGACAGAGGAATGAAGGATACGTTGTAGGAGCGGGCTTCTGCCCGCGATTGACGCATCAGCTAGGTGTTCAATCGCGGGCAGAAGCCCGCTCCTACAGGGGGCAATATCTTTGCAGCTTACTGTAGCTTGTCGATACCCTGAGCGAGATAGCTATCACGCAAACGATGATATTCGGGGGCGCTGTGTTCGACGGCGCGGGCCGAAGCATCGCTAAGTGGTTTTTTGACCACCGCCGGAACGCCCGCCGCCAGATGTCCGGCAGGGATTTTGGCATAAGCTCCCACTACCGACCCGGCAGCCACCATCGCCCCCTCGCCGACCTCAACTCCGCCCAGCACTACCGCATTCATCCCAATTACGGCTCCCCGCCCAATTCGGCAGGCTTCCATCGTAACCGAGTGACCGATAGTCACATCCGGGCCGACTACCGTCGGGCCGTCCTCGTCGTTGGTGTGCAGTACCGCGTTATCCTGGACATTGGCCCCGGCCTGGATTAATATCTGGTTTTGGTCGGCCCGCAGCACCACCCCAAACCAGATACTCGCGCCATCCTCGACCACCACATCACCGATCAGGGTCGCGTTAGGCGCAATAAAGACGTTTCGTCCGATTTGGGGCCGCTTGCCCTGGTACTCAATTATCAATTCAAACCTCTCCTATCGTAGTTCTGGGATAAAATTTGTTCAGCCTAAAAGACCCCACCTTCGTAAACGGCCACGCCCATCGCACCGGGGCCGAGATGGGTAGTTAGTACCGGGCTGAAAAGGCAGATGTAAACCCGTTCGCGGGGAAAGATCGGCGCGATCCGGGTTAGAATAGTTTCAATATCGTTGGGGCTGTTGGAGTGCATGATCGCCATTTCCTCGATATGTGGGAAATCCTCGATAAACTCGCACAACCCTTCCAGCGCTTTGGTGCGGGTACGGGTGCGCTCGAACGGTACGATCAGCCCTTCTTCCAGGCGAAGCAGCGGTCGGAAATTAGTAGCCGGAGCGACCCCCAATGCCTGTTGAGCCTTGCTGTTGATCCGCCCGCTATGCTGGAGATATTGCATCGTCTCGGTAAAGAAAATGACGTGGGTCTGAAAGACCATCCGATTGACCGAACTGACCAATTCAGGGTGCATGGCACCTTGTTTGGCCCGTTTAGCCGCTTCTACTGCAATAATACCGACCCCAAACGAAGCCGACAACGAATCGATAATCGTTACCTGCGAAGTAGGAGCCAATATATTGTTACGAGCCTGAACCGCCGCATGATAAGTTCCACCCAACTTGGAGGAATGATGGATCGAGATGACGCTATCGCCACTCTTGAGGATTTTTTTGTAAAGCTCCTCAAAAGTCTCGACGGTTGGGTGGCTAGTAGTAGGCATCGCTAGGCCCGGAGGCCAATTCGCCAATCGCCGATGAAATTCCTCGGCACTAATATCCACCCGATCAAGATACATCTCATTATTAATATTTATATAAAGGGGTACGACATGAATCCCGTATTCATGCACCAATTCGGGCGGCAAGTCACAGGTGCTATCGGTGACAATTCTAACTTGCGGCATTTAATGGCCTGTCCTTGCTGGCTGGACTGCACTTGCCCAGCGGTATGGCCTAATGGCCCTTTTTAAGGTACAACAGTACACACCGTAGAGAAAGCCAGCAGCTTCTAATCTCACTTATCTCAATCCAATCAGAACTTTCGCTTAATCTTTACGAACCACCAGAATTTTTTAAGATTTGACCCAGCTAGACTTTTCTGGCCCGACCAAAGATAACTAAAGCGAAAGTTTTACCAAAGTTTTTAATAGTAATCTATTCTACCGAGATAATATAATGATAGTGAGGTTGCCCACCCCAAACCAGTTCTACCGACTGGTCGGGATAGCGGGCCTGAACCTGAGACTGCATAATCTGAGCCTCTGGTTCGCTCACATCTTGTCCGTAATAAAAAGTCAGGATTTCGTGTTCGGCAGCCTCCATTCTAGCGAGCAACTGCCAAACCGTATCTTCCTTACTCTCGGTTGCCAGGGCCAATTCATCGTCGATCAGGCCCATCCATTGTCCCTCAACTACCGCCACCCCATTTGCCGTCGCTGTCCGAGCGGCCCGTGTTACCTCGCCGGTCTTAACTAGGGGGATACTCTCTTTCATTAGAGCGGCATTTTCTTCGACATCTGCCGTATAATTGAAACTGAGTAAAGCCGTCACACCTTGCGGAATAGTGGTAGTCGGCACGACGACTACTTTCTTGCCGGTCGGTAGGGCCGTGACCTGCTGGGCAACCAGAATAATATTCTTATTATTCGGCAAAATAATAACGCTCTGACCCGGAACCTTCTTGACCGCCTGAAGCAAATCCTGGGTACTGGGGTTCATCGTCTGCCCCCCTTCTACCACATAACTGGCCCCGGCATTCCTAAACGTTTTGCCCAACCCTTCGCCCGCTGCCACCGCTACAACTGAGACCTCGGACAAAGCTTCGCCGGAGGCCAATTCGTCGTCTACCGAGGCAGCGGCGGACGATGAAGGCGAACCGCCTTTTAAGAAGTCGCGCTCGTGCTGGACTTGCATATTATCCAGCTTGATTTGATCGAGCGAACCGAGGCTGGTAGCATAGCTAAGAACCTCGCCAGGGTCTTCGGTGTGGATATGCACTTTTAGCATCTGGCTATCGCCCACGATCACGGCACTCTGGCCCATCTCGATCAACTTGCTACGTACTTCATCAAAATTCATAGGTTCGCGGGCGTACATCATAAAATTGGTGCAATATCCAAAAGCTTCGCCATTGTGCATAGCATCATCATGATTGACAGACAGCTTTGGCGTGGCCCGCTCGACTTCGCTTAACTCGGTTTTAATCAATTTTTCGCCTCGCAAGTGCTTCAATGCACCTTCCAGCAAAACAAAGCAGCCGTGTCCTCCGGCATCGACGACCCCGGCTTCGCGCAAAGTTGCCAGCAAAGTGGGAGTACGAGCAACCGAATCGCGGGCCGCCTCCACCGCTTTAGTCATAACATACATAATATTGTTATGCTGGGCCGCCGCTATTACCGCCGCCTCCGAAACCTCGCGCACTACCGTCAACATCGTCCCTTCGGTCGGCTTGATAACGGCCCGGTAAGCCATTTCTTTAGCTTTGACCAGCCCAGTAGCTAAATCCTGGGCCGTAAATTGTTCTTTGCCCTGTAGTCCATCCACCAGCCCTCGGATAATTTGGGATAAGATCACCCCACTATTACCCCGTGCGCCCATCAAAGCGGCGTGCGAAAACCGCTTGCCCACCTGCTCGGCGGTCAGGTCTTCCCCGGCATGACTTTTTAGCTCTTCGACCGCCGCCAGCATTGTGCGGCTCATATTCGTGCCGGTATCCCCATCGGGAACCGGGTAAACGTTTAGCGCATTAATTGCCTCGGTATGCTGTTCTAACCAGTGGGTGCTGGCATAGATAGCGTTACGAAAAGTCGGGCCATCGCAAGCCCGGTTCCAGGCCGGGTCTGGCGTAGTTTCCTCGCGCACGCCATTCGCGCCATGCGGGAGTTTTTCGGTAGCCACGCCACCCCCATCTATGTGCAATTGTGGGTTATCCCTTTCCAATTAACTCCGTCCTTCAACCAACCAGGAGATTTACGATTTACCCCTAAGGAGGGTAGGCCGCGAAGATTCTAGATTCTTCGGCGGAGAGCTATCTTTGGCAAAATCCAGGCTATCTCCCACCTCAGAATGACACGGCCTGAGTAGTTACAATCGTAAATCGCGGCCTCGCCCCCCTAGGGGTAAATCGTAAATCCTGATCAGTTTTCCTTATCTTTATCCTTTTCTTTGCCGTCGCGGTGATGGCGGTCGCGTTTGATGACTAGATTGGAATTATTACCTTCCGATTGGCGCAACCCCTGAACGTTAACATTAACTTCTGCGACCGAGCGCCCCAAATGGCGTTCCACTTCAAACTTGACCGTTGACATAATATTATGGGCTACTTCGCTGATCCGAATACCGTATTCGATGATGACATAAAGATCGAGTATGATCTGATCCTGATCGAAGCGAATCTGAATGCCCTCGCGGTATTGCTCAGGCCGCAGCATCTCGGCCCGCCCGTTCCGCAACCGTCGGGCCGCTAACCCAACCACCCCATAGGTTTTTTCCATCACAGCCTGCGAAGCAATCGTGGCAATCGCTTCAGGGGAGACCTCGACCTTACCGAGATTTTCGACGGCAACCGCCGGGGGCGTTTGCCCGGTGGACGCGCCGTAGCTTTCTACGCTGGTGTCTTTTCTCATCAAAAACCCTGACTTAGTTTTTTAAACTATACTCGTCGGCTTGATAGCCGTCAATCACTCCACTCAGCCAAAATATTAAATTAGATTGTTTTAGAGCTAGTCCCGGTTCTATCCAAAATAAAAGCAGCAGTTTGGTCGAGAAGGCCAGGCTGCTTTTAGCCGTCCTTCACTCGATAGAAGTAATTCGCTACGCTGCCTGGAAGCAGAAATTAAGCTGATACTATTTAACCACCCTAAAAATGTCCTGGGCCTGGGTCCAACTTGCGAAACGAAGCAAAATGTGCTAGACTATTGGCCTTATGACCTCGACCTTAGAGCCGGGGTCAATTCGTGGTAAATGATACAGCAAAAAAACTAATTCGTAAAGGGGGTATTGGAAAATTGTCTGGTAAATGTGATGTCTGCGGGAAAATACCTGGCTTCGGTCACAACGTTAGCCACTCGGCCCGCAAAACTAATCGAATGTGGATGCCAAATATCCAGCACAAAACTGTAATGCTTAAAGGGGAGACTGAGCCTCGCAAGCGCTACATTTGTACGCAGTGCCTTCGCACGCTCCAAAAAGACCGCGTCTAGTCCGCCCGGCCCAATTCTTTGGGCGACCCGGACAAATTGGTCGGTGGTTTGAGTTTTCTAGCTTTGATACAACCCCTTACGGATATAGCGAAGGTTTAAAACAGGCGTACTACTCCTAGCAGTAGTAGCCTGTTTTGGTTCTATTAACAATACCAACTTAGACAGTTCTGGAACGATTGTAGGAGCGAGCTTTTGCTCGCTCCTACACAATATTACAATATTAGCTGATGATCTATAGCTATTCAGACTTAGGACGATAAGCGAGCGTGTTTTTGAGGGTCAAGCGGCCTTCTAACTCTGGCTTAAGTTCCTGGAATTCTTGACGCACCAGTTCATCGTACTCGGCCTCGTTCATTATGCCTAGTTTGGTTAGCATAGGCCGAGTGGCATATTGACCCAAAATAAAATCACTAAGCATCTTGCGGCCTGTTTCGCTGCTGCCGCCAATTGGATAAAAGTCCTCAAAACTTTCGATCCCTTCAAACCCGGCCTCGCTAAGAAAAGCTTCGTGCTGAGGCGCAAAATCCCCGCCCAGCATTTTAAGCAAACTCGCGGCAGTCGTTCCGCTTAGTTTGGTGAAGGATGGGCTGGGATAACTCATACCACCAGCTCCCCAGGTCATATCTTTAGTAAAAAACGCGCCACCCGGCTTGAGTAGCTCATCATGAATTTGCCCTAAAACAAGTTTTATGGCGATTTGCGGCACATGCATCAATACTACATTTGCGTAAATCAGATCAAAGCGCCCGTCCTGATCGGATGAAGCGGTGGCAGTAAGTCCAACGACTTGATTTAAAGGTTTGGTCAGGTCGTGTACATATAGTTTAACATTGTTCATATTAAGCGCCCACACATAATCCTGACCGGTCGAGATAGCGCGGGCATCTCGATCTAAACCAACCATTTCGAGGTGGCTCCGCATACCCTGTTCGACCAGGAATTGGGCCAGCACCGGGAAATAAAGGCCCTCGCCACAGCCCAGGTCAAGTACCCGAAAAGTGGCCTGTGGATCACGTAAGCGATCTCTTAAATCAGATTTATCGAAAGCCATACTAAGCGTTTGTCGGAAAGCCGGGGTGTAAAGCTTGACCTGAATCTCCAACCGCTTACGATCATCCAGACTATCAGATAGAATGTAAGTATTCTTGGAACCGGCTAACTGTTGGAGGCGGGCAACTGGCTCCAGGGGTTCGGGATTGTTAGCGGGGGTTTTAGGGGCGGGGGTGACTGTATCTTCCATAAAATAAAATACCTCCTTGCACCTTTTACTAAGAGAGTTTTCTACCAAACCTGGCTTGATTTACTCGTCTGTAGCAAATTGCACAGATATTGATCTGATTTACAAAGGCGACCCGTGTCCGTTTTGGTTGACCTGACTGGGTGTAGCAGGGACAACCGAGCGTCCCCTGCTGATTCAACTGCGCTCCATTAGTAGTCTACTACAGAAGTTATACTAACTCAAACTTACCCTTGTCTTAATAATTATGTATAGGCTAAAAATTGCTATAGTGCGGGTCAGCCTCAGTTTACTGCAAACTAGCAAAACTATAGTGCTTCCTAAACCGTAATTGAGTATATTTTAGAAAAGTTTTGTGCGAAAATTTTTCTAAAATCTAGTTTTGAATGATTTGAACCGAGGTTTCATGGTGGCCCGTTTTACGGTTTGAACCCGTGCAAAGCATCCCTATAATCGGGTAGAGTGAACTCAGAAGCACGATTTGTGATAGAATATAGGGGCGGCGGTAATTTTCGGGGAATGCGCCGCGTTCTATTGTGTAGATGGTTATCTCCTTAACAAAGTGAGATGCCCATCGAAAAGTTTGCCTCTCAACCGAGGAAAGGGCAATCTTATCCTAAACGGAAGTGAAGATGCCCGGCTGATAGCGCGGGTGCGGGCGGGCGAGGTCGCGGCTTTCGAGCTAATTGTGACCGAGTACGAGCCAAAGTTAGTGCGCTTTATTTACGGTCTGACGCATGAACGCGAACTGGCCGAAGATTTGGTGCAGGACACCTTCGTCTCGGCTTATCGAGCCTTGTTCAGCGCCCCGGACGATTTGAAACTATCGGCCTGGCTTTATAAAATTGCTTTGAATAAGGTAAGGAGCGAAAAGCGGCGTAAAAGGCCGGTAGCTTTTTTCGGGTCGCCTTCTTTCGAGCGGGATAGCACTCGCCCGGAAGACGAACAACCGGTCCTGAATTTGCCCGACCCGCGCAGCGAACCGGGCGAGCAAGTCGTGCAACGCCAGCAAATTCTCAATACGCTGGCCCAACTGCCGGACGATCAGGCGACCGCTTTGATGATGGACGCGCAGGGTTACGACGACGAAGAAATTGCCGCCGCTCTGGAAGTCAGCGTTGGAGCAGTCCGCCAGAAGCTCTTTCGTGGACGCAAAGCTTTCCGCGCCTTTTACGACAAGTAACATGGGTACTAAAGATACGGGTAGTAATTTTGGCACACGATAACGGACAAAATAACCGGGACGACCGGGAAGATATAGAAATGGTGGATGACCCCGTCCTACGAGGTCGGGTGCAACAAGATATTCGGGCTGCCCTGGAACCAGGCGAAGGCGAATTTCGGTCGCGCCGGGCCTCGATTATGGAACAAGTACGGGCCGAGGCGGCTGGGCGCAATTCGAGCGCCAGCACTCCCACTCCGGCCCCGATTTCGTTTACCGAGCAACGTAGCGCTCGGCGGGGCTTTAGCTTTCCCGGTTGGGCTGGCGCATTGGCGGCAGGCTTTGCCGTCTTGATCGTAGCCGCCGTCTTGCTGGTCGTTTTGAATGTCA
This sequence comes from Chloroflexia bacterium, assembly GCA_038210655.1. Lineage (GTDB taxonomy): Bacteria > Chloroflexota > Chloroflexia > Chloroheliales > Chloroheliaceae > 54-19. The sequence goes on from JBBQWM010000050.1 coordinate 34,026, forward strand.
ACCAAACCAACTCGCCCACTACAAGTGGTAGTGGTCAACAGGCCGCCGCAATTAACAACGCGACCGCCAGCTCTGCCGTCGGGAATTTTGCCTCCACCGCCGATAAAGCCGCCACCGAAAATGCCAGCCGGGCCTCGACCGCCGAAAAAACCACCGCCGCCGCAGGAGCAGCCGCCGCTCTCGCCCCAACCCAGGCTGCCTCCGGGGCAGCACCCGCCCCGACATTCAGGCCAGGAACGGTCGCTCCTGCGGCTGCCGCAGCCACCACTGCCGCTGCTACGACAACGGCGGCTGCTGCGACTACCGTTGCTGCGACCACCGCTGCTGCCGCTACAACAGCGGCAGCGGCCACCACTGCCGCCGCGACCACCGCTGCTGCTGCCGGTGGAACTTCACTGAGCCAGACCCTACCTCTACCGCTCTACGCGGGAGCCATTACCCTGACCCTGGAAAATGGGCCAGTACGGACGTTCCTGGAAAATCAAGCGGCGACTAGGTTAGCGTCCGGCAGCAACCGACAAGAACGGGGTTTACAAGATACCACTATTGCCCGCTACAACTTCCGGGGTAGCAAAGTCAGCAATGCAAAGTTAGATGATGTGGTAGCTTTTTATGAGACCGAAGCAGGTAAGTTGAACTATAATACCAGTGCGACCCTCTTGCAAAACGACGGACAGTTGCGGGTACTCTGGCTCTATCTCATCAAGGGGAACGAGCGTTTAGGAGTGTTGGTGGTAGAGGTGCTGGACAACACGGCGGCGAATAATATAGCCGGGCCCGGTAAACTTACTAAGGGCGATACAGCGATCTTTTTCGCTACCTCCTGACTCCGGTTTTGAAAATTCCGATATAGCTGGTTTTGTCGAAACGCCAGGTAAAGTCGGTCTGGTAGATCGTTATATTGGCGGCCTGCTCGATCTGCCCGATCTTCCAGGCGACATAAAGGGCCGCCAACCCCATCAAAGTCAGCAAACTACCGAAAGTTAGCCAGGTGATAAAGCTGCGGCTCCAGACCAATAACCCCGCAAACACCAACCCGACCACTATTAGCAGACCAAACATAATCTGACGACGGCGCGGGTTGGTCGGCTGACTGCCTCGCAAGGTGGCCTTGATCTTCGCTACGCCCGCCAATTGTCCAACCGTCGCCACGTATGGCCCCAGCGACACCACTACCACGATCAACCCAGCCCCGAAAATCATTAAATCCGCCGGGTCAAAAGGCGTTTTCCAGTTGATCAGCCAGTTCGTCGCCCGTAGCAAGCCCAAAATCCCTAGCAAAACCAGCCCGGCCCCCAAACACAGCCAGCCGTAAAACCCAAACACCCGCCGAACTGCTAATTTTTCTTCGTTCATAAAATTATTTACCGATACAGAAATTGGAGAAAATTTCGTGGAGTAAAGAATCTTGGACGCTTTCGCCGGTGATTTCGCCCAGGGCTTCGAGCGCCAGGCGCAAATCAATCGAGACAAAATCCGCCGGAAGAGCTAATTCGCTGCTGGCGATAGCGGCCAGCAGATGTTCGCGGGCGCGTTCAAGGGCGCGACGGTGGCGCTCGTTCGTGACCATCACGCTACGGGTAGCCACGTTCTGCCCGCCCAGCGCGAGACGAGCCAGGCTTTCTTCCAGTTCGTCCAGGCGTTCGCCCGTCCGGGCCGAGATTTTGACTACCGACAGACCCGGCAAAAGGGTCGCTATTTCTTCTGGCCCGGTCAATTGCGGTTCGAGATCAAGCTTGTTGAGAATGACACAACCTTTTTTGCCACGCTCTTTGGCGAGTTCGGCCCGGACTGCTTCGACCAAAGCCAGATCGCCCTCGGCCAGATCGCGGCTGCCATCCAGCACCAGCATAAGCAAATCAGCACTCGAAAGGGCCTGACGACTGCGCTCGATCCCCAGTGCCTCCACCAGGTCTTCGGTCGCTGTAATTCCCGCCGTATCAACTAACACGACCGGCACACCCCGCAAATTGACCGTCTCCTCGATAATATCGCGGGTCGTTCCGGCAATTGGTGTGACAATCGCGCGGTCGGCCCGCAGCAGCGCGTTTAGAAGTGAACTCTTACCCACGTTCGGCACGCCAACGATAGCAGCCCGAATGCCTTGCCGGTAGATCATCCCAGCATTAGCGGTCGCCAGCAGTTTGTCCAATTCTTCGAGGGTAGTTTGCAATTGAGGGGCGACCGAGGCGGGTGGCACATCATCTTCCGGGAAGTCGATCATGGCTTCCAGCCAGGCCAGACTGCTCAAAAGACCCTGCCGCACGCCGCTAATCCGGCGCGAGAGATGGCCTGCCAACTGACCTAGCGCCTGTTCCAACCCCGGCCCGGTCTTGGAGCGCACGACATCCAGTACTGCTTCGGCCTGAGCTAGATCGATCCGCCCGTTCAGAAAAGCCCGCAAGGTAAATTCGCCCGGTTCGGCCAGCCGCGCCCCTTGCCGTAACGTCAAGTCTAGCACTCGCTCTAACGGAACCATCCCGCCATGACAGTTCAACTCGACCATCGGCTCACGGGTGTAGGTGCGGGGTGGGGCCAGGTAGACCGCCATCACTTCATCAAGCGGGCCACCTTGCTCAACGGACGCGGCAGGGTCTACCACCTGTCCATAATAAAGCCGGTGGCTCTCGAACTTGCGGCGGCTTTTCCCACCGGGGCTGCGAAATATATTTTGTAAAACGGGGAGCGCCTCCGGTCCGGTCAGCCGGACGATCCCGATCCCGCCCTCCCCAAGAGCGGTCGAAATGGCGCTAATAGTATCGATGTACATCGTACATCCCTTAAATTTTGAGCAACTCCCGGAAACGGTCGTCCTGCTCTTGATAAGGGCCGACGACGGCCAGTCGCAAACTATCGGGCTGGAATAGCTGCTGGGCCATCTCCAAAACCTGATCGGCGGTCACGGCTTCGATTTGCTCGACCACCTCGTCAACGGTCATAATGCGATCCATCAGCAATTCCTGACCGCCCGCCCAACTCGCGACCGCTCTGGTATCTTCCAGGCCCAATAGGGTACGGCCCTTGTAGTATTCCTTGATCCTGCGGAGTTCGCCCTCCGAGACCCGCGCCTGCCGCATTTTGTCCATCTCACCCAGGATCGCCTTGATCGTCTCGTCAATATTTTCAGGATCGACCCCGCCGTAGACCAACCAGGCCCCGGTATCACTAAGCTGGACGCTGTAGCTACCGACCGTATAAGCTAATCCCCGCTCTTCGCGTACTTCCTGGAACAAGCGACTGGACATCCCACCGCCCATTATCATATCCATTACCGCCTGAATATAGCGGCGCGGATCGGTATAATTGAGGCCCGGCACCGCCAAACACAAATTCGCCTGCTCGGTATCTTTGAAGTAAATCTGCTGGCGCGGCCCACCGTTCAAAGTTGCCGAAGCACTGGCAACTGGACGTTCGCCTGCCGGAAGCTGACCTAACGTATCCTCAACCAGCTTTAAGACCTGATCGTGTTCGATATTACCGGCTACACTGACCACCATATCGGCAGGCAGATAATATTTCTTCATGTAGGAGAGCAAATCTTCCCGGCTGATCCCACCGACCGTCGCATCGCTTCCGGCAATATCGCGGCCTACTGGTTGATCGCCCCAAACTACCGCATTTATCAATTCGTCCACCAGATCGGGCGGCGAGTCGAGCGTAGCATGGATTTCCTCAATGATAACTTTGCGCTCTTTCTCGATTTCGTTGGGGTCAAAATTAGCATTCAACAGCATATCACTCAAGACATCGAAAGCCAGACTAAAATGGGTCTTGGGAACTTTGGCCCAATAGTTGGTAATCTCGCGGCCTGTGCTGGCATTAAGCACCCCGCCAACCCCCTCGATAGCCTCGCTAATGTCTTTGGCGGTCGGGCGCTTGGCGGTTCCCTTAAAGACCATATGCTCAATAAAATGGCTAATCCCGGCAATCCGGTCTTCTTCGTAGCGGCTACCCACCCCATAATACAATATAGTGCTGACCGACTGGGTATGCGGCATCGAATTGGTAATAACACGTACCCCGTTCTTGAGCAATGTCTTTTCGTATCCCATTTATTATCTAACCTCCTAATTTCCCATTGAGGGTTTTATGCTTAGAATTTTAGCGTCGCCTCGCTCCGCTTATTTTCCTGATAAGACTTCTATTGTACCATGCCGCTCAACAAAGTGGACATTTAAAAAGAGTCTAATTGGTTATGCTTCACAGGCCAATTTTCGGGCCTGATAAAACCCTAAAATACCAGCGCCCCGATTAGTGGCACGCTCTGTGCATTATTATCAAATAGAGTAATAATAAAAAATTACATTAATCAAAAAGACCGGGTGATTACCCGGCAGTGATCCCATATAGGAGGTTAAAGATGTCTACACCCATAGTTCCGAACAATCGCCGAGTATATAAGCAAGAAGAAGTAGTTTATACTCCTGTCCCAGCCCAACCAGTTTATGAAGAAGTAGTGCAGCCAGTTTACCAGGAAAAGGTCTATCCGGCCCCGGTTGCTGATACTCTTCGCACTTATTCCCAGGCTGGCGATGCCCAGGTTGAGCGAGTAGAGCAAGGCTATTACGACCCCCAGGGTAATCTGGTACAGCACCAGGAAGAAGTCTACGATGACCCGATTGCGCGGCGCTTGAATATACTGGATCGCGCCACTAATATTATGTATTTCTTTGTAGGTGCGTTGGAAGTCTTGTTGGCCTTGCGCTTTGTCTTGCGCTTGCTCGACGCGCAGGTCAATAACGGCTTTGTCAATTTCATCTACAACCTATCGGCTCCCTTCGTGGCTCCCTTCAGTGGTATCTTCAACGACCAGACGTTGGGTAAAGGTAGCTTAGTGGAGTTCTCGACCCTTATAGCGATGTTTGTATACGTCCTACTCACTTTTGGGCTGGTACAATTGCTGCGGGTTCTCTTCAGCCCTAGCCGCCGTACTCGCGAGGTCTTTAGCTCAACTCGCCGCCGCCGTTACTAGACCACATAATTGCGAGGCTCAACTCCAAAATAAAAATTTGACCAGTCTCTTTTAAGGAGGCGGGTCAAATCAGAGCAATCAAACACTTCAGGTCGGGCTTTCGCTCGGCCTGTTTTTATGTGATAAACATAGTATAAATACCATCGGCTTTCAGTCGGGCTAGTTCTTACCTGATACCTGGGGTCATATTAAGGCAATTCGCGTTCCGGGTCCCAGGGGTAGACAATCCAGGCATCGGTTTCCTCGGCATAATAATCGGGTTTGGCATCCGGAAAGCGACTATTGCGCGGCTTGTAGTTCAACACACACGTATCCACCTTGCCGCCCGCCCGCAACAAACGGTTACGCACCGCCACAATCGTGCTGCCGGTATCCCACACGTCGTCCACCACCAAAATCCGCCGACTATAAATCTGGCTGTCTTCGGGGAACTGCAAAAAGAGCGGTTCTGGCAGACTGCGTTCTTCGCCATCGTAAAACATTACTGAGGCGCACAAAATATTGCGAATGTTGGTCTTTTCGCTAATAAGGCAGGCCGGAACCATCCCACCGCGTGTGATAACCATAATATTGTCGTAATCCTGGGGCAGTTCGCGCAACAACTTGCCGACCATCCGCTCAATATCACCCCAGTTTATGTACTGCTTACTCAGATATACCTCCCACTTGATTTACGATTTACCCCCAGCGGGGGCGAGGCCGCGATTTACGATTTACGATTACAATACATGCTCTGCGTTTACTTCTCTTCTACATTCCCTATTCTGCATTCTGCATTCTGACTTCTGCATTGTTCATCCGTGTTCATCTGTGTTATCTCTCCCCTCTTCTGCCCTCCCCGCCTAGCTCATGTTACGCGAAAGGCTACGACCCAGGCCAGTTAGAGACAAAAATTCTTCGTGGATCGTCATAACCGCTTCTTGCTCGTCTTTAGTTGCCACGATCAGGCTGATATTTAACTCGCTCGAACCTTGCGCGATTACGATCACGTTAATGGCCTTCTTGCCTAGTGCGCTAAACAGCCGGCCCGCTACCCCCGGTGCGCCGCGCATGCCAGCCCCGATCACCGCAATAGTCACAATCTCCGGGTCAAAATAGATCGCGTCGATCTCCTTGACTTCCAATTCCTGCCTGAACTCCCGCTCCAACTCCTCGATTACGGCCTGCACTACGCTTTTCTCGACCACAAAACATAAATCGTGACCGCTGCTGGCGTGGCTAATCATAAAAACATTCAGGTTTTGCCGAGCGACACAACCAAAAGTCCGGGCCGCAATACCCGGTACCGTCAGCACTCCCCCACCTGCAACTGTGACCAGGGCCAAATTGCGAGCGCTGGTAACGGCTTTTACTACGCCATCGGTGGCATCCTGGGCATGGTCGATCCGGGTGCCGGGAAATTCGGGATTAAACGTGTTCTTGATATAGATCGGGATACGCTTTTCGACGGCGGGTGTCACGGTCAACGGGTGGATCACTTTAGCCCCGAAATGGCTCAACTCGCCCGCCTCAGCGTAACTGATCCGGCGTAAGGTACGGGCGTTCGGAACCAGACGTGGGTCAGCCGACATCACGCCATCCACCTCTTTCCAAATCCAGATTTGGTCGGCATCCAAAGTCGCCCCGATAATGCTGGCGCTGTAATCGGTTCCATTGCGGCCCAATGTAGTAGTAATCCCATCCTCGGTTGCACCGATAAAACCCGTCACTACCGGGATCACCCCGCTCTCGATCAGGGGCAGCAAGCGGGCGCGACAGCGCAAGGTGGTGGCCTCCATAATCGGGCGGGCGGCTTGAAAATTGCGGTCGGTCACGACCAATTCTTCGGCTGAAACCGCCACCGCCTTAAAGCCCATATCTTGAAGCGTCCCGGCCAGTACATAGCTAGAAAGCTTTTCGCCATAAGCGGCTACGGCATCCAGCGAACGCGGGCTGAGTTCGCCCAATAGCTCGATCCCGGTCAGCACCCGCAAAAGATGATGAAGCTGACCCGCTACAACCGAAATAACCGACGAACGAATTTCAGGGCTATGAATAGCCCCATTGATAACTTCCATCTGGCGGGCATGAAACTCGGCCATCAGACGCTCGGCGGCAGGGCTACCAGCGTTAGCCATGCGCCCCCCATCGGATAGGGCGCGGGCCGTATTGAGCAACCAATCGGTTGTCCCGCTCATTGCACTGACGACGACCACCGGGTGCTGCTCCTGGTAGCCGCCGACCAGTTGGGCCACCCCTCGATAACGCTCGGCGTTACCGACCGAAGTGCCACCAAACTTCATTACTATCATAAAATTGATTTTGTCCTTAAAACACGATTTTTATAATAATCGTCCGGGCCTGAACAGCTTTAGAAGCTGAAGTTATCTGGTTATACGATAGAAGCTTTCTTTATCAAAAGCTGGTTCATCCCCACTGCATATCTCAGCAAGGCTGGCCTGCCACAAACGGTTGTGTTTTATATATAATAGGTATCTGATTAAATTTCTCGGCGGCGAGTAATTTTAATCGCCAAAACGGTAACGGATCAAGGCGAATAGAGCTTCAAAAGCGTCTTTAAGTCCGATCTTTTTGCCTTCGCTATAATCGCGACCGCTATAATGGATCGGCACTTCGTAGACTTTCAGCCGTTTTTTGAGTAACTTAGCAGTGATTTCCGGCTCAAAATCGAAGCGATTGGCCCGCAACTTTAAGCCCCGCATCACATCCGAGCGGATGGCCTTATAGCAGGTCTCCATATCCGATAACATTGTATCGTACAAAATGTTGGTTAACAACGTCAGCGACTTGTTAGCCATATAATGCCAGAACAGAAACACCCGGTGTTCGCCTAAAAAGCGCGAACCATAGACCACATCGGCCCGCCCCTCTATAATCGGCTTAATAAGCACCGGATAGTCGGTCGGGTCATATTCGAGGTCGGCATCCTGTATAATCACGATCTTAGAAGCGGGCGAAAGCCGTTCAAAGCCGGTCTTGAGGGCCGCGCCCTTGCCCTGGTTAACCGAGTGATAAAAAAAACGTAACGTGTTACAGGGGTCAGGGGCGGCGTTGGCAGCCTCTTGCTCCAACTCCTTCAAAATCTCACGACTTCCATCCGTAGAGCAATCGTCGGTGATAAGTATCTCTTTCGGCAACGGAACAGCCTTTACCTGGCTAATAATCTCACGGATGGTTGCTTTTTCGTTATAGACTGGTATTACAATTGAGAGTAGCAACTCCTCATTTGAAATCCGGCTGGCGATGGTAGATTCCTCCTGTTTCAATTCCGGCGGTTCCCGGCCCCCGCTGGGCCAATCGCCTTGTAGATTGGTTGTGCGTTATTTTGCCATTGCCCTGCATCATTGTCAAATATAGTGAGACCGATGGCTGCGCTTCAGATTTTTGTACAGGTTCAAACAGTAATAACAGGGGATTGTGAAAACCTCGCTCCAAACCACTCAAAAGTATATATTAGAAAAATCTCCGCCGAAAATTTTTCTACAGCAAATTGCAAAGATATTGGGCCATCCGATTATCTGTAGGAGCGGGCTTCTGCCCGCGATTTTGCCCGTAACTAGGTTTACCTCGTCAGGCAAGGCCAGTGGTACAGGATAATCGCGAGCAGAAGCTCGCTCCTAC
>JBBQWM010000051.1:0-42258 GCA_038210655.1 Chloroflexia bacterium
CGAATCGCAGCCGGGAGCTGTTCGCGCTGCCAACGACACTCGAGCCGCCCGACGCTCTCACCCTCGCATCCGGGGGCGGCGGCACGCGCGGCCTTGATCGCGTAGGCCGCAGCACCGAGTTCGTGTGCAGCGACATGCGCCACCACTGCCGCCTGGCCAGCAGCAAAGGCGGCGTGCCGAGCGGCTCCGTTCAGCTCTCTTGCCGCAGCCATGGCATGGCCTCCTGCCGCGCGGGCCTGAGACATCTTGATCTCGCCGCGTACCCATGCCCGCGTCTGCTTGATCGCCTGGCGGGGCCGCGGGTCCGAGGGCAAAACCTTCTCGAAGAGGTGCAAACCGTGCTCTGCACACGCCGCCGCCCACAAAGCCAGGAGCCGATGGTCGGAGTCGGTGAGCGTCCCCCCGCGGCGGATGGTGATGAAGCGGGGGTCGCGGTCTTTGGGTAGGATCATGGTTACACCTTTGATGTTGCATCTGCCAACGACCGGATTACTGAGAGGGCTATTAAATTTAACCCCTAATATTGTACCTTATTTGCTTATATAATACAACCAGCTAATATGCCATTATTCTAGCCTTTGCTATTTAGAGTATCTCCTTAGCGGCAGGCTTGTTCCTATCGTTATTAGATTTTACCACCGCCGGGATACCCCAATAAAATCTTTCACTTTCTAACAACTATTCATTTTAAAACTGCCTTTTGAATTAGCAGCAAACTGCGCGGCTGTCAAGACCGTGCCTTACCAACCAAGGCTGTTGCAAAGTCAAAAGTTTGGCAAAGAAAAAGGCGTTTTGAGACAATCCCTAACGCTATATTAGACTGGCTGCTTTTGTCGTCTATTGCAACCCTACTGGATTCTGTCAAACTCACGACTTTGCAACAGCCTTACAGGGTAAGCCTCATTTTGACGGACAGCCAGGATGAGTATATAATGAGGAAGTAAAAGCTGTTTAACAGCCCATCGGTGCGGGTTCAAAGAAGAAATTCTAGTTCGAGTTGTGTAGTAGACAAAGTTCTACATTCCAGGATGTAGGGCAGGTTTTGAGATCAGCCCAGTGAGCGATGGAGGCTGAAGTTTTGGGGCGCGGAGCTTTCTTTTTGGAACAAGCTGAGGGTATCAATTTCAATGTTATTTTCCATTAACAAGCCCCTATTTGACTCTCCTTGCGGAACGGGGAAGTCTAAAGGGCGGCGGTTCTCTTTTCGACCAGCCAAGCCAAGTCTTACGCTGGTGATCTTGTTTGTGCTAACGCTAGTCTGCGGTAGCTTTTCGACCGTTCAAGCGGCCCCTGGCCCTGATCCTTCCAACAAGCAGTTTCGTTATTCGGACGCAACCGGGCATAGCATTAGTGGCCCGCTTTTGCGCTACTACACCGCTACCGGCGGCGAAGAACGTCACGGCAAGCCTCTCGCCGAGCCGATCCGCTCCAAAGATCATTACCAGCAATACTTCGAGCGCAGTTTGCTCGAATTTTACCCCGATTACGTCGGGACTGGCGCAGAAGTACGCATGGCCTCGTTAGGTCAGTTGGTTGCCGATGATGCCAAATTGAGCTTTGGGCAGATTATACCTTTTGTCGGGAATGCCGATAAGTGGTATTTCCCCCAAACTGGTCATAGCTTGAGTGAGCCTTTCTTGAGCTATTGGCGCAACATAGGTGATATTGGCTCGCTCGGTCTGCCGATCAGCGAGGACTGGGACGAAACCGGGTCGGATGGCGGGAAAGTGACTGTACAGTATTTCGAGAATGGAAGGCTGGAATGTCCGGCTACGACCGAGAATGTTTCGATCTCGAACCTGGGGACGCTTCGCGCCCAGCAGCAACTCAAACCGGCGCAACTGGCTGCCGTTCCTCGCGCTCGTTTTGATGGCTCGCGCAACTTGCGTGTCCCCTCCCTGATGTTTCATTATGCTCGTCTGGTGGACGAAAGAAGAGACCCGCTGGGTTATTCGCTCTCGATCAAGCCGGAAACGTATACCAAATTTTTGGATTGGGTACAGGCCAACGGTTATAACACGGTCACAACCAGCCAGGTACTCGACTATATTAAATATGGTATCTTGCTGCCCGAAAAGGCCGTGATCTTTCGCTGGGACGATGGGCATGACAATAACTGGTTTGTTTATCAGGAAATGAAAAAGCGCGGAATGACCGCCACTTTCTATGTTATCAGCCAGCGTCTCGAACTGACCCCCGCTCAGTGGAAACAGATCGACGACGATGGTTTTGAAGTGACGGCCCATACCCGTACTCATCCCGATTTGCGTGGTGTGCGCGATCTGGCGGCTGAGATCACCGGTTCCAAACATGATATAGAGCTTATGTTGGGCCACCCGGTGCGGACTTTTGCCTACCCTTATGGCAAGTATAACGAAACCATCAAGCGGGTCGTCCGCGAAAGTGGGTTTGAAATGGCGGTCAGCACCAACGGTGGTTATAACTGGAACCCCGACATCATGTTTGAACAGCCCGTCATCAGTGTAACGGGCTATGATGATGTATTTTCGTTTGGCAGCAAGATTGCCAATGCCTACGGTCTTCCGGCCCAGGTAAGCAATACGGATAAGAGTACTCCCGCCCCCAAACCGAACCCAACCGCCAGTCCTAAAACGGTCGCACCCAAAATCCAACCGACCGTCCGCCCGACCGTGCGGACTAAGCAGCCCTAAGAGACTATCCTCCCTAATGCTGTAAATCGGGCGATCAGCAAGATCGCCCTTACAGTTCAATCTGTGTGCAACAAGGTAACTTTTGGTTAAAGAAGTACTGCTTATAATATCTCAAAATTGGACTGTGTATAAGCAGTCCAATTGGCTGGTTACAAGGCCCTTTTTTTGCTGCACAATAGTATAATACTAATAATGGCAGATCTATAACTTTTGTGAATGGAAAAAGGAGACCAGCATGAATTGGGATAGCCGATTGAGTGAAACTGCACGGGCCGCCCATGCTTCGGATATACGTGAGCTTTTGAAGTTGACCGCCCGCCCTGATATGATCTCGTTTGCAGGGGGACTACCCGACCCGACCCTCTTCCCGATAGCCGAATATCAGGCAGCGGCAGAGCAAGTGCTGGCCCAATCCGGCCCCCAGGCTCTGCAATATAGCACAACCGAAGGGCTATACCAGTTGCGGACAATGCTGGTCGAGCATCTGGCTCAGGAAGGGATCGAATGTCAGGATGGGGTAGAATCGGTTATTCTGACGACCGGGTCGCAGCAGGCCCTTCAATTAATTGGGCAGTTGTTGATCGATCCGGGTGATACGGTGCTGGTCGAAGCGCCTTCTTATCTGGGAGCGATCCAGGCGTTTAGTCTGCGCGAACCGCGCTACGAAGCAATTGAAATGGATGGGGCCGGGTTGCAAATCGACCGATTGGAAGCCAAACTGGCTCAGTTAAAACGCGAAGGTCGCCGCGCCAAATTTCTTTACACCGTCCCGACTTTTCAGAACCCGGCAGGCGTAACCCTCTCGCTTGATAGGCGGCAAGCTCTGGTCGAATTAGCCGAGCGCGAAGATTTTTTGATTATCGAGGACGATCCCTATGGGCGGCTACGCTTCCGGGGTGAACCCCTCCCCTCCCTCCAATCGCTCGACCGTAGCGGGCGCGTAATTACGCTACGTACTTTCTCCAAGACGCTTGCACCCGGTTTGCGGACAGGCTATGTGATCGGAGCGCCTGAGATTTTGCGGCGTATTTCGATCTTAAAGCAAGCTGCCGACCTTTGTTCGCCCGCCCTGACCCAATATATCATTGTCCAGATGTTGCAAAACGGCGCGATGGAACATTACATTCAAAAGGTGATCGAAGTTTACCGCCAAAAAGAGGAAGCGATGGCTTCAGCGCTTCGGGCTAACCTGGCTGGCTTGCCGGTACGCTGGAACGAGCCAGACGGTGGAATGTTCTTCTGGGTGCAGTTGCCGGAAGGCGTGGAAGGTGAGCAATTCTTTACCCAGGCCATCGAAGCCGGGGTTGCCTATGTCAAGGGTTCCGCCTTCTTTACCGACGGCGTAAGCGGTCATAACTGCTTTAGGCTCAATTTCTCGAACCCTTCGTTGGCCCAGATCGAGACCGGCATCTCGCGTCTTAGCACCATTATCGAAGCCGGGCTACGAACGGTTGCCCGTTAGTAAATTCAGAATGGCACAATAATACTCGGAAGGTCCAGCTTTTATAGCAAAATGCAGAAATATTGAATCCTTGTAGGAGCGAGCTTCCGCTCGCGATTGAACACCCACACGTTGCTTCAATCGCGAGCAGAAGCTCGCTCCTACAAAATATTGTGTAGCTCAATGGTTTGCCTTCTACTATAACACTGGTCGGTGGCGAAACCCTTTTATATAAGCTGATAGAAAAAGAAGCAGAAAGGCAGAAGCAGACTCGACTATCTGCTTCTTTTTTTTGTAACTGTTAAGCCCGGTTTTGTGAGGAGAGGGTTGTACCCTCGATCTTAGCCTGATCCCAGCTTATCGAGGGCAAAGCCTTTTCCGACCGGCTGAATAGTTACTCTTTTTTATGATATAATCAAAGCTAAGCCACAGGGAAAGTTTTATTACAGAAGCTTTGTTTTGCTCATCAAATAGGGTCAATTTTAGGAATGAAAAAGCATTATTACGCAATCGGTATTATAGTCGGGTTGGGCATCCTGGCCGCGATCTTGATCGTTGTGACCATCCCCAATAATAAGGCCGCGCCCGGTGGTGGAACGCTCCCGACCGATACGGTAGATCGCTCTGAAACCCTGAGCGGCGGTAACATCGGAGGGCAACTGGTTTTCAGTCGGCAGGGTTATTTGTGGGCTTGGCGGGGTGATAAGGCCACCCGCTTGCCGCTCGAACCGGGTAAATCGGTCGTGGCTAATAACACGGTGCGACTGGTGCAACCGGCCCTCTCGCCCGATGGTAGCAAGTTAGCCTTCATCCGGCAAGACGAGACTTTTGCCGACTTGTGGGTAGCCGGGGCCGACGGCAGTGCGGCCCGTCCGCTCAGTTCCAACCGAGGGTCGGGTACGCCCCGCTCTCCCAATTTTGTGGGCCGTTCTTTGTGGGCCTTTACGCCTAGCTGGTCGCCCGATGGCACACAAATTGCTTATTTGACCGACCGAGGGACCGATAATTTGACCTTGTGGGCTACTAGCGCGAACAATTTTAACCCGCGCCAGATTAGTACGCTGGCGGTTGGGCAGGGCGGTATTCAGCGTCCGGCCTGGTCGCTCCAGGCGACTGACCTGGCGGTCGCGGCCTACGAAAACGGTAAATTTCAAATCTTTTTGATAAAGGCTACCGGCGGCACACCGAATCGCCTGACCGATTTGCCAGACGGCGCGTATGACCCAAGTTGGTCGCCAGACGGCAAATTGATCGCCTTTGCCGCCCAGCGTGGTAATAGTTCTGAATTATGGGTGATGCGTTCGGACGGTAGCGGGCAGGCTCAACTAAGCGGACAAGCCGGACGCAGCCCGGCCTGGTCGCCCGATGGCAAGAAACTGGCTTTTCTTGGGTTAAAAGACGGGGCTTTTGAATTGTTTACGTTGGACATCGGGCCGAACGGGGTTGCGGCGGGCGGGCCAAAGCAATTTAGCACCGGCGCAAAGCTGGATGGTGTGGATGGGCTTTCCTGGAGCCGTTAGGCTTGTACAAACCTTCATGCCTTAATAACTCTTTCGGATCGTAAGCCGCCTGTTGGGGTGAGTAGATTAGTTCTAAAGACTGAGGCACAATCAGGCTGAGTTTGTTATAATTTATTTGCAAGGGTTGTGAGTGGTTAACATATACTAGAGGAAGTCCCTGGCATGGAGAGTGTTTGATTGTTCGACTGGCTGATAGCTGGTGGTAGGAGAGATAAAAGCGTGACCGAGTTAAAAATAGCGGCAGTAGCCGCGCCAGAAACTATTCTGGTCTTGCCATTTGCCGATGGTATCGGTGATTTTGTAAATATGCAGCCGTTGCTCAAGGCGATTGCTCGGCGCTTTCCAGGGGCCGATATTAGTGTGGCAGCCTCTTCTTATGCCAACTATCTAAATTCGCCTTCCAACCCGGTCAAGGTTGTCACTCCTAGTTGGTTCGAGAAGGAGCCGGGGCCGCTTGCTCAGACTCTGCGCCACTTCATACCCCAATCCTTGCTGGCTCGGATGGCTGGGCCAGTCTTGAAGCGCGAGTTGGGTGGCGATATTGATCTGGTGGTCAATACAATCTGGTTGTGGGAAAAGCGGATGGACTTTCCGCACTACTGGACACCACAAATTCCGCCGCGACCGGGAGCAGTGCATACCCTCGATTGTCTGGCTGATGCGTTGGAAGAAGAGCTTGGCATCGTTATCCCGGCAGAGGAACGTTACCCCAAATTGGAAGTACGCCCGGAAGCTCGTCGCTGGGCCGACGAGTTTTTGGTTCAACCCAACCCGGATGGCAAGATGATTGTCGCGCTGGTTCCCGAAAGTAATATGCTGATAAAAAAGTGGCCTGCCGCTGGGTGGGCTTTTCTCAATGACCAGTTGCAAGAACGCGGCTATCTGCCTTTGTTTTTCGGCCCACCCAAAAGCCCTCTGCTCGATCAGATCGAACGGTACTCCCACGCCCCGGTTGAGCGAGTCTCGACGACTCTCGACAATGTGGCGGCTGTTATGGAGCGCAGCAGTCTAGCGATAGGGGTGGATACGGGGCTATTGCATATCGCAGCGGCGGTTGGTACTCATTGGCTAGGGCTGTTTGGCCCGACCAACCCGGAAGTAACCGGGCCGTATGACCGACGGCTAGGCAAAGGGTTGGTTGCCCCTTTCCCACGTGGCGAGGCTTGCCGCACTTGCTGGAAAAGCTTTAAGTATGAGGACGACGAATGTCAGGCTCTCGAACAGGGAGCCTGCACCGACTTTCTCGACCGGCGGCTAGTGCTAGAAGCCGCTCTCGAAATGCTGCCTTTACCCCAAACCGGGTCGCTGCGTTAACAGGAGCTACTCACCGCAGAGACACAGAGAACGCAGAGAAGAACTAAAACCTAGTAACTAAACCCCACCGAGTAATTGAAAGCATCGAATTTTTATATAGAAGGGCCGATCCATCGGGGTCGGCCCTTCTATTCTATATTGAAATATAGCTATCCGAAAATCAACTGGTAGAGCAGTTCCCTACAAAGGCCGTCCCCCTGTAAGACCTTGCTCCGCCAATGAAGGTTCCCCTTCATCCCTCATCCCTCATCCCTTAGCTATCCCTCATCGGTTATACCGCCAGGCAAAGTATTGCAATCCGACATTGCCCATCTCAACCTTGTAAGCGTCGGGGTTGGCAGGGGTATAGGTCAGTACCCGACGCTCGAAAAGCTGGATTAGCACCTGCTTGACCTGCCCACCCACCGTGACATCGGCCCAATATGCTTCTGTGACCGGGTAGCCGGTGGCGTAGAAAGTTGGGTTGAACAGGTTGTCGGTCTTGTTATAGCTGTAGGCCGGGGGTGGCCCGCCCAGCGTCGCAATAGTTCCCTTCTGGTTGAGGTAATCCCAAAAGACACTCGCGATACTATGTTTGGTTTCTTTGACAAAGTTGCCCGCTTTGACCCCCAAGCCGTCGAAAGCCGGGTTAGATTGGATTTTGCCATCCTTGCCAAGTTGCTGGTTGATAAGCGAACCGTCCGGGTAGGGACTGGCGGTTAGTAAGGGTTTGAAAGCACTAAAGCGCGGCCCAACATTGGTACTCAGGTCGCCCGCCACAAAGACCTCCGAAGGCTTGCCGTCCGCAAAAGTAGCGTCCCCCAACTGTACTCGCCCACTAACCATTTCAACTACCAGCAGCCCATTGGTCAGGAGCGGCGGATTTTTCACGCTGGTATTTTCCATACGCGACTTGTCAAAATAGACTACCGGGCGATAACCGTTCTGGCTACCTTCGACATAAGGTTCGTAGGCGGCATAGAGCGGACGCGGCCCCCAAATAAAACCGCGTTGCGGATTGGCTTTCAAAGCTGCCACCGGCAGATCAAGCGGGTTCCAGAGCTTTTCCATAAAGCTTTCTAAATCGAGGCTACCGTCCGATACGGCTCCGTTAAAAAGCTTGGGGCCTTTGCCATTATTCGCCGTAACCGTAAAGTTGGCCCGCGCCTTTTGTTCGGGAACTACATAACGCAGTTGCGCTCCGGCCAGACGGTCGGCCTCAAAATTGTAGCGGATCGCTTCGATAGCGAAGGGGCCGTTGAAGGGGTTGGTCTGGGTCGGCAGTTCGGGTTTATCAAAATCAACCGTGACATAGGAGGCCGGTACAACCCCTTGCCAGGTAAATTCGCCCTTGCCGTCGGTATTGACCAGTCCCAGGCGGTAAACCAATTCGGCAGGGTAAGCATTGGGTTTGTTGGGTTGGATCACTTCTATCGAGATCAGCTTATCCGGGTCGTACCCACTACCCCGCACCAATAGCGGGCTGCCGGTCTCGCCACTTTCCTTTTCAATTTTGATCGCCGGATTAGCCGCCCGCGCGACCGGGCTAATACTGAGTGTTAAAAAGACCTGACCGAGCAATAGCAGGGTCATCAGCAATGCCAATCGCTTGCTCTTTAACGCGAAATTTGTCCGAAAAACCACGAAGTAATTTTCTCCTTTCGGGAAATAGGTATTAGATATTAGATATTAGAGATTAGAAATTAGAGATTAGAAATTAGAAATTAGAGATTACGTTAGGATAAGAGCCTGTTGGGAAGATCAGCGGGCGGAGCAGTTTTTTACAAAGGCCGTCTTCTTGTGCGAGATTGCCCTGCCAATGGATCTCTCCCTTCATCCCTCATCCCTTGTTCGAGCTTGCTCTGCCAATGGATAAATCCACCTACATCTCTGATCTCTAATCTCTGATCTCTGATTTCTAATCTCTAATATCTACCTTCTTCTCCCGACCTCGCCGCTAACCAGTTGTTAAGGGCGGGCCATAAACCTTTGGAGGCACTCTGCCCCACTACCAGCCCAACATGACCGGCGGGTAAGATAATTTGCTCTTTGTCCGGGCTGCTCACCAGACCCATGATCGGTTTGGATTGGGCCGGAAGCGCAATATGGTCGTGTTCGGCAATAATATTGAGCAGATTAGCCCTGATATTTTGCAAAAGCACTGGGCGACCGCGCAATTTGAACTCGCCTTTGGTTAGTTTATTTTCCTGATAAAATTCTTTGATCCATTGCTTGAAAGCGGCCCCGGCAAACGGTACGCCGTCATTAACCCATTTTTGCATACTCAGCCAGCCTTCAATGGCCCGGTCGTCCAGTATTTTGTCAAAAGCGCCCAGATAAGTGGAGACGAAATTAGGCACAGGTTTGAGTAGTTTGCTGCCAAAGTCGATCATCTGGCCCGGCATATTGCCATAAGCTTCAATGATCTGGTTCAAGTTAAAGTATTGCGGGTCAAGCCACTGGTGAAGCAGTCCTTTTTCGGTAAAATCAAGCGGTGAGGCCATCAAGATCATGTTGCGGATCGGCAGTTCGGGGTGGGTCGCTACAAAACAACTGGTCAAGGTTCCACCCAGGCAATAGCCCAACACGCTGACTTCTTTGGCTCCCGAATGGCGCAGAGTATGGCGGAAAGCCCGTGGTATGTAATCCATAACGTAATCGTCTACCGTCAGGTTAGAGTCTTCCGGGCCGGGCGTACCCCAATCCAGCAAATAAATCTCGTAGCCCTGATCGACCAAATATTCGATCAAGCTTGCACCGGGCCGCAAATCCAAAACATAAGGTTTGTTGATTAGGGCGTAAATCATGAGAAGTGGAACGGCGTAGCGTGTTTTGGCCTTGTCGGACGGCAGATAGTGATAGAGTTTGGCCTTGTTGCGCGTCCAGATCACTTCTTTGGGCGATTGACCGACCAGCACGTCAGGCGGGTTACTTAGCATACCGAGCGCTTTGTTGTAGCGTCTGACGGCCTTATCAAGCTCTTCCTGGTAATGTTTGGCTAACTCTTCCGATTGGCTTTCCAGATTGGTGGCCTCGGTAGTCATACTTACTCCTTTTTGTCCTCCGGGGTAGCCTCTACCGCTTTGGCTTTGGTCGGTCGAGCAGCTTTCGGTTTGGCCGGTTGAGCAAGTTTTGGTTTAGTCGCTTGAGCAGGTTTTGGTTTGGTCGCGGTCGGGGTAGCCTTTGCCTGGGCCGGTTCCACCGATTTTGGCTGGGGCTGGGCCAGTTGGTCGAGTTTAGCTTCTATAGCCGTCAGCTGTTGTTCCAATTGGGCCAGCTTACCCTGGCGCGTTTCCAATTCAACCAGACGTGCAGTGAGTTCGGCTTGTTGGTCAAGACGGTCGAGTCGGGCTAAGAACTTGTCGAGCGTAGTTTGCAAATTTTCATCCAGCCGGTCAACCAGATCATCGACTTTGGCATCGAGGGTTACAATCTGGGTGGCGAGACGGGTAACATCCTCTCGCGATGGCATATTAGCCGCTTCGAGATAAGATTGGGCCGTCCGCCGGATCGCATCGCGCATGGCGGCCTGACTGCTGGCCGTCCGTCCCAACCCGGCGGCAAATTCGGGTGTAGTGATTAACTGGGACATAAATTCGGTCCACATTTTTTCGTTGCCCTGGGTCATATTCTTCCAGGCCGTGAAAGGGTCGGTTTGGGGGGTCGCCGTTGGAACCTGGCCCATTATCTTGGCCCCGGCTTCCATCATCGGTTGGGCAAATTGGCTCATCCAGTTGAAGAAATCAGCCGGAGAGGGGCCATTAATCGGTTTATCATTCATCAGCGTATTCTCCTCCGCACAAAATAGAGTTTGCCGCCATCTGGTTGAACTAATACTACAACATACAGAGCGTATTGTACAGTCGGTTCAATCTGTAGAATGCGCGTCATTTTTTGTACAGGTTCCAACCAGTAAGAACAGTGAACAGTGAAAACCTTGCTCCAATATATTTACCTCCCCGGTTTCGGGTCTGGTATAGCCTGAGTAGTTTGCACAAATCTATTGTTTATACCAGCTCTAAAAAAGCACGAAGATCAGGAATATGAGATAATGCCTTTCTCAATCATAAGGACAAAACCGACCCTTTTATTTTCACGACTTTCGTTTTGAGCTTATAAAGTTAGCCTTAAAAACAGAAAATGAACTCAAAGCGAGTGTACCAAGCGAAAGTCCTAATTATGAAAACACTGGGCATAATGATAAATATGTTAGAAGGGAGCAAAACCAAACTTGTTTGATTTGTTGCGGAGTAGGACCGGGCGTTTGGCAGTAAGCGGGCATCGCGGGGCCTCCGGCTATGCCCCGGAGAATACCATGCCTGCCTTTGAGAAGGCCCTGGCTATTGGGACGGATGTTATAGAGCTAGATGTGCATTTGAGCCGTGACGAGCGCTGTGTGATATTGCACGACGATTTTTTGGATCGCACGACGAACGGGTCGGGGCCAGTCTGGGAGCAAAGTTGGGCTGAGTTGAAAAAGCTGGATGCTGGAAGCTGGTTCGACCGCCATAATGCGGCTTTGCGGGCCGATCCGCCACCAGGCCGCGAAATGCTGCCTATCCCGGAAGAAAAATTTGCCGGGACGCACTTACCGCTTTTAGAAGAGGTTTTGGAATGGGTGACCTCCGTGCGGATGCCGATCTCGATAGAGCTAAAAGTACCCTGGCCCTTTTATTATGGCCTGAATATGTACCCAGGGCTGGTTGAAAAGGTGCTTGAACTGGTTGCCCGGTATGGTGATGAGGAAATCATCCAGGTACATTCTTTCGATCATCGGCTGATTTTGCGTTGTAAAGAGCTAAACCCGAATATTGCGACGATGGTGAGCCTGGGAGGGGCCACAATGGTCGATCCATTTGGCCCGGTGCGGGCGGCCCAGGCTAATGGTCTGGCAATCGGCAGCCAATGGGTTACGCCCGAACTGGTCGAAGCCGCCCACGCCGAGGAATTCTGCCTTTTTGGATGGGGTCTGGGCGAAGAACCCTTTAATCAGGCTACCGAACTGCGCCGTCTGGTCGGGATGGGGGTCGATTTTGTGAGCGGTGGCTTCCCCGACCTCTTGCGAAAAGTAGTCGAGACCGAGGATGCTTATAGCAGATAGCAAAGCCCTTGAGCTAAACTTATCTGTAGGAGGGAGCTTCTGCTCCCAATTGAAGACCCAGATTTTGCCTCAATAGGGAGCAGAAGCTCCCTCCTACTAGGAGTCAACATTGCTGCAAATTGCTATAATTAAACCAATTTACGATTTCCATCTATAGATTGTGACTTTTCTTAACACTTGTCGTCTAAAGTAGAGTACTATAGAAGCAAGAAGTTTAGCTAATAGCTCTGAAAAAGCAGAAAGGACGACCTATGCCCAAGATCACCGACATTAAAGGATTGGATAGCGCCAACCTGGAGAAATTAACCGCTGCCAAGATTACCACCACTGAGCAATTGCTGGAACAAGCCCTCGTTCCGGCCAAGCGCACCGCGTTTTCCAAGCAGATCGGGGTGGATGCTAAGATCATTGGCGAGTGGGTTAACCGGGCCGATCTTATGCGGTTGCACGGAGTAGGCAGCGAGATGTCTAACTTGTTGGAAGAGTGTGGGGTCGATTCGTGCAAGGAGTTGCAACATCGGGTAGCCGCTAACCTGGCTACCAAGCTCAAGCAGGTCAACGACGAGAAGAAGATCACTCATCATGCCCCTACCCTTACTCAGGTCGAGGGTTGGGTCAAGCAAGCTACCGAACTTTCTAGTGCTGACGCAGCCCACGTCTAGCTCAAATTATCCTGGTAATCATTATGATCGCCCGCTGTATCTCAAACCGGGCGATCATAAAGCTCGCCTCTGGTCCCAACCTCCTGGTATAAATACTCCCAGCTTTGATAAGTACTGTTATATTTCCACCTTCGACGCTTTATAGCCCACTTTCGCAGACAGTTGAGCCTCGCAATGTCATTGGGGCCGTCAAAGCAGGCATTCTGCGACTTTGTTATCGCGCTGGCCTGGCAAAGCAGGGTTGCTTGCGCTCAGGCTCGAATGGGCTATAATAGCAACAGTGTAACCGAAAATATTCAAAGTTTTCTGGATTGAAATTTCCGGCTAGAAATATGGGGGAGTATCAGCATGTTAAATTATCCTAGTGCCGAGCGTTTTTTCGAGAATTGTTTGATCGAAGCGGGGGTGGTGAGTGGCTATTCCTCGAATCTAAAACTGGCCGAGGTAGAGGAGAACCCTGCTGTACGGCAACCGCTGGTAAAGACCTTGCTTGACATTCAGAGCGGGGCCGATGCGATACTGGCGAAAGGCAAGCCCGCCGAGGATACTTTGAATCTGCCACCCAAAGAATGGGAACGCCGTTGGTCGGCCTGGGTCGCCAGTCGTCGGGCCGCTTTTTTCAGTCGGGCCGCCTTGTTGCTGCTGGGCGAACAAGCCTACTTTGGGTACTTTTTGGATGTTTTGAGAACTAGCCACAACATCGTTTTTGTTGGTGGGGCCAGCGATGTGCTGCAACACGCCACTGGTCAGTATCTCTCCGGCCCGGAAGAAGACTTGTCCAACAGCGAACTGGCGAACTGGTGGGAGCAACGACTAAAAGGAAAACTAAAATGAAACTGGTTGCATATAGCATGAAGGGCGAAACTCAGGTACGGCGTGGGGTGGTGCTGGGTGGTGAGCATGTGGTGGAAGTGCCGGGCGATTTTTTGGCGTTGGACGCGGATCATCTGGAACGGGCCGAACGGCACGCCGAGGGGCAGACTGGCATAGCTCTCAAAGAGGTCAAGCTACATTCGCCGGTTCCCCATCCCGGCAAGATTTTGTGCATCGGGCTGAACTATCTCGATCATTGCCAGGAGACCGGGTCGCCCGTGCCGGAACACCCGATTTTGTTCGCCAAATTTAGCAATGCGCTGGTCGGTCATGAGGGTGAGATTAAGCTGGATGGAACCAGTCAGCAAGTCGATTACGAGGCCGAACTAGCCTTTGTGATTGGCAAGCAAGCCTACAAAGTTAGCGAGGCCGAGGCAATGGATTACGTGGCAGGCTATATTACGGCTAACGATGTAAGCGCCCGCGATGTACAGTTTGCCGATAGCCAGTGGGTGCGCGGCAAGACCCTCGATACTTTTTGTCCGCTTGGCCCCTGGTTGGTCACAAAGGACGAAGTTCCCGACCCGCATAACCTGGGGATACGCTGTCGGGTAAACGGTCAGACTTTGCAAAATTCTAATACCACTCAGCTTATTTTCAAAATCCCGGCGCTGGTCAGCTTTCTCAGCCAGGGTCTTACGCTTGAAGCGGGCGATATTGTGCTGACTGGCACGCCGCCAGGGGTTGGCTTTGCTCGCAAACCGCCCATCTTCCTCAAGCCGGGCGATACGGTCGAAATCGAGATTGACGGAGTGGGGTTGCTGCGTAACTCGGTTGTAGAGCGGGTCTAGTTAAGATTTATGGTCAATTACAGGCGAGTGATTTTATGAGTGTAGATTTAGATTTGGTTTTATCAAAAGTAAAAAGCTTTTCTGTCGAGGATTTGCTGACGATTCAGGAAACAGTTGGGCGTGAATTACGTCAGAAAATAACTCACGCCCTTAGTACCGAAGAAATTGTGATGATTGGTCAGCCCGATAATAGTGCTAAAGCCTCAGCATTATATCGGCGCACACCGGAGGAAATTGAGGCTCACCTGGCAGCGATATTTACACCGGAAGAATTGGCCGAAATTGATCGGGTTGATTTGAGTAATTTGCCGTCCGGTTTTAAATCGGTCACGCAAATTATAAGTGAGGACCGATTTTAGTAAAACCCAGAAAATTATCCTTAAAAAGGTTACGGTTTGATTAGGAGACTGGGCCGTTACCACGAATCGCGTAATTATTGAAGCCGCCTACCTGCCCAACGGCGCGTTCGATCCGGACGCGCCCGGCCCGACTCTCGTTGTCTTCTAGTACGAGCAAGTATTGGGTTTTGGAATTAGGTTCTGCCGACCGCGAACCGGGGAGCGGTTTGCCGACCGCCAGGCGTAAAAAGCCTTGCCACTCGGCTTGTCCCCCCTCGTCGGGTGCGGTCGCTTGAAGTTGATACTTAACTTCGACCCCATTCTGACCCGGTTTGCCATCAGGATAAAGCTTGCCGCTTCCCATCAAACTTTCCGTTCGCGCCATGATTAGTTCTCCTCAAAATTAACAGGCATACCCAGGATTAACCGACCCTTGCTGACGTAAAACTGACTTTCCTTATCGCCAGTAAAAGGGTTGCTTTTAATAGTGCGCTCCAACGAATAAGGTTGGTTTAGAAATTTGAACAGCCGGATCATTACGCCTACCAGCATACCACAAAATCGAGTTGAAGGTAAACTCAAGCACAAATCCAGTTGGGCCATTAGCACGTACAGATTGAGTAAGACTGATCTGGAAACACATTTAAGGGCAGTTGAGATTTTAATGAGGAGGATTTTTTTGATGAAACGACTGAGTGGGTTACTGGTGCTGGGGTTCCTATTGGCGCTGGGCCTAATTGCTTGTGGCGATGCCCTGACCAGCACCCCGGCGGCGGCGACCGTTGCGCCGACGATAGCGCCCACGATTGCTCCCGCCCCGGCCCCAACTGCCGCCCCGGTCGCCACCCCGACGGTCGGTAATTCGATCCTCGCCACGATTACCGCCGCTTCTGGTACGTCCGGCCCCACCACTGCCCCTATCCCGACCCGCGCTCCTAGCCCGACCCCGGTCATTACAAATGATCTGCCGGTCTATAGCGGCCTAAAGCCGCTCAACCTGGGGATTTTGGGCAAGCAGGTCGCCGATAGTATTGGGCAGGCCGGGCCAACCGCCCGGAGCGTGACCTACTCCACGACCGATAGTTTTGATAAGTTGGCGGCTTTTTACAATGCGGAAATGACCAAAGTTGGCTATAGCAAAGTGGCTGAACAACCCTTACCGGCCAGTGTTGGGTTAGCTGGAAGCGTTTTGCTCTATGCCAAAGGAACTGGCACTGCTGCTAACGTCGTAGCAGTCATGGCGTTGGGGCCGTTGGAAGCCGAGGTAGTAACCTCTTTTCTTCAAGTAGCCCCCGAAGCTTCCTCACTCAAAGCGGGCGATAGCGTGGTGATTGTCCTGAGCGGGCTGACTGGCACGAACTTGCTTGAGCTTCAAAAGTCGCTTGGAACCACTTCTGCGCCGACTGCCTCCCCGACTAAATAAAGTCTGGTCGAACATCCAAAAAATGAAGCTGGAAGGGCAATTCTGTGGGGTTGCCCTGGGTGAACCCTCGCAGCAAGTTGCAAAGAAATTGGATCGGTAGGGGCGACCCTGGTGGTCGCCCGTGAACACCATGCTAAGTCTCCGAGGGCGACCATAAAGGTCGCCCCTACAAAAGTAGCTCAACAGTTTTATAATTTACTATAGCCTCAGGCGACCTGTAATTGGAAACTATCGGCGGAGCTTTTTAGGCGATGAGCAACAATGTTTAACTGCTCTGTGGCCTCTTGGCCTTGTTTGACGCTGCTAATACCAAGTCAGGTAAAGTAGGGTAGTAGAGAATTTATTCTCTTTCCTTTTGCAAAAGGCTAAAGAGAATAAATTCTCTACTACAAATCTTGCCTACTTATTAGGACCTGGTATTAGAGGTTGAACCGTGATTGCCTCGATTTCAATCATACTTTCGATAGGTTACACGATAGATAAAAATATTAAGGTGGTATGAATTATTTGGCGGCTCTGCAAATCGAGATTGTCACCGCTAGTGCGGTCTTATTCGAGCCTGCTGCGAAAAATTTTGCAGGTTGGACATAAAAAAGCTAAAGAGGTACAATTAGGCCCGACGCAAATAATTAGCTATAGATGTGCAAATTTAATCAGGAGAAAATTATGGAAACGCCAAAGTATAAGACTTTGGAAGAGTTTTGGCCCTTCTATGTGAACGAACACCGCAAGCCGCTAACGCGCTGGCTACATTTTGTGGGGACTACTACTATCTTTTTTTGGCTACTGATGGCTATTATCCGGCGTGACCCGAAGTTCTTGGCTCTATCGGTTATTTCGCCTTATGCCTATGCCTGGCTTAGTCATTTCCTGGTCGAGAAAAACCGCCCGGCGACGTTTAAATATCCTTTCAAGTCGCTGATTAGCGATTTTATTATGTACGGCAAGATGTGGCAGGGCCAGATGGAGACCGAAGTCGCTAAATATGCTCAGGAAGAAGTAGCAGCAGGGGTAGCGTGACATATCCCCCACGAGGAGCAAAGCCTCCGCTTATGTCGGTAGTTATCCCGGTCTACAACGGGGCGGCGACTTTGCCCTATGTTCTGGCTGGTCTCGAACAGCAAACGCTTGCCAAATCCAGCTACGAGGTCATTGTAGCCGACGATTGCAGCACCGATAACAGCCGCGCCTTGCTTGACGAGTACGCTGCCGGTAGCCCTTACCGCCTGATTATCCTGGCCCAGCCAGAAAACCGGGGTGCTTCCGCCGCCCGTAATCTGGCGGCAAAGGCGGCTCAGGGCCAGTATTTGCTGTTTATTGATGCCGACTGCGTACCGGACGAGCGGCTATTAGAAAGCCATCTAGCGGCCCAGCACGAGCAAAAGGACGGCGCGGCTATCGTTGGGCGGATCGTCTGGAGCGCCGAGTTTAGCGGTGGGTCACTCGCCGAGTATTATAAGAAGCTGTACTTTCCCGGCCCGTTGATGCAAGCTGCACCCCCGGCCCAGGAAGCGGTTCCTTTCACCTATTTTGTGACCTCGAACGCTTCAGTACCGCGCATCTGTTTTGAAGAATTGGGCGGCTTTGACGAGGACTTTCGCTATCTGTGGGATGATACGGTACTAGGCTACCGGCTCGAAAAGGCCGGGTGTAAGCTGTTGCTCGATAGGCGGGCGCTGGTCTATCATCACCGGCCCCTCTTGCCGGGAGAGGCTATTGCCCGCTTTCGGCGGCAGGGGCAGGAGGCTATGCGGCTACTCCAAAAATATCCCGAACTGACCGGGTTGGTGGTAGACCCCGGCGAAGTCTTGACCGACCGCTATCATCAGGAGGAACTTTACGCTTTGTTGGCGCGTTATGCTCTCGGAGTGGGCTACGCCGAAGGAGCCGGACGCTATTTCGATACTACCGAACTGGATGCGCTGCTGGCCCGACCTGAGTTTGCAGCCAACTCTGCCACCTGGCGCGATCAGCGTCTCGAACTCTACCGGGCCGAACTACACGAACTAAAGGGCGATCAAGCCAAAACTCGCGCCTACGCCGCCCAACTCGAAGCGGCCTACCAACGCGAACGCGCTCTGGTCGCCGACCTCAAAGCCGAGCTTACCGCCGAAAAAAAATACAGTGCTATTCTGAAACAATCGGCAGGTCGGAGCAGTCTAAAACTGGGTAGGCGACGTATCGGGCAACAGTTGGCTAGTTTCTACCGCAAGGGTCGCCGGGCGATCAAGAATTTTATTGCTAACCGCCGAGCTAAGAGTTAAGGAGTACCTACGTTGAGCAGTACCGGGCAGGAGCCTTTAATCGCCACCTATGGGTTGACCAAAAGCTTCCGGGGTAAGCTGGCGGTCAACCAGGTTCAGTTTATTGTGCAACCGGGAGACGTATTCGGTTTGCTGGGGCCGAATGGGGCGGGCAAGACTACCATTATTCGCATGCTGCTGGGGTTGATAAGACCGAGCGAAGGCCGGGCTATGCTCTTCGGCAAGGACATCGAACTCGACCGAGCCAGCATCTTGCGGCGTACTTCGGCGATTGTCGAAGCGCCCGCGCTTTATCCTCACCTGAGCGGTTGGGATAACTTGCGCGTGATGGGCCAGATGTCGGGTGTAACCGACCCCAAACGGCTGGAATGGGCGCTCGACCAGATGGGGTTGCTCGACCGCTCTAAAGACCGCTTCCGCACCTACTCGCTCGGTATGAAGCAACGGCTTTGCATTGCTGCCGCCCTGCTGACCGACCCCCTGCTTATTATATTGGACGAACCGACCAACGGCCTCGACCCTGCCGGTATGCGCGACATCCGCGAATTGATAAAAACGCTTTCGGCCCAGGGCCGCACCGTCTTTCTGTCCAGCCATTTGCTAAACGAAGTTCAACAGGTCTGCAACCGGGTCGCCATTATTAATAGCGGCACGATTATCGCGCAGGGTATTGTCGATGACTTATTGGCCTCGCGTAGCTTTGTCCAGCTTCGGATACACCCGACCGAAATCGAAGTGGCCCTAAACATTTTGCAAGGCTTGCAATGGGTCAAAAGCGTCCGACGCGAAAACGAGTGTTTGATGGTGGAAGGGCCGATTACGCAGGGCGCGGCGCTCAACCGGGCGCTAGGGCAGGCCGATATTTTTGCCTCCGAGATCATCCCACGCAGCATCTCGCTCGAAGAATACTTTTTGAGCGTGACCGGTCAGCTACCGGCGGACTACTCCGGCTATGGCCCGCCAGTGCAGTCGATCTTACCGCAGGAGGGACGGCATGCTTAATCTGGTGCTGGCCGAAATCCTCAAGCTCCGCAAGCTACGCTTTATGGTTGTGACCATTTTTATTCCGCTTGGTCTGTGCGCCGCCCTGCTGACTATTATGCTGCTAATCAAAGGGTTTGGGGCCAGCTACGGTAGCCTGCCCTCCGACCCGACTAATACGGGGCCGGATTTGGGTAAGGGTGTTTTTAGCTTTGGCGGGCTGATCTTTTTGAACGGGATCGGGGCCTTTTATGCGATTGGGCTGGTTATTATTGGTGGACTGATAATCCAGAGCGAATACAACTGGAACACGATCAAAATGCTGGCGATCCGCGAACCGTCCCGCCCCCGCCTGATCTTGGCTAAAGCCGCTTTTATGGCCCTCTATACCGTTGTAGTAATCGTTTTTTTGGCTATTAGCTGGCTGATCTATAGCATGGGCCTCAAGATTCTTTACGACCTGCCGTTTAGCCTGGACGAAAGCGACGGCCAAGCGATTTTGAAGGGGCTTCGATTTGTGGTGCTGGCTTTTGCGGTTTACCTGATCTGGAGTCTGTTGGGAATGGCGCTGGCGATCCAATTCAAATCGATGGTGGCAGCGATCATCGCCTATCTGGTTTACAGTGGTCTGGATGGCATATTATCCTCTATCGGTGGTTCGGCCCTGACCGGACGGCTCGGCACCATCTTTCCAGAATGGCTGGACCCGTTAATCAATATATCCAAATTCGTCGCGCCCTTTTTGATTAATACCAGCCTGACCCGCCTGACCGGGCAGACCAGTAACTCCGCCTATGTCGAAAGCATCTCGCCGATTCAATCGCTTCTAGTACTGCTGGCTTGGGGCATTCTCTTTACCCTCCTGGCCGTTCGCATATTCAGCCGACGAGATATTACCGACTGAGACGTTCGAGGTCAGCCGGGGTGTCCACATCTTCGTGAATGGCGGGGTCGGGAACAGGAACTTCAAGCGTGGCGGCAGGATGAGCGCGAACGACCGTCCGCCCGCCGTTATCACCTTCTAGCAAGGCTAATTCATCAAAATAGGCCCGTCCGAATACAACGGGATTGCCTCGCTTGCCTCCATAAGTCGGGAAGATAATCGCTTGATCGCCCGCCTCACCCAGGTTAGCGAAATAATCGAGCAAAACGGTGAGAGTCGCAGGTTGTAAGCGGGGCTGGTCGGCCAGCATAAAGAGGATCGCACGGGTGGTTGGACGTTCGGTCTGGACCGCTCTAATACCCGCCGCGACCGAAAAGCCCTGCCCTTCTTCCCAGCGCGGGTTGTAGACCGTCCTGGCTTCCGAATAAGGTGCGGCCCTTAAAACCTCTTCGACTTGCTCCCGTCGGTTGCCCACCACCACATAGACCTGCCCAACCTTCGCACCAAGCGCCAGCCCTACCGCCCGCTCAACCAGCGTCGGGCCATCCGGCGCAGGCCAGCGTTCAAGCTGTTTGGGTCGCCCAAATCTCCGGGCTGCCCCCGCCGCAAGCACGACAATAGAGGGATGAGGGATGAGGGCTGAGGGATGAGAAGCGGGGGAGGACTGAAGACTGAGGGATGAGGGCTGAGGAAGGGAAGGTGAGGTTAAATCTTCTACTGCCTCACCTACATCTTGCACGGATTTTTCATCCTTCATCCTTCATCCCTCATCCCTTACTTCGTCCAGGCCAGACGGTCTACCGAGAAGGCGCGGGCCAGGATTTCGGGTTTTTGTTGTTGGCCCTGGATGTTGGTCAGATAGATCGTATTGTTCTGGTAGAAGGCCAGCGCTTTGCCGTCGGGCTGCCAGGTATAGAAACGGGCCTTGAAAGCATAATAGGGAGCATAATCCAGGACGGTCGGGCGGGTGTTGCCATTCGAGAAGTTGAGGACTACTACCCGGTTCAAAGCCTCTGCCGAGGAAAACTGACCATCAAAGCGGTTGTCCCCGGCCCGGTTGAAGAAGGCCAGACTAGACCCGTCCGGCGAGACGACCGGCCCCGACCCCCGGTCGTAGGAGCGCCACCCACGTGCTGGGCCGTTATTGGTCGGCATCAAGAAAGCCTGAATGCTACTGCTCTGGCTGGAAGAAGCCATCGTAGCGATCAGCCGAGAGCCGTCCGGGGTGAAAGTAACGATCCGATTGATGTAATAGCCGGGTTGCTCTTCGATCTTGCCCTGGGGGGTTATCAGCCAGAGTTGCCAGACCGAATTATAGCCATACCCCCCGGCCCCGCTCATCACCAGATAACGACCGTCTGGCGACCAACCTAGCCCCCGTCCTAGCGAACTATAGCGATTATCAAAGCGGCCTGCCGAGGCGATTTTCTGGGGTGGACGGCTGCCATCTGATTGGGCAATATAAAGGTCGTAGGTCAGGCCATTTACTTTGAAGGCCAGTTGCCGACTGTCCGGCGACCAGGTAAAAGCCGCCACATCCTGATCGGTGATAAGGCGCGGGGTGTTGTTGGCTCCCTCGACTTCGGTCACATACAGGCCGCTTTTCAAATTCGGGTCGTTGTTCAAAGCCTGGAAAGCCAGATAACGACCGTCCGGCGACCAACTTGCCAGATAAGATAGGTCATCCGGGTTGCCGCCACCTTCCGAGATTTTGCGCTTTTGCTTGCCATCCAGCCCGGTTAGATAGAGCGTGGCATTAAAGCGGTCGCCGACCTCGACATAGGCCATGCGGTCGCCTTTGGGGGCCAGATTAAAATCGACCAGCTTGAACGGCCCGGAAGTGATAACCGTATTCGTCCCGGCTTTTAAATCCTGCACAATTAACTGACGCTGCCCGACCCCACTGACATAAACTAGCTTGCCCTCTTTGCCGGTCAAGGTGGAGGAAGTTGTCGCGGCGGTTGGGCTGGTTTTGGACGCTGCGTCGGGGGTCGTGCCGGAGGTAGGCGGGCTACCCACGCCGAGCAAATCCATCCCGCAGCAAGCCGGAACCAAACTCGCCCCCGGCCCGCTCAAAAGCGAGGTTACATTCTTATTGACCGTATCAAGTATTTCCAGCGACTCATCAAAGAAATCGTAAATATAATTGCCAGCCTGAGCTTGCAAAGTATTGCGCCCAGCCCCGGCCCGGTCGTAGAGCAGACGACGGCTATCCGGTAGCCAACTCAGGCTCAAGACCGAGTCTTTGTCCTGGCCTAATGTCGCCGACCCGGTTGGAAAATAGCGCACGTTGGCGTTGCTGGCATCCACCACACTCAGACGGGCTGTGCCGTCCGTAAAAGCCAGGTAACGGTTGTTGGGCGACCAGACCGGGCCAAGATGCAGGCGGGGCGCGGGGTTATAGAAATCGGCGTAGGCCCAGATCAGGCTCATAATCTCGCGGGCGCTGCCGTCATAATCGGTCAGGCGGCGGGCTGAACTACCGTCCGGGCTGAGACGGTAGAGCGAGGTCTTGTTCTTTTGCAGATCGGTGGCGGTAAAAGCCAGGGTCGAGCCGTCCGGCGACCACGAAACATAAACCACGTCCATATCTACTAGCTTGGCTCGCTCGCTCAGCGAAATACGTTCGCTACCGTCGGCGTTCATTATACTCAGGGTGCGCTTTTGATCCAGCACATTGTTGCCACTGATAAAAGCGACCCGCTTGCCATCCGGCGACCAGACCCCGGCGACCGCATCGTTGACCAGCAAATTCGGCTGCCCATTATCGACCACCACCACATAGAGATTGGCGCGAGTGGCCCGTGCCGTAGCGTTGTTGCCGCCGGGGGCGGGGGTCGGCTCGTCCGGGTCCAAAATTACGGTATTATTGGGGTCGGGGGTCAGGCTAGGGTTGGATGGCGCACCGGAAAGACTGCCCGGCGAGATAAGCGGCAAATTGCCGGGCAAACTCCCACCCGGAGCAATCGTGATTGCGCCATAATAAACGCCACTGGTAGGAGTGGGGGTCGTATTAATTTGGGCAGGCGGGGCCGCCGGAATATTGGCGGCCTGCCGTCCGACCGGTGCGGCTACGCCCGATGGGGTACTGGCGGAGATTGGTACACGGCTGAACATGAGCTTCTGACCATCGGGCGACCAGACTGGGTTAAAGCCGTCCGGGGCCACTACCCGCCGATTTTTGCCATCACCATCCATTACCACAACCTGGCGGTTTTTGGCGTAGTCCCCGGTAGCCTGATCGCCATTTAGCTCGGTAAAGGCGATTTTGCGACCATCGGGCGACCAGACTGCCCCATATTCGGCGGCGGCGCTTTCGGTCAAGCGCCCCACAAATTTACCAGTCTGATCGACCGTATACAAATCCGGCCAACCATCCCGGTTACTCAGGACTAAGGCCCGGTCTTTGGGCAAATCCACCTCTTTTTTGTTCGGGGTAGGGGTCGCCTCATTGCCGCAGGCCAGCAAGACTTGCGTACCGAGTAACGCCACCATTACCCAGACTGCCCAAAACCCGCTCTTTTTTCTTCCACTTACCATAGTTTTCATTCTGACGTTTACCTGGAATATGCTTAATAATTACCAACGAACTATTTCCCACTGCTTCGATTTTACCTTAATAGTACACTATAAGTCCAGTGCAAAAGCCGTAAAGCCGCAAAGCCGCAAGGGGTGAGCGTCAATTTTTTGCACGGGTTCTAATATATACGCACCTCCCTGGCTTTGGGTGTGGCCCAGCCTGGCTAGGTTGCCAAAAATTGACGCGCACTCAGCGCAAGTTCGGGATTGCGTTCGAGTTCATCTATGAGTTACAATATTGCTAGTACTAAAGTTGCTCATGGGACTTCCACTTTGTTTTCCTGAGCCTGCCTTCTGGAGATTAAAAGCAGTAAAGTAAATAGGATTTTAATACAATGACTGAATTGGCGAACCGCGACAAAGCAAGACTCGCCCCTGAAGCTATCGGGGCCGTTCTCGGTGGGTATCTTGGTGAACCGTTTGAGGTATTAGGGCCGCATTCTTACGAATTAGACGATCAACACTATTTGGCGATACGGTTCTTTTTACCGACGGCGCAGACTGTCGCAATCAAGTTGGGCGGGGAGTCCTACCCGATGGAGAAAATTCATCCTGACGGCCTGTTTGAGGGCATTATAGTTTCGCCGCCTGCCGCCCTTAATTATACACTCTCCGTTACAGATTATTTTGCGAACACCCGCGAACTCTATGACCCCTACTCGTTTGGCCCGGTGCTGACCGAGTATGACTTGCAACTTATCGGAGAAGGCAACCACTTTCGGACTTATGAAAAGCTGGGCGCTCACCTTGCCGAGATAAACGGTGTCAAAGGGGTGTCGTTTGCGGTTTGGGCACCCAACGCCCGGCGGGTCAGCCTTGTCGGTGATTTTAATAACTGGGACGGTCGGGTACTACCGATGCGCTTGCGGCACGGGCTGGGAGTCTGGGAGCTTTTCGTGCCGGAGATGGGGGAAGGCACGGTCTATAAGTACGAGATAAAATCGGAGTTTAACGACTATCTGGTCGAGAAAGCCGACCCCTATGGCTTTTTTAGCGAAGTCCGCCCCCGGACGGCTTCGGTCGTGACCGATCTGGATAGCTATGAGTGGCAGGACGAAAGTTGGCTGACTGAGGGCCGGGCCAAAAGTAACACCGTTAAGGCCGCTGTATCGATCTATGAAGTACATCTAGGGTCGTGGCGACGACGCTGGGGGGCTGCCGGCCACGATGAGAGCTATCTAACCTACCGCGAAATGGCCGACCAACTGGTTAAGTATGTCAAGGAGCAGGGTTTTACCCATATCGAACTAATGCCGATCTCGGAGCATCCTTTTGATGGCTCCTGGGGCTACCAGACTATCGGCTATTACGCCGTGACCAGTCGTTTTGGCTCACCCCAGGATTTTATGTACCTGATCGACCGCTGTCATCAGAGCGGGATCGGGGTCTTTTTGGATTGGGTTCCGGCCCACTTCCCCAAAGATCAACACGGTTTGGGCTATTTTGATGGTACGCACCTCTACGAACACGCCGACCCGCGTCAGGGTGAACACGCCGATTGGGGGACTTTCGTCTTTAATTTTGGGCGCAACGAGGTTCGCAATTTCTTGCTCTCGAACGCGCTGTTCTGGCTCGATAAATATCATATCGATGGGTTGCGGGTGGATGCGGTCGCTTCGCTGCTGTATTTGGATTATTCCAGGCCAGATGGAGCCTGGATTCCCAATAAATATGGAGGCCGCGAGAACCTTGAGGCAATCGACTTCCTCAAACGCTTTAACGAATTGGTACACGCCGAACACGCCAATATCCTGACCAGCGCCGAGGACTCGACCGCCTGGCCGATGGTTACAAAGCCGACCTATATGGGTGGGCTGGGCTTCGATTTGAAGTGGAATATGGGCTGGATGCACGATATGCTTGATTATATGGAGCAGAACCCGATCTACCGGCGCTATCACCACCATAGTTTGACCTTCTCGCTGGTGTATGCCTTTAGCGAGAATTATATCCTGCCTTTCTCGCACGACGAGGTCGTTCATCTCAAACATTCGATGCTGGACAAAATGCCGGGCGATGTCTGGCAAAAGTTTGCCAATTTGCGGGCGCTCTACGGTTATATGTGGGCGCACCCCGGTAAGAAGTTGCTTTTTATGGGCTGCGAGTTTGGTCAGTGGAAAGAATGGAACGAGCGTGAGGCGTTGGAATGGGAGTTGCTCGATAACCCTTCGCACGCTGGAATGCTCAAGTTCGTAGCCGATCTCAACCGCCTCTACCAGACCGAACCCGCTCTTCACGAGATAGACGATAGCTGGGAAGGGTTCCAGTGGTTAGAAGCGCGTGATAGTGATAATAGCACTCTGTCTTTCTTACGGCGTGGTCGTAAGCCGGGCAACGAGTTGGTGGTCTGCTGCAATTTTACGCCGATCCCGCGTTATAATTATCGGATCGGGGTTCCCCGGCCCGGTTTTTACACCGAGGTTCTTAATAGCGACGCGGGCGAGTATTGGGGCAGTAACCTGGGTAATTTGGGTGGTCGGCAGAGCGATGAATGGGCCTGGGGCGAACAACCCTACTCGATCAGCCTGACGCTACCGCCCCTCAGCACTATAATCCTGCGCGGCCCCAATAACCTATCCCACTAGGTTGCTATAGCAAATTATACGATGATTGGCCCGGTTTTGGTGGGGGCGACCGTAGGGAGGTAACGATGAACGACACCAGGAAATCCGAAGCAAAACTGGATTTATTATCGAACCCCCAAATTCAGCCTCTCCTGGAGATAGCCGAGCCAAAGCGGGCGCGACGGGTGCAGGCGCTTGAAATTTTGGGGGCGGCCCTGGCAGCGGTCGAACCGGGCGCGGCGATCCAAAATGCCGTAAAGCTTGATAGCCTGAACCAAACGCTCTGGGTGGACGGTCAAAGCTACGACCTGAAGACGGTTGAGCGAATTTTTGTGGTTGGGGCGGGCAAGGCCGGTACCCCAATGTCCCAGGCGCTTGCCGCGCTATTGGGAGAGCGCTTGACGAGCGGAGCGGTAACGGTCAAATATGGCTACGGCCCGGCCCAAGTGCTACCTCGGCTCGAAATTCGGGAGGCCGGACACCCGGTGCTGGATGGGGCAGTGATAACCGCTACCACCCGGATCACCCATTTGCTATCGGGCCTAAACGAGCGTGATCTGGTCCTGGCGGTTATCAGTGGAGGCGGTTCGGCCCTGCTCGAACAACCGGTCGAAGGCGTAACCCTACTCGATTTGCAAGCTTTGACGACGGCTCTTCTAAAGAGTGGCGCGACGATCAACCAGATGAACACCGTCCGCAAGCATCTCTCGCAAGTCAAGGGTGGGCAGTTGGCCCGGTTAACTGCACCCGCTCGGTTGATCGGCCTGATCTTGTCGGATGTAGTCGGTAGTCCGTTGGATGTGATCGGGAGTGGCCCGACTGTGCCGGATACTTCCACCTACCAGGAGGCTTTTGAGATTATCGAGGGCTTAGGTTTGATCGCTGCCGGGCAGGTTCCAGGCTCGATCCTGGCCCATTTGCAGCGCGGCCTGGCAGGTGAAATTTCCGAAACGCCCAAACCGGGCGACCCGCTTTTTGAACGAGTCCACAATGTAATAGTGGGCGATAACCGGGTTGCGGCCCTGGCAGCCCTGGCAAAGGCGGTCGAACTTGGCTTTAACCCGCTCTTGCTTTCGACCTTTATCGAGGGTGAGGCGCGGGAAGTCGCCCGTGTACTGGTTGGTATAGCCCGTGAAGTGCTATCGACCGACCGGCCTGTCGCGCGTCCGGCCTGTTTGATAGCAGGTGGCGAGACGACGGTGACGGTGCGGGGCGATGGGTTGGGGGGGCGCAATCAGGAAATGGCGCTGGCGGCGGCCCTGGCTATCGACGGGTTGGAGAACGTGCTGATTGTGCCGCTGGCGACTGACGGCAGTGACGGCCCGAACGATGCGGCAGGCGCTCTGGCCGAGGGTGACACGGTGGCGCTGGCCCGCCAGAAGGGTCTCGACCCCCACGATTTTTTACGTCGCAACGACTCCTATCACTTCTTCGAGACGGCAGGCGGTCTGCTCAAGACTGGCCCGACCAATACCAATGTTAACGATTTAACCCTCATACTGATCTGGTAAGTTTTAATAGTGGTATATGATTTGCTCTTTTATCTGCGAGGCAGTTAATTGCGTCAAATAGATGAAGGAGTGTATTTAATGGAAAATAAGGCTGAACACAATCAGAGCATCAAGAAATTGAGTGAGCTGATTAAGGATATAGATATAGCAATGTTAACGACCGTCGAAAGCGACGGTATGTTGCGTAGCCGCCCGATGTCAACTCAGCAGATCGAGTTTGATGGCGATCTGTGGTTCTTTACGGCAGCCAACACCCAGAAAATAGCTGAGGTGCAACACGAGCAGAACGTAAATCTTAGCTATGCTGCGCCCAATCATAACACTTACGTTTCGGTCTCCGGCAAGGCGAGTGTAGTGCGCGACCCTAAGAAGGTCGAAGAACTGTGGAGTCCCATTCTCAAAGCCTGGTTTCCCAAAGGATTGGAAG
Organism: Chloroflexia bacterium; assembly: GCA_038210655.1. Classification (GTDB taxonomy): domain Bacteria; phylum Chloroflexota; class Chloroflexia; order Chloroheliales; family Chloroheliaceae; genus 54-19. The sequence continues at coordinate 28,324 of JBBQWM010000051.1, forward strand.
ACCCCGATCTAGTTTTGCTCAGAGTGGATGTAGAGCAGGCCGAGTATTGGGACTCGCCTTCCGCTAAGGTAGTTCAGTTGGTCGGCTTTGTGAAAGCGCTTGTTACCGGCAAGGAAATGGACGGTGGCGAGAACGAAAAAATTACCCTTAAATAGTGGGGCGCTGGTCATTAAAAAAGAAGGCGAACCGAGTGTTCCGCCTTCTTTTTTGATTGCAACTCGATCATTATAGGTATACCTCTAGTAGGTCTTCTAGCCAGCAAAAACATTAATTTCGTAAGGTCTATTGTAATGCTAATATGTAATAATGGGAGAGCGTAAAGGGTATGTTTTAATTATATTATAATAGTGGATTGATAGAGCGAAGAAAGTGGCTTACGTTATGCTAGAAACATTGCAATTAGCCGATCAGCAAATAAACACCATTACCAATGCTTCGGTTCTAAAAATAAAAAGCCTTAACATCCCCGGTTATCAGAGTCTGGAAGTTTCGGAATTAAACAGCTATGTTTGCAAAGCTTATCAAGTTCAACTTCGTTACCTGCGCGACTCCAACCTGGAAGAATGGCAGAAATTTTGTCAGGCGACTGTAATGGAGCGTTCTCAACAAGGCATCCGCTACTTTAGCGTAATCCAGTCTTTTGAGATTATGATCGAAGCTTTAGGAAAGTTCTTTAGAGAAGAGCTTGGGGCTTGCCAGGAGATTGACGGTCAGCCTGCTCCCAAAGTTTTGGAGAAGCTTGAACGCCGTTTGCAAGGGCTAAAAATGGTCACAATTTCGACTATCATGGCGGCAGGTCTTAAAGATATACGAATCGGCTAGTTAGTTAGCGTTCCAGTTTGACGATTTCAGCCTCAATCGGATTGGTGAAAACTGGAACGCTAACCATCGGCAGGGTGAAGCTAAAAACACTCCCGATCCCAGGCTCGCTTTTAACCGAGATTTCCCCACCGTGCATTTCCACTAACCTACGAGTAAGCGCCAGACCGAGGCCAGTTCCCTGGTATTGGCGCGAATAGCTGTTATCCACCTGCCGGAAAGACTCGAAGATCGTTTCGAGATGTTCGCTGGCGATCCCGATCCCGCTGTCCACGACCGAAAAGAGGGCCTTTTTTTGGCCCGCTTCGCTTTCATCAAGCTTGCCATTAATTTGGACACTGCCCCCTTGCGGGGTAAACTTGAGCGCATTGGAAACCAGGTTATAAAGTATCTGCCGGAGGCGACCCCGGTCAGCACTGATCTGGTTGACCTCGGCATCGATTTCTGAAGTGACATTGATCTCTTTTTTGGAAGCCATCGTACTAAGCTGGGTGATTACTTCGCTGATTAACAACCGGGCCGAGAATTCTTCGTGGTGCAACTCCATCCGGCCCGCTTCGACCTTTGCCAAATCCAACACATCATTGACCAGACTTAGCAAATGGCGACCACTGGTCAGGATATTATTGACATAGCGCAGTTGCTTCTCGTTCAGATCACCAAAGACTTGATCCTGCAAAATTTCACTAAAACCGATAATAGCATTGAGCGGAGTACGCAGTTCGTGGCTCATATTTGCCAAAAATTGGGACTTGTGCAAATTGGCCCGCTCTAGTTGGTCGTTGATCTGCTCCAACTTTTCATTCGAGCGAGTTAGCTCGTGGGTCCGCATCTCAACTTTGTGTTCGAGTTCGCGGTTCCAGTGTTCGAGTGCCAGGCGGGTTTTACGCAAGGCCAGCACCATCCCGCCAAAGGATGCGCTCAATTCGCCTACTTCGTCCTGCGAGGTAATCGGGATTTGTTCATCCAGGTTGCCGGTAGTGGTAATTCGGTTGGCAGCGAAGGCCAGTTCGCGGATAGGCCGGGTAATTGTTTTGGAGAGCAGCACCGCGATAAAGCTGATCCCGACGATAGCCACAATGACCACCGCGAGGGCGATCAAACCCAACCGGGTAATCCCCGAAAGTGCTTCGGAGGCCGACTGAGCCACCACTATTCCCCACCCTGGTCGGCCCTGGACTGGGGCGTATCCGGCTAAATAAAGCTTGCCCCGGTCGTTGGTATACTCGGTAACGTTCTTTTTGTCGCGGATTGCCTGGGCTAATTCTTTGTCCTGAATGGGCAGGCCGACCCGGTTGGGGTCGCTACTGGCACAGACGATCCCGTCCTCATTGACCAGCGTCGTCTCGGTTGTTTGATCGGTTTTGACGCTTTGGGTAATGGCTTGAAGCTGCTTAAGATTGATTTCTACAATCAGGGTTCCCTGAAAATTATTTTGTTGATTTACAACCGGCACGGCGATAATCATCAAAGGGTCAGGGCTACCCGGTACGAAAGTAATTTTTGAGAAGTAGACCTTACCTTCTTTGGTGGTCAGGTAGGCCGGGTCGTTCGACATATTCAGGGGCGTTCTATCTAACATCGAGGGAGGTAACGGCCCGCCCGGTGGAACCATTGGCCCAGTCGTAAAAGAGCGGCGCACGCCATTTTTATCGATCCAGGCAACATTCTGGTAGGGCTGATTGGTAGCCTGGGTCAGCAATCGAATGATAACCAGAGGGTCAATATTGTCGCGGTTGGCTACCTCAAAGAAGGAGCGCGAGGCGAAATCGAGGTCGGAGGCTAGGCTATTTACATAACTCTCGACCTGTCCGCTAACCAGCGTAGCTACTTGCTGATTGCGTTTGTTTACTTCGCTCTGAACTTCTTGTTTACCGAGCCAAACTGACAAGAACCCCAATGAAGATAAGGAGATAAAACCGACTAACACCAAAACGATGGCTAACTTGGTTTGAATGCTGCGTTGTAGCCGGTTTCGGGCCGCTTTAAGCGGATTAAACTTGAATAACATATCCTTAACTTCCAATTGCATTTATCCCATGAGTAACAACATTACCACAAAACTAACCATTTGTACATACCCTTATAGTACTCTAACATTCATACCTGAGATATAACGATTTGAGTATTTTCTCATACAAAAGGCGACCTTTTGGGTCGCCTTAATATCAAATTTATAGGAATTTGCTCCTTACGCGATGTTAAACTGACGGCGGTACAAAAGCAGACCAATTATTAGATAGAATGTACCGAGTACCAGAGGTATCAGTAGTAAGGTAGGGTCGAGCGTCAGGGTATCCAGCATAACGTTTTGCAGCCCGACTGCCCCAAAGGTCATCGGCAGCGCATAGCCGACGTATTGGATCAAAGGTGTAAATTGGGAGATCGGTACGATAAAGCCGGTAAAGAAGATGCTGGCAAGCAGCAAAAGCATACTCCATTGCACGGCCTGACTCTCGGTACGAGAAATCCCGGAGATCAAAAAGCCCAGCCCAATGGAGGCATAAATCGTGACCGCCAATACCGCCAAGCCTATCAGCCAGCGGGCCTCGAAATTTACAAAAGGTACACCGAGGGCCAGGGTTATCAGTCCTACCAAAAGCGCTCCAAGTGTTATCAACAGCAGTCCAAAGCTAAAAAACTTGCCGGTAAAGACCTGGGCTGGCCCAATCGGAGCGACCCGTAAGATTTCCAGCACCCCAATCAAGCGGTCGCGCACATTCGAGAGTGCCACCAGGGTAACTGCCAGGTGTTGGAGCAGCAAAATAACGACTGCCGGGCCATAAAAGTTTATATAAGTTGGGCGGGTACTGGTCTGATTTTTGGCCTCAGCCCGGATCGGCTCGACCATCACGGCGGGCGGAATATTAGCGACCCGGTCTACTTTCTGAGCGAGTGACGCATTCGATTGCCGTACACCATCCAGATTGGCGCGTTGTTGGGGAGAGTTGACATCGCCCCGATTGAACCCATCGTCTAACGCTTTGAGCTTGGCATCGCTATTAGTCAGGTCGTTCCGCATCTGGCCTAGCGCACTTTGAAAAATACCGCCAGTCACTTTGCTACTCAAAAGCTTTTGCTGGGTGGGCTGGTCAGGGCCGTTACCGGGCAGAATAATGGTGTCCAAACTGCGGCGGGTCGCCAGATTGAGAACCAGCAGCGTTTGAACCTGAACTTTGGCCTCAACCAGATTGCCCTGCTGCATAGCCTTATCTAGCGACCCCGTAGCGGTGTTGGTCTGGGTGGTAAGTTGTTGGAACTGGGCCGAGGACGGTTTATTGGCAGTCAAGGTCTCGCGCAAAATTACTTTGTCCAATTCGCTGGCATAGACATAACTACTGTACTCGATAAAGTTGGCCTGTACCGGGTTCAAGTCACGGTAATAAGTCGGAAAGCGGGCGCTTTGACCATTATAAATATCGTCCAGAGCGCTGTCCGGCACGACTATTACCACATCGGCTTCTTTGCGATCAAGTCGGGCAAGGGCATCATTTTCATTCTTACTAATCGTATTGAGTTTAAATGCCTGTTTGCTAAATTCTTGATAGTCGGCAGGATTGGTGCTGATACCTTCTCGGTTGGGGATCACCAGGATTGTATTGTACTTTAGCGAACCCTGATAGCCCAGCCCAAACAGGGCCATAATGATAAACGGCCCTAGCACCAGACTGATAATTAACCGAGGCTGCCGTAAGACCCCAAACAATTCTTTGCGCACAAAAGCCAACACTCGGATCAGACCCTGTACTAACCACATTTCTTTTTTCCCATTCTGCTTTAAAAGCTTGCTATAATTTAATCTTAGTGGGCTTATTCAGCCTGTGTTGCTGCGGGAGGGATTTCCAATCCCGACACGGTTCTGTCGGGATTGGAAATCCCTCCCGCAGTTTCATAACTACACTTTTTTAGCCTCTTCTTTTTTAGCCTCTTCTTTTTTAATATCTTCTTTGGTATCTTGTTCCATTAGCTGGACGAAAATGTCATCGAAAGAAACCCGATACGGCTCCAGGCTCTGGATCGCAATATTATTTTCCTGCAAAGTGTTTACAATCACGGGTAAACTTTCGCCGGTGGTCTCGACTGTGAGGCGTAAATCTTCGGTTGAAACGATCTGGATGCGCTTAACACCGGGTATTTGGCGCAACAACTGTATAACCGGTCTGGTAACTTCGGCCAGGGTCAGGTCAATGATCTCACCGCCGATAACTTTATGTCGAATGTCTTCGGGTGTGCCGAGTGCCAGTAACCGGCCTTGACTAAGGATCGCTACCATATCGCAATATTCGGCTTCGGTTACGTACTGGGTCGTGACAAAAATAGTGTGACCTTGATCGCGTAAAGCTTTGAAATGATCCCAGAATTTAGCCCGCAAGACCGGGTCAATCCCGGCGGTCGGTTCGTCCACGAAAATCAGTTCCGGGTTGTACACTAAGGTACAGGCCAACTCCAATCTGCGGCGCATCCCACCGGAGAGTTGGGAGGCCAGTTTGTGGCGTGCGTCCCACAGGTCTACAAATTCGAGGGCTTCGCGCACCCGGTCTTTACGACTAAACCAACCCATCCCATAAACTGAGGCCATAAAATTGATATTCTCGAGGGTCGAAAGTTCCGTGAACAAAACGAATTGCTGCGGCATGTAGCCAACCCGGGTTCTGCTTTTGGAATTAAAACGGTGTGGGGGGATGCCAAATACTTTTACCTGGCCCTCGCTGGGCTGGTAAATCCCGTTCAGCATCCGCATAGTGGTGCTTTTACCGCTACCGCTTGGCCCTAGCAAACAAAAAATCTGACCACGTTGTACACTAAAATTCAAATCACGTACCACCGGGTCGTTTTTGCCAAACTGTTTGCTAACATCCTGCACCGAGATCACAGTTTCGACCGGCATCGGAGTTGGGATTACTGGTTGCACATTTTGGAGTGTTTGCATTTCGTTACCTACTTCTCGGCCCTGTTTCGTGGCCGCCTATTAGACCAAAACTTTATTATGGTTTCGATTATTAAACTTTTAGGTTTAGATTATCCATCTGAGCCATTGCAAAATACGTACCATAAAAATCCACCCAATTATTACCCTCCGACAACCCCCGGCAATAACCGCAAATTATCAAACTCCCAACAAAGTGGTATTAGACAGCCCTTAGCGTTCGTGATAAATTAGCACGTACAGAGCGTAAAAACTTTAGCTCGATCTTTAGCTCGATCCTGAAATCCCGCCCTGTGGTCTTCGAGCTTGATTTGAAGTACGAAAGCCTGCTACGATAGCCGGTCATGAAAGGAATCAAAGTCTATGTCAAACACGCTGGTAAAAAATAAGGTGCAGACCCCTTCTGCTACCGATCTGTACAATGTTGATCGTCTTCTTAGCGAAGAGGAGCGCATGGTGCGGGATACCGTTCGTCAGTTTGTGCGGGAGCGCATTTTGCCGATCATCGGCGAGCATTTCGAGGCCGGAACTTTTCCACGTGAGATCCTGCCTGAATTGGCCCAATTAGGCTTATTGGGCATGCACCTGGAAGGCTACGGTTGCGCCGGGCTGAACGCCGTTTCCTACGGGCTGGCTTGCCAGGAGCTTGAGGCGGGCGATAGTGGGTTACGTTCTTTTGTGTCGGTGCAGGGTTCGCTGGCGATGTTCCCGATCTGGGCCTATGGCTCGGAAGAACAAAAGCAACGCTGGCTACCACCAATGGCCCGCGGCGAGGCTATCGGCTGTTTTGGTCTGACTGAGCCGGATTTCGGGAGCGACCCAGGCGGAATGCGGACGAACGCCCGACGCGACGGTAATTCATACGTGCTGAACGGCAGCAAGATGTGGATCACCAATGGCAGCATCGCCGATGTAGCAGTAGTCTGGGCCAAGTTGGACGATGAGATTCACGGCTTTTTGGTAGAGCAGGGTACGCCCGGTTTTAGCACCAGCGTTATTCACCATAAGCTTTCGCTAAGGGCTTCGATCACTTCGGAGTTGCATTTCGACGATTGCCGTATTCCGGTCGAAAATATACTGCCAGGGGTCAAGGGTTTGCGCGGGCCGCTTTCGTGTCTGAGCGAGGCCCGCTTTGGGATTGCCTGGGGCGCGATTGGAGCGGCGCGGGCCTGTTATGAAGCGGCCCTCGATTATGCCAAGACCCGGATTCAGTTCGACCGTCCGATTGGCGGCTTCCAACTGGTGCAGCTAAAGCTGGCAAATATGGCGACCGAACTGGTCAAGGCTCAATTGCTGGCCTTGCAACTCGGTCGGCTCAAGGATGAAGGGCTGGTTCACCCGGTGCAGATTTCGATTGCCAAGCGCAACAATGTGCGCGAAGCCCTCAAGACCGCCCGCGAAGCCCGTAGCGTGCTGGGCGCAAACGGGGTGACGCTGGAATACCCGATCAGCCGCCACATGAACAACCTGGAGTCGGTCTACACTTATGAAGGGACGGACGACATTCACACCCTTATTATCGGGCAGGCCATCACCGGTCTAAGCGCCTTTTCGTGATGGAAAAGGCTATGCTATCTGTTAATAATAATGCCGCCCGCAGCCCGCAATCCGCCGCCCTCTCCGGCATTCGGGTTCTCGACTTGAGTCGGATACTGGCCGGGCCGTACTGCACCCAGGTTTTGGGCGACCTGGGTGCGGACATCGTGAAGGTCGAGCAACCCGGCCTGGGCGATGGCAGTCGGGCCTGGGGTCCTCCTAGCGCCGGCGGCGAAGCCGCTTATTACCTGTGCCTCAATCGCAACAAACGCAGTATGACCCTCAATCTCAAGAGCGAGGAAGGGCAAGAGATCGTGCGGCGGATTGTCGCCCAAAGCGACGTGCTGATCGAAAATTTTAAGTTTGGCGAGATGGAGAAGCTTGGGCTGGACTACGAAAGTTTAGCAGCCCTCAACCCTTCACTGATCTACTGCACGGTCAGCAGTTACGGCCCCACCGGGCCGTACAAAGAACGCCCCGGCTTTGACTTTATGATCCAGGCTCAGAGCGGTATTATGAGCATTACCGGCAGCGAGGAAAGCGGCCCGACCAAAGTGGGGGTGGCGGTGGTAGACGTTACGACCGGGCTGTACGCCTCCAACGTAATACTGGCAGCGCTTTTCGCCCGCGAACGCGACCCCCAGCGGCGTGGTCAGAAACTCGAAGTTTCGCTCTACGAATGCGCCCTGGCCTGGCTTGCCAATATCGGCAGCAATTACTTGATTTCGGGTCAGCCGCCCCGCCGGATGGGTAACGCTCACCCGAACGTCGTGCCTTACCAGCCTTTCGAGACCGCCGATGTGCCGGTAGCCCTGGCGATTGGGACCGACGCTCAGTTCAAAAAGTTTTGCAAATTGGTAGCCCGGCCTGAACTGGCGACCGACCCGCGCTTTATGACCAACTCGGCTCGTGTCGAGAACCGGGCCACGCTTATCCCGATCTTGCAGAGTATTTTTATTCAGCGTCGGGCAGCCGAGTGGGAGCAACTGCTTAACAGCGTCGATATTCCTGCCGGATCGATCAACACCCTCGACCGGGTATTCGACCACCCGCATACTCAGGCCCTCGAAATCGTGCAGCAAATTCAGCACCCGACCGCCGGGCAGATCAAGCTAGTGCGCTCTCCTATGCACCTGAGCGCCACCCCGACCCGGATTGACCGGCCTCCACCCCTGTTGGGCGAACATACCGCCGAACTTTTGCAGGAGCTTTTGGGTTATGGCGAAGCCGAAGTTAGCCGGTTGCGCGAACAAGCGGTAATTTAGCTATTCGGTGATGGCAAAGGCCCAATGAACCTAACATACCTAGTGAAATATACTATCAACGGCATTAGCTTGAGGCTTTCTAAGCCTGAAAAGCGCAGTTTGTAAGCTTTGATTTGATAGTATAGCGACTATTGAAAGCTAAGGTGACTAGCGCGTGCCAAAAGAAGATAATTTGTGGAAAGAGATACTGACGGCCTACTTTAAGGAGTTCGTAGCTTTCTTCTTTCCTGATATTCACCAGGATATCGATTGGCCCAAAGGCTACCAGTTTTTGGATAAAGAATTGGGTAAGATCATCCGGGATAGCAAGCTTGGCTCTCGGCTGGCTGATAAACTGGTGAAAGTCTACCTTTTGGGAGGGCAAGAAACCTGGCTCTTAATTCATATTGAGGTGCAAGGCTACCGCGATCCCCACTTTGAAGAGCGGATGTATATTTACAACTATCGTATTTTCGACCACCAAAAGAAAGAGGTCATCAGCCTGGCAGTGTTGACCGATAGTAGCGAAAGTTACCGGCCTAGCCATTATCAAGTTAAGCGTTGGGGGTTCAAGCTGTCGTTAGAATTTCCCACGATCAAGTTATTGGATTATAATAACCAGTGGGAGCGGTTGGAAACCGATCTAAATCCTTTCGCACTGGTAGTGATGGCCCATCTCAAGGCCCAGCAGGTCAAAGACGGCGACGAGCGCTTACGTTGGAAACTGCGGTTGGTGCGGATGTTATACCAACGCGGTTACAGCCGGGCAGAAATAATAAAGTTATTCAAGTTCATCGACTGGCTTGTCACGTTACCGGAGGAATTAGAAGACCGATTTCTGGAAGAAGCAAATAGTTACGAGGAGGAAGAAGTTATGGCTTTTATAACCACCCCCGAACGAGTTGGTATCCGCAAAGGCCGTCAGCAAGGCCGACAAGAAATGGCGCTTTCGTTTGCACTACGATTGCTCAAAAAGCGGGTCGGTCAGCTTGAGCCGGAATTGGAGCAACGAGTTAGCGCTTTGAATGTCGAGCGGTTGGAAGATTTGGGCGAGGCTCTGCTAGATTTTTCGGAGGTAGGCGAGGTTACGACCTGGTTGGATAGCAACAGCCTGTAGTGTATCTTTCAACTGATCCGTTGTCTGGTGCGCGTCAATTTTTTGCAAACGAGCCAGGCTATACCACACCCTAAACCGGGGATAATTATATATTAGAAAAATTTTCGCCGAAAATTTTTCTAATATATTTTGAATGGTTCGGAGCTAGGTTTTCATAGTCCCCTGTTATTACTGTTTGAACCAGTGCAAAAAATTGACGCTCACCCCCCCGCTGTCTCTCAATTTGACTCTACTTGCCTTAGCCGCTAAAATTGGCCTCTAGTTTTGAGACTGCTTTGGTAATTGCAAGTAAGAGTTGGCAGAAAGTTGAGCAAGACGATCCTCCGTTATATTCCCCCGTTGTTTTCAGGCCCGGTGTTGGCAGTGCTGATAGGGGTGGTTTGTTTTTGGTTGGCTTTGCTGCCGGTACACACCACCGAAACTAACCTGGCAGGTTATGCCGATGGCAGGCTGGAACAGGCTAACGGCTTGAGCTATATCTGGCTACGGCCCCAAATGGGCCTGGGCTATCAGGATTTACCTCGCTTTGCCCCGGTCAACCTTAAATTAGTTCTGCTCTTAGCTCGTCCGGCAGAGGCTCCCCCTGCTATTCTGGACATATTCGAAACCCGTAAAGGAGTTTCAATTCCACTGCTTAATTTGGCATATTCAGCTACTAAGCCCGACCCCCAGGAATACCTTATCAAGCTACCGGCCTCCACTACCAGCCTCGATGAATTGTATATAGATTTCAAATCCAACGGCTTTCGGGTAAAGGGCGACAATCGGGATTTAGGTATACGGATCAGTCAGGCTACTATTTCGGTTAGCAAGAGCGGCTTAATATTGGCAGTTTTTAGCCAACCGCTTTTCCCGGCTACTTTAATCCTGCTTTTAGGGCTGGCCTGGTGGTGCGCTCTGGCTGGCTTTGGGCGGTTGGAAACAATTTTGCTATTAGCTCCGGTCGGTTTTATAAGCGGGGCGCTGGCGAACCAGTTGATCTATTCTAGTTGGTGGTTACTGTTGGCGGCCAGCCTGTTGGTAGGGACGGCGGCGGTCTGGTGGCGCAAAGGGCAGGGTTGGTTGGTTGGGGGCGACTGGCGAGCGCCGGGTCTGCTTTTGGCGGGCATCTTCGCTTTTGGTGGTTTCTTCGTGTTCGCCCCGATTTACGAAGGCGACTTTTTTGTTCATCGTGAGTGGTTGAGCGTAGTAATCAATCACGGCCCATTTGGGGCTTATTCCTATTCGGATCGCCTGAACTACCCGCCTGGTACGGTTTACCAATTTTATCTTTACAGCCTGGTTGCGCGGCCTTTGGGTCTACTTTCGGAAGGCTGGTTCTTCAAGCTCTTGATGGGGTCGTCTTTGCTGTTCATTATCGGGTTGATCTGGTGGGCTGGGGTCAAAAGTGGAGTGCGGCGCGAAAATTTGGTACGGGGAGTTTTACTATTTGGTTTTAGCCTTTCCCTCTTGTTCGTCCCGCTAATGTGGGCGCAACTCGAAGGCTGGCAATTTGGCCTGATGGCGCTGGCCTTGCTGCTGGTCATTTTTGGAAAGCCAGTCGTTTCGGTATTTGCCCAGGCGGTATCTTTACTCTACAAGCCCCAAAGCTGGCTGATATTGCCTTTTTACGCGGTTAGCTATTTGCTTAGGTTTGGCTGGCTAAAAGCCTTTTTGGGTGGAGTGTTGGGCGTTGTACTGCTGGTTGTGCTGGGCGGGCCGGGCTTCGCTTTCAACCTCAATATGTTCCAGGATTTTCTGAACCATCCCAGTTATGCCGAGCAATCGGACTGGGCCGGAGCGGGCAGCTTTAACCTGGTGCATCTTTTCGGCTATGATGCAATCAACCTGAATTATACTTCAAAAGTGCCAGAGATTTTGTTGTATACCAGCTATGCCTTGTTTGGATTGGTTTATCTGGGTGTAATATTGGTAAACTGGCGGCGTACCAGTGCGCTTAAATCTGAGGTGGGTCTGGACGAGAATGAGCTTTATGTCCGGCGTGGGTCTGAAACACTGCTGGCAGCCGGGCTAATCTTGTGTGCGATCTTTTATTTCTGGATCAGAATGCACGAACGCCACCTTTATTATGGACTGGGTTTTCTTGTAATCGCCGCGCTCTATCGGCGCGATCTATATCGACCGGCCTTGCTTCTAAATTTGCTTTTTAGCTTGAATTTGCTTTACGCTTATCTACCCGAACGCCGCGACCCGGTTCCCAACAATTTCTTTTTCTGGCGGCATTTTCTACATTCTACCCTGAGCCAGAACATTTTAAGCTTGAGCGGTATTGCCGTCTGTATTTGGTTAGGCTGGCTCTACTTGAAACCAGCGCGGGACCTGCCCAAACTTGCCCCAGCCGAACCTGACCTAAAAATTGCCGAATTGGTTTGAGACTTCTTCTAATAAAAAGAAAGCTTTTATAATTTTACCTTGATTGCTAGTTAATTTTCATCAGCCTCAACAGCAGGAAAAAGTGCTAGTTTTAAGCCAGAGATACGAGTTCAGAATGAACAACTAGCAATCGAGGTAATTTTATCAAGTATCTATCTGCTAAACTCCATAATCCAGTTAGTATCCCAACTCTGACCACCATCGAGCGAAAAGGCTTGTTGCCAGCGTGCCGTTCTAGTGCTTAGCTTGTCCCAGATAAAGCGGACGTGCAAGGGGCTACCCTCAGGGGTTTCAATGACCTGGAAAAACTGACCTACCCCAGCTTCAAATTTACCAGTGAGGGGTCTGAAATCGGAAGGCTGGCGGTTGTCGAGCCAGACAATTGACCATAGCTGGGTGGTATAATCAAAGCTCCGGATAGTCATACCTTTTACGTGCTGCCCATCTGGGAAGGTAGCATCATAATAATCTATTAAAACCCGCTCATCGAGGTGTTTTGTACCCATCCCACCAGTTGCCCCAAATTCGGCCCACTCAGCCGCCTGGTTTTGTTCCGGGGCATCGGTAAGTAAAAGCACCTTCCGCCGTTTGTTTACAATTTCCCACTTTTCAAGCAGAAAATCGAAATCACTAATACCCGTGATTAAGGTCATACAAGCTCTCCTTTTTGTAATGGTCTACTTATTTGTGAAAATCCAACCTCTGTATAAATTGAACATCACCACCTGGCTTAAGTATAGCAGTTATCCCTGACATCTTTTGTCAAGGATTTTGCTATAATATAATAAAAGCTATATTGCTTGGAGAGGAAGAATTATGCGTGCTACACGCTTGCTAGAAATCATCCTGCTTTTACAATCACGGGGCCAGACGACTGCTGCTCACCTGGCGCGTGAAGTAGGGGTGTCAGAACGCACCATTTATCGCGACCTTGACGCGCTCAGTGCGGTAGGCATCCCGGTTTATACTCAGGGTGGGCCGGGAGGTGGGTGTGGGTTGCCCGACCGTTACCGCACCCACCTGACCGGAGTTAGCTCGTCCGATATTGAAGTACTGTTGATGGCAATTACTCCCGATCTACTGGTCGCGTTAGGTTTGGACAAAAAAGTGCAAACCGCCTTGCACAAACTCGTCGCCGCCTTACCTAATCCACAACGTCAGGTGGCAGTACTTAGTCGCCAGCATTTGCATCTCGATGCCGCTGCCTGGTTTCGCAAAGCCGAGACACTCCCCTTTTTAGCGGTGTTACAGGAGGCCGTCGAAACTGGGCAACTCGTCCGGCTAAATTACCGGCGGAGTGATGGCGAGGAACGTGAGCGAACGGTAGCACCGCTAGGACTGGTAGCCAAAGCCGGGGTTTGGTATGTGGTTGGGATGGTCGAGAGTGCTTTACGAGTTTACCGGGTTTCGCGTGTGCTGGGTGTTACTCTACTGCACATTCCTTTCACCTATCCGGCGGATTTCGACCTACCTTCCTATTGGGCGGGGTGGTGTAGTCGGTACGAGGCCAGTTTACCGCGCTATACTGCCATACTTGAGATAACCCCAGCCGTGCTGGAAACGCTGCAATCCAGCTTCGTTCCGGCAGTGGTTGAATGCAAGCCTGTTGAAAGTGAGAGCGTAGACAAACTGACTTATGCCGTAACCTTTGAGACGGTTGTGGCGGCCAGTAGTTGGGTTTTAAGCTGTGGAACGGCCGTAAAAGTGATAGCCCCGGACGAGTTGCGGGCAAATGTTCAATTACAGGTTGCTCAAATCCTAACCTTCTACCCCTAATACCATAGGTTACAAGTTAAGGTTAGAATGAATTTGTCAAATCGATAGCGATGTGCCATTCAGCAATCAAAAACGGTCTGGAGAAGTTATTGATTGCCAACGCTTTAAGTTTTGATGTGGTTAAGCCCAGTGCAAGCCAGCTT
>JBBQWM010000052.1:0-40961 GCA_038210655.1 Chloroflexia bacterium
CTGGACTTTGGCCTAGGTGTTCAGGAAACAAGCGATCAATAGTTTGATGTAAATCCTTTGTAACAGTCGCAATCACGTTCTCAACCTGAATGAGACTGGAAACATGATGAATGAAGAAGATAAATACTCCCATACTGGCGGCAGCAAAAAGCACTCCGAGTGTTACCGAAATATGGGGAACAAAGCTATTTTCCTGGCTGCCGTTGATGGTACGAAGAACCAGTAAGCAATACATAAAAGTAGAGATAAAGGTGCCCAGGACAATTTGGTTGCCTTTATCTCTGATGAAGTTTCTAAGAAGCCGGGGGCCAAACTGGCTAGAAGCCAACGTCAGTGCCGCAATCGTTATGGAAAAGGTTACTCCTGCAACCGTAATAATCGAACCTGCTACTGTCGAAAGTAAAGAGCGGGCTCCTTCCGGCCCCCGCACATACCCCAAGACTTTCACTAAATCACTTGCCAGCATTTCGTCCAACCAGACGGTAAAAAAAGAAAGGCTAGCCGCAATTAAGGTCATTAAGGTAGGAACAAACCAGAAACTCGAATTAATTAAATCCCAGAAATTTTGTAATTTTATTTTCAAGGTTACCCCTATAAATCGGGTCTGGTTATTCGGTGTGGACCAGAGCAAAAGTTGGCGCTTAAACTGGCCTGGAGCTTATTTGACTAGGCCGATATTTACTCAGTTGTTGAAAGTCACAAAAGTAATTTACTTTACTTGTTCCTATTTCTCAAGAAGCATCGCAGGCACTGTAACCAACTTTTCGCCGTAACGCACATCAGGAGTGGCGGGGAATTCCTCGGTCTTGGAGAAAAGCCCTCCCATACTCACTTGATAACCCGTAACTTCCAGGTTGTCCGGGTTCAATAACACATCTTTAATATTGCCAACCAGGCTGCCGCTACTGCGCCTCTCGCTACTGCTACTGCCCGCCCGACTACCGCAGCGTCGGCGACCACTACCCAGGCAGCGACTACCCAGGCGAGCCAGGTACAGGTATTGCCAGCTACCCCAGAATGCCGCGATAGTGATGAGCCGACTGTGGCTGAGACAGAAGGGCCTTACTTCACCGCCAATTCACCCAAACGTACTTCCCTGATCGAAAGCGGCATCACCGGGACCAAATTGATCCTGACCGGCTATGTGCTTTCCAAACAATGCAAGCCGATTGCACAGGCTAAACTGGATTTCTGGCAGGCGAATGACAAAGGCGAATACGATAATGTTGGTTATAAGCTGCGGGGAAACCAGTTCACTGATGATAAGGGCCAGTTTTATCTTGAGACGGTTGTTCCAGGTTTGTATCCAGGTCGGACGCGCCATATTCACGTCAAGGTGCAAGCTCCTAATCAGGCCGTCCTGACTACCCAACTTTATTTCCCCGGTGAGGCCCGTAATCAAAGCGATTCGCTTTATCGATCTAGCTTGTTGATGCAGATGAAGGATAGTACGGGCGGGAAGCAAGCTACCTTCAACTTTGTAGTGAACCTAAAATAACCTAAAATAGCTCCACTATAACAAGTTGGACAGTTATTGACCCCTGTAGGAGCGAGCTTCTGCTCGCGATTGAACACCCAGCTGTTGTTCCAATCGCGAGCAGAAGCTCGCTCCTACAGATAATTTTACTCCTGCTTTGCAATTTGCTGTAAGAGAGCCAGGGTTGCGTAAGATCAGGCCCGCTCTCTTGCTATAGCTATTTTGTATTACGGTTCGCGGCTGGCTATTTTTCCCGCTGGGCAATGATGGTAGGTGCGATACCTCCGCGTGCATTGAAAACACCGGTGACTTTGATCCATTTCGGGTCGAGGGTTTGCACTAGATCGCGCAAGATAGTGTTGGTGACGGCTTCGTGAAAAGCGCCCTCATTGCGATAACTCCACATATAGAGCTTGAGGCTCTTGGTTTCAACGCATTTGAGGTCGGGCCGGTACTCGATAGTAAAGCGGGCAAAGTCGGGCTGCCCGGTGATCGGGCAAAGACAGGTAAATTCGGGGATTTCCAGCACAATCGTGTAATCTATATCCTGGGCCGGATTATCGAAACTGTCCAGCTGTTTGGAAGGGAAGGTTCGTCCTTCACCCAGCTTGCCAAAAGGAGCGCTAACTGAACCTTCTGCCAGACCCAAAGCGGTAGTATGCAAGTGCGGCCCGGAGCCGTTAGTAATTTTATTGTTGTCCATTTTTCTTTCTCTTTTCTCCCTCAATTTGGATATAAAAGGCCTCGTTTAGAAGGCTTATATTAACATGGAACTCACTTCCATTCCAAATTTTACCTATAATTGGGTGAGCGTCAGATTTTTGCAGGGGTTCAAA
This sequence comes from Chloroflexia bacterium, assembly GCA_038210655.1. Taxonomy (GTDB): domain Bacteria; phylum Chloroflexota; class Chloroflexia; order Chloroheliales; family Chloroheliaceae; genus 54-19. The sequence goes on from JBBQWM010000052.1 coordinate 2,314, forward strand.
GAGTAGGAAGGGAAAGCTGTGAAAACCTCGCTCCAAACCGCTCAAAAAATATACTCATTCCCCGATTTAGGGCGTGGCACAAACCTGGCTAATTTGCAAAAAATAGACGCGCACCTCTTATAATTTTGGTACGGCTGCTTTGGACTGGGGTGTTAACAACTTATTAAGATTTTAACAAAATGCTAAAACCTTAATAGGTGTTAAAAATCCGCTTGCGAATTCTCTTTATCATCTACAAATCTTAAAAAGTTGTTAACCTCGAATTTATACAACATTAAAATTTCTGCTCTACCCTCTAAGCAGTACAGTCTGTAAAACTGCTTAGATTCGATCTGCCATCCGTTCAGCTTATTTCACGAGCAGCAAATAATCCAGCTAAACCTGATATGAGGAATAAATTGAGTTCAAATTCTGAGGCGTTATTACAAGTCAGGAACCTACGTAAAGTTTACCCTAATGGTTACGAGGCGCTTTCTGAGGTTAGCTTTGATTTATACGGAGGCGAATTTGTCTGTATCATCGGTCGTAGCGGGGCCGGGAAGTCTACTTTGCTGCGTTGTATCAACGGGTTGATCCCTGTCACCGAAGGCAGCATTCGGATCAACAATACCGAAGCAACGACTCTCGATGAGGATGCTCGGTTGCTATTGCGCCGCCGGATTGGATTTATCTTTCAGGAATTCAACCTGGTAGATCGTCTGACTGTTTTGCGTAACGTCTTGATTGGTCGGGTGGGTTATATCAACAATTTTAGCGCGACGGTCGGCTACTTCGATCAGTCTCACCGCCAAAAAGCTTTGTGGTGCTTGCAACGGGTCAATATGTTGCATCGGGCTAAGAACCGGGCCGACCGTCTGTCGGGTGGTGAAAAGCAACGGGTAGCGATTGCAAGGGCGCTGGCGCAAGAACCGCTTTTGCTACTGGCGGACGAACCGGTCGCCAGCCTCGACCCCGAATTGACCTGGGGCGTGATGAACGATTTGAAAACTGTCGCCAAAGAAGCCAATGTGCCAACCCTGGTAAATATTCACGACCTGGAAATCGCCAAGCTTTTTGCCGACCGTATCATCGGAATTGCCAAAGGCCGCATTGTGTTCAATGGGCCGGTCAGCCAGCTAACTACTGCTGATTTACGTGAAATCTATCGCAGCGATAATCCCGATCTTAAATCGCGGTACGAATTGGTCGAGAGTTAGAACCTATACGAAAAATCCACTGGCGGAAAATCTATGGGCGGAGCCATATCTAACAAGACATCCCGGCCCCGGTCTGAGATTGCTCTGTCGATGGATAAATTTCGGAGCCGCTAGTTTTTGAAAACCCTGAGAATAAGAAGGACAGGAAAGAGCGTGTCAATCGAAGAAAAAGATATTGCCCAGGATACCAACCTTAAAGCTACTCCACCTGAATTAAGCCGCGAAAAGGCTTTTCTGCTCGAAGTTGACCAGAATACAGATCGCAATTTGTTGCGGCCTTTTGGCATCCCTAACTGGAAATTGTTGGGGCCTTTGATAGTCTGTTTAATAGCGGCTATTGTGCTTTTTGCCCGCATCATAAACCTGGGTCTGGTAACACTCAACTGGAAAATCAGCTTCGATGTAAATTTGGTGCTTGGTTTGCTGGTGATATTAATGGGTGCTTTCAGCATTGCGCCAAAAGCCCTAAAAAATCCTCAGACCCTTCGCAGTCAGGGTACTCTCAGTTCAATAATTTTGTTGGCTCTGGTAGCGGCCTTCTTCTTGTTTCGGGTTCTCAATTTAGGTACGTTTGAATACACTCTCGACAAGCTGGATTTAAGCTCGGTGGTTGGTCTACTTTTTGTGGGTGGTATTATCTGGCTATCTTTCCAGGGGAGCGTCCTTTCACGGGTCGCGCTGGCCGGACTTTTCTTGTGGTGGGGTTTTAGCATTGATAGTTTCGGGCTGATAACTGTCGCCGACCTGTTTACCAGCGAAAACGGTGGTCGCTTGCTGCGTAGTCTTACCCCGCCCCGTTGGGACTATTTTAATCGGGTAATTGACCCGATGCTGCTGACAGTCCAAACGGCAGTCTCGGCGACCGTGATAGGGATCATCGTAGCCTTGCCTCTGAGCATTCTGGCCGCCCGCAATACTACGCCCCACCCGCTGATTTATACCATAGTACGCTTTATTATCAATACTGTCCGGGCGATCCCGGCCTTGATTCTGGCCTTGCTATTTATCCCGTTTGTCGGGTTGGGGCCGGGCGCAGGGGTGTTGGGTCTGGCGATCCACTCGATTTCGGTGCTGACTAAGCTGTTCGCCGAAGCCTTCGAGTCGGTCAAGCCACAGCCTTTAGAAGCCCTCAATGCGGTCGGAGCGAACGGCTTAAAAACTTTCCGATGGGGTGTATTTCCCCAGGCATTTCCCCTGGTTGCCAGCTATTCGATCTTCAACTGGGAGTCGAACGGACGCGACTCGACCGTGGTCGCTTTTGTAGGTGGTGGTGGGATCGGTTTTCTGCTCCAGGCCAATTTGTCTTTGCTCAACTACGCCAATGTTGCCGTACTGCTAATAGTGCTGGTGGTAACGGTTGCTTTACTGGATCGCTTTAGCGATTTTGTGCGCTCCAGGATCATTTAGTACCCGCTTAATTAAATTGTTAACAACCTCGTCCAAACAACGTTCTAGCGATACTATCTAGCTGTAGGAATAGGCTGAGTAGTTGTATTCCAGTCTGGTTTTGGTAAAGAATTTAGTGTGAAAAGATTAAGTTTGCGAGTTGATTTAGATTAGAAGGAGAGTTTATGTTTGGTTTTAAGGAGACTGCCCAGGCAGTTCGCACCATGAGTGCTATTTTACTGGTTGTGTTGTCGATGACTTTACTGGTAGCTTGCGGTGATCCGACCGCTACGACCGCCCCAGCAGCCACTACCGCCGCAACGACGGCTGCGACCACTGCTGCGACCACTGCCGCAACAACGGCGGCTGCAACAACGGCGGCTACCACCGCTGCGACCACTGCCGCAACAACGGCTGCGACTACTGCGGCCACGACAGCAGCCACTACTGCGGCTACTACCACTGTGGCTGCGACGACTGCTGCGGCAGGGGCAACGACCGCCGCGACGACCACTGCGGCAGGGGTGGCGACTTCGGCTCCGATTGGGGTAGAAGGTACTGCCAAAGTCAGTTTGAAGGAAGTTCGGTTGGGCGTAATCCCGGCTGAAAACGCGACGAAGGTTTTTGATGATACCAAACCTTTTGCCGAAGCGCTTTCTAAAGAATTGGGCGTACCGGTTCGGTTGAACGTCGGTATTAACTATACCGCTACCATCGAAGCTTTGGCGAGTGGCAAGATTGACGTAGCCTGGTTCGGCCCTTTCAGCTATGTACTGGCTTCCAGCAAGTACAATGCCGAAGTGATCGCGCTGCAACTTGGCTCCAAAGGTGAAACCAGCTACAACAGCCTGATTATCACCAACACCAAGACCGGGATCAAAACCCTGTCCGACCTCAAAGGCAAAAGCTTTTCGTTTGTAGACCCGGCCTCCACCAGTGGCAACCTGGTTCCGCGCTACACGATGGTCAAAAACGGCCTTGACCCCGATAAGGATGTTAAGGGTGTCTTTGCCGGTGGTCACGATGCCTCCTTGCTGGGGGTTATCAGTGGTAAGACCGACGCGGGTGCGGTTGCCAGCGATGTTTTTGCCAACCTGATCGCCAGTGGTAAAGTGGTTGAGAGCGATGTGGTCATCATCAACAAGAGCGACCCGATCCCGAATAGCCCGATTGCCGTCCGCAAAGAACTGAGCGCGACCGACAAATCGGCGATCCGGGCTGCTTTCCTGGCGGTCAAAGACCCGGCGGCTCTTAAGGCGGTCAACACCGCCGGTTTCCAGGAAGTCAGCGACAAAACTTACGATGTGCTACGCGATATTGCAAACATTTTGAAACTGGACCTGACCAAGCTCAAGTAGTCTTTCGGGTAACGATCTAATAAGAGGCGGTTGGCTGGTGAGCCGACTGCCTCTTTGGTGCTATAATTCGGAAATTGGCTTAGTGTAAAAAGGGTGGTGTGGAGCGCGGAGAAATAGGGAGAATTAAAGTAAAGAAATGAGCAACCATTATCAAGTGTTAGCCTATTGCAATGAGGAACAACTCGGCAACCTGGCGACTATGGTGCTGGAAAACTACAGTGCCAGTCAGGTCAAACTACTGAGTGGCCCCCAGGCCGGGCTGGTAATGCTGAGAATGCAGGAAAGCGTGGCAAATAGCCAGTTTAACGCGGGCGAGGTGCTGGTAACGGAAGTCAGACTAGAGCTAGATGGGCAATTTGGGTTTGGGATGCTGACGGGCGACCGTCCTCGGCAAGCCCTGGCGATTGCGCTGGTAGATGCCGCTCTGCGTAAGCAGGATCAGTTATCCCGGCGGCTTGAAAGCGAACTGGCTGAACTGGCTTACCAGCTAGAGCTACAGCGTCAGCAATTACAAGAATTGGTCGCCAGTAGCAAAGTAACTTTTGAAACTATGTAATAAAATTATCATTTTAAGTAATTGCGAAAGGAGGCGCTATTGCAAACAGCCTGGTTGCAAGCGCAGCAAGCCCAGATTCGGTACAGTGCCGCGACTTTTCGGCAGCTTTTAGATAGCCTGGCCCGACCTGGGAAAATAAATCAATTGGAATATCCCGATTTCCTGGGCGAGCCACCCCTTTACTATTCCGGGACGGCAGGCCAGGAAATAACCGTTAACCGCTATGCCTTGAGCGCCCTATTGACTTTGCTCGACCGCGAAGTTAGCGTGGGAGTGGCCGCTAATGGGCAATGGCTCATGCAAGGCGACCCAGTAGTGCGCTGGTTGGCCTTGCGAAGTGGGGTACCGTTGGCAGGGCCGAACGAGGCCGCTTTTGCCTTCTTTTGTGATGGTACTAGCGGTGGTCTTCTGGCCCAGCTAAGTCTCGGCACCTTGTTGGAACCCGAAGCCAGCGCCACTGCGATCTACTGTGTCGAGCGGTTGGCAAGCGAAACAGCCCATCCAGAAGGGCTAGTTTTGAAATTGAGCGGGCCGGGTATTTTGGGGGTCAAGACTATCGAGGTGCTAGGGCTAGGGTCGTTAGAGCTTGAGTTGATCCAGGCCAGCCGAAAGGGGTATCCGCTAGGGGTTGACATTTATCTGGTAGACGCTGCCGGGCAGTGTATTGGGCTGCCTCGCACGACCAGAATCAGCAATTAAAGGCGAGGAAGACGAACAATGGGTTATGTTGCAACGAAGGGTGGCACGCAGGCGATTTTAAATGCCGAACTGCTGCTCGAATATTTCAGGTTGAAAGGTGGTAGCTCACCAATCCAGACCGTTCAAATTCAGGATCAGATGCGCTTGGCGGTAGACCGGGCGATGAGCGAAGGTTCGCTTTATGCGCCGGAACTGGCCGCGCTTGCCCTCAAACAGAGCGAGGGTGACGCGCTGGAAGCCAGTTTTTTGTTGCGAGCCTATCGATCTACCCTCCCTCGGTTGGCCTATAGCCTGCCCAGCGCCGGAGCCGACATGCGAGTGCTGCGGCGGATTTCGGCTACTTTCAAGGATATTCCGGGCGGGCAACTCTTGGGGCCAACCCGTGATTACCAATTGAAGCTCCTAAACAAATTGCTGGTCGATGAATCGGATCAGACGGTACGCGAGTACCTGGCCCAGTTTGAAGCGCAAGCCCTAAAGCAAATTTCTGTTACGGATACCAAAAGGCCGACCGGATATTACCCGAAAGTGGCTGATAGTATGCGGGAGCAAGGTATTCTGGCCCCACTTCAGGCCGAAAAAGAGGCCGAGCCTTACGACATCACCCGCAAGGCGATCAGTTTCCCGGCCCCGCGTAGCGCCCGTTTGCAAACGATGGCGCGGGGGGATGTTGGTAGTTTGCTGGCGCTGGCCTATAGCAGTGTGCGTGGCTATGGCGATGCTCATCCGACTTTGGGGGAGCTACGGGTTGGCTATTTGCCGGTGCAGGTGGCCCACCCCTTGACCGGCGAACTGGTCGAAATCGGCGAAATTATGGCAACCGAATCCGAAATGGTCTCGCGAGTGACGGTCTTTTCGGAAGAAGCCGAGGGCAAAGGCGACGAAGTGCCTAAATTTGGGTTGGGCTACGGTTTTAGCTTCGGGCATAGCGAGGTCAAAGCTATCAGCATGTCCATTCTCGACCGAGTAATAAGCGCTGCCAAAGAAAATGGGGTTCACGGTCAGAGCGGGCCTGCTGCCAACGAGGAATTTGTGCTGCAACATATCGATGGGATCGAGGCCAGTGGCTTTACGGCCCATTTCAAGCTGCCACACTATGTCACTTTCCAGGCTGATATTAAAGTGTTGGAGCGTTCGCAGGCTCACGAAGCGCTCCGCCAGAGCCAGGCCGCCGACCGACGCGACGCGCTTACCACCAGCCACAAGCTAGGGCCGCTTCCCATTGCGCCCGGTCAGCTTGATGATGACGAGGAGGAATAGCCGAATGCACGAAATACAGGCGCTGGCCCGGTTGGACGCTTTTTTCGGACAGGTAACGGAGCAGTCCGAGGCTCAGGAGACCGAAGTGGTAGCCGGGCCGGATGACAACCGCGACCCGCTCTACAACTTTGGCTTTATTGATGAAGATTCCAAGCGCGAAGTACGCCGCAAGTTGCTCAAGGCTGTCGCTATTCCCGGTCATCAGGTTCCTTTTGCCAGCCGCGATTTACCGATTGCGCGAGGCTGGGGAACCGGCGGTTTGCAGGTGACGCTCTCGCTGATCGAACCGCACGACCGGGTAAAAGTGATCGACCAGGGCGACGATGATAGCGTAAATGCGGTCAATTTGCGTCGCCTGATCCAGAAGACTACCGGGCTATCCGTGACCGATGATACTTTGGACGCGACTATTATCCAGACCCGCCATCGTATCCCGGAAGAAGTTTTGCGGGAAGATCAGATTTTGGTATTACAGGTTCCGATGGCCGACCCTCTGCGCTGGGTCGAACCGGCCCTCGAACGGGCTACCGAGATGCACGCCGAAGCCGATTATGGTCAGATGTGGGTCTACATGTACGAAAGCGTGGTTCGGAGCGGGGATATAAACATTTCGACCCAATATCCCGTGATGGTCGAAGACCGCTATATGATGGATACCAGCCCGATCCCACGCTACGATGTAATGCGGTTGCATATGGCTGAGACGCTCTATCTTTTCGGGGCCGGACGCGAGAAGCGGGTCTACGCCATCCCACCCTACACCCGGATTGCGCCGCTCCAATTCGAGGATTATCCTTTCACCACCGAACACCAATCCGGTCAGGTCTGCGAGAAATGTGGTGCAACCGATACTTTCCTGACCAGCTATTTTCTAACCGGGCCGCAGGGCGGGCGCTGGGCCTACACTTGCTCCGATACCAGCTATTGTAAGAAGAAAAGGCCAGAACAAGGGATGAAGGAAGAAGGGATGAGGGATGAAGGATGAGGGATGAAATAAAGACAAGTCTAGCTGATGATAGACAGGCGACAGAGAAAAACTCTTCATCCCTCATCCCTCATCCCTCATCCCTCAGTAGCTGGGTTTTGAAGGCCGAGAATATCTCCAAACGGTACGGGCCGGGGTGTTCGTATTGTGCTGCTCTAACTGGGCCTGAGCATAATACCAGCCAATGCCGGATTTGTGGGACGGTGACGGCCTGTGCTGCTCTCAATTTCCAGCTAAACCAGGGCCAGATATTGGGCATCGTGGGCGAGAGTGGTAGCGGCAAAAGCACCCTGATGCAGATTGTAAATCTCAGCCAAAGGGCTACCACCGGGCAACTGTGGTATCGGGAGCCAGCCACGAACGGGGCCGGAAGTGAGCCACTTGACCTCCTGGCTTTCGACAAGTTTACCAGTCGAGCTTTCCGCAACGAGCGGTTGGGCATCGTCCATCAGCGCCCGGAGTTGGGCCTCAACATGAATTTTACGGTTGGGGGCAACGTGGCTGAAAAGCTTTTGTTGGCTCGCTGGCGAAATGTGGGCCGCATCCGTGAGCGCACCAGCCAGTTGATGGAACTAACCGAATTGCCTTCGCAGCGGATCGACGACGACCCCTACACTTTTAGCGGCGGGATGTTGCAGCGTGTTCAAATTTCAAAGGCCCTTTCCAGCCATCCGGCCCTCTTGCTTTTGGATGAAGTAACCAGTGGGTTGGACGTATCAGTCCAGGCCAGGGTGTTGGATTTAATCAAGCGGCTACAATGGGAATTAAAGATCACGATGCTACTGGTATCGCACGACCTGGGGGTTATCAAACAGCTTGCCAGCCGCACCCTGGTCATGAAGAACGGGCATATCGTCGAGAGCGGTCTGACCGACCAAATTCTGGAAGACCCGCAACATCCCTATACCCAGTTACTCGTTTCGTCGGCTCTTTAGGGATAGAAAAGAATATTTTTCAGTAAATCAAGGAATAAAGATGAAGGACGAACTTCCAGCCCTGTTAGAAGTTAGCGATTTGCAAAAAGAGTTCCAACTGCACCTGCTCGATGGACGTGTCATCCGGCCTTTTAGCGGGATCAGTTTCAAAGCCTGGAGCGGCAAGTTGGTGCTGATCGGCGGCAAGAGCGGGGCGGGCAAAACAACCATTCTCAAGTGCATCTACCGCACTTATCTGACCAGTCACGGGCATATCTGGTACGACTCGCTGGAGTTCGGGCGGTTGGATATTGCGGCGGCGACCGAGGATGTCGTGCTGGAATTGCGCGAACGCGAATTGGGCTACTGCTCCCAATTTTTGAAAGTCTTGCCGCGCGTACCGGCCCTCGAAGTGGCTGCCGAGCCTTTGCTACGGCAAGGCACGAGTCGGCCCGAAGCCCTTGAGAAGGCTGCCACCTGGCTGGCCCGCTTGGGGATCGAAGAAAGTCGCTGGCAAGCCTACCCGGTCACGTTTAGCGGGGGCGAACAACAACGCCTTAACGTCGCGCGGGCTTTTATCGCTGCGCCCCGTCTTTTGTTGTTGGATGAGCCGACCGCCAGTCTGGATGCCAAATCCAAGTCGATTGTGCTGGAAATGGTGGCAGAGGCCAAAGCTGCTGGGGTCGGGATCGTAACCGTTTCGCACGATGCCGAGGCTTTGAAAACTCTGGCCGACGATACTTATTTGCTCAATTAAGAACCGATCCCGGTAGGGCGGACTGTCAACTGGTTGGATGGTCGCCCGGTTTAGGTCACACCGGGCGACCATAAAGATCGCCCCTACAATCAGCCTATTGGGATAGGCTCTAAGCAAGACAAAAAGAGGACGACGAATGAAGGCGATTGTGCAAGAAATTACCGATCTGCTGTTACAAGGCCATAAAGAACGCTACGGGGCCGAGGCGGTCAGCCAGCTAGAACACGCTTTGCAATGCGCGACCCTGGCCGAGCAAACCGACTACAGCCTGGAAATGATTACCGCCTGCCTGCTCCACGACATCGGTCATTCGGTGGGCGAGATTGACGAAGTCAGCGCCCTCAAACAGGGGCTGGATTTTCGGCATGAAGAGCGCGGCGGGAACTATTTGCAGGCCGATTTTGGCCCGGCGGTAGTTGAGCCAATTCGGTTGCATGTCGCGGCCAAGCGCTATCTTTGCTATGCTGACCCCGATTATTGGGACGGATTGTCGCCGATTTCCAAACGTAGCCTGGAACTACAGGGCGGGGTGTTTTCAGCCGAAGAAGCCGCCGTTTTTATCGACCAACCTTACGCCAGAGATGCCGTGCAGTTGCGTATTTGGGACGATCAGGCCAAAATATCGGGCCTCTCTACGCCCGATCTGGCCCACTTTACCGATATTATGCTGGCTTGTATCAAACGTTAGATTATTAGATTTCCGGCCTGATTTTAAGACGGACTATAAGCTTTTAACACCGAAAGAACAACGAAAAGTTATGCAAACTCTGATCGAAAATGTTAACCTGGTTTTGCCCAATAGCTTGATCGAAAATGGCTGGTTGCTTATCGAGGACGAACGGATCGCCGCCCTGGGTGAAAGCGCCACTCGGCCCGGCTCAGACGGCTTGTCTCGCCAGCTGAATGCCGAAGGCGCTTTTCTGCTGCCGGGCCTGATAGATTTGCACTGCGATGCTATCGAAAGGGTGGTCGAACCGCGCCCCAACGTTCATTTTGATGTCCATCTGGGTTTGGCCGAGGTAGATCACCGTTTGGCAAGCTGTGGCATCACGACCGAATTTCACGCGATTGCCCTGGATGATAACGAATTTGGCACGCGCAGCATTACCTTCGCCCGTGAATTGAGCGAGGCGATCAAGAACTGGCACGATAATTTGATACGGCACGAATTTCACGCCCGCTTTGAAGTAACCAGCCAGACCGGGTTTGTAGTAGTTTGCGAGATGATCGAACAACGCGAGACGCGGTTAGTCTCCCTGATGGATCACAGTCCGGGCCAGGGCCAGTATACTGATGAGCAGACCTACCGCGACTATGTAAAACGGAGTTATCATCGTACCGACGAGCAGATTAATGAGATGTTGCGGAATAAACGCCAGCAACTCGAAAATGCTACCGAGCGGATCGAGGTTGTCACGCGCAAAGCCCGCGAAGCCGGGTTAGCCATCGCTACCCACGATGATGATAGTGCTGCAAAGGTCGAGCAGTGGCCCACCCTGGGTGTAACGATGGCCGAATTTCCGACCACTCTCCCGGCAGCCCGTCGAGCGCACGAACTTGGTCTGGCTGTTTGTATGGGTGCGCCTAACGTCTTACGCGGCAAATCCAGTGGCGGCAACCTGAGCGCTCTGGAAGCGGTGCAGGCCGGTATTTGCGACGTGCTATGCTCCGACTATTACCCGGCGGCGATGCTGGCGGCTACCTTTAAGCTTGTAAATCAGCACGTTTTGTCGTTGCCCCAAGCCGTTCGACTGGTCACGCTCAATCCGGCTAAAGCCGTCGCCCTCGATCACGAGTTGGGTTCGCTCGAACCGGGCAAAATCGCCGATCTGGTGCTGGTCAGCCTGAACCGCTATCATCTTCCAAAAATGCAGCGGCTGTTTGTGGCAGGCCAGGAAAAACTAAGTATCTTTCATTAATCATTGTCAGGCTAGTTGTAAAAGCCGCCCCGCCTTAAAATATTCGGTTGAAATCGCTCGCATCACGGTATATTATATTATCTACCCTCAGATTTTGGCAGGAAGCTAAAAAGCAAAGTAAGCTCCTGCCTTGTATGCAAAGAAGAGCGATACGAACGATTTTAAGGAGGCTCTATATGCCCGATAATTCCCCCGAACCTTCTAACTTTCTTACAGCCGATATACAATCGCATTATGATCTTGGACAGGAGGCCCAACGCTTGAGCGCTGGTGGTGGCCTGATCGAACAGACCCGTACCCAGGAACTGCTCGACCGTTATTTACCTCCACCACCTGCCGTGATCTACGATGTCGGTGGCGCGGCGGGTGTTTACGCCCTCTGGCTGGCTAAACAAGGTTATGAGGTATATTTGCTCGACCCAATGCCGCTTCACGTTGAGCAAGCACGTCAGGCATCGCTGGCCCAACCCAACACTCCGCTTGCCGATATCGAGCTTGGCGATGCCCGTAAGTTGCCACGCCCGGATGCCAGTGTGGATGTTGTGTTGATGTTTGGGCCACTCTATCATCTGATCGACCGGGCCGACCGCTTGACGGCCTGGCGCGAAGCCCGGCGGGTGGTGCGCCAGGGCGGATTGGTGCTGGCAGCGACGGTTAATCGCTTTGCCTCGCTTTTGGATGGTATGAAGTCGGGATTTTTGGATGACCCCTACTTTGGCGAAATAGTGGCGCAAGGCTTGACTGATGGATAGCATCGCAACCCTTCTAACCACCCGGCCTATTTCACGACCGCTTATTTTCATCATCCGTCCGAAGTCAGGGTCGAAGTCGAAGAAACCGGTTTGCGCTACGAAAACGGCCTGGCAATTGAAGGCCCGGCCTGGCTTTTTAATTATGTCCGCTCCAATTGGGTGGATCAACAAAAACGGGAGCAGTTTTTAAGCCTGATCCGCCGCATTGAGACTGAGCCAACCCTGTTAGGGGCCAGCGCCCATCTTATGACTATCGCCCGCAAAGATTATAGCAACTTGCAAAGCAATTGACCTACACTATCATCTGTAGGAGCGAGCTTCTGCTCGCGATGGAATTGGCAGCTAGGTGTTCAATCGCGAGCAGAAGCTCGCTCCTACAATCGGTCATTTGCTATAGCGATCAATCACAACTTTTGGTATTTAAGCTGAATCAAAACCACGCTGGGTAAGGACATTTTAGGTGTATCTTTACTCAGCGTGGTTTTGATTATAGCCAACCTCAAACCCATTCCGAGGTAAGGAGCAGATAGCTGACCGATTAAAACTATTTTTCGGCCAGACCGCCTTTGGGTTCCTTAACCAGTACTTCGTCGATAAAGCCGTAATCGACTGCCTGATCCGGCGTGAAATACTTATCGCGTGAGAAGTCGCGGTTTAATTCTTCGACGGTGCGTCCGGTGTGCTTCGCCATGATTTCCTGACCGCGCCGTTGCAAACTGAGCAGGAAGCGGGCCTGGATTTCTACATCGGGGGCATAGCCGCGAATCTGGCTTGCGCCTGCCGGGTGCTGGTGGATTGTGCTGTGGGGCAGGGCATAGCGCTTGCCCTTTGTCCCGGCGCATAGCAAAATAGTCGCCATCGAAGCCGACAGGCCCATACAGACGGTTACAATGTCAGGTCGTACAAACTGCATCGTATCGTAGATCGCCAGCCCGGCTGTGACCGACCCACCCGGACTGTGGATATAAATCGTAATATCCTTTTCCTGGTCTTCATGCTCCAAAAAGAGCAATTGGGCAATTACCACATTAGCAACTTCATCGTCGATACCCGTTCCCAAAAAGATAATACGCTCCTTGAGCAACCGACTAAAAACGTCGTAGCTGCGTTCGCCACGTGGTGTATTTTCAACAATATATGGCACGACTAACGAGGGTTTAGTCGGTACTACTATCTCGTTACTGTTCAAAGTTGGCCTCAACTTTCTCTATTTTTCATTCAAAATCGAATCTATAAACCTTAAAACAATTTGTCTATCGTCTGATGAAGAAGCATTATTTTCAGCTAGTAGCTTCAACTTTAATTTCTCGCATAATAGCTGAGAGTTCTTCTTCCGATTGGATGTGCCGGGCAAGTACTTGAGCGGTAGTTTCCAGCACCCGGTCTGCAAACAACTTGGCTAAATCTTGTCGTAATCCCTGGCCTGTATAAAACTTGATTAGGGCTTGATAGGACATATCCTTGCTTGCCGCTACTTTTTTGAGTGACTCAAGCGTATCCGTTGGTATTGTGATAGAAATTTCTTCTGATGGTCGGGATCGAAAATGCAATTCAGGCTCTTTAGCAATCTTTTTCATCTACAATTATACCTTATCCTTATAATCCAGGCTACAAGGGTGGATACATTATAGCTCAGGTGGGGGTGTAAGAGTGTTAGACTAGCGTATGAGTTGTACAAAACCTGAATGAGCTTTTTGGCAAAACCGAATTAGAAATCTTGCTTCAGACGAATATGTTATAATCGGCTTATAATTCACAAAAAACAAAACCGCCTCTACTCACAGGGTTGCATGGTAAAAGATAAGACAGCGCCAGGTTATATCTTCCCTTAGCATACTCTGAACAGGCAAAATAGGAGAGCTTATGAGTCAAATAGTTGAAACTGACGCGGCCCTACTAGAAGATGGAATTGCCTATTATCATTCGTTGCTCGCCGGTAGCACCCGCTTATCGAGCGAGAGTATTCGGGCGCTCAAAGCTGGACTGGTTGAGGGTAAGTTAACTTTTGGGGGGCGACCCCTTTGTAATGTGCTACGTCCCCATTTTTTTACCCGTGAGCAGTTCGATTATGTCCGCGCGGTGTGTCTGGCGCTGGTTGAAGCAATGGACGAATTAGGGGCCGTGATTTTGAGTGAAGACCCGACCCAGGCGGCTGAAAAGGCTCGTCTGATCGACGATCTGGCGTTGATCCCGGAGGAAATTCGGCTGCTCAAGTATGATACGGGCTACAAGGCGATCAGCGCTCATAGTCGGCTGGATAGTTTTATGTCTAGCGCCCACGAGACTTTGCATTTTGTTGAATATAACGCCGAATCGCCGGCCGGGGCCGCTTACGAAGATGGCTTGGGCGACTTGTTCGAGACTTTGCCAGTAATGCAGGAGTTTGCCAAACGGTTCAACCTTAGCCGCTACCGGGTCAAGCCCAAATTGTTTTCGATGCTCTTGAGTAATTATCACGAGTACCTGGGAACCCGACCAGCCAAAACCCCTCAGATTGCGATCCTCGATTGGCCCGATGTACCAACCCTCACCGAATTTGAACACCTCAAGGAATATTTCGAGGCTCAGGGTGCGCCGACGATTATTGCCGACCCTCGCGCCCTGGATTATAGCGGCGGACGATTGCGCTTTGGCGATTTCGAGATTGATCTGGTTCTCAAGCGGGTGCTGGGTAGCGAGCTATTGGAAAAGGCCGACGAAGTAAGACCGCTTTTGCAGGCTTACGAAGATGGCGCAATTTGTATGATTAATTCGTTTCGTTGCAAAATTTACCATAAGAAGATGATTTTTGGCTTGTTGACCGATGAGCGTAACGCCCATTATTTTAGCGACGACCAGCGCCGCTTTATCGCCCGACATATCCCCTGGACGCGCCGGGTACGTTCCGGCAAAACGACCTACCAGGGTCAGGAGATCGATCTGGAAAAGTTTGTAATGAAGAACCGCGACCGATTGGTGCTAAAGCCAAACGATGAATACGGCGGCAAAGGTATTTCTATCGGTTGGGAAAGCGATGAGGCAAGTTGGGCCGCCGCCTGGCAAATTGCCCTTCAAGACCCCTACGTAGTCCAAGAAAAAGTGATCGTTGCTAAAGAGCCGTTTCCGACCATTCAGGACGATATGATCGTCTTCGCCGAAAGGTCGGTTGATTGCGACCCCTATATATTTGAAGGGGATGTGGCGGGTCTACTGACACGCTTATCGGCGGCAGCGCTGCTCAATGTTACAGCGGGAACGGGTACAACCGTCCCGACTTTTATCATCGAGGGCCGGGGCGAAGGTGGTGTACGTCCCGCCGACCCCGAAGGTTGTGCGTGAGACTTGAATACCACCTTTTACTTACTCACGATCTTAACTTTTTAGCTAGTGTGGATTATAATCGCCTTAATAGTAGTATAGCTGAGATAAAACGTATGATTTTTGGTTTCGTTCAAAATTTACCAGGATAAGTATCAGTTTTAGCCTAAAACCTGATACCTAATACCTGAAACCTGATACCCAAATAGGAAGGAGTCGAGAGGTTCGTATGTCAAATAGCAAACTTAAAGAGAATTTTACGCTGGGGGTTGAAGAGGAATTTCAAATTATTGACCCCTCTACCCGTGATCTAAGTCCTCGCAACACCGATATTATTGCGATGTTGGAGCCGATGCTGGGCGATAACGTCAAGCCGGAGATGCTGATGAGTTGCGTCGAAACGGTTACACCGATTTGCGCCAACATCAAGGAGGCCCGCGAACATCTACGCCGCAACCGTTCGGCTCTGGCAGAGGTCGCTTTCAAGAATGGATTGGCGATTGGGGCCGCCGGGACGCATCCTTTTTCCAACTGGGCGCATCAACCGATTACTGACGATATACGTTATCATGTGCTGGAAGAGGAACTCCAGGATGTGATCCGCGAGATTTTGATTTTCGGGATGCACGTCCACATTGGGATCAATAACCGCGATACGGCGGTGGCGATCATGAACGAATTGCGCTATTTCCTGCCGCATATCCTGGCGCTCTCGACCAGTTCTCCCTTTTGGCTGGGCCGTAAGACTGGCTTGCATTCGTTCCGTTCGGTGGTATTTAGCCGCTTTCCACGTACCGGTATTCCCGACGAGTTCGAGAGCGCTGCGTCTTTCGATCATTACGTGGATACCCTGATAGAGACCCACTGTATCGATAACGGCAAGAAAATCTGGTGGGATGTGCGCCCGCACCCTATTTACAGCACGATTGAGGTTCGGATTTGCGATATGCCGACCCGTCTGGAAGAGACTTTAATGTTAGCCGCCCTGATCCAGGCAGTTGTGGTAAAATTGTACCGACTCAAGCAACAGAACATCGGCTGGCGTAAATATAGTCGTTCGCTGATTATGGAAAATAAATGGCGAGCGATCCGCTATGGGATCACCGGTAAGATGATTGATCTCGGCAAGGAAGAAGAAGTTGACACGCGGGCTTTGATGGATGAATTCTTAGAATTTGTGGACGACGTAGTAGACGAGCTTGGCAGTCGCCGCGAAATTGAGTATATTCGCACAGTCCTGGAGCAGGGAACCAGCGCCGACCGTCAATTGGCGGTCTACGAAGAAACCGGCGATTTCAAACAAGTAGTGGATCGTGTCTTGCACGAGTCGATGGAAGGGATTTGATAAGTTTATCAAGATATATTCCTGGAAAAGCTTTTCCAGGAATATATCGCGAAAATTATGGTCGGGGATCACTTGGGGATATATTGGGAAGTTCCTGCCTTTATTATTAAAAATGTGCTGGAATTCTAAATTTAATATAGAAACTTTTTATTAAGATGATCTTTTCCAGGGGAAGCCTTTTATCGAAGGCAGAAGGAAGTAGAAGTAATGCCAATTGTTGATCGACGTTTAAGTGATAGCATGCGGGTGCTGCCTTTTGACTCAGATTTTTTGATGGGCGCTCGTAATGCCATCAATAATTGCCTCAAGGTGCAAGAAGGTGAAGTTATGACGGTCGTAACCGACCGTGAGACTATCGAAATAGGGGCCGCAATGTTCGCAGCGGCCCGGATCGCCGGGGCGATTGTAACCGCTTATGTCTTGGAAGATTACACCCACCGCCCGATGAAGGATATGCCGCAGCCAATCCTCGATGCGATTGCCAAGAGCCAGGTGGCCCTATATGCCGTACAGTCCTTGCATGGCGAGTTGCCCGCTCGTAAGCAATTCGTGGGAGTGATCGAGCGCCATCTGGTGCGTTACGCTCATATGGTCACTATTTCGCCCGAAATTATGCTACAGGGCATGCGGGCCGACTACAATGTGGTTGATGCTATCGGACAGCAAATTCACGATATGGTCTCGAATTGCCACACGATCTATACCCGCACCGAGGCCGGAACCGACATTGAAGCCACTTTCGACCCGGCGATACGCTGGATCAAGACCTGCGGTATGATTACCCCTCAAATTTGGTCGAATTTACCGGCAGGTGAAGTCTTTACCGCTCCGGCTAATGTCAATGGTATTTACGTGGTAGATGGTACTATCGGCGATTTTTTCTCGCAGAAGTACGGCAGTCTGGCTGAAAACCCGCTCTTTTTGGAGATCGAAAATAATCGGTTGCGTTCGGTCAAGTGTGAGAACCGCTATTTGCAAAGCGAGTTCTGGCACTATATTAATACCAGCGACAATAGCAACCGAGTCGGTGAGTTCGCTATTGGGGCTAATATCGGCGTGAACAAGATGATCTATAATCTGCTTCAGGATGAGAAGTTACCCGGTATGCATATTGCATTGGGTGATCCATATGGCAGTCAGACCGGGGCCGATTGGAGCGCCCCAACCCATGTTGATGCGATTGCCAAAGATTGCGACATTTGGATTGACGGTAATCAGATTATGGAAAAGGGTAAGTTTCTTTTCTTACCGGCTGAACTGGCGGAAAATCTGCCGAGGCTGGGTTGAGCCGGTAAAATTAGCCAAATTTATCAGGGAAAAGCATAGGCAATTGATTTATCCTGTTAATCCTGTACATCCCTGTTAATTCTTAAGGAGAAAGCAGAAAAATGGCTGAAATACGCCGGTTCGGGCCAGAAATCAAAACGCCTTTGCCGCGTCCTGGGGTAAAGGGCGTGTCGGTGGTGGCAATTCAACTACCGCCCCACGTTGCCAATCGCTTTAGCCCGGACGAATTGGTCGAACGCTACAAAGGCAAGCCCTTCTTTCTCGACCAACCTATGAGTGTATTTGCTCATTACTACGAGGCTTATGCCGAAATAGACGAACACGATGCGCCTATCCCTGTTTTATTTCTGGTGATTAGCGGGAGCGGTTTTGTCCGCATTGGCGGTCGCGAGGCTGAAACTGTGCCGGTCAGTGCCGGTGACGCGGTGCTATGGCCTGCCAATGTGACGCATAAAGCCTGGACGCAAGGTGAACCAATGCAGGCCCTTATCATCGATTGTCTGCACGACGGAACTTAGATTATTAATGCAAAGCTAAAATTAGCCAGTTCAGCGGGGATAGAGAAGCCAATTGTATCCTGTGAATCCTGTCTATCCCGGTTAATATAAAAGGAGAATTTTACATAAATATGGCATATTACGAAATTGAAGGCGGTAAGCCTTTGCGCGGAACGGTACGGGTGAGTGGGGCTAAGAACGCCGCGACCAAGCAAATTGTCGCCAGCCTGTTGACCGACGAAGAGGTAATCTTGCACAATGTGCCGCACATCGGCGATACGAGTGTTACGTTGGACATCTGCCAAAGCGTCGGCCTGAATTTCGAGTGGGACAAAGAAGAAGGTAACACCCTTCGCTTACATACCCCGGTCGTAACAACTGCCGAAGTGCCGGTTGGCTTTAGCGGTCTGAACCGTATTCCGATCTTGCTGCTCGGCCCGTTGCTCCATCGTTACGGCAAGGCAGTGATCCCGATGTTGGGCGGTTGTGACATTGGGTCGCGTCCGGTCGATTTTCATATTCAGGCCCTCGAACATTTGGGGGCGAAAATTGTCTTTCAGGACGGGCGCTACTATGCGATTGCCGAGCGCTTGCAAGGGGCGGTGATTGAATTGCCTTATCCTAGCGTTGGCGCGACCGAAAATACCCTATTCGCGGCAGTTCTAGCAAAAGGCACCACTTTGATAAAGAACGCTGCGGTCGAGCCGGAGATTATCGATCAGGTGATGATGCTGCAAAAGATGGGCGCAATCATCTTTGTCGATACCGACCGCACGATAGTCGTCGAAGGGGTCGATAAGCTTCACGGGGCTGAACACGCCGTAATTAACGACCGAATCGAGGCGGCTTCCTGGGGGGTAGCGGCGATCATTACGGGTGGGGATGTGTTGGTGGAAGGGGCCGAACAGCCTCAGATGCTGACCTTTCTAAACAAGCTAAGGCAAATTGGGGCCGGGTTTGAGGTCAAACCGCAAGGTATTCGGTTTTTTCATCCCAACAAACCCCTCAAGTCGATTGCGCTGGAAACCGATGTTCACCCCGGCTTTATGACCGACTGGCAGCAGCCTTTTGTGATGTTGATGACTCAGGCGGAGGGGCTTTCGGTCGTTCACGAGACGGTCTACGAAAAACGCTTTGGCTATACCGAAGAATTGGTGCGGATGGGTGCGGAAATTCAGCTTTTCCGGCAATGTTTGGGCGAGAAAGCTTGCCGCTTTAAGAGCCACGACCACGAGCATAGTTGTATCATCAAAGGGCCGACCCCCTTGCGGGCTGCCGATATTACTATTCCCGACTTGCGGGCCGGGTTCAGCTATTTGATTGCTGCCGCCGTCGCACGGGGTGTTTCGCGGGTTAGTGGTATCCAGTATGTCGAGCGGGGTTACTCTAACATTTTGCAAAAATTCCAGGAATTAGACGCGAATATTCGATTGCGGCAGTAAATAATGCTCGATTGCTAAAAGAGACTTCGTTATGAGAGCGTACCGGGGCCACTAGAAGTTAGATAGTTCGTGAGAGATATAGAAAGTTAATTTCACGCTCGTAAGGGCGTGTAAATCCTGTCTATTCCTGCTAGTTCAAAAGGAGTAAGCCGGTGCTAACCGAATTGGAAGTAAGTTTTGGTCGCGCTCAGTTCGAGGAATTGATGCAAAAGCATTTTATCCCGTCGCAAGTCCATCTGGTGATGATGGCCTACCGGCTTTCAAAGTATGGACACCGGGGCCAGGAGCGGGACGGCGGGGGCCGTTATTTCGACCATCCCCGCGAGGTCAGTATGATTTTGCTACGTCAGGGTATTTACAACCACGAGCTAATCATTGCGGCCCTGCTGCACGATGTGATGGAAGATAGCTTTATTCTGACCTGGGAAGACCTCGAATTTATCTTTGGTAGCCGGATTTGTTCTATCGTTAAGCTACTCAGCAAGGAACCGGGTCTGCCCAAAGAAGACTATTTTCCACGCTTGCTAAACGGCTCACCCGAAGCCTGGTTGATTAAACTGGCCGACCGACTTCACAATCTTGAGACATTAGATAGCTGTACCCCTGAAAAGCAGACCAAGCAGATCAAAGAAACCCGTGAGAAAATTCTGCCACTCTGTCATCGCCTGACGCTTGAACCACGTTACGCCGAAATAGGTCGCTGGTTCGGGCAGCAGATCGAGGCTATTTGTCGTAGCTACGAAGTCAAGCCAGTCTCCCTCGGCTAAATAGGCTGCTACCTGTTCAACTCAATAATTCTACAACTTGCTATAGCCCTATAAGAGCTTATCCCAATCGGTTGACAGTCCACCCCTATTGAGATAGGTTCTAAGTGGATAGCTTATTTGCCTTGCAATCGGCTGTAAAGCTTTCTTCTGATGGCCTATTCAGCCTCGACTCTCAAAATATCCAGTTCGGTTTTAAGCTCGGTCGGTTCGGCAGTAGCGCGGAGCGCGGCCCGGATCGGGGCGAAACTGTGACGATGATGGCGCGTAACTCCCAGTTTTTGCAAGGCGGCCTGATGCTCGGCGGTTCCATAGCCGACGTTGCGTTCCCAACCGTAGCCAGGATAGCGCGGGGCGAGGCGGTGTAGTAAGCGGTCGCGGCAGACTTTAGCGATAATCGAGGCGCAGGCTATCGAAAGACAACGCGAGTCGCCTTTGACAAGGGCGGTCTGTCGGTCGAACCCTAGTTCGGGAACTGGCAACCCGTCCACCAGCAAATGATCGTAGGAACCGATCTGCCGCAAAGCGCGTTGCATTGCCAGGGCGGTCGCCCGCCGGATGTTGAGGCGGTCGATCTCGGCGGGCGAAGCGGCCCCAATCCCGACGGCGGTCGCCCGTTGCCGGATGATTTCGGCTAACCTTTCACGTCGGGGGGCCGAAAGTTGCTTCGAGTCGCGCACCTCTTCCAGCCCTTCGATTGGTGGCCCAAGCACGACCGCTGCCGCGACGACGCAAGCACAATAAGCTCCCCGGCCTACTTCATCCAGCCCGACGACCCGATGCAGTCCGCTTTCCCATAGGGCGCGTTCGTATTCCAGGCTCGGTTGAACGCTTCTAAGGTTGCTTGTTGACATACTGGTAGTTGGAGCGAAAATAAAGCAGTGGTGCAATCTCCTGCCCGGCTTCGTTTACCTGGTCGGTCACACCGACTTTCTCGACCTGCCCCACGAAAATGGTATGGTCGCCCCCATCGTAAGTCTGCACAATCCGGCAGTCGGCAAAGCCCAGGCAATCGTCAAAGACGGGCGCACCGGTTACTTCGGTATGAGTAGCAAAACCGGCAAAAGGCTTCAGGTTATAAGGGTCGCGTCCGGCAAAGCGGTCGGAAAGCTCTTGCTGACCTTCGTGCAGAATATTGACGCAGAAGAATTGGCTCCGGGGCAAAATAGTGTCAGCCTCGGTTCTTTTATCAATACAGATCAGCACCAGGGGCGGTTCCAACGAAACGGAAGTAAACGAATTAACAGTCAGACCGTAATAAGTGCCATCCGATTGGACGGTGGTGACGACCGTAATGCCGGTCGCAAACTGGCGCATAATTTTGCGGAAATCTTTTGGTGTGACGGGCATTAAATAAACTCCATTTCAGTCTATTAGTTTAGTCTATATAAAAGGATTTTTTGATATACGGTACTTTATTTCAGCTAAACATTAACACAAAACAGCCCTTTTTACAATTTGGTAGGCTTTGGCTGGCGCGTAAAAAGGGTGGAAAATCATCGCCACCCTTTTGTTTTGGAACAAATTAAGCCCCCAGCAATTTTGAGTTAGCGACCCTTAAAGCTGGGCAAGCGTTTTTGAAGATAGGCTTGCATGGCTTCTTTTACGTCCTCGGTTGTGAAGCACTTTTTAATCATAACCAGTTCGTTTTTTAGCTGGGTGGTCAGGTCGGTGTCGGGTGAAGCCGCCAGCAAACGTTTGGTAAGCGCCAGGGCTATCGGTGGGCCACCGGCAAGTTGAGTGGCATAGGTGGCGACTGCTTCGCCAAAGCTTTCGGCGGGCAGTACCCGGCTAACCAGTCCAATCCGCTCGGCTTCTTCCGAGTCAATATCACGGGCGGTCATAATCATTTCGGTGGCTCGCGAAGTACCGATCAGGCGAGGCAGGAAGTAGCTCACGCCCGCGTCGGGGGATAGACCGCGCCGAATATAGCCAGTCGTAACCTTCACGCCCGCTTGCATTAGCCTAATATCGCAGGATAAGGCCAGGCCCAACCCAGCGCCTGCCGCCGGGCCGTTGACCGCCGCGATAACCGGTTTGGGGCAACCGACAATACTTAGTACCCACCGCCCGACCCAGGCCAAATCGTCCAGTTGGGCGCTGCGGTTGCGATTTTCGGTCGCTCTTTCTTCGGAGACATTGGCCGGATCGAGGTCGAGACCAGCGCAAAAGCCCCGGCCTACGCCTGTAATCACGATCACCCGCACGGCATCATCTTCCGCCGCCGCTTCGATAGCCCAGGGCAATTCTTCCGATAGCCTGACATTAACGGCATTGAGCTTTTCGGGCCGGTTCAGGCTGATCGTTTGTACTCCGGCAGACGAAGTTTCGATCAGCAGATGTTGGTATTCGGTTTCCATGTGTCCTCCTTGACAAATAAGGGCTATTCCACCAGGTTCGTTTTCGTTGTAGGGGAGACCCTTGTGGTCGCCCACTGAGATCGTGCTGGGTCCTCATGGGAGACCACAAGGCTTTCCCCTACAGAATAGATTCTAATTTATTAGATTTCGTAACCGACCGAAGGGCCACCGAGCGCAATCTCAAGTTGTTCGACCCGCCCCCGGAGTCCACTCTCGCCTGCCAGTTTGAAGAAAGCATCGCGGACTGATGTTGCTCGGTCGCGGCTGCTAAAAGCCAGCACAGTCGAACCGGCCCCGCTCAGGGCTGCGCCATAGGCTCCGGCTTGCTGGGCAGCATCGATCAAAGCCGGAAGTTGCGGGAAAAGCTGGCTACGATAAGGCTGGTGTAGCCGGTCGTTCATGGCTTCCGAGAGCCATTCCAGCCGTCCGTCCGGGGCCGTAAAAGCGGCTACGAACAGGGCAGTCCGCGACGAGTTATGGGCGGCATCTTGTAGGCTAATAGTGGGTGGTAACACGGCGCGGGCTTCTTTGGTACTCATCTCGAATTGAGGTATGAAG
The DNA here is from genome assembly GCA_038210655.1 of Chloroflexia bacterium. Taxonomy (GTDB): domain Bacteria; phylum Chloroflexota; class Chloroflexia; order Chloroheliales; family Chloroheliaceae; genus 54-19. The sequence goes on from JBBQWM010000052.1 coordinate 25,646, forward strand.
ACTACCGTCGTCAAATTAAGCGGGATTGGCAAGGCTACTACGACCGGGTTGCGCCAGGCCGGGCCACCATCCAGATTCCGAAAACCTTCGACCGCCGGGTTATCCAGAGTGGAGTTATTAGAGGGCATAAAATAGGGCGTAGCCGCTGCTGGGGCCGAGACTGCCAGGGTCAGGCCACCTAGCAAAGTTGCCGCCACGTTATCCGGGTGGCCTTCAATCTCGGTTGCCAGTCGCACCAGTTGTTCGCGGCTGGGGTAGCCCGACCCACCGTAGGCCCGACGGCAGAGCGCATCGGCCCCCAGCAATCCGCCGATGATAGCCGAGGCGCTGCTACCTAGCCCACGCGCCAACGGGATACGGTTCTCGATCTCCAGACCAAAGGCTGGAACCTTATAGCCGGTGAAACGCTGGTAAACCTTGATGGCATCATAAACCAGGGCGCAACCTTCGGCCTGCAAATATGCGGCTCCCTCACCCCGCACTACCAGGGGCATCGAACCCGCCTCTGGGTGGCTGGCATCAAAAATAAAATCGGTATAAAGGGCTAAAGCCAGCCCAAAGGCATCAAATCCACAGCCCAGGTTGGCCGAACTAGCCGGGACTTTTACTTTTATCCGCATTTTCCTCAGTCTTTTTTGTCTAACTTCTAGCGTCTTTTAGCTTACCGCCCTATTATAGCGTAATTGGCGGTTTTCGTCAGTGGTTCGACCAGTAAGGGATTCAAAAAAATATTTCGGTAGGGGCAACCCTATGTGGTTGCCCGTGAGCATCCCGCTGGGGCGGCGAAGGCAACTACACAGGGTCGCCCCTACATTGGGATTATTATTTTGAGTGGTTTCGGGGCTGTGTGGTACAGTCTGACTATAATGTCAACGGCATTAGCTTAATGTGAGATCAATCATCGGAAAGCTTGTTAATATGTTGTTAAGATAGTGTATACTATCCAGTAAGTATGATTAGTTAGCAATAACTTTGCTCTTGACAAACAAACCACCAATTATGGACATATTTCCAACTAAATCGATGCTTACTGACCAACTGACCGGGGCTTATTCTCGCGCTTCGCTTGATTTACAGTTACAGCAGGAAGCGGCGCGGGCGGTTCGCTATAGCCATACTTTTTCTTTGCTGGTCTTAGACCTGGATCACTTCAAAAGTATCAACGATGCTTTTGGTCATAGCCGGGGCGATCAGGTCTTGGTTGGATTTGTTGAGCGTATGCGGACTATCGTCCGCACCTCCGATATGATTTTTCGGTATGGTGGGGACGAATTTGTGGTTATATTGCCCGATACCGACAAGGCTCAGGCGACGGTGCTGGCAAACCGCCTGTTAGAAGCTACGATTGCTACTCCTTTTTCCGGCGACCCCCTCATTTTGTTATCGATCAGTGCAGGCATAGCAAGTTTCCCGGAAGATACCCCAACCATAAGCGGTTTATTTGAAAAGGCCGACCAGCGTAGTTACCTTGCCAAGCGCAACGGACGTAGCCAGGTAGTAAGTCAAGATAAGTTGGCCTCCGATCTGCCCAATTTACAAGAGACCTCGCGCTTGATCGAACGTGACCAGGCCCTCGAAACTTTACAGGTTTTCCTGCGCGATTTACCAACCTACCGGCAGGGGGTATTGGTAGTACACGGCGTAGCGGACTCGGGTATCTCCCGATTTTTAACTCAGGTTCGGACTATCGCCCGCTTGCGCGGTTACGGTTTGCTATCGATAGAAGGCACCTCGGCTCTAAAATCGCGCTACCTGGGAGCCTTATCCGAAGCTTTGCAAAAGTTACCGAACTTTCCAGAGCCGATTCTTTCTGAGGGCCATCTTAGCGCCGCGCTAACAAGTTGGGTTCAAGAGCAGCATTATCAGGGCTTGTTTATCGTAGTCGATAACTGGACAGACCTTGATCGGGCTACTTATCAATTTTTGGAACATTTTCTGACTAATAATCGGGTTATTCAGCTAGGTCTGGTCTGCGGTATGCTAAGTTCCAGTTATAAACCGGCTTTATTGCGAGAAACGGTTTTGTATTCGGTGGTAGAGCTTGCGCCGCTTTCCAAAAATGGGCTAAGAATCTGGTTACGGACCAGCCTACAAGTGGAGCCATCGGAGACGGTGGTGGACTGGTTCCACACCCAGACCGAAGGTTTACCGGTTCGCATCCGGCGGGTGCTTAACTGGCTGGCCGAACAGCAGTTGTTGCTTGCGGGGGATGAAAGTTGGAACTTAGAAAGCGATCTTTTCAAGCTCCCCCTAAAGGAATATCTCTCCCAGAATGTTACCGAGCCACTTACTAATTTGCCGGTTAGCTTGCCGCTTTTTGTCGGGCGCGAAGAATATTTGCGGCAAATCAAGCAACAACTTCAAACCGAGCGGTTGGTGACAATTGTGGGGCCGGGTGGGGTTGGCAAAACCCGTTTGGCCTTGCAAATCGGGGCCGAGTTGCTCGAAACTTTCCGACAGGGGGTTTATTTTGTGAATTTGGCTGGAACCGAAGCCGCCCGTTTTGTCATTCCGGCTATTACCGAAGCATTGCGACTACCCCTTTCAGGTGGGCAATCACCCCAGGCCCAATTCCATAATTATTTGCGGGACAAAGAAATCTTACTGGTGCTGGACAACTTTGAGCATCTTTTGAGAAGTAGTCATTTGCTGGTTGAAATGCTGGCTGCCGCGCCCGGTCTTAAACTGCTGATAACCTCGCGGGAACGGCTCAATTTGCCCTTTGAGGCGGTTTGCACGGTCAAAGGGTTGCCCTATCCCGCTTCGGCAGATGCGCCGGATTTCGAGTCCTACGAAGCGGTTCTGCTGTTTATCCAGAGTGGATGCAATGTCTATGGCGGTTTTAAATTAGCCGAGAGTGATCGGCCCTGGTTGGTGCGGTTGTGCCGTCTGGTAGAAGGGGTTCCGCTTGGGTTGGTGCTGGCCGTGGCCTGGATTCGGTCGGTGTCTCTGTCCGAAATTGTCCAGGAACTCGAACGCGATATGAGCTTTTCGCTGGACGAGGCTATGGTTTTGCCGGAACGCCATCAAAGCTTGCAGGTGGCTCTGGATTGGTTTTGGAAGCGGCTTTCCAGCCACGAACAAAAGATATTACAAAAGCTTTCAATTTTCCGGGGTGGGTTTACGTTGGAAGCGGCCCAGAAGGTAGCCCAGGCTTCGCCCTTCTTTTTGGATGGCCTAATTGCCAAATCTTTTTTACATTTTGATTGGCAAGGTCGCTACGAGATGCACGAACTTTTGCGCCAGTATGCCACTCATAAGCTAGAGACTAGCCCGGCTGATTTAAGGCTGGCTCGCCAACGCCATAGCCAGTTTTACACCACTTTTTTGCAGCGACGCGCCGAAGGGTTGGCAAACGGACAACTAGAGGCCGTGGAGGAGGCGCTGGGCGATTTAGAGAATTTACGGGCGGCCTGGCAATGGGCCGTATCCGCAGGCCAGGTTAGGGAAATTGCCCATGGTGGTCGAGGGTTATCCCGTCTTTACCAGCATAAAGGCTTTAATAACGAAGGTGAGCATGCTATTGCCAGTGGGATTGCCAGTTTGCGCTCCCGATTGAGCAAGCCCGACCACCCGGAGAAATTGATCCAGGTGGCGCTGGCAAGCTTGCTGGTGGAGCAGTGCTATTTCTTAAAAGAGCGGTCGAGCTTCGACCAACTTGGTCAAGCGGCACAGGAGGCGATTGACCTGTCCCACACCACCGGGCAGCTTCGCTTGGAAGCGGAAGCTTTGATGCGCCGGGGTAGCGGCTTGATGTGGCAGGGGCAAAGCGAAACGGCTTTGGCCTGTTTGGAACGGGGCCTTAAGCTGGCGCGTTCCAGCCGGGCGACACTGGTCGAAGCGGCTACTTTGCGTTGTCTGGGTCTTTTAAATGATATGCAAGCCGACTTCCCCCAAAGTATCGAATATGCTCGACAAGCCCTCAGACTTTATCGTAAGCTGGGCCACAAACTGTGGGAAAGTTCGACCCTGAGCAATCTCGGTGAAGCTCATCTCCAGCAGGGCGAATATAGCCTGGCCCAACTAACCCTCGAAGATGCTTTGAGCCTGGCCCGTGAAATTCGGTTCGGGCTGATCCAGACCAGTGCTGCCGAAAGCCTCGGTAAAGCGATGATTTTTATGGGTGAGTATGCCAGAGCGAAAACTTATCTAGAACAGGCTTTGAGCCTTTCTCGTCAGACGGGCAATACCCGCCTGGAAGCCGAATGTTTGTCGTCGTTGGGACTGCTTTATCATTTGCTGGGCGAAAATTTGATCTCGCTTGATTACGACGAGCAGGCTCTCAAAATCACCCGCGAACAGGGCAATCGCCAATACGAGGCTTATACTCTGACTTATCTGGGTCACGCTCTGACCGACCTCGAACGAATAAACGAGGCTCAAGGGGCCTATCAGATGGCCCTGGATATACGGCGCGATTTAGGGCAATCTGGCAAAGCAATGGAACCTTTGGCCGGGCTGACCCGGATTTATCTCAAAGAAAGCAATTTGGAGCGTGCTTTAGCCTGTGCCGAGGAAATCTATAACTATCTACAGGTTGGCTACCTGAACGGGGCAAGCGAGCCTTTGCGGATTTACCTGACCTGCTTTGAGGTGTTGGAAGCGGCAGGCGACCCGCGTAGCCCTGGTGTGCTTCACAAGGCTACCGAATTGTTATTAAAACGAGCGCAGCAGATTACAAGCGAGGCCGGTCAGACAGTGTTTCTGGAGAAAATCGCTGTTCATCACACTATATTATCTTTAAGCTCCCGGTGTAGCCTTTTTCTACCGCAGCATGTCGAATATTGAGCAGATGCCCTCAGCCCCTGTTTTACATCTTTCTGTAACACTTCTCTAACACTTCTTTCCCATCAAAACGGTTAGAATTTCGTATATATTGCCGACCTTTCACAAATTGCTTAGGGCAGTGCAGCCCTGACCGATCAATTCAGTTTGGCGAAACAGGTAGAATAGAAAGAACGGTTCTGAGCTTGGAGAGTTAAACCAGCCACCCGGTAGTAGACCGGCCCTATTTTTGCTCAACTTCGGCGCTCAACCCAATAAAGAAAGCTTGCAGGCATGGCGATTACAGTAGAAGAACGTGAAATACTTGAAAAGGCGAACCAGAAGCCCCCTACCACCAAATTTACTCGCAACGGTTTTGGGCGTTTATTAAGCTTCGCCCGACCCTACTGGGTTCTGTTAGTGGGTGCGACGCTGGCGATGCTAGTCAGTAGCCTGACCGGGTTGGCATTGCCCGCCGTCGCCGGTAGTCTAATTGATACGGTCTTTGTCAAAAATGATGCGGATGCCTTAAATCGGATTGCTTTGCTGTTGCTGGGCGTATTCGTTATTCAAGCCCTGGCAATTTTCGCTCAGAACTTTTTGTTGAGCTTTACCGGCGAACGGGTAGTCACCGATCTGCGATCGCGGTTATATAGCCATCTCCAAAAGCTTTCGATGAGCTATTTTAACGAACATCGCACCGGTGATATTATGAGCCGTCTGACCAACGATGTGACTGCCGTCCAGGGGGCCGTTACAAACAACCTGATCGGGTTGTCAGGCAGTCTGGTCACTTTGATCGGTGGCATCACCATTCTGGTATTGCGCGACTGGCGGCTAACGCTGCTGGTGTTGGCTATGCTACCGATCCTGACCGTTACGGCGATGGTGATCGGGCGACGGCTCAAGCGCTTCTCGAATGCGGTTTCGACCGAACTAGGCGAGGCTACTACCGTTATGTCCGAGACGCTTGGTAACGAAAAGACGGTGCAAGCTTTTACTCGTGAGGACTACGAGATTGCCCGCTACAACCGGCGGGTCGAGAATGTCTTTCGGCTGGCAACCCGGCGGGCGCGACTTTCTTCCGGCTTCGCGGCGATTATGACTTTTCTGTCGTTGAGCGCGGCGGCGATGGTGCTATGGTTTGGCGGTCACGAGGTGCTGGCCGGACATATTACGCCCGGCGAGTTGGTTTCTATTTTGATCTACATGGGTATAGTAGCGGCCCCGATTGGAGCGTTGTCGGGCTTGTACGGGGCTTTCCAGATGGCGCTAGGCGCGGCAGAACGCATTTTTAATTTGCTGGACGAGCCAGTCACGATCAGCGACGCACCGGGCGCTCAACCTTTACCGCCAGCGGTGGGCCACCTCAAGTTTGAAGCGGTGAGCTTTCAGTACGATGCACAAACGCCGGTTCTGCGCGGCCTGAGCTTCGAGGCCCAACCTGGACAGGTCATTGCGCTGGTCGGGCCGAGCGGGGCCGGAAAGACTACCATTGCCAACTTAATCCCGCGCTTTTATGATCCGACCGAAGGCCGGATTACTCTCGATGGTCACGACATCAGCCACGTCCAACTCAAGAGTTTGCGCGAACAGATCAGTAGTGTGCTACAAGAGCCAGTCTTGTTTGGCTCAAGTGTCCGTGAGAATATCGTTTACGGGCGGCTTGACGCGACCGAGGCCGAAATTGAAGCCGCCGCGCGGGCGGCTAATGCGGTCGAGTTTATCGAGCGGCTACCCGACCGCTACGAAAGTATTGTGGGTGAACGGGGCGTAAAACTATCGGGCGGACAACGGCAACGCATTGCGATTGCCCGCGCTCTTTTGCGTAACCCGCGCATTTTGATCCTGGATGAGGCGACCAGTTCGCTCGATAACGAAAGCGAAAGTTTGGTGCAGGAAGCCCTGGATCGGCTGATGCGCGACCGCACGACTATTGTGATCGCTCACCGGCTTAGTACTATCGAAAATGCCGACCAAATTGTGGTGGTCGATCAGGGTCGGGTAGTCGAACAGGGTCGTCATAGTGCGCTTCTCGATAAAGAAGGGCTGTACTACCGGCTCTACACTCGCAATTTTCAGGATTAACCGCAAGAGCTTCTCTCAAATTTCGCTGAATTTGGACATAGCTTAGAAATTTTTCTACGGAAAGTTTCCAAGCTATTTTTTGGTGTGGTTTTGGGCTGGGTTTCATAACTGGCTGTGGTAGCGGTTTGAGCCGGTACAAAAACTGACCCTTACCTCTAAATCCAGGGTTATGTATTTAGCTACAAATCAAAAGTCTTTTGATGAATTTTTTAGCCTCACTCGTAAATTATTAGGCTCAAAGCAAGGTTGAGGTAAACGTATAAAACCCTGAGTCAAAGAAGTTTAGCCTATTGACACACCGATTTTAGTATGTTTTAATCAAGAAAAATAATCCTTTAAATCATATACAGTTCTACCTTACGACCTAGCCTGTCTATAATCCATTCGCCAGAGGTTTATCAAGCGGTACTTTAAACCTACGAGGGAGACACAATTATGACAGCTTCCGTTCATGCCGATAAAACTTCCAAAACTAAACCAGCCCATATTACGAATGTAATCCAGCATCAGCCCACTCCGGCCTCGGTTAATCCTCTTTCACCTTCCCTGGCTCGCGCTTTTGATAGCGGACGACTTAACGGAGCGCAACGAGTTAACTTTGTTCAACAAGCCGGACACCAGTTGGGTAATAAGCAAGTCCAGCGTATGTTGTCCACTCGCCAAAACTTAACCGCCGCCAAAAAAAGACCCGCTAGACAAATTCAACGAGCCTGCGCCTGTGGGGGTGAGGAGGCCGAGCAACAAAAACTCGCGCCAGTAGTGGCTCGTCAGGAAGAACCAAAGACGGTGCAAAGGGCTTGCGCTTGTGGTGGCACCACCACTGGAGCCGAGAAAGCAGAGGAAGGCGTTCAACGCGCTCCTGCGGCTACCCCGACCGAAGCTGATGCCAAAGCCGAGTTTGATAAGCTATTCAGTGCGGTTGATGCCTTTCTAAGCCAGTCGCAGGGTAATTCTTCGTCGCTGGTCGGTAGTCCCGGCTCGAACTTGGTGGGTGATGATGCCCCTACTGGTAGTCCATTTGGCCCACTCAAACGCGAAGGCGACAAACTGGTAGATCGCGGTACTCCCAACTGGGTAGTTAGTTACAAACCGCAGGCACTTCTCAAACCGCTAGGCAACGCCGGAGCAGTCCAGCAGCGCGATTTTGCTACCGACCCGAACCACGACAGCTTTAATGTAGTGCGCGGCAATAACGGTACTTTGACCATTTCTACCGACATTCACTGGGAACGTACCTCCCAGAACGGCTCTAAAGGCGGCGGTGGCGGTGGTGGCGGCGGGCCAACCGGCATTCTTGGCACTCTGTGCGACGCGGGGAAGATTGCGACGTTTCTAATACCGGGTGTTGGTAAAGTTGTGCAGGCTTTGTGTGCTGCCGGTGATCCCAAGAAACGGGCCGATATTATTGATAAGCTTACTAACGCCGAACTTTGTGCGCTGGCCGCCTTGCTAGGAGCAGTGGTCGGTGTGGGCTTGGGTGGTATTATTGGCGGCGGTCTATGCTTGCTAGTAATTCCTTTCGTTGGTGACACGCTCAGGAATAAGCTCAAGGAGTTGTTAGGGGCTACACCGGGTGATAAGCCGCCGACCCCGAACCCGGTTACGGTGACGGACAAGGGCGATGCACGGGCTGTACTGGATACCCGTTTTGTGTTCACGGCTGATGGGCAGTTACAGTTGCTGGGTACGCCCCCGACCGGCCAATCACGCGGTAAGGCTGGCGAATTGGCAAACCCGGTGGCCTTCTCGCGTGATACGAGTACGGCGGGGGCCTTAATCAGTATTGTTCCTTTGCTGCATAGCAGTGTTAACAGCACACGAGAAAATGGCGAAACGATCTCGGACATTAACGATTTCCAGCAAACTTTCGCGATTGATCTGATCGTGCCGCCCCCACCTGCGCCGGTCGCCTTCTGCTGCACCAAGCAACTGTTTCCTTTCGTCGTCGCTAAAGATCGCTTCGAGCGAGAGGATGACAAGCAACAAGAACTCTTCGACTGGTTCGAGGCTCTCAGTCCCCAGGTGCGAAAGAGTGTTCAGGACAAGCAAACCAGAGTAACCGTGATCGGGCGGGCCAGCAACACCGGCTCGAAAGCGTTTAACCTGGATTTGGCCGAACGACGGGCTAAGCATGTCTCTAAGATGATGAGCGACTTTGGCGGAACGGATGCTCGGATTGACGCATTTGCCTTTGGTCGTCTGACGGCTAAAGCCTCTGGTGAAGCCGGTTTCGAGCGTCGGGCCGAAGTATTGGTCAAGGGTGAAATACCCGGCAATGATCCAGCCGTGCCGAACGCCGTGCCGCCCTGTGGTACAAACGTTCCCGATGAGGGAGGAGTTTGCGCCGATCCTGCCGCTCTCTAAACCTTCTTACGCTGTGATGGCCCTTGTTTTAACACAACGAGGGCCATTTTTATGTTCACCTTTTAGAGTGTGGTACAGCCTGGCTAGTTTGCAAAAAACTGACGTTCACCCCTAAATCGGGTTTGGATACTCAACCCACGTGAAATTATGTTACAATAGATGGCCTAAAGGAAGAAATAATGCCTGCATCAAAGAATTGGCAGGCGGTAAAGTGGCGGGAGAACAAGTAATTTAATATGAGCGTGATAGAAAAAGAATTGCAAAATCAATTGAAGACTCCAGGACGAGGGGTCGATTTTCATATGCACACTTTAGCCAGTGATGGGATGTGGTCGCCCGAAAAACTGGTCGAGACGGCGGTGGCCCAGGGTGTGCGACTGTTGGCAGTGAGCGATCACGATACGATCCAGAGTGTCGCTCCAGTCTCAGCTTTGGCGGCTCAGGCGGGGCTTCAATTTGTGCCGGGGGTCGAGATTACGATTTGCTGGAAAGATGCTATGTATCATATGTTGGTCTACAATTTTGACCCACAGAATGCCGCTTTGAATAGTTTGCTGGAAGATACCCAGGCTCAACTGACCGCCAAGAAGCACGAGATTATCGAGGGGTTGCACAAACGCGGTTACACTCTATCAAAGCTGGAAAGCTTCAAACGGCCTGACGGCAGTTTTTTACCGACCGATATTGCCCGTGCGATGGTGCGCGGGGGCGAGGTCGCTACCTTTGAGCAGGCTCTTACCGAGTGTCGCAAATTTGGGTTGGATCGGATTTGCTGCCAGGCTGCCGATGTAGCCTTGAAAGTGGCGATAGAGGCAGGTGGAGTGCCGGTCATGGCTCATCCAGGACGACAGGAATACGGCTTTACGGTTGCTACGGCGGAAACGTTGCGCGAAATGGTCGAATTTGGGCTGGCAGGATTAGAGGTTTATCATCACTCGCACCAACCGGCAGACGTGGCCCGTTATCTGGATTTTGCTCATCAAAATAAGCTGGCAATCAGTGCCGGTTCGGATAGTCACGGTGAATCGCGCAAGCCAATGCCCTGGAACCCGGAGCTTACCCGCACTTTGCTAGAACGGTTTGATCTGCCTGTCCCGATAAGCAGCGTGGCCTGAGTACTCTTACAACCAATTTCGGCGCTTGAAATAGTAGTAAATTAGCCCGGAGACCAGTGCCATTAGTCCCAGGCACAGAAAATAACCGTACTGCCATTTTAGTTCGGGGATGTTCTCGAAATTCATGCCGTAGATACCGGCGATCAAAGCGTCGGTCATCAGAATGATTGAGGCGGCGGTCATTGTCCGCATTATCTTATTTAGATCGTTGGAAATGACCGCCAAATTAGCATCAACCGCACTACTCAACAAATCACGGTAGGAATCGACTGTATCGGTCACGCGCACCAGATGATCGTAAATATCCTGGAAATAAACCCTGGTATGTTCCGAAAAGATCGGGCTATCCTGGCGGGTCAAAACGTTGAGCAAATCGCGCTCCGGCCCGGCTACCCGGCGCAAATTTAGCAAACTACGTTTGAGGCTCAACATCGAGGAAATATAGTCGCGCTGATTGCTCCCGTTTTTAGGGCTGAAAATATTGTCTTCCAATTCTTCCACCCGGTCTACCATTTTGTCCAGCACCGGGAAATAATCATCCACCAGCGTATCCAGTACAGAGTAAAGCAGTACCCCGATATCGGTCGCGATTTGCGAAGAATTGTTTTGCCAGCGTTTTTCGGCTTCTTCAAGGGCCGGGATGTCGTGGTAATAAACTGTTACTACATAGTTTTCGCCCATAAATAAATAGAGCGGATAAACCGTTAGCTCGTAGCTGGTGGGGTCAATTTTGATGGCTTGAAAGACCACAAAATAGAAGTTTTCGTATTCGTCCACTTTGGGGCGCTGATGATGGCGGGTAGCATCCTCGATTGCCAGAGGGTGCAAATTAAATTCTTCGGCCATTTTCTGCAATTCTTGTTGCGTAGGCTTGCTCAAATTGATCCAGAGCAAATTGCTCTTATCGGCCACCAATTCGCTAATGGCATCCATATTTTCCAGAGAGCTAAATTTGTGATCCCTGATGCAATATACTGGTTTAATCAACTTTTGGACTACCTTCAAACTTTCTTGCTTTATGGCTTGAACCGCTCTCGATCCAAATTTCCCTGACCCGTTAGCAGTCCACTACTATAGTACCATCATTCATCATATCATAGCTGAATAGGCCGCAAAAGGCCCACAACATAGGCTTCTTGCATAAAATAGGCCGCTCCATTAGAGCGGCTTATCGACATTCGCTTTTATTGAAATAAAAGGAAATAAAAGAAGTGAAAACTTATCTTACGACTGCAACTCCAGATAATCTTTAGCAGCCCAGCCGATCTGCCCGTTGTACTGAATTTTGTACCAGTTTCGCCCATCGGCCTCTTTAGGGCCATCCAAAATCGTCACCTTTTCGCCTTCTTTGATGCCGGTAATTAGCTTACCTTTGAGGCTGGCTTCTTCGCGCATATTCAGCGGGGTCGGCCCATTACCTTTGACCAACGCGGTTTTTTCGCCAGCTTTGCTGCCAGGAGCAGGCGACAATGCTGAGTTTGGGGTATTACGAGGGGTGGCGGTCGGTTGGCTTCGGATCGTTAGTTGGGCCGAGGCGGTTTGAAAAGGTGGTAGCATTACCTGGCTGGTCGGCTCCGCATCGGACTTTTTGCCCAGATTGCTAATAAGCAAGATCAATAGAATTAATACAATCAGGGTAGCACTCGCCGCGATGCCTATATTACGCTGGTTAAGCTCGACTTTTTCCAACGGCCATTTCTCGGTAAAAGGCAGGCGTTGGCGGAGGAACAATCGCCAATCTTTGCCCGGCCCGATCCCTGCTGGTAAGGGGTGGGCCAGCGCGGTCGTTTCAATTACATCAAAATCAGCTTCAACAGTCGGTTCGGGCGGGTGGTTAATGGGTTTTCCGACTGGTTGGGCGCGAAAGCCGACCGTAGTTTGTTCATTAGAGCGCGGCTGAAATTGAAAGGGCTGGGTCGGTTGTGGCTCAGGGCGGTTAATAATCGGTGGAGCAGGGGCTTCGGGAACCGGCTCCCAATAGATACGTGAACGGAAGCCACCTTCACAATCGATAGTGGTAGCATCTACCAGATGATTTGCATGTGGTGGGTAAAGTCTTGGATTGCGACACCAACCCTTGCGCCACAAGGGGGCTGGTTCATAAAAGCGGCAATTGCCACATTTGCGGTTGCGTGGCAAACTACGCGCTTCTGGCGGTTCTACTCCCATCCTGATCTATTCCTTTGCGATACGAGAAGCTATCAATTGAGCAAATTAGTCCATAGGTCAAACTATACAAGATTACTTTATAGCGATATATCTAATTGGAAGAAGAAAAGCCGAATAAAATAGATATAGTTGTTAACCAATCATTCAGTCCTGTGAGAGAAACGTAACTTCCTATAACGTATAACGTAGTGAGGAGTTTACTCTATTAGGCCAGATTAGTCAATCTCTTTTCGATCTTTTGGTGAGCGTCAGATGTTTGCATGGGTTCAAACAATACAAACGGTCTACCGTGAAAACCTCGATCCAAACCACTCAAAATTATATATTAGAAAATTTCCGGCGGAAATTTTTCCTAATATATGCTCAACTTCGGTTTATGCTGTAGCACAACCTGATTAGTTTGCAAACCTGAGACTCACCTTCGATCTTTCAAGCTCTATAATTTCATTAGCAGTAGCTTGAGATAAGCTTCAGCCGAGCCTGGGCGGGGGAAATCCAGTTCTGGCTCGTGGTAGAAGCCAACGACCTGGGCTGGACGGTGGGCGGCGTTAGCCCCCTCTAAGACGGCTTGCCTGAAAGCTCGACGGGTCAGCCCGGCGTGGTTGGTACAGGCCAGCAAGAGGCCACCGGGCGCAACCAGTGGCGCAGCCAGGGCCACTAGCTGGTCATAGTTTTTTTCGGCGACCCAGCGGGTTTTTTTGACGGTCGAGTAGCTGGGTGGGTCGAGAATTACCAGATCGAAAGTTTGCTGGCGGCGGGCGAAGCGTCCCAACCAGTCAAACACGTCGCCTTCGACAAAATCATAATCGTCCGGGGTCAGGCCGTTAGCGCGATAATTTTGTTTGGCCCAATCGAGTACCCGTCTTCCGGCATCCAAATTGAGCGCTCGACTGGCTCCACTCATGGCGGCTACGAGGCCAAACGCGCCTGTATAGCTAAAACAATTCAGGATGGTTTTACCTGCTACCAGCCCTGCGATCCGCGCCCGCATCTCACGCATATCCAAAAACAAGCCGGGACTGAAGCCATCGCCCGGTCGGATCAAATAACTCAGACCGTTTTCGCGTACGGTTATTTCGGGCAAAGTTGGGCCAACCAACGGCAAGCTTGGCGCGATGTCGGTTTCGCTACCAGGGCGAGAAGCCAGGTTGGAAAGTTGGCGCGGTCTAAACTTGACATAAATCGAATAATCAGGCCACTGGCGGGCGATAGCTTCCAACAACTGCTTAAAGGCCGGGTGGTCGGCTTGCAGGGCTGGGTCGTAACAATTCAAGGCCAGGGCCGAACCATAGCGGTCAAGCGTGATACCGGGCAATCCATCCCCTGCGCCATTGACCAGTCGGTAGGCGGTGGTGGTCTGGGCCGGGTCGTCGGTAAGGGGGGCGCGACGTTCGGCAGCGAGAAGTAGGAAGGCTGCGGGATGCGGGATGCGGGATGCAGGATGCAGGGTGGTTTTGGAGGGTGGATTGGGGGTGGTAGGAAGAGCTAGTTCGGGTAAGAGGGCAGCGGAGGCGGCTTTGGTGAAGATGGAGGGGGCCGGGGCTTCCAGTTGGAGCGGTTCGTCGGAGATTGGGTGGCGCATAGATAATCGCCAGGCGTGCAACAGCAGACGCGGGAAAAAGGCTGTGGTCGGGTTGGGCCGGGCGGTTTTAGCTTCGGGTCGGCCTTCGGGTGTTCCATAAAGATCGTCACCAATAATAGGGCAACCGAGGTGGGCCAGATGCAAGCGCAACTGATGGGTGCGGCCTGTTTCGAGCCGGAGCCGGAGCAGGATATAAGTTTTACCCGGCCCTTCCTGTTCGACCTGATAGCCGGTCTGAGCCGGTTTGCTGCCCGGTTCGCTGGGCCGGGCAATACGCCAGCGCCCATTACTGGCCTCGACTAACGGTGCGTCGATCACTCCGGACCGGCGGGGCGCTCGTCCCACCACTATCGCCAGATATTCTTTTTTGGCTTGCCGCCCCTCAAAGGCGCGGGCTAACCCGGCATTGGCCTCCCGACGGGCGGCGAAAGCCAATACACCTGATACCTCACGGTCGAGCCGTTGATGTACGCCCAGGTAATCCAGCCCAAGTTGACGCTTTAGCAAGCTGACAACATCAAAGCCAGCCGCGCTTTCTTCCCCGCTATTATCGGGGTGAGTCGGCAGTCCGGCTGGCTTATTAATTACTATTATATCCTGGTCTTGATAAAGTACGGGAATGTACATGGATATTCGCCTGCGGACAGGTTTGCGGCTGCCACAAGCCCTTTAAGGCTGCTAAACCAGGTCTAGCAGTTCGATCAGTTGCTGGCGGCTAGGGTTAGTGTAAACCCCTTTGCCTTCGATCTCGATAGTCGGGACGGTGCGGTTGCCACCGTTCACGTTCATCACGAACTCGGCAGCATCCTCGTTGTGTTCGATGTTGACTGTCTCGTAGGGGACGCCGTTTTTATCCAAAAAGCGTTTCGCACTGTGGCAATAGCCACACCAATCGGTCATATAAACTTTCACCTTAGCCATTTTGAATGAACCCCTTTCTAAATCAGAGTTAAGCAATTTGTTATGGGAACCGTGCTTGTTATAGACCAAGCAATTTATCTATGTGTGCATTATATCACATTTCGTACCTCCGTTCCAAACCGCTTGCATTACTGAATTATTTAGATTCGGGGTAAAAATTGGTAAGTAGGCAATCAATAATCTTACGTAACTATTCAGCCGTGTCATTGTGAGCGAAGCGCAGAATCAAGATTCTTCGCGTCGCTCCCAATGACAAGGCTGAGGCGGGCTGAATAGTTATAATATTATTGTAATATTTTGCGTATTGAAACTA
>JBBQWM010000053.1:0-39526 GCA_038210655.1 Chloroflexia bacterium
AGGGGCGACCCTTGTGGTCGCCCGGTGCATTCCGAACCGGGCGACCACAAGGGTCGCCCCTACTGGGATCAGTTCTAAGCTGAAGTTTTTTCCTGGATAAAACTTTCGAGTTCGGCACGGGTCGGCATAGCCGGGATCGCGCCGGGCCGGGTCGTCGCCAGCGCTCCGACTGCCCCCGCTTGTCGGCAGGCTCCCCGTACTAACGCTTCATTCCCAAAATCAAAATTGCCCCGTAGCAGGCCATCCAACAACCCGGCCAGGAAACCATCCCCCGCCCCAACCGTATCGACTGGTTGGACTGGAAAAGAGGGTACAAAACCGGTCGCCGAAGCAGTCCGATAAAAACAACCTGCTTTATCGAGTGTCACGACCACCAGCCCGAAATGATCTCGCCACAGCTTTTGGGTGCCGGTCGTCGGGTCGGAGTCGTCGGTCAAAAAGGCCAGTTCGTGCCGATTAAGCTTGATAATATTGGCGAAGTCCAACGGAGCGGTTACTCCGGCCCGGGCCGCCGCCTCGTCCGGCCAGCCAGTCAACCGTAAATTCAGATCGTAAGAAAGCAGCGTACCAGCCGTCTTTGCCACTTGCAAGGCATGACGGGTGGCCTCTCCCGACGGTTCGGTCGCCAACAAGAGCGACCCAAACTGAAGCACCCGCGCCTGTCCGACATATTCCGGGTCAATATCGCTCGGTTGCAGCAAGGTATCGGCGGAAGGGTTGCGGTAGAACAAATAAGAGGCATCCCCGTGTTCGTCCCAACTGACAAACGCCAATCCGGTATTAGCCTGAGTCTCAAAAATCATTTGGGAAGTATCGACCCCATTTTGGGTCAACACCGTTTTAAGATGTTCCCCAAAGAAATCGGCCCCGACCTTCCCCAAAAAGCCGACCGCTGTACCAAGCCGAGCTAAAGCGACCGCCACATTTGCCGGTGCGCCACCGGCAGCCATCCGCATTTCGCCACTGGCAACGATGCTGGCTCCCCGCGAAGAGGGTACAATATCGATTAGGGCTTCGCCCAGGCAAATTATGTCAGGATTTGGCATAGTGGTTCTAACTTTCGGCAGGTGGAGTTTTGTCCGCCTCTAACTGGCTTTCCAAAGTAGCAATGCCCCGTGCCAAGTCTTGTTGAAGTTGGCGAGCTTCTTCTAAGGTCATTCGGAGTGTAATGCCATTATAATCGCCCAACTCGCTGACAAACAATAACTCAGCCGCCAGCACTACTCGCTCCTTTAAGACCTTTACGCCGACCTTATCGCCGTTACTTAGCTTCTTTAGCTTATCTTCCGGCTTCTCGCGCTTCAAGTTCAAATTCAACATAAGATAGCCCTTTCTTTCTATTCTATTTTCTTTTCTCCCGCCCGATATACCTGTGGGGTTAGAGGTTGGAATTACACCCCATAATACTACATTCGGCTAAAATTATAAAATAACGTAACTACTCACCACAAAGACGCAGAGAAAAGCTAGAATTTAGGGAAACAAATAAAAATAGTAACTACACAGCCTCCCACTTTGGGCAACCACATAGGATCGCCCCTACCAAAAATCGGTTGTAGGGTGCGACCCTATGTGGTCGCTCGACCTGAGTAGTTACAAAAATAATTGTTCCAATGTAGGTAGGGGCAACCCTGTGTGGTTGCCCTCACCGCCTGCCAGGTCTCCGAGGGCAACCACGTAGGGTTGCCCCTACCAGGATATTCTATTATTCTTGAATCCTTAGTTGCCCTGAACTATCGAATATGCTCCTCGAAGAAGTGCAAAGTACGTTGCCAGGCATCGGCGGCGGCTTCCGCATTGTAGGCCCTGCCTCGGTCGTTAAAGAAGGAGTGGCGAGTATTGGGGTAGATTTTGATGTCGTGAGGGCGTTGGCTGGCAGTCAGGATTTCATCAAGCCGCCGACCGGGTTTAGCGGTGAAATCTTTGTCCGGGTAGCTCCCGGCAATCGGACAGGCTTCGATAATAGCCTCAATCGGTTTCGGGTTGGCGGCATAAAATACGCTGGCAGCCTTAATCTCGTGGCTATGCATGGCGTAGGCCAGGGCATACCCACCACCCATACAAAATCCGATCAACCCGATCCGCTGTCCGTTGACCTGGGACTGTTCTTGCAAAAAGCGGGTTGCGCCGTCCAGCGACCCAAGATGACCGCTCTCCCGCAAGTTAAATAGGACATCTCGGACCGTACTCATCACGCACAAAGGGCGGTTGCGTCCTTTCGAGAACAGATCAACCGCCAGCCCAACATAGCCTGCCTGAGCAAACCGCCCTGCAATATCCCGGATATTATCGTTCAGTCCGAATATTTCGTGGATAATGACCACCCCCGGCAAATTCTCGCCGGTCGCCGGTCGCGCCAGATACGCTTCATATTCTCCGGCTTTCACCGTTTCCGCCACGATTTCTGTATTCGATTCTAGGTCAGCCACTCTCGATCTCCTCTAAATTTAACAGGAATAAACGCAATCCTTGTGAGACATTGCTTCGCCAATGGATACGATCTATGGGCAGAGCCATATCCAACAGAATTACCCCGGCTTTGTGAGACATTGCTCCGTCAATGAATGTTCCCCTTCATCCCTCATCCCTTGTAAGAAACTACTCCGTCAATTGATTTTCGCTAAGGCACTATAGGCGGTTAACAAACACCCCGTTAGTGTTTGCCATCTCAGGTTTGGTCGGAAATGGGGTCGAAAGGCAGCAGCAAATTGAAAAAATAGCGCTGGATCACAAAACCGGGCGCAGGCGGCGGTTGGTCGGTGGGAAAAGCCAGAGGCCGATAGTTGGCAGGGGTCGGACGACCCATATGTTGCCAGGCTTGCCAGATTTCGCTCACTTTTTGCAAAGCTTGGTTGACCGGGGCTAGATTACTTTTGTCAAGAGAAGCCTCCGGGGTTGCGCTTGCCGCGAGTCGCCAACCCTGGGCCAGCCAACCGCGCCAACTAGCAGCAAGTCCGGCCCCGGTCAAGAGGGCCAGATCACACCCGGCCTCGTGAAACTCGATTAGCCCGACCCCACGTACTTCGTAGCGCCAGCCATCCCGCACCCGCACATTGCCCTGCTCACCGGGCGTACCCTGCACGCCGTCGGCCTCGCCGGGGGCAGGAGTCGCCAGCACTAACGGGAAAAGTCGGTCGTGCAGGGCCACCGCCAGCGTCATATTAAAGCCATAGAACGCCTGCGAGACCGCCCGCCTAACCTCAGTCAGGTCTGGCCCCAACTCGTCGCCAAATTCTAGCGGCAAAACATCACAGGCCAGGATACGCGGCGGTACGGGCGCTTCCAAAAAGGCGGCTACTTCGGGCGGCAAATCCGTTACCGATAGATAGAGGCGTGGTTCTGGCCCCTCGGCGGGCAGACCTTCTGGCTTTTCGTAACCGGGTAAAGCTCCCACCGGGCCAAAAGGCAACCGTAGCAAACGGCCTCGTTCCTGGGAAGTTTGGGTCAGGGGGTGCGCCAGTTCGCCCCGCATCGGCATAAACCCGCCCTGGCTCGCGGCGACCGACCGTAAAATGCCGCCGACTTCTTTGCGAAAGGCGGGGATCAACCCACCCCATAAATGGGTCGAAATAGTTAGCGGCAATAGCAACAACCCACCGACCCGCAACTGTGCCACCCAATCGGGGGCGATTTCCCACTGCTGCACTGTCACAATAATACGATCATAGGGGGCGTTGGGCGGATAACCGGCGCTGCCATCGCCCGTGATGATCTCGACCCGCTCGAAAGTCGGGCCAAGTTGCTGGGCCAGTTCGAGCAAATTGCGCCGGGCTTGCTCCGCCATCACCGGGTCAAGATCGATGCTGGTCAAAAGGGAGCCGTCACCTAGCAAATGAGCCATAATCGCGGCGTTGTAGCCGACCCCAGCCCCGATTTCCAACACGCGCATTCCCGGCTTTATTTGCAAAGTTTCCAGCATATCGGCCATCAAAAGCGGCTGAGTACTCGAACTGGTAGGCTGATTATTCTCATCCCACTTAACTACAATCGCTTCGTCGGCATAAACTCTGGCAAGAGGAATATCGGGCGGTAGAAAAAGCTCGCGTGGTACTTCCGCAAAAGCCCTTACCAGTTCCGGCGAACGGATTGCGCCTTCACGTAATAAATAAGCTACCAGCCGAGCGCGTAACTCGGTTGCGCTCGGCTCTGTTTCATCTTTAGAAGTCGTTTCATTCAAAGCTGGCTCGTTCTCAGGCCTGATCTGCACCTGATTAGCTCATCAATTTCTCGCGGATACCCTCGATTGGGATACCGAAATCGATTGCCGCCCGCACGATCCGGCTGATGATGGTCTGCTGTTGTTCGTAGGTGTAGCGGTTGCGGTTCTGCTCGTCGCTAAAATAATAGATCGCATCAAAAACACCGTAGGCTGTGTCGAGCGGGAAAGTGAAAAAATTTTGGTACTGGGCCACTTCGTGCATTTTATGACCCGACGAAAAAGGAAAATTGGTATCGGATTGGTTCGGGTTCTTGACTGGGTTGACAATCGCGCGGTTGAGGCCACCCGGTATATAATCGTTGGTTGGGGCAATCGCCTTTTCCTCTGTTTTAACCGGGGCCGGAGTAGGGGCGGGTGGCGCTGCCGCCGCCATTGGGTTAGCTCCCGGTACGTCCTGGTGGGGCTGGGCCGCCGGGGTTGTAGCGCTCTCGGTGGCGACTTTATTGCCCGGTGTCTCGTTCGGGTTTTGGCTCATAAAAAGTTTGATTACTCCCTATTGTCTAAAATTAAAATACTCTAAATCTTTTCCACTTCCGCCTCGATTATACACCCCCACCGTTTAGCCGGTCAAAAACAAAAACCTTGTAGGAAAGGAGGACTGAGGACTGAGTGATGAGGACTGAGGAAAATACAGAGTAACTAATCAGCTTACCCATTTTGGGCGACCACACAGGGTCGCCCCTACCCAAAATCCGTTGTAGGGTGCGACCTTGTGGTCGTCCAAATGGTAGGCTAATTAGTTACATTCTGCATTCATTATTCTACATTCTACATTGTTAATCGGTGTTCATCTGTCCTATCTGTGTTTATCTGTGTTATAAATCCCCTATTCTGCATTTTTCATCCCTCATCCCTCCTTTACCACCGTCCCAGCACTCCGGCCAGGATTGCCATGCGGACGTACATACCGTTGGCGGCTTGCTCGAAGTAGACCGCCTGGGGCAAGCTATCGACTTCTTCGGCAATTTCGCCGACACGGGGGAGCGGGTGCATTATGATCGCTTCCGGTTTCATGCGATTGACGGTATCGACTGTTATGCTGTAGCTGCCCTGGACGGCGCTGTAGGCCGCTTCGTTCTCGAAACGCTCTTTCTGGACGCGGGTGATATACCAGACATCGGCTTCACGCGAGACTGCTTCGATGCTGTCGGCCTCCTGAATGACGACCCCACTGGCCTTGAGTTGAGTAACCAAATCGGCAGGGAGTGGCAAGCTGGGCGGCGCGATCAAGATCAGCCGTATGCCGGGATAGAGGCTTAAAAGCCTTGCCAACGAATGAACCGTCCGCCCGTGCTTGAGATCGCCGACGAGAGCGATAGTCAGTCCCTCGAACTGCCCGCGCTTTTGCAAAATGGTGTACATATCGAGCAGGGCCTGGGTCGGGTGTTCGCCTATTCCATCGCCCGCATTGATGAGTGGAACCGGGCCACTGCCGGTCAGCTTGCACTGGGTGTGGATCGCCCGCGCCGCCGCTGCTGCCGAACCCTGCTGCGGATGACGCAATACCAGCACATCGGTATAGCCCGACAGCACTCGCACCGTGTCCGTCAGCGTCTCACCCTTCGAGACCGACGAGAATTGCACCCCCACGATGTTATGCACCTCTCCGCCCAACCGCTTCATGGCAATGCTAAAGCTGGCATCGGTCCGGGTGCTGGCCTCGTAAAAGAGGTTCGCCAGGATGCGCCCCCGCAAAATATCGGTCGAGCCGTTGGTCTCTTTAATCCGCTTCATGCGGGCCGTTACCTCGAATAATTGGTCGAGGTCGCTCCGCTCGAACTGCTCCACCGAAATAATGTCTTTGCCCAGCCAGTCGCCTGCCACCGGCCCGGCAATCACTTCAGATAGTTCACGTTCGTCGTAAGTCAACATTATACCCCCTCTTGGAATTTTGGATTTTAGATTTCGGATTTCAAAATCCGTCCGCCTCTCTATTTTGAGTTATTTTTAATTTGCTTTGCCCGAAGTGTCTTGATGGAGGCGACCCTCATAGCTACGATCTCATTGGTTTGTGTCGTCAAACTTGCCAACCTTTCACCCAGCCTCAAATTTGTCACGCCCCTTGTCATTCTGAGCGAAGCGAAGAATCCAGATTCTTCGCTTCGCTCAGAATGACAAGGCTGAATAGTTACAATCCAAAATCTAAAATCTAAAATCTAAAATCCTACCTGTGCCTGGTTTAGCCAGCACTTTGCCATCTTCAAAGACCAGTTCGCCGCGTAGCCAGACCCGGCGCACGTGGCCCCGTGCTTTCCAGCCGTCGAAGGGTGTCCAGCCACACTTGGTAAAAAGCTCTGCATCGCTGATAGTATATTCGCCGTCATCTATTTCGATTTGGCTATCGTCGGTCGGCAAGTCAAAGACCCGGCGCGGCGCGTGGGCCATCAACTCCACCAACCGTTCGAGGGTCAGCCCGGCCCGGCCCGAATGTACTTCACGGTAGAGCAGACCAAAGGCCGTCTCTAGCCCCGGCACTCCAAAGGGCGGGGTATCGCTGTCCTTTTCGGCCCGTGTGTGAGGGGCGTGGTCGGTGGCGATCATATCGACCGCGCCATCCGCCAGCCCTTGCCAGAGCGCGTCAACATCTTCTCCCGCCTGCAAAGCCGGACTCATCCGTCCGTAAGGGCCGAGCCGTCCGGGATCGGCATCGTCGTGGGTTAAAAACAGGTGGTGTGGCGCGACCTCGCAAGTCACCGGCAGACCGCGATCTTTGGCGGCCCGTACCAGTTCCAACTCGTCGCGCTTCGACAAATGGCAGATGTGGATGCGCCGCCCGTAGAGTGCCGCCAGCCCGATAGTCGCCGCCACAATCGGCCCTTCGGCGTGGATCAAGATCGGCTTGGGCGAGTTCCAGCCCTTAAAGACCGCCAGCATCCCTTCCAGCCCGCCAAAGACCAGTGGCCCGTGCGTCTCCCCCAAATACGCCTTTAGCCCCGCCACCTGCCCCTCAACCTCGCCATAATAGAGCGCGTTCGTGGGGGTCGCCCCGAAGTGAAACCCGACATCGCAAACGATTTTAGAGGCGGCTAACTCGCGCTTGTAGGCCAAAGCTTCCGGCGTGATGGTCGGCTGCGGGGTGTTGGGCATATCGAGCAGCGCGGTATAGCCGCCCGCCAGGGCTGCACACGTCCCGGTATAGAAATCCTCTTTATTCTCGCTGCCCGGTTCCCGCAAATGAACGTGCGGGTCGCACAGCCCCGGCAATTTTAGCCTCAAGCTCACTCCTTCTTGGCAGCTTCCAGCCAGCCGAGCAGGTCGTCCCGGCTGGTAAAATCGAGTAGGGCTAGGCTCAACTCGTCCACCTGATCGCTGCTGAGTTGCTGCACCTGGGCCGCTAACTCCGGCTCAAGCTCCCCGACCCGCCGGTCAAGCTGCCGAAAAAGCAAATCGAGTTTGCCTTCCTCGCGGCCTTTGGCAAAACCTTTTCGCATCCAACTATTCATGGTTTGCATAACTTCCTCCTTCTCTGTCGCCGAACTCGGTATTCCAAAATGGCTTAATCCGGCAACGGCTCGGTATAGAACCGGGGCGGGTCGGTCGTATCATCCCGGTAGAGCCGTACCCGCAAATTTTGAGCCGCTTCTTGTAGCGCTCCGTAGGCATTCCTATAACCACCGCTGGCAAAGGTTGCTTCGGCAAACTGCTCAACCTGCTCCACGGAGTCAATAAGCTGCTTTAGGCTCGCCGCGATCCCCCCCTTGACATCGTCGGAAAGCTTTGGCTCGCTCAACAGCTTGACCAACTCCCCTACCACACTCTTCTCTCCTAGCACCACCAGGCTCGCCGCGATACTCCCTTTGACACTGTCGGAAAGCGTTGGCTTGCTTAACAGCTTGACCAACTCCCCTACCACACTCTTCTCTCCTAACCTTCCCAGGCTCACCGCGATCCTACCCTTGACATCGTCGGAAAGCTTTGGCTCGCTCAATAGGGTGATGACTGTGAGAGTCTGAGAAGAGTTAAGAACAGGCAGCAAGGGGTTTAGCAAGGCAAAATCAATTTTGGATGGAACTAAAATGGCGTGGTTGAGCAATTGCTGGCGATTGTCTAGGTCGCCAGTATCGACTAGAGCCGAGGCCACTTCCCGCCGGGCCTTATAGACCAAATTAGGATCGTAAGCCAAAGCAAAAGCCTGGTCACGAATCTTTTGTCGCAATCCATCTCCCTTAATAAGAGGCGTACCAGCTAGGCAGCGCGTTGCCAGAAGTAGGTTGGTATGGAAGATGTCGTCTTTAGCATCTAACAAGGCGCGGAGGAGCGGGGCAGCATTGCCCATCCCGGCGTAGAGCAAAGTTACCTCTTCCCACCAGGGGTCACCCAGGTGATCCAGGATTGGTTCAAGATTATTTTCATCGCGGAGGGCGCGGGCGCAAAAATATTCTTGCAGGGTCAGGTGAGAGAAGCCATACCAGCCAACTGCCTCTTCTTCCAGCAACCCGTGATTTGCCATAAGCTCTTTCAAGATCGGTTCAGCCTGGGCTGGGTCGAGATTGACCTGGGGCAGGAAGGCGGCAATCCGGGCCAGCAATTCGCTTTTCTCGAAATAGCGGTGGTGTTGCTGCTGAAAATATAAGGCCAGTTCTTTTAGAAGGTCTTTTTTGCGCTCGGAAGGGAATTTGCTGCGTCGGTCGAGGGCGCGGCTACTATCCCAGAGGGTCAGCAGCCAATCGACACATTCCTGGTAAAGCTGGGCGCGACGTTCCGGCAGTGTCATGTAGCGCTCAAATACGGTGCATATCAGCGAAAGCAGCATGGGGTTCGCCGCCAAAAAGCGCATTCGCACGTTATCCTTGAGGGTCGCGATCAAGCGGGTGGCCTTGAGCCGAGCGGCCTCCTGCGCCTTGTCCGGGCAGAACCAGGCTTCGATAAACTTCTCGATGTCCTCCCAGCTAAAATCCAGCACCTCAAAGACCTTAAAGCCTTCCAGCCCGCCCGACCAACCCGCCTTGCGGCAAGTTATCACAATCGGCGTTTGGGGATAGCGACGGTGAAACCGCTTGATAAGATCGAGGGTGTGAAGATAGAGGTTAGAATGTTCTTCCAGGGCGGTCGCCCCGGCCTCGTCCAGCCCATCCAACAGCAGCAAGATTTTCCCGGCTTCAAACTGTTGATCCAGAAAAGCTTCGGCATTGTCCAGCCCGTACTCCTTCTCGACAAAAGCCGGCAGGAATTTCGTCAGGTCGTCGTCGGTAGAATGATTCAGGCGCGAAATCGGCACAAAGATCGGGAAATCGGGTAAGCCCTGCTCTTTGAGCTTGCCGAGGGCCGCTTGCCGAGTCAGGAAGCGCAAGGTCGTCGTCTTGCCTGCCCCAGGGTCGCCCACGATCACCGCCAGGGGATATTTGCTAATCGCCTCCGCCGGGTCGTAAGCTCTGGAAGAACGTTCCAGGAGGCGCACCTGCTCCTGCCGATACTGATCGTTGGGCGTATTAGCCGTCGCATAACTGATTTGGTCGGGGTCTTTGAACGAAATCTCCTGCTTTTCGAGGATTTTCAGCCGGATATAAGCCGAGTCAATCGAGAGTCGCTTATCGCTCGCCACCAGCCGCAAATAGGTAAAATCGACCATCTTTAGCAATCGTTTGCGGTAATTGTTAGCCTGCTTGAGCGGCGTATCCTTTTTGGGCCGCCCGCCTAGCTGCTTTTCTAACCCAGCAATCCGCGCTTCACAATTTCGTAGTTCATTCTCAAGCCGGAATTTCTCGGTAGGGCTGGAAGGAGCTAAAAGGCTTCGGCCTATTTCAGCTTTAAGCTGATCGGCTTCCTCAAGTGATTTTTCAGTTTGGCGACGCTGCTCTAATGACATTAAACCTCTCCCAAATAGAACTAAGAAGCTACCTTCTCTCCAACCGGGTGATACTTGAATTTTGGTTCAGGGATGGGGTCGCCGTTGGCTTCTGCCGCTTCTAACCAAAGTTCTTGAGCAATCATAAGCTCTTTGACCGCCTCGTCCGGGGTATCTCCAAAAGCCGTGCAGTACTTAAAATCAGGCAAGTCGGCTACCCAACTCTCATCCTCTTCACTATAGAAAACCACAATAGCATACTTTTTCATGCTTAATCTTCCAGCTTCAGATTATACTCAATTATGACTTACTCTCCTGTCCCGTCAACTCTAAATAATCCATCACTTCATGATACCGAACCTCGTCAATCGCGCTGGTCGTGCGGTAGCGGGCCAGAAGCTGGCTAATCGTGGCGACAAAGTGGGGGCGATAACCGCGTTCGCGCAGGGTTTGCGCCCCGCCCTGCTCCCGGTCGATCACCACCAACAAGTCCTGGACGACTAGCCCGGCCTTTTCCAGCTTTTCGATAGCCTCAAACTTGCTATCCCCGCCCGATATAACATCGTCCACTAGCAGCACCCGTTGCCCTGGCTTGTATTCGCCGTCAATCGCCACCCCCAGGCCATAACTCTTGGTCTCCTTGCGCGGCGAAATCATCGGGCGTTGGCCCAAAAAGGTCATTAGGGCGACCAGAGGCGTTACTCCAGTTGGAATGTCCGCCAGCAACTCGTAGTCGAGGCCGTCCGCCGCTTTGAGCAGCAGTTCGGCAATGTAGCCCAGCGCGGACGGATAGCTCCGCAGCAGTCGGAAATTGAGATAGATCGGCGAGAGCGGCGCGTCCGGTTGGGTCTCGTGCAACTTGATCCGAAAGGCCCCGAACTTGACCGCCCCAATTTCAAAGAGCAGATCAGCCAAACGGTCAACTTCCTCATTTTGGATTTTAGATTTTGGATTTTGGATTTCCATGTTTTTTATTAACAGGGATAAGCAGGCTGAACGGGATAAAAAATAGCTAATCGTTCAGGTAGTATGTCAGATCGGAGTAGTTACAAAATAAAAATCCCGTTCAGCCTGCTTATCCCTGTTAATTCCTCCTTTTCATAATTTGTGCCTGGCCTTCTCGCATAGCCTGAGCAAGGCGGGCGGCTTCCTGACGGGCGGCGGTGGCGAAGTCGGGGCCTGATGAGGCGTAAATGATGCTGCGGCTGGCATTGATAAGCACCCCCACCCCCTTCGCGTCCAGACCATATTCCAGCACCGGGCCGAGTTCGCCACCTTGCGCCCCTACTCCTGGGATAAGTAGCGGAAGATCGGGAGCCGTCGCCCGGATTCGGCCCAATTCTGCCGGGAAAGTCGCGCCCGCTACCAGCCCGACGTTGCCGTTACGGTTCCATTCCGGCCCGGCAGCCAGCCGTGCAACCGTTAGATAGAGCGGTTCGCCTACCACTTCTAAGCCCTGGATTTGGGCCGCGTCCGGGTTCGAGGTGCGGCACAGCACAAAGACCCCCTTGTCGGCCCGATCCAGGAAAGGAGCCAGCGCCCCGGCCCCCATGTAAGGCTGCACCGTCAGCGCGTCGGCCTGATAATAATTAAAAAATGCGGCGGCGTAAGCTTCATTAGTGCTTGCCAGATCGCCGCGTTTTGCATCCATTAAAATAGGAATCTCAGCATGACGGCTTCGCAGCCAATCACAGGTTCGCTTGAGGGCGACTAGACCCGGCGGGCCACTCTGCTCGTAAAAGGCAATGTTGGGCTTGAAGGCTGCCGCATATTCGGCGGTCGCCTCGATAATCTGCCGGTTAAACTCGAAAAGCGCCTCTTCGGGCGGCTGTCCAGCAAAGAGGGCGGGCAACTTCTCGACGCTACCGTCGAGGCCCACACAAAGAAAAAGGCTCCTATCCCAGCGCCGCGCAAGCTTTTGACCGAAGGTTTCGGCGCTCGTCGCAGAACTGGGACTGGAGCCTTTTCCGCTTTCAAATAATGGCGGTTGCGTCACAAATCCCCTTATCAATTTTTCTGATGCCACCAGCTAAAGTGGCCTTGACCATCTGATCCCCAAATTTGGGCAATTATACACCCTTTTTCCAAAAGTGCAAACCGTTTTGATGGGGCGGGAAGATCATAACACAGACGGCCCGAAGGGTTGCACAGATCGGACGGATGAACACTGATGAGAAATGTAGAAGTCAGAAGTCAGAATAGGGAATGCCAAAGAAAAGTTGGAGCCAAGCATGTATTGTAGGCGTAAGGCGTAAGGCGTAAGGCGTAAGGCGTAAGTCACTTGTAACTACGCACCCCTGTATTCTGAGGCAGGAGATTAGCTCGATTTTTGCCAAAGATAGCTTCCCGCCGAAGAATCTTGACCCTTCGTGGCGGCTCAGGGTGACAGGGGTGCGTAGTTATTAACGATTAATGATTAACGATTACAATACATGTTTCGCGCTTACTTCTCTTCTGCATTTTCTATTCTGCCTTATGCATTCTGACTTCTGCATTGTTTCTCGGTGTTCATCTGTGTTATACGTTTTCTTTTAACATGTCACGTAAGGCACTTAGCAAGCAATCGAGGTCGGCGGGAGTGTTGTAGGCTTGAACCGATACCCGCAAGATTGGCTGTCCGTTCCAGCGAAAGAGCGGTACTTCAATTTGATACCGTTCCCAAAGGGTCTGCTGCCAGAGGTAGGGGTCGCACTCCGGCAGGGGTAGGGCCGCCATCTGAGCGTACCAGCCGACCTCATCGGGGCAGATCAGGGGTAGGCCGGTCAGTTCGGCGACCCGGAAGCGGGTTTGCTGTAGCAAGCGGTGGCAATCCTGCCGAACTATCTCCCAATTGTGAGCGACCTGAAACTCTATGGCTGCCGGAACTGAAAGCCAGGCCGCCAGATCGCGGGTTCCCTGCCATTCCAGCCAATCTACAAACGTGGTTGGGCCGGGTGTCGCAGCTTGCCAGCCCCAGCTAACCACCAGCGGTTCAACCAGAGATTGCACTTCGGGTCGGGCATAAAGAAATCCGGCCCCTTTGGGCGCACCCAACCACTTGTGGCAATTGCCCGTGTAAAAGTCGGCTCCTAGATCGGGTAAATCAAGTGGGATTTGCCCTGGCGCATGCGCTCCATCTACGATAGTCAGGATACCGGCGTGGCTGGCCCGGCGGCAAATCTCTTTGACCGGGAAAATCAGGGCGGTCGGCGAAGTAATATGGCTAATCGAAATCACCCGCGTGTTGGGCGTGACACCCTGCCAGAAACGCTCTACAAAATCTTCGGTAGTGGTCACAGGTAGCGGGATCGGCTGATTGTGATAGGTCGCCCCAGTCTTGCCGCATAAAAAGCGCCAGGTGCGGTCAATCGCGCCGTATTCGTGGTCGGTACCCAAAATTTCGTCACCCGGCCCCAGTTTTAAGGCCCGCGCAATCATGTTCAGCCCGGTCGTCGCGTTGGTCACAAAAACCAGATTATCAGCCTCAGTATGCAAATATTCGGCCAGTTGAGCGCGGGCCGTCCGTAACAAAGCCGGAGCGCGACGACTGAGAAATTCGACTGGCTGGGCTTCCAAATCGCGCTGCCACTGCTGATAGGTCTCGAAAACCGGGCGGGGGCAGGCCCCATAAGAGCCGTGATTGAGAAAAACCATCTCCGGCCTAAGCAAAAATAAATCTTTCAAAAGCTTTACTCGACTTTGTACCTTTGCAGGAAAGGCATATTGTAATAAAGTAACTACTAGAAGTCGGGCTATTATAGCAGTCGTAACCCTACTGTGAAAAGCAGTATGCAGGCAAAATGTTAGACTATTGAAAGATAGAAATGACACAACCAGAATTTAGCGGCTACCCCGAACTGGAAGCGGCCCAAACCCAATTCGAGGCTTTTGTGGCAAACATACCGCCCGAAAGCCGAGTGGCGATTTTGTGCGATGGGGATGTGGACGGGTTGGGAGCAGGGGCGGTGCTGTGGCATTATCTGGGACGGCGCGGTTTTGAGGCGGCCCGTCTGGTTGGGCTGCACGTCCCCAAAGGTGGCAATGCTTTTACAACTCCGGTGGGCTGGTTGGTTGCTTCTGAGCAAGTTGCCGCCTTGTTCGTACTCGATCTGGGCATCCGCGATTATGAGATTGTGCCAGGATTGCCGACCTTGCTGGTCGATCATCATCGGCCCGAAGGCCTACCACCCAACAGCCTGGCCTTGACCGGCTATCTGTGGCGACCGGTTCCGACTTCCAGTTTGCTAACCTTTTTACTGTGTAACCGAGAAGACCGAGTGCAAGATCGGGCCTGGGTTGCGGCTATCGGCAACCTGGGCGATCTGGGGCCGGAACATCCCACGATGCAGGCCGCCATCAAACTCCACAAGCAAAAATATATCAGAGAGGCAACCAGCTTGCTCAATGCTGCCAAACGCTCCAGCGACCCAGATCGGGCGACCCCGGCAGCCTTTCGAGCCTTGCGTGCAGCAACTTCAGCGCGGGATTTGTTAGAAACCGATAGCGCAGACCTGAGACTGCTACGCCATTTCAAGGCCGAAGTCCAGGCTGAACTAAACGAGGCTAAACGAGTTGCACCCCGCTTTAGCAAAACCGAAAAGGTAGCTCTGCTGCGTTTTGACAGTCCGGCCCGTGTACAGCCCTTGTTGGCCCAAAGCTGGCGCGGTCGCTTGCCAAAGTACATCGTGATCGCCGCTAATGGGGGTTATCTACCGGGCAAGGTCAGTTTTAGCGCCCGTACCAATCTTGAGGTAAATTTGCTCGATTTTCTGGCTCGACACGCTGAAAGCTTCGAAGGAGTCGAAGCTGAATACGGTTACGGTCACGACAAAGCCACCGGCGGAATCCTCAGCACAGCCAACTTCGACCGCTTTCTGACTAACATGGGCTTTTGAGAAGGGCAATACGTGACGCAAACCGTAGTCAGGCCAACGCATTTAGCCAACTTATCATGGATACTAACAGGAAATTTATCATGTAAATTCTGTCTATCCCTGTTAATTTGTAACTAAACCGCCGCGCCCACCGGGGTCGGTTCAGCCTGGGGTAGTTCGGCCCAGGCTTGCGGAACCGGACAGACCCGGTGCAGCTTAAACATTTGAGAGAGACCTTTCAGCTTGATCTCAAACTCATCCCGCGCTAAGCCTTCCAGCAATTCGGCTACCCCAGGGCTATCGTAGACCGCTTCGGTGATGACCAGATCGTTGCCGGTGCTAACCCCCTGAACACGGGCCGCAGTATTGACGGTTGAACCAAAATAATCCAGAATACCGTTGGCGGTTATCGCAATACAAGAGCCACTATGCAGCCCCAACTTGACAATCAACGCTTCGCGGTCGGGTCGTTCGGTATTGAGGTGGGCGATTTCCCGCTGGATTTCCAGACAAGCCGCCACAGCCTGATTTGGGCTGGAAAAAACCCCCATCACCGCGTCCCCAATCGTCTTAACAAGCGCCCCTTGCTGCCGCACAATCGCGTCGGCCAGAATCGTAAAATGGTCGCGTACCAGAGCATAGGCCGGATTATCGCCGGTACGCTCGTACATGGCGGTCGAGTCTTTGAGATCGCTAAACAAAAAGGTCAAATTACGAATTTCGATCCCTAGACCCGGCGTTAGCACTTCCGAAGAAAAAAGATCGCGAAACTCCTGAAGGGCGGTTACTTCGGCGGCACTCAAACCCTGCTTACCCCAGGCCCCTTGTTCAAACAAAATCAGCACATCCTCGGCGGTCTGATTGGTAACGGCAAAGACGGCAGGGGTAGCCCCAAGCTCGATTTCATCCGGCAAGGGGCCATCCTTTTCAAGCCGGATTTCGACCGGTAAAGCCTGCTTCAGACCCTCGACCACCCGAACATCAACCTGACCTTTATCCGGGCGAGTTCGTAAGCGGTAAAGACCCGGTTCGAGCGGCAGGCTAATTTCCTGGCGCTGTCCGGGGGTCAGGCGCAACTGGGCCTGGACATGAGGAGTCATAAACGGCCCTGCAATACAGTAGGATTGCGCCACCGCTTCCCTAATCTGCGAATTGACCGTAAAACGCAGTTCAACATACTGGTCAAAGTTTACATCGTAATCGATGTTACAGGTTTCACAGTGAGAAGTCTTAGATAGTTCGGAAAGGTTGGTAAAGCTACCCTTTGTCACCCGGCAATTGGGACATAAGACACTCCACCCCATATCGAGCAGCCCAGCCCTAGTCGCATGCAAAAAGAGGCGCACAACCTCCGGGCGCGGTTCCTGCCAGCGATCAGCCAGCACATAAGGGCGCATTTTGACTACCTCGTCGTCCAGGGCAGTCTGAATGTGTTCCGCCAACCGTTCGATCAGGCGGGCCGGTACAGTAGTCTGGTACAACTTGTGCAGAGTTTGTTCCAGACGTTTATGATTTATATGCAACTTTTCGGTCTGCGGAAAATATTCTATAGCGTCATCGTGATAATTTTTGGCAACTTTCAAATAGAGTTTCTTAATATCAAGCACGGTTTTAACATAGAAAACCACCGGC
Organism: Chloroflexia bacterium; assembly: GCA_038210655.1. Lineage (GTDB taxonomy): Bacteria > Chloroflexota > Chloroflexia > Chloroheliales > Chloroheliaceae > 54-19. The sequence continues at coordinate 16,490 of JBBQWM010000053.1, forward strand.
CCGGCTAACAAGCCAAATATATCGCGCGGTTCGACCTCGGCAAAAAGAGTTACCCGAGTTTGGTTGCCAACTGCTTCCATCCGGGTTCCGCCCAAAGCCCGGCGAATTGGCGTGATACTAAATTCACGCTCGACCATAAAAACCTGTTCTTTGACCCACTCGAAAGGCCGTTCTTTCCAGGAAAATGGAATACCAAAAAAACGCCCATCGGCCCGCAAACCCAAATCGACCGGGGTAAAGCGGGCCGGGGGCAATCCTACGGCCCGGTTGACTCGTTCGGTATTGCTTACGCTATCCCAAAGTTCCGCTACCGGCATGTCAACTAGAAAACTTTGCTTTAGATGAATAATAGGAAGTTTCATTATTAGTACCCCGGTTATATTAGTATGCTAGGTCTATTTGTACAACACTATGTACAACTTTTATAAACGCAAAAACGACCAAAAATGGTGAGGCGGTTGGAGATGACAATCTGAATATCAACAGAATGTCCATTCTCAGAAGGGGAAGTGGTAGCCAACCGATTGTCCACTTGATGCGGAGTGAGTACAGGAGGTGTCCCTTGCCCCAACATTTAGCAGGCTTTTAATTTAGCCTGGCTGGTTAAATTATAGCACCACATGTTCGTTTTGGGAGCAGTTTAGCAAATTTTTTGCACTCTTTTAACAAAATGAACTAAAAGAACAGGTATCAGGTCTGGATTATTGACCTAATACCTGATACCTGATACCTGACACCTATAGCTGCGACCGCATAAACCGCCGCCAAAGATTCTCAGCCAGACGGGTAGCATCGGCTTGCAGACCGTAGCGGTTAAAGTAGCGGCAGATGTTATCAATGTCGCGGAGCAAGAGGGTAAAGGCGTTTGGGTTGAAACGAGGGTCTACTGCCTGTGGAAAATCGATCACCTTGAGGGTTCCGTCCCAATACAAAATGTTAAAAGGCGAAAGGTCGGCGTGGATCAAATTGTGCTTGAGCCAAAGCTCGATATTCCGCATTACCAACTCGAACAGGGGTCTTACCTCGGTGGCCTCAAGCTTCACACCACCAAGAGTCGGCGCGGCTCCTTCTGCGTCCCCGATGTATTCCAGCAAAAGCGCTTTGCCATCCAGGACGTAAGGTTTGGGGACATCCGCCCCTAGTTTGTGGAGCAACTTGAGATGTTCGTACTCGTAGCCGATCCAAATACCGGCCTGGGCCTGTCGTCCATAATTGGTTTTCTTTTGGACGGCCCGACGAGTATGGCTGTCCAAAATAACCCGCCCTTCCTGGTAGACCGTATCATTTTTAAAGTTGCGGTTCTGGCGGTCGCGGTAGAGCTTGAGGGCAAAAAACTCGACCTCTTTCAAGGAATGCGCCTTGCAGCGATAAACCGTCGCTTCCTTACCGCTTTTGAGGGTTTCCAAGACCTCGACAATCCAACCATTCTCGTAAAAAGGGTCAAAGGGCGACTCCTCGACCGGATTATTAAGAGTGTCTTCGTCTTCCAAATCGTCCCACTGGTTCATACGTAACGTGCGTTTCAATGTTTTCTCCTGATAAACTTAAATAGCAAATAATAGGATATTTCATCTTATGCACCTCCTTTGTGACTAAGAGTTCCGAATCGGGCGACCATAAAGAGCGCCCCTACAAGGGTCAGTTCCAGCTGGGCCGAATCAAAAAAGCCGCACCAGTGGCTGTCACGTGCGCGGCTTTTCGGTCAAACGAAAAGACTACCCCCTCAAGGGCAGTCTTCGAGTGTTACAACGGCGATTAAATCAAATCGCTCTAATTACTCTACGACTTGCGAGGGGCGTGACAGTATAAGGTTCACAAAGTAGGCGCTGCTCACAGCGACCGTTTCTTTTTCACTTTGCATATAACTGTCCCCCCTTTCAAGGAGTTAGATACTTTATTCTGGAAGTAAGCACATTACTTACCTGAGTGTATTATAGCCATATTAGCCCCAATCTGTCAATAAGCCTTTAGACTTATTTCAAAAACTGATGCTAAAGCCTATCCCAATCGGTTGACACTCCGCCCTACTGAGATCGGTGCTTACCTGCCTGGAGTCAAAGGTCGGATCATTAGCATGCGTTCGGTGTCGCGCTCGATCAGGCCAAGTTCGCGGGTAAAGCTACGGGCAGCGTTATGGTGCGGACTACTGCCAACCATCAACCCAAGATGATCGTAACCCTGGGCCTGACGTAGCAAAGTCTCGAATAGGTCGCGTTCGGCGGGCGTACCCCACAGGATCGGGTCAACATAAAGCCGCCAACGGCCTCGTCCGTCCCAATCGAAGAAATCGGCGTGGCCCTGGGGCTTTTTCTGCGCTCCCCAATAGAGCGCAAAGCTAAAGCCATGACCTCGCTGCGGCAATTCCGGGCGGTAGAGCGCCTCCCAGACCGAGGCAGTCAGCGGTTCCCCGGTGCGGGTTTCCAATTCAAAGAATTGACGTAGATTGCGCCGAGCCGCCAACCTATCAAGTGCGACCAACCGCACCTCGGTTTTAGTAGCCGGGGCGATAACCGCAGGCCGTTCGCTCCACCAGGGTCGCGAGAGGTAAAAATATTGGTGGTGCTGATCTAAAAAGCCGCTCTTGCGATAGAGGTTGACCGCCCGCGTATTGGTCAAAGTTACCGCCAGAGTCAGGTAGCGTTTACGGTGTCGGTGGGCCTGTTGTTCCGCCAAAGCCAGCAGTTCGTGGCTCAGGCCGCGCCTCTGGAAAGGCCGATTAACCTCGATGTCATTGATGTGAGTGACCATCTTGCGGTGTTGTAAATAAATCTGCCCCGCCAACTGTCCATCCTTTAGCCACAAGCCAAAGCCCTGGTTAGCCAGCCAAAAATAAAGCGGCATCCCAAACCAACGCAAAAAAGGCCGACGCAACCGACCGTTCAAGACCTGTTCAAAGTTGCTATCGACCCCCGGATAATTACGGTACATATTGGCGACTGCTATCCAGTGCTGTCCGAGCCTCAAACGGCGTAAGGAAAATTCCTTCGACTCGACGGTCGAAGCGTCTTTTTTGGGTTTTTCCTCCGAATTGACTTTGCGAAGGGCCATACTCTTTTAAATACTCTCTAAATTGCTTTTTACGACCGGCTTATTATATACCACTGGCACAGTTTTTGCCTTAGCAGGAGGCAGAAAACAAGGTGCTTGCGTCTTGTCGCTTGACTGTAGCCCGGCGTAATTGGCTGGTTTGTAAAGCGGTAAGGAAGGAGTAAATCAATGAAAAAGGTTAAAACCAAACAGAAACGGTCTTTGGGGTTGTTTGGGGTCTTTATGCGGTCAATGGCGGTTTTTGTGCTTTTATTTGTGGCCCTGGCAATACTTTCCAGCCTTTTACTCCACTATTCAGTGGAGGATAGAATGCCTAATTTGGTAATGGGCTTTATCCTTTGTCTGTTTATCTTCTACGCGGTCTTCTTTGCCATTTTTAGTTCTACAGTCTCTCGGCGTAGGAACTAACAACCCGCTCGGTTTTATTTACAGTCTGCTAAAACAACTTACCCTGCACCATCCCATCTTCTTGATCGCTCGGTGATGTTAAAGTCGTGCCGGGAATGGGAAAGGCTTCGGCAGAACCGGCAAAGTTGTGAGCGGCGCGGGTCGGTTCGGGCAAGCGATAACCACGTAGACATTTCTGGACGAAATCGACCGCCGTCGGCAAATCGATCTTATGCCCAATCGAGATGATAAGCGGGTTGGTACGGACTTTGCTACGTAGCGCGACCCCAATCGTCTCGCGCCGGTCGATCAACGGAACCTGATCGCCTGGATTGAGGCCGAGTTCTTCGTGATGCCCGGTCAAGATTGATTTGGCACAACCGATGCTGGGCAGGTCAAGAAAGACCCCCAGGTGGCAAGCGATCCCAAAGCGGCGCGGATGAGCATAGCCCTGTCCGTCCACCATCAATAGATCGGGCGTTATACTTAACCGCTCGATTGCATCTAGTACAAGCGGTATTTCTCGAAAAGAAAGCAGACCCGGCACATAAGGGAAAGTCAGCTTGCGGGTGGCGACGGCCCGGTCTAGCACCTGCAAATCCGGGAACGATAACACCACGACCGCCGCTTGCCCTTCATCCTTGAGCGACACGTCGATCCCGGCAATAGTCTTGATCTCGTCCGGCTGGAAGCTGTTGGTTTTTTGAACCAGTGGACGCAACTCACTTTGTTTGGCTTTAGCTTCTTCTATCGATAAATCCCAGCTATGCGCGTGGGGATAAGACAGCATGGGTAGTTTCTCCTTAATTTGGGGACGGTCTATGGGCGGAGCCATATCCAACAAGGGATGAAGGATGAAAGGGGACTGAGGACTGAGGACTGAGTAGCCCGGTTGTAAGACCTTGCTCTGCCAATGAATGTCCCCCTTCATCCCTCATTAGACGTTGTTCATTCCGATAAAGGATAAAGTTTCTCGATAGTAAGGGTGATAATAACCCGATGATCGCGGGTCATGGCCTCGTCGTACTCTTGCCAGTTGGGATGAGGCTTGCCAGTTATCCCTTCATAAACCTGCCGTAACTCAGCCAAGTCGCCTTCGGCGCTAACCTGAGCGCTGCCTTCCACCACAATATATTCGTACCAATTGTCACCCAACGCCATCATCGAAACTCGTGGGTCGCGCTGGATATTACGGGCCTTAAAACGGTCAGCCGTAGTCGAGATTTTGAGCTTGCCGTCCTGGTCGAATAAATAGGCAATATTCGATAGCTGCGGGCGACCATCCTTCTTCACGGTGGTAAGCACCCCACGATGATTACGCTTCAAATATTCGAGGGCCTGTTCTCGGTTCATAAAAATCACCTCTTGTATCTTTAGGTTTTAGGTTTTTGAATCTGAATTACCTGGTTAAATTTAGAAAAATTAAATACCCAGAGGGCTGGGTCTGCCCCGATCTCCTGAATAGATAATTGCTGGATTTGGGGGTTATCCTCGCTAATCCAGATTTCCAATGTTACATCCCGTTTGCCGAGCTTGTTGAGGGTGAGTGGCGCAACCTCACGCCCGGTTAGCTGGCCCTTCAGGTGGATAGTATTGACCCCCTGCAAGCCCTCGCGTCCCATTAGCTGAAGACTTTGCATTTTTAGCAAGGTCGAGCCAAGTCCGACCTGTTTGTCCAGCAAAATTGCCAGGTTTAAGGTATCTTCCGGCTTTGAGCGGTTCCAACTTCCCAACTCATTTTTCATGTATTGTTCGCCGCCAACCCCGATTACGGGTATTTTAAAGCTGGCAACCAGTATCTGCACCTTTACATCGACCTGATATTTATCCGGCTGTTGTAGATCGCCTTCGACCTGCTTAACCTCGGCTCCCCCTACTTCGAGTTTCCCCTGCCGAATTTGCAGAGCCAACCGAAGGCTTTGAAGCTGATCGAAAGCTTTGCTGGCCTGTTCCAGTCGGCTTTGCTCCGCCGAGTTGATGGCATTATTAGCACCGACCGAGGTCGCAGAGGCCGTCGGTTGGGTCTGAACGGCCTTTGGATCGGGAGAAGCCGGGCTATCCGCCCCGCAAGCCGCCAGCAACAAATTCAGACTCAAGAGAGTCAGCCAGGCCAACCAACCAAATCGGAAAAGCTTTAGTTTAGAACCTATTAGGCATCGGAAAAGGTAAGAGCCATCCGTTGTGGTGGCCCTTTGAACACTGTGCAAGGTCTCTGAGGGCCACCATAAGGGCTTGCCCCTGCCAACAAAGCTCGCCTTCCCAGTCAGGTTTTTATGCAATAGCCCGCTCGGTGGCTGTTTTGGGTTTAATTTTTTCAAGTTAACCAACTCTTTTAAGAATTTGTAAATTTACCGGTCTGCGTGGCTTACTTTAGCACATATTGAGATGTTTTGGAAAATTGAATCGCCGCTATGAGCGCGATTGCCACTCTACTGGTACAATAAATAGCACCGATTATTGAGCGTTATAAGAAGTATTAGCGAACCGCTATCGTTGAGCGACTGGCGGTAAATCAGCTAGAAAGGACGGCTATATGACGGAAATTGCCACTACCAACGATATTTTTATCGTACACCGCAGGGACATTACCCGGTCTGATTTTCTGAGCGTTGCGCCGGTATCCCCAGAACCGGGCGAAATTTTACTCAAAATTGAGAAATTTGGCCTGACCTCGAACAACGTTACTTATGCGGCCCTGGGCGATTCTTTGCCCTACTTTAAATTCTTCCCCATCGCAGACAATCCACGAGCCGAGGAGTGGGCTTGCCCGCCGGTGTGGGGCATAGGCCAGATTGTGGCATCGGCTACGCCCGATCTCCAGGAAGGTGCTTATGTTTACGGCTTTTTCCCAGCAGCGAATTACATCACCATAAAACCGACGGCGGTTACAACCAGTGGCTTTCGGGTTGATCGTCCGGGGATTCCTCCCTCGTTCGGCCTTTACAACCTCTATAGCCTCAATCAGGGCGATCCCTACTACAAGGCTGACCAGGAGGATTTGATGGTGGTCTTACGCCCGGTATTTCTAACCGGCCTTTTGCTGGCGGATTACCTCGAAGTATCCGATTTCCAGCAAGCCGAGGCGGTAATTATCTCTTCCGCCGCCAGTAAAACCTCCTATGGTTTGGCTGCGGCCCTGGCTGACAAGAAACGCTGTGAGATTATAGGACTGGCTTCCGCTAATAGCCAGCCTTCCGCCGAAGCTATGCAGGTATACGACCGGGTGGTTCGCTATGACGCAATCACGGAGCTTTCCCAAAACCTCACCGCCGTTTATGTTGATATTGCCGGGAGTGTTGCAGTCCGTGACGAACTGGCGGATCAGCTTGGGGCAGGGCTAAAGTTGGTCCTGGCGGTCGGTATGACGCACTGGCAAGAGGGCAATTATAGTTTCCCGCAATCAAATCCAGCCATCAAATCGGAAGTATTTTTCGCACCCGGTTGGGCGGCCCGCCGCCAAAAAGAGGTAGGTGGTAATTTCTTTAGCCAACTCTATAGTGGGTGGCAGGCTCAAATGGCGCTGGCGGGTCAATATTTCAAAGTAGTACCCGCTACCGGCAAGACTGCGGTAAGTCAGGCCTTTGCGGATGTGGCACAGGGTCGCCTCAAGCCGGAAGAAGCGCTGGTGCTTTCTTTGGGGTAAACCAGACAAAGGCGACCAGTCCCCAGGTATACCACTGCGGGCCAGGGCCGGGCCAAACGCTATCAAAGGTGGTCGGCCCGGCCCAGCCCACTACGAACAAGCTCAACCCGCCAAATCCGGCCCAGCTTTGCCATTTTCGGCGAACTTGCCAGAGCCGGATTGCCGCCAGTGCCAACAGGCTGCCCCAGCCGAACCAAAATATAGCCCTGGCGTGAAAAGTAATATAATCGGGGTTGTTGTAGGTAGCGGTTTTGACCGCTTCGTAGGTATAGGCTCCAAGCTCGGCACAACCCAGGGCCACGCTAAGGGCATAAAACAAGCGACGTGACCGCCCGACCGCAAGCTGGTGCGCCAACCACCAGAGCAGGGTAGCCCAGGCCAGCGTCCAGAGCGGCCAGTAAAAATAGGTAGACCACTTGGCGGTTGCCAGCAATACGGCCTGCTCCAGCCCAGCCCAGCCTGCCGGATCAAAGCCGCTTTCCCGACCCGCGCCAGGGTTTAGCCAGTAATCGACCGCTGCTAGTAACGCCACCCCGCTCGGCCCGGCCACCCAACGACCGCGCCAGGCCAACCCTGCCAACCCCAATCCGGCCCCTACCAGCGGCCCCCACTTCTCCAAAATACGCTCCCAACCCAACGGCTCGACTGGCACGCGGATCGAAGCCGCTTCTCGGCCCAATTCGTAGATCAAAACAAGCGCGTCCCCACTGGCTCCTTGCCGGGCGGTCAGGACCGCTAAACGGTCGATCCGCTCTCGGTTTGCGCCGATTACCCGATCTTCGGGTCGCAAGCCAACCCGGTAGGCCGGTGTCTGGAGGTCAGTAAAGATATTCGTGGTATAAAAAGGGGCATAAAAAAAGCCAGGCCAGTAGCGCGGCCCGGATAACAGGCCGACCAGCGGCCCCAGCGAAAACCATAATAAGACTATCATAAGCCCAACCCAGGCTAGACGTGCTGCCTTTTGCATCTCTTGAACCGCTAACGACCTCGAAAACGCGACCGCACGACCGGCACAAGCGCCGCCAACACCATCCCCAGGAAAAGCACCCCCAGGAAAATCGGTACTACCGGCAACCCACTCGAACCAGAGCCAACAGCCGCCGTCGGGGTGGGTGTTGGGGCCGGGGTGGGGGTCGGCGGCACAGGAGACGGTGTAGGTGGGGCGGCGGTTGGCCCAACGGTAGCTTGAGCATTGACCGAGTCGAAAAGAGGGCTGGAAGCGTGGGCAACCGGGGCAAAACTCACCAAAAACAACCAGAGCAGGATTGCTCCTGCTCCAAAAGCGACCGGGTAAAGTCGCGTTATCCGAGTTAATCCCTTACGGGCTGACAAAAAAGAAATCACAGTTTGTCTGTTAATTGGTTTTGTTGGCCTGAGCAGGAATGATGACCACCGCTTGCAACTGGCTCAAGGCTTGCTCTTCGGCGACGCTGGTATCCCGTACCAAGTTACGATTGGCAAAGGCTTCTTTCCAACGATCCTGGTTCTTTTGATCTATGCCATCTTTAAGCCGGGCATAAAAACGTTGACGTTCTTCTAATTTGGCTTTCAAGCGGGTATAGTGGCTTTCGGCCCCTGCTGGAACCGCATTTTCCATCGCGTAAACATCATACAAATAGCCTTCGACCTGCTTTAGCATTCGGTCGGTCGCCCGCACAAAACGCTTTTGATTGTTGAGCGAAGTACGGTCGGCAAAGTCAGTTTCGTTGGGAGTACCACCCGCGCCCCGGTCGAACTCAACTTCGGCTTGCTTCAGGCTCTTGTTCATATCGAGTACTTTGTTGTAGTAGACCGCTAGGTCGGAAGGCACGACCGGGCCTTTCGGGGTCTGGTTCTTTACGAAGAACAGACCGCCCACCAACACAACCCCAATTAAAACAAGTAGCAAGGCTAAAGGCAGGCGGGCTTTGCTGCGCGAAAAGCGGTTGAGCTTGGCCCCCATCCGGTCGCGTACCCACCATGATAGCGAGTGGCGCGGCGCATGGCTATAAACCAATTTCCCGGCAGCCGGTGGAATACGATAGAGGCCGCTAGGAATGTACAGCACTTTGGAGCATTGCCCACACTTTTGAATCCGCCCGCGCCGGGCCAAATCATCCGAGGTGGCATAGCCGCAACTGCTACATTCGATCACCCCGCGCTCAAAGCCAGGCCAGGGCGAAGCCACTTCCGGCTTTACAAAAGCCCGCGATATATCTAACCCACAGGCCGTACAACGTTTCAGTCCACCAGGGAACCGATTATTGCAGCGCGGACATTCCTGTTCAGGTAGATGCCTGGGCAGGGGCAACGGCTCATCAAAATCGTCTAAATCGTCATAAACAGGGTAATTATAGTTTCGAATGGCTTTTCTCTCGCTTACACTTATGCTTGTGACTATTCAACTAGACCCGGTTTTGTAGAAGCACTTGCTTGCTATCACCTCACAGATAGCCCCAAGACCTAACCCTACATTTGAATAGTTACTTTTTCTAACTGCTAAACCCCCCTTATTGCACGGGTTTTCAAAAGCAGCCTGGCAGAATTTCTTTAGGTTGCTCTTACTATAAACCGAGTCTGTTAGTTTGTCAAACTGCGCTCTACACTCAAATGTTTTTATTAGGTATATTTTAGATAAACTTTATAATGAGTTTACGCAAAGCATTTTTCAGGCTAAGTATTTATCCCAATCGGCTTTATGTAGGGGCGACCCTGTGTGGTCGCTCGTGAAACCCGGTACGCTCTCCGAGGGCGACCACACAGGGTCGCCCCTACCAAAAAGGGCCAATAATTCTGTAACTTGCTATAAGTTGATGAGCTTCTTATCTTACGGGACTGATAACAGGCCGGTTTTCTGGTATGATAGAAGTAGTAGCGGATGCGGGTAAGAAATCGAAACCAACAAACCCAGGAAAGGAGCCTAAACTTATGTCAAATTTACAAAAAGTAGGGCTGGTCGGAACCGGGATGGTAGGAGCTACCTTTGCCTACCGTTTGGTAAGTACCGGAGTAGTCCGAGAATTGGTGATGACCGACGTGGATGCGAAGCGAGCCGAAGGCGAAGTGATGGATTTGAACCATGCTCTACCCTTTGAAAGTCCCTGCCGGATCGCATCAGGCGATTACTCGGTACTGGAAGGCGCGGGGCTAATCGTTATTACGGCAGGCGCGGCCCAAAAGCCGGGCGAAACTCGCCTCGATTTGGTCGGACGCAACGTGGCTATTTTCCGCCAGATTATCCCGCAGGTCGTACAATACGCCCCCAATAGCATCTTGCTGATAGCAACCAACCCAGTCGATATAATGACCTATATCGCCCTTAAGCTCTCAGGCTTCCCACCCGCAAGAGTCATCGGTAGCGGTACGGTGCTGGACACCGCCCGCTTCCGTTATTTGCTGGGCGATTATTACAAGGTGGACTCGCGTTCGGTCCATGCTTATATCATCGGGGAGCATGGCGATAGCGAAGTACCAGTCTGGAGTACCGCCAATATCGCAGGGGTTCCGTTGGAAGAATATAGCCACTTGCTAGGCAAGCCTTTTAGCCGAGCCGAACTGGACGACATTTTCGAGCAGGTGCGTACTGCCGCCTATCAAATTATCGAGCGAAAAAAGGCGACCTATTACGCTATCGGCAGCGGTTTGGCCCGTCTGGTAGAATCGCTGGTACGCGACCAGGATACCGTTTTCTCAGCCAGTACGCTGCTAACCGGACAATATGGGGTAGATAATATGTGTTTGAGCTTACCGGCCGTTCTGGGCCAGGACGGTGTAAGCCGCGTTATCGAGATACCTCTGAGCGACCAGGAACTCGAAGGCTTCCGCCACTCGGCCCAGGTCTTGAAGGAACTAGCCGCTAAAGTGCTGTAGGAATGCAGAATGCAGAATAAAAATGCGAGGTTGAATAGGAGATTTGCTAAAAGTGGGGTCGAAGCCGTGCTTCCTCAAATCATCCTTGCTTAAAGCCTGTATTTAACCGTATTTAATTCTGCATTCTAACTTCTGCATTATTCATCCCTCATCCTTCTGCGAGTGTCCATTGGAAGTGTGGTAGCCGTTATGGGTGAGGCCAGGGTCGAGGCCGGAAGCGGGGGCTTTGCCAGTAGGAGGGAAATTCTGATTACCCGGTTCAGCCGGGCGACGCTGGCGCGGTCGGGTAGTGCGGGAGGGAGTCACCTTGAATGGCTCGGCTACTTCGTCGGAGAGAGTTTTGACTGTCCGTAGCAGGGCGGCAGCTTCGACCTGGGGTATAACACCCATATTTAGCACCAGCAAAATGTGGGGTGCAGAGGGCCGCACCGATAGCCGCCGGATATTAAAGCCGTCGTCGAGCAACAAAGCCAGCACTCGGTAAGCAGTGTCACGGGCAGCGGGAGTACGAAAGGCTACCCGGTAATTCTTGGCCCGCGAATAATCCTCAATCTCCCAGGCCAAAATCGTCCCCGCCGCCGATACTACCGATTGGGGCAAAGGCCCTTTGGCCTCGAAAATCTCAAACTCGCGGCCTGCCACCGTCGCCGTCCGCAAGCTCATCAGCAAAGTCAACGAGTCGCGACCACCACGCATAGTCGAAATTAGCGCTTTGAAAAGCTGGCGCGATTGCATCCCTAGCACAATCGCTGCTTCCCGAACATTCCCGCGCCCTTCGGTCAAGTTAAGATCGAGACGGTCAGTACCCTGCCAGCGACTACTCGGCTTAGTGCCAAGCAACTTCAAAGCCTCCTGAAGCCAAAGAGCCAGGATACGTAACTTACGGCGATTGTGTTGGAGACTGTAAAAATAAGAACCGACCCAGGCGACCAGCACTCCAAGCAATAAAAAATAAAGCGGATTATCCATTCAGCCTAGAACCTATCCAAGTAAGGACGACCTTTATGGTCGTCCGGCCTATTCCGAACCGGGCGACCATAAAGGTCGCCCCTACAATCAACCTATCGGAATAGGCTCTTAGTGCTGGCAACCACAGCTACCGCCACAGCATCCACCATTGCTATTTCCGCCCCCCGCAACAAAGGTGCTGGCAGGTCGAGTCACTCCGTCCGTCTTGCTAAAAGCGGCGAAAGTGCTTAACATTCGTTTGGCACGCCCACCTCGCCCGCATTGCGGACATTCCACTTCGCTATCCTGGGCGCTAATTCCTCGCAGCCGTTCGTAGGTCGAGCCACAATCGGCGCATTTATAAGCATAAACCGGCATATTATTCTCTACTTCGTCTTTCTCTTATTAGGTAGCAACTAAACTATCGACATATAGCTCTACTAATGGAAAATCTATGGACAGAGCCATATCCAACAAAATACGCCCGACGCTTGTTAGACCTTGCTCTGCCAATGGATGTTCCCCCTTCATCCCTTATCTCTGCCAATCGATATTTAATTATAACACTCCTGCCCGCTAGGGGGCAATTGTAGGGGAGGACGAACGCATACCGGCGACCATTGTAAACGGATCGCGCAGTACAATTGTATCCTGACGGTCGGGGCCGGTCGAAATCATATCGATCCGCACGCCGATCAAGCCTTGCAGACGCAAAATAAAATTCTGGCAAGCCGGGGGTAAATCACCAAAGGAGGTAATATGGGCGGTTGAGGTCTGCCAACCGGGGACTTCTTGATAGACCGGACGGACGGCCCGCAAAGTCGCCAGGTCTGCCGGAAAGCGGGTCAAAGCAGCATCGTGAACCTGATATTCGGTGCAGAGCTTGATCGTCTCGAAGGAGTCGAGGCCGTCCAGGTTGGTTAAAGCGACCGAAGATAAGCCGTTAAGTTGCCCTACAAAGCGGGCCGCGACCGTATCAAACCAGCCAAAGCGCCGCTGGGTCTCCGGCAGATGGGAGCCAGAAGCCCCGTTGCGCCCGATCAGCAAGCCTTTTTCATGACCTCGAAACCGCATCAAGGGAGCGCTTTCCTCTTTGGTCATCTCGGTTGGAAATGGGCCGCTCTGGGTGCGCGATATATAAGCCCCAAAAACCCCGACCGCCCCTTTGATGGCGGAGGGCGGCAGACCCGAACTGCTGCTGGCCGCTCCAACCGTCGGCGCAACGTTGGACACATAGGGGTAGGCCCCAAAATCAATATCCAGCATTGACCCCTGATCGCTTTCGAGCAAGATACGATGTCCGCTTTCGACCGCCCGCTGTAAAATCAGGCGGGTATCAAAAATATGGTCGCGTAATTCTCGACCATAACCCAGGTATTCGTGGTAAACCTTTTGAAGACTCAGAGGGGGCAAGCCAAAAACTTTGGTCATAATATCATTTTTGACCGCTAGAGTTTTGGAAAACCGAGAAAGAAAAAGCTCTTCCTGCAACAAATCGCTGATCCTGATCCCGATCCGATTGATTTTATCGCCATAAGCCGGGCCGAGGCCGGTGCCAAGTGAATCTACTACCGGTGTACCATAGGCTTTGCGCTCGGCATCTTCCAACATAAGATGATAGGGCATGACAACGTGGGCCTGTTCGCTGATGTAAAAGCGGCGCAAGTCCAGGCCCTTCTCGCGCAGGGCTTTCATTTCTTCGACCAATTTTTTAGGATCGATAACTAGCCCGGCTCCGAGTACCGAAATTGTTTTAGAATTGAAAATGCTGCGGGGAATATAATTTAAGTTAAAAGCACCAAGCCGATTTTGCACGGGCTGCTGAATACTACCGCCGCCACTATAGCGCACCACCACTTTGGCTTGCTCGCTCAACAATTCGGTGAGCTTGCCTTTACCTTCTTCACCCCACTGTCCACCAATTAAGGCCAGTACCGTCATGACCGACCTATCCTTACCCGGATGTTAACCGACTCAAACTGCGAATAGACCCGGAATTATTAATTTTTTGTGTCGTTTCGCTATTGATCTGACCCGGTAATAGTTGTTTGGTTAATAGAATGTCCCGGCACTTAGCAAGTGTAGAACGCCACTTAGACTGTAATAATCCGCTTCGCTAGAGGTTTAAATCCACCGCAGTAAGGAAATTATTTGTTAACAGCTAAGTTAGCCTTTTGCTTGTGGTTGGCTACCCATAATAACACATTGGGCCGTAGACGCAAGGTATTACTTTTGTACTATTTTTTGATCGCTGGGTATAGGTCAGTTTTGCAAACTAGCCAGGCTGTATCACTCTCTAAACCGGAGGGTGAGTATATTAAAAAATTTTCTGCGAAAATTTTTAATATATTTGAGTGGTTTGGAACGGGGTTCTTGCACTCGCCTGTTCTTATTGGTTTAACCTATGCAAAAAAATGACGCAGACCCTTGATCGCTCGGTCGGTTCCAAAGAAGCTCTTTTTATGATATTATGTTAAGCGTAGCTATTATTGTCAAGTTGATGCCAGAAATACTAAAAATGTCCAAACGTTATAGTTTTCTTCTAACCTCTAGCGCCTTAATACTGTTGGTCGGGTTGAGCCTGGGCCTGACCTGGCTCAATTTCGGTCGCTCGGAAGTGGCAGGAGCGGCGGCCCCTAGCCCCAAACGCGGCCCAATTCGGTGGGCTTATTACGTTCGCACCGCCTCTTCGCTCGAATCGTTCCGGGCGAATGTTGATAGCCTGAGCATGATCTCACCTTATTATTTCGTGCTAAAAGCAGATGGCACTATCGGCGGTAGCGATCAATCGGAAATCACCCAACTGGCCCATAGTCGGGGTGTAAAGGTGATCCCGATGCTGCAAAACGACCAGTATACGGCAGCCAAAGACGTATTACATAACCTCCTGGTCGATCCCAACAAAGTGCGCCAGATGGTAGACGCTATCGACTATCAGGTCTTTACCTATGGCTACGATGGCTATCACATTGATTTTGAGAATGTCTTGGCCGAAGACCGACCCTATCTGACCCAGTTTATGGCGGCGCTCTATACTCGGTTGCACCCCAAAGGCAAGCTGGTAACAATGGCGGTCGTTGCGAAGTATCGGGACGTGACAAGCGGTTGGGGCGGCTCTTATGACTACGCTGGTCTGGCTCCTTATCTTGATTTGGTCGTCCCGATGACTTACGACTATTCGTACCCTGGCGGACGAGATGGGCCAGTCGCCCCGGTCAACTGGGTCAACGCAGTCGCGGCTTACGCCGGGTCGCAATTTGGGCCGGGCAAGGTGCTGTTGGGGGTTCCATTCTACGGTCACGATTGGAATTTGAGCCGGGGCGGACTGGCGCGGTCGCACGGCTACGATGGCGTATTAGACCTGGTACGGCGTTACAACGGCTCGGTTGGCTACGACGAGGTCTTCCAGGAGGCTTTTGCCGATTACACCCAGGACGGAGACCAGCGTCGGGTCTGGTTCGCTACCAGCCGTTCGATGGCTGCCAAACTGGAGATTGTAAAGCGTAATAATCTGGGTGGATTTGCCGCCTGGCGACTAGGTCAGGAAGGGCGCGACTTCTGGCCCGTCATCAACAAGCTCCAATAAAGATTTTGAACTTAAGAATCAGCCTCATCCGAGCGGTTTTCCACTCTCGAAGCCAGTTCTTCGGGCGAGACGTAGCGGGCGTAAAGCAGGGTAATATCAGCCAGATTGGTGCGTAACCAATCGCTCAGACTATCGGGATGATACCGCCAACCCCAGTTGCCACTGGCCGCCCCAGGCGTATTCATGCGGCCCTCGTTACCAATACCAAGCAAGTCTTGTAAAGGCGCAATCGCTAGGTCGGCTACCGAACTCCAGGCTAACCGCACCAACCTCCAAACGATCTGAGACGGGCTGATTGGCTCTTCTGCCCCTAGATACCGCAGTACCCGGCCCTGCTCCTCCGGCGAAGCCTGGGTCAGCCAGCCAACCGTTGTATTATTGTCGTGCGTGCCGGTGTAGACGAGCGTATGGCGTTCGTAGTTGTGGGGCAGATACGGGTCGGTCGCGCCATCGCCAAAGGCGAATTGCAGTACCCGCATACCAGGGAAATCCAACTCTTTTAGCAAATCCTTGACTTTGGGGGTAATCATACCGAGGTCTTCGGCAATGATCGGGCGTTCGCCTAGCTGCCGAAAGACGGCCTCGAATAGCGTCGCGCCCGGCCCTTTCGCCCAGCGTCCGTTGATAGCCGTCTCTTCCTCGGCTGGCACTTCCCAATAAGACTCGAAGCCTCGAAAGTGGTCGATCCGCACTATATCGGTCACCCGGTAGGCGACCCGAAACCGCTCGACCCACCACTGATAATCGCTGGCCGACAAAACGTCCCACCGATAGAGCGGGTTGCCCCAGCGTTGCCCGGTCGCGCTAAAATAATCGGGGGGAACCCCGGCTACAAAGGTCGAACGCCCTTCCTGATCGAGAAAGAAAATTTCGGGGTGCGACCAGACATCGGCGCTATCGTAAGCTACAAAAAGCGGAATGTCGCCCACAATTTTTATGCCTTGCGCGTTGGCGTATTCCTTGAGCGTAAGCCACTGGTCGAAAAAAATAAATTGCAAATATTTGTGAAAGGCGACCGGCCCGGCCAACTTCTCACGCCATTCGGTAAGGGCTGCCGGAAGGCGATGAGCCAAACCAGCCTCCCATTCGGCCCATAGTGCGCCAGCGTGGGCGCTTTTAGCCGCCATAAAAAGAGCGAAATCTTCCAGCCACCAGCTATTTTCCTGCTCGAAAACCGCCAGTTGAGCCTCGACTTGTGGCCCGGCCCGTTCCTGAAAACACTCGTAGGAGCGGGCTAACAATCCCATCTTCCAATCGATTATCGAACCATAATCGACATGATGCCAGGCGAACTCTGGGATATTTTCAAGGTCTTCCGGGTTTAGAAAACCCTGACCCAGCAAAATATCCAGGCTAATAAGCATCGGATTTCCGGCGAAAGCCGAAAAACCAGCATAGGGCGAGTCGCCATAGCCGGTCGGGGTCAACGGCAGAATTTGCCACAATTTCTGTCCGGTCTGCTGGAGAAAATCCACAAAACGGTAAGCTTCGGCTCCCAAATCGCCAATCCCATACGGCCCCGGAAAGCTAGATGGGTGGAGCAGAACACCGCTCGCTCGTTCAAATTTCACTCTCAAAACTCCACATAATAAACAAAGGATGAGGGATGAAGGATGAGGGATGAAAAAGATTTACGATGGTAAATACAGATGGCCTATCGTCAAGCTTTCCCTGCATTCCCTATTCTGCATTCTGCCTTCTGCATTTTTCATCCCTCATCCCTACTTACTCAGCTTGCTGGACCCAACCGGTTGTGCGTCTTCGTTCTGGCCGGAGTTGGGGTCGGGGGTATACTTTTGGAAGAGCTTACCCCACTGAGTATTCTGTTGCCAGTTTTCAAAAGTACGCTTGTCTTTGTTCGGCCAACGCAAATAGTCGTGATAAACTTCGCTACCCAGTACAAAGACGTTGACCAGCGGGGTGTGGAAGAAAAGCTTTTGGAACCGCTTCATCGGGCCGAACCACATTAGGTCGCCCACTCGGCTGGCCCCATTATCGCCGACCCGGAAGCCCCAGCTTTCGCCCGAAATATCGGCCCCAACCACCTCAATCTCACGCGGATCGCCGACACCTAGCCCGGCTTCGTGCGCCAGCCTGATGTACTTGAGCGAGAGTGGGTCAAAGCCCATCATCTTGGCTGAAATCGCGTCAATCGCCACCTGATCGTCCGAGGCCAAAATGTAATCCTTGATGACCGGGAACATAGTACGCGGGCCAGGGCCGTTTCCGGCGGTCGTACCATCCATTACTGCAAAGAGACCGCTATGGATTTCGTGCTGGATCGCCAGCAAATCCACTAATGTCTCGTGAATCCAGCTATGGGTATAATGGCGGTGGGTATTCAGAAGACCGCCAAAAGCGTTCTTCATGGCCCCGGTCGTGGTGGTATAAATATGGCACTTCATGGTCGGCAGGTGGATAATGTTCTTGCCGAAGAAATAATCCGGGATATAAATGCCATCCGGGAAAATTTTGTCCAGCACCAACATCTTGGCCTTCGGCTCGTATTTAATCCAGGTCATATCTTCCGGCTTAAAATTGTACAGCACCGGAATCTCGTACTTTTTGAAAAGCGGCACATAGTTATTCAGGTCTTCGCCCTTAAAAGCATTAGTAACGACCGTCTTATTCTGGACACAGCTAATGTCCTTAAAGCCGCCGTTTTGAAGAGCTTTAGTAACTCCTTCTAACTGCCAGGGGGTCGAATTTGCGCCGGGAAAAGGGAAATGCCAGCTAATGTTATCCTTGAGAATAGTCGTCTTGGTAGGGTCGAGGTGCTTATCAAACTCAGCCAATTTCATCAATCGCTCGTAATCTTCCAGCACCGTCTCTGGTTTGGTCTTTAGCACAGCGACCCTGGCCCGCGTGGTCATAAAGTGTTGCCTCCCTAAAACTTTGTTACTAACTTTGCTCCGGCCTGCCAAACAGCTAAGACGGATCGCAAACGAACATAAAAATAAAAAGCTTGCTGCTGTGCATTATAACATCTTTTGCCGAAAAGTATTGCCAGTTGAGGCTAGAAGTTTGAGTATTAAGCTCATCGCGTTCTGTACCACTATTGACTCATTTTCTGTTATAATAACACCCGTAAAACGCGGCTAGAGATATTCAAAAGCGCACAAGGATGGTTATCCATAATTAAAAGCTGATTAAGAGTCGGTCACTCAATTCTAGCTACAGTGAGGCGTTATCCACAAAAATGATACAAAAAAACAGGGCTGAGAACAATAAGAAGAACCGTTCGGTTCGCAAAGAGGAAATCGCACCTCTGGACATCGATTTGGACGAAGAAGATTTGATCCTCGATCCTATCGAGCCGATCAACATATTGGGGGAAGAGGAAGCCGCCGATGCTGCCGAAGAAGCCAGGTCGGCTTTGCCAACCGAAGAGCCAGATGCGGCCGCCTTGCGCGAGGCCGAACGCGAAGCTCAGGAGCTAGAACGGGAAGCCGAACGACTGGCCGCCGCCGCCGCCGCCTCGGCAGACTATTACAGTACTGACCCGGTTGCCGATTATCTACGCCAAATTGGGCGAACCCGCTTGCTAACCCAAAAAGAAGAAAAAGACCTGGCCGAGCGCAAGGACGCTGGCGAGGAAGAAGCCAAACAACGGCTAATCGAGGCTAACTTGCGGTTGGTTGTTAGCGTAGCCCGGCGTTACAGCCAAAGTTCTGGTGGTATTACGCTACTCGATTTGATCCAGGAAGGCAACCTGGGGCTGATTCGAGCGGTGGATAAGTATGACCACAAGACCGGCTACAAGCTTTCGACCTATGCAACCTGGTGGATTCGGCAGGCTATTTCGCGGGCGATTGCCGATAAGAGCCGCTTGATCCGTTTGCCGGTGCATATCAACGAGACGTTAGGCCGGGTGCGCCGTACTTCGCGTGAGTTAGCCAGTCGGATGGGTCGCGAACCGACCGTCCAGGAGTTAGCCGACGAATTGGCGATGCCAGTGGACAAAGTAACCCAGTTGATGACGATGGGCAATGCCCCGGTCTCGCTCGATCAGCCGATGGGCGAAGAAGGCGACTCGTCGTTGGGTGATCTGGTAGAGGATAGCCAGGGGGTAGACCCGGATCAGCAGGCTGCCGAAATCTCAATGCGGGCGGCAGTTCAAAAGGCTCTGACAGCCTTGCCCGAACGAGAACGCCGCATTATCGAGTTGCGCTTTGGTCTGGACGAAGGCGGTGGCGGACAGCCCCGTACCCTCGAAGAAGTTGGGCAACAGCTGGGCGTAACCCGCGAGCGCATCCGCCAGATCGAAGCTAAAGTGCTGCGTAAGTTGCGCCACCCCCGAGTCGGCAAACAACTCCGTGACTTCTTGCAATAAAAATCACTTTCAACCTAACTGAAAGCGTAACCTTGACGACCTGCTCGGCTCTTAGGATTGCCGAGCAGGTTTTTATTCGTTAGATCGTATTCACAAAAATAGCCTCGAATATCTTCGAGGCTATCGACAGACCAAAATTAGGTGAATAACAAAAAGACTAAGCCAACCAAACGAGCGGCAATTTTAACTCTTTACAACTCGTCCTGATCGCTTTCTTCGGCAAAATCGTCGGTCACTTCGGCCTCGTCTTCGCCACCCTCATTATCATCGTCGTCGTCGCTATCATTATCGCCGCCATCGTCATCTTCGTCCACACCATAGCGCAAGACACTATCACGAGTGTAGGCTCGATACCCGGCGACCGAAGTCTTGGGCGGGAAGGATAACCGTCCACGCTGCGTGGGGTGCTGATAAGTCTCGCGGATAATGATTTTTAGCTGACGTTCACCGACGCTGGTCACTGCCGCTGTATAGCGGTTGCCCCCTTCCAAAAAGCGGATCAGTCGGAGGGCCAATTTTGGTTCGACCTGACCTAGCACATCGCCGTCCTGGTTCTTGACCATCAGGGTCTGGTTCTTTGGATCGACTTCCAGCACCACTGCATCGCCCGCCGTCAGTTTTGCCAAAATTGCTGCCGGAGCCAGATTAATCAGGCCGGTTGTACCAGTTTTGCCGGTCTCCTCGATAAAGATACTCGGCGCAACTTTATCACGCGAGACTGAGCTAGAAACCGGGATCGTGGTAACGCCCGAAATCGAATCCGTCTCTGGGCTGACCGGGGTAATTCCGGCAACAACCGCCTGATACTGTGAAAGCCGATGCAAATTCTTTTGGGCTATCGTATTGCCAGGGTCGGTTTTGACGGCGTGTTCGTAGGCTGCTTTGGCCTCGCCATATTTTTTTAATTCCAGATAGGCTTTGCCAAGCCGGTTCAAGGTCTCGGAGTCGTCGGGGAACAGGGCCAACAACTCCCGATTGATCTGAACTGCTTCTTCCCAGCGGCCCTCTTTTGCCAACCGCACGGCGGTATCAGACTTTTGGCGTTTGATACGGTTTTTCTCATCAGGTTGATATTGTGTCAATGTTCTTCTTCTCCAACACTTCTAATAAAGGATGAGGGATGAATAATAAAATTCTTGTAACTACTTAGCCGTGTCACCTTGAACCGCAGCCCCCAGCGGGGGCGAGTCCGCGATTTACGATTCTAAACGCAGATGTTATATTCTGACTTGTGCATTTTTCATCCCTCATCCCTCATCCCTCATCCCTTCATGACCGGCATCGGCAGGTCACATTGCTCAACAGAGTCAAACATCGGTAAGGCGCGGCGGGCCGTCGCTGGCGTACCGGCTACCCGACCCACCAACGACCAGGGGCCAACCGTCTCGATTGTTATATCTACTAATTTTCCAGCCCAATTCAGTTCATCGTAGGCGGCCCCCACTGGACTATCGAAAAAGACCGGCTTATTGACGCGGCTACGGCCTTTCCATCTTCCTTTCTCGCGCCCTTCCACCAAAACTTCAACTTCCTGACCGATCATCGCCCGGCTATATTCGGCGGCGATGCCTTCCTGCAAGCGTTCGACCGCCTGCAAGCGTTCGCGTTTTACTTCGAGTGGTACATTATCCTCATACTTTTCGGCCAATGTGCCGGGGCGGGGCGAGTAGGCGGCAACGTGAACTTCGTTAAAGCGAGTGCGCTCTAGCAATTCGTAGGTATGCCGGAACTGCTCATCGGTTTCGCCGCAAAACCCTACGATAATATCGGTCGAGAGAGCTACTCCTGGAACCGTCTCGCGGACTGTCGCGGCCAACTTTTCGTAGAAAGCGACTGTATAAGGCCGTTTCATGGCCTTGAGGATGGCATCATCCCCGGCCTGTACCGGCAGATTGAAATATTCGCAGACTTTTGGCAAATCGGCAGCCGCCTTAATCATCTTGTAGCTCATCATCTTGGGATGGCTGGTCAGAAAGCGGATGCGCCACAACCCTTCGATTTCGTTGACAGCATAGAACAAATCGGCCAGGTCGGGGCGACCGGGCAGGTCGTGACCATAAGCATCAATGGTCTGGCCTAGCAGAGTTACTTCGCGTACCCCGCGCCGGACGTAACCCTTGATCTCGTCCACGATTTCGGCTATCGAACGGCTTTGTTCTTTGCCCCGGCGGAGCGGCACAATACAATAAGAACAGGTATAATTACAGCCGTGTATAACCGATACAAAGGCGGTGACACCAATTTTGTTTTGGATCGTGCCGGGGCCGCTAAAGGTCGGCATGATCGGCTCTATGGCCCGGTCGGGCAGAATTTCGACCAACCGTTGCGGGTCGAGCGTATCGAAAAAGAGGTCAACCATCGGAAAGCGCTTGTAAAGCGGGCGCTTGCCTTCGTCGTGGGGCGGAACCATACAACCGGTTACGGCTACCATCAGGTCTTTATTCTTCTTTTTAAGCGGAACCAATGAGCCGAGCTTACCCTGGGCGCTATCTTCGGCCCGTTGCCGCACGCTACAGGTATTGAGAATTATTAGATCGGCCTCACTCACCTGTTCGGTATAGTTATAACCAACTTGTTCCAGCGCCGAACCGATCCGAATGCTGTCGGCATGGTTCATCTGACAACCAATCGTCCATACATGATATTGCTTCATTTATTCCACCTGTAGACCGCTCAGGACGCTACCCATTTGGGGCCGATACATTATATAATTAAAAAGCTCTTTCTAAATTCAAGCTCAAAAACTCAAAATTTGCTGCTAAATTAGCGTAACTTAGCCTCATTTTTTTCGTGGCGTATTATAGTCCATAAATTAGCTATTTACAAGCTTCAAAAGGCTCTCTAAAAATAATGGTTTTAGATTTGGACGGCTAATCGGAAAATGGGTGGGTCTTATAACGCAATTCGGTAGCGAAAGATCGGTGCGCGTCAAATTTTTGCACGGCTTCAAACAGTAAAGCAGGAGACTGTGAAAACTTCGCTCCAAATCACTCAAACATATTAACTTTGCAAAAAATTGACGCGCACCCGCGAAGATGGACTGTAAACGAATTAAGCGTGGTACTGATTATGCGATAGACCAACAAAGGTGAACTTTTGAAAAGTGTAAGAAGAAGACAAGAAAATGAAAACTGAACATCAAACCTTTAGAGCATCTGAAAACAATTTACCGCCTACCTCCAGGCTATTAACAGCCCTGGTCAAGTTAATCCGCGAAGCAGGCTGGTATTTTTTAGCAGGTCT
>JBBQWM010000054.1:0-39370 GCA_038210655.1 Chloroflexia bacterium
AAAGCAATTGAGTTCAAAGGCTTAAATCAGTAAGTTCTGGTAAGAGACTGAAACAATGCAACGGTATTTAGTTTTGAGCCTGTGCTAGTTATACTCATAATTGGCTTATACTATGTTATTTATAAATTGACGGCTATGGGCGACCTTTATGGTCGCCCCTACAAAGAGCGGTTCTTAGCGTGGCGCGAGGTGCATCGGCATGATAACATGGACATAATCGTCCCTGCCGACCGGCTTGATAACACCGGGATTGCTGGGAGTTTGCAGTTCGATGGCAACCTGCCCGGTATTGATCGCGTTTAGAACGTCGCTCATATACTTGGCGTTAAAAGCAATCTGGGCGTTCTGACCGTCTACCGAAGCGTCAATCTCGCTGCGGTTGTCGCCAACTTCGGCGGCGTTAGCGGTCAAAAGCAGACTGCCGGGCGTAATATCTTCGCCGGGGACAATCGACAGCCGCACGATATTACCACCGCTATCTTTGGCAAAAATCGAGGCCATCTTGACCGCCTGACCCAACGCGCCAGTCTCAAGTACGGCCCGCGTCGAGTAGGATTTGGGAATAATTTGCTGGTAGCTGGGGAAATTGCCTTCCAGCAGGCTGCTGGTAAAATGAACCGTGTCGGTCTTGAAAAGGGCCTGGCTCTTGTTAGCTGTCACGCTGATCTCAACCAGACTATCATCGTCGGCGATAATCCGGCCTATTTCGACCATTGCGCGGGACGGAAGCAACACACTAAAAGCATTGGCTGCTTCACTGGCTAACGGCGCGACTCGCACCGCCAGTCGGAAGCTATCCGCCGCCGCCAGCGTCACTTTATCGCCCTCAAACTTGGCGAAGATACCGGTCAGCACCGGGCGGGTCTCGTCAGTGGAAGCGGCAAAAACCACCTGGCTGATCGCTTCTTTTAATACACTCGATTCCATTGTGACATAGTTAGCAGCGTTTGTGATCGAAGGCAGGCTAGGGAAATCCTCCGAAGCGATACCCTTGATATTGGCATCGTTGCGTCCGCCCTTGACGTGCAGAGTGAGGGTCGGTACATCCAGGTTAAGTTGGACCTGACTTTCCTTGCCCTGCCCCGCCAGGCTGCTGACAAATTCGGTCAGAAGGCGGGACGGGACGGTCACTTCGCCTTCTTCCAGCACCTGAGCCGGAACCCAAACCGTAATCGAGATTTCGAGGTTAGTCGCCGCCAATTTCAAGCGAGCGCCTTCGCCGGTCGTATCGGTAGCAAGCAAAATATTATTAAGCACCGGCAAGGTCGTTTTGGTTGAGACTGCCCGCCCGACAATCGAAAGTCCTTTTGCAAGTTGTTCTTGCTGGCAACTTACCTTCATAACTGCTGCGCTCCTTTATTATGTCAAATGTTAGTCCCAACCCAGGCCCACTTTTACGGGTAGCTAACAGGCTCGTTTTACCTTAATAAATAGCCCAATTTATTAACTGCCAGGGTGTTTTTCTTCTCTGTAAGCCAGTGCTTGGCTTTGAATTATAACATAAAGCATCGCGCCTTGCCTGTCTGTTGGCAGCTTACCAAAATTTTTTTGAGCCTGTAGAGCCTCTGATGCGTTAAAAGTGGCAGGCAGAAACCCAAGATGAGTCGCCCAATCCAAAAAGTTATCCACTTTTTGTGGACAGGTCTGGATAACTTTGGTAAGTACAGCTATAAATATATTGCAAGGCACGTAACAGGCAAAGTAGGCTAGGTATCTAGCACAAATTGGTCTGGCAGGCAGATCAGTAGTATAATCCAAACCGAGTACAATAGGAGATTTTGGCCCTTTTGTACAAGATCTAGCAGAAAAGGAATAAGAAAATGGTCATAAGAATCTGGATTTACCGGGTCGATTTGGAAAAGGCCCCCAGCTTTGAAGAATTTCAGCAGCAAGTAGGTCTACCAATGGTAGCATCCCAACCGGGTTGTCTACGGGTCGAATTCTCTCGACGTTACGCCGAGGAAAGCGCCGACGAACAACCGGGTCAGAGCGAGTACACCATGATCTCCAGATGGGAAAGCCGCGAGAAATTGGATGCGGCCCTAGCCTCACCCGAATGGCGCGATGAGCTTTTACTATTTCAAGCCCAGCATTTTAGCGATAAACCCGGTCTCCTGAGTCATTACGAGCAGCTTATCTAACACTTCGGTTTTAGACGGATTTTAAGCTGGAAAAGAGTTGCGAAGCGGCCCGGTGCGTGCTATAATCCGATTTACTAAAGCACTGGGGCGATTAGCTCAGTTGGTTAGAGCGCACGGTTCACATCCGTGAGGTCACTGGTTCGAACCCAGTATCGCCCACCATTTACCCCCTAATCTCAACTTATCCAATTACCCAACCCTTTATTGTTGTGCCAACGAAAGTACCGCCCGGCCCAAAATTTCGGCTGCCGGAGCCATACAGCTTTCGTCGAAATCGAAGCGCGGATGATGATGAGGCCAATCGAGACCACGCGCCGCATTAGCCGACCCCATCAAAAAGTAGCAGCCCGGCTTTGCCAGCAAAAATTCCGACATATCATCCGCTATCGTAACAGGCTCGACCGTCAAAACGTTGTCGGCTCCCAGTACGTCCGCGCCAGCCTGCCGCACAACGGTGGCGACTGCCGGGTTGTTAATCACTGCCGGTACACCAATCTTGAAAGCAAGGTCTATAGTAGCCCGCATTGCCCCGGCGACCCCTTCGCTGAGTTCGCGGATACGGCGGGTCAGGTATTCGCGGGTTTCCGGCGTGACAGTCCGAAAAGTCCCCGAAATTTTGGCTTCCTCATTGATGATGTTAAAGGCGCTGCCAGAATGAAAGCTACCGACTGTAACGACTGCCGGGAGCATGGGCGTACTCTCGCGGCTAACCAGCGTTTGCAAGGCGACCACAATTTCAGCCGCTACCATCAGGGCATCGACGGTTTGATGCGGCAATGCCCCATGACCGCCTTTGCCGCGCACTGTCATCTCAAAGCCGTCGGCGTTGGCGAAGATCGGGCCGTTGGTGATCCCGATCTGACCGACCGGCAGATTGTTCCAGAGATGCAAACCGACTACGGCATCGACTTCTGGCCCGGTTAACACACCGTCCTTTATCATGGCCGTCGCGCCGCCGCCCCGTTCTTCGGCAGGCTGGAAAGCAAATTTGACCGTACCGGGCAATTCGTCGCGCCGGGTTGCCAGCACTTCCGCCAGCGTCAGCCCAATCGTGACATGCCCATCATGGCCGCAAGCGTGCATCGCAGCAGGGTTTTGCGAACGATACTCGACCTCGTTCTGCTCCTGGATCGGCAAGCCGTCCATATCGGCCCGCACCAGCACGGTCTTACCTGGTCGTCCGCCCCGCAACGTTGCTACCACGCCATAGCCGCCTACATTGGGCCGCACTTCGTCCAAGCCCATGGTATTCAACCGCTCGGCGATCAAGGCGGCGGTACGCTCCTCCTGAAACGACAACTCCGGGTGGCGATGCAATTCCCGCCTTAGCGCGACCATTGCGGTCTCGCGCCGCTTTATCTCCCCTCTCAAATCCGCTTCCAGCATTAAAATGTTTCCTTTCTAAAAAGCTAATTTCTAATTCCTGATGGCTAATCTCTATTTCCTAAATCCGACTCAAATCGTCGATCACTACCTGAGATTTGAAGAATTTATCTATTAAAGTTTGCTTGTGTGGATCGAACAAAACCAGGAAAAAACCCAGACCCAAAAAGAAGCCGGGTATAAAAATAGCGTTCCAACTTAACAACACATCGAACTTCAAAGGCAAGACCGCCCCCCACCAGACGATAAACGAACTGACCACCGCATAGCAAACCAGGCTGGCCCGCAAAAAGAGCAGCAACCGACTAAGCGGTGCGCCATCAGCGTTGACCACCTCTAAATTGAGCATTCGGTTGCCAACTGTCGCACCCCAAATGCGGGTCGCGAGCAGGACATACAGGCCAAAAACCAACCCCCACAACAGATTGTGAAATTCGTAGGTAAGCCCGATAGTTGTCACGTCTGTGTTGGTACTATCGGTGTTAGTGCCGCTTGGCACGATGGCACGTTGAATCCAGATCAAGTTGCCAAGCACATTAAAAGGGATACTGACCAGCACGAAATCAATCAAAAAGGCCGAAAGGCGCGGCCCCCAGGTCGCCAACCGGCTTTGGGAGCCTTCTTGCAAAAATTGTTGAGTATAGCGATAGACCGGGGCGGCGGTCTGGTTCGGCCCTGGTTTGGAGCGGGTGGGCTGGGTATAGCCGCTTTGTTTAGGATAATTTGGATTACTCATCGGGTATGATTGCCTTCTACTATTCTTAGCTTTTACAAACCGGGTAACTTCTCAAGCTGAAAATAATCTCTAGGAAGTCAAGCTGAAGCCAGTCTATTGTAGGAAGGTCGCAAAGCCTTTGTCAACCGCCCATCGCTCCTATCTGGTCAAAAATATAGGATTCCCTGCTAATATTTTACCCTACCCGACTTTATATTGGTAGATGTAGCCGGAGTCGGGTTTCAAATATTATTCTTTATTATCCTTGCCTGGTTTCGGCTACCCGGCAAGCTCACTTCCACCGTCCGTGCTATAATTTACCTATATTCAATCCCTCTCGAACTACATTATAAGGCAAACGAGAAATCGGAAGGAGCGTTTTTATGAGTACTACCGAGAAAGTGGCGAAACCGACCCGGCAAACCATATTGGATCAGCTGATCGCCGAACGGCGCGAACTGGTCGAGTTGTGCCGCAGCCTGACCCCGGAAGAATGGGACAAAGCAAGCCTTTGCATAGGTTGGCGGGTGCGTGATGTGGTAGCCCACATTGTCGGTAGTCAGTCGGACTTGCTGCTCTACTTTACGAGCGGCGGCCTGGACAAGGCTAATCAAAAAATGGCGGACAACCGCAAAGCCTTAACCACTCAGGCTTTGACCAGCGAACTTGAAAAAGCGATCCGACCAATCTGGATCACAAAGCTGGCTCCAACCCTCTTTCTCTATGATAATTGGGTACATCAGCAAGACATTCGGTGGGTGCTAGGGCCGGAACGTCAACGACGACAAGACCCTGAACGGATGCGACTGGTGCTAGGAACGCTGCAAAAAGTGGCTCTCAAACGATATGCTGGGACACAATTCGTCGCTACCGACCTGGATTGGCAAATCGGGGAGGGCTTGAAGTTGAGTGGCCCGGCAGAGGCCATTGCAATGGCCCTGGCCCATCGACCCGCCGCCCTCTCTCAGCTAGAAGGGCCAGGCGCAACCGCCCTCGCCGAACGCTGGAAGAAACTAGCCTAATTATAACTGGTTCGAGTATCACCCCGAACTAGCCGGAACCCCCTACGAAGTACTGCTCGGACATCTCGGCTGGCAACTGGTTCACAAGGACAAGGATGAGGGATGAAAGGATTTACGATTGAACGAGCAGCTTTTCTATTCTGCCTTCTGCCTTCTGCATTTTTCATCCCTCATCCTTCATCCCTCATCCTTTAAAAGTAAGGCTTTTTGTAAGGTTTTTGGGTTATAATCAGGCAGACAGTCTATTTACGGTACAACAAAAGCAGGTCTGATTGGAACCGCCACAAAGAGCTATGCTTGAACAGCTTAACCTTTCTCAGCCTTTGGCCCAGGAAAGCCAGAGCGAGACGGATTTTTTGATCCCGCGCAGATACCGGGTAGCCCTCGGTTCGATTTTGGTCGCGGCGTTGCTGGCCCGGTTGTGGTACGGCAGCTTTGTGATCGACGATGCTTATATTACCTTTCGTTATGCCCAAAATCTGGCGGACGGGGCCGGACTGGTTTACAATCCCGACGGTCGGCACATTTTGGGAACGACTACCCCCCTCTTTACCCTCTGGCTCAGTTTGCTTTATCGCGTTGGCTTCTCGTTTGAAGGCGCGAGTTTGTGGACGAGTTTGCTATGTGACTGGGTCACGATTGGCTTGCTCTACGGGATCGGTCGCAAGCTGAACCTGACCGGGCTGGGCCTTGCGGCGGGGGCGCTGGTGGCGCTCTGGCCCGATTACATCACCTACTCCAATTCGGGGATGGAAACCTCGCTTTATATCGCCCTACTCTTAGGCTCCTTTTATCTCTATCTGCGACGCGATTTCGGCTGGGCCGGACTGACAATGGGCTTGATGATCCTGACCCGGCCCGACGCTTTGATTATGTGTGCCGTGTTGTTTGGTCATTATCTGCTACGGGAGCGTCGGATACCCTGGCGGATGGGGCTGGCTTTGCTGCCATTACCATTAATTTGGTCAGCCTTTGCCCTATTCTATTTTGGCAGCCCCATCTCACAATCGCTGATCGCCAAAGCCTCGACCGTGACCGAAACCCCCACCCAAAGCCTTGTACAACTTCTAAT
This sequence comes from Chloroflexia bacterium, assembly GCA_038210655.1. Classification (GTDB taxonomy): domain Bacteria; phylum Chloroflexota; class Chloroflexia; order Chloroheliales; family Chloroheliaceae; genus 54-19. The sequence goes on from JBBQWM010000054.1 coordinate 6,334, forward strand.
CTTCCTCAACCAAACGATCAAGCCGGCTCTGACTATCCTGGCAGCTATCGGCATTTATGCTATTATTCGAGAGAAACGTTACGCGGGAGTAAGGCTGCTACTGGTTTGGTGGGTACTCTACTGCGTTGTTTTTATTTCACGGGGTGCGTTTCACTTTTTCCCCTGGTACTATACGCCCCTGCTACCATTCTATTTTCTGGCTGCATTGATTGGTCTGGCAAGCCTCAGCAAATTATTTGCAATTAATCCTCGGCGAGAACTGATCCAAATCGCTTTTATCGTGTTAGCACTACTAGCAACCGGGCTATTAACAATCCTCAACTTCACCAACAAACAAAGTCTGATCGAAGAAAACCTGAGTCGAACAGGACTATACCGAGACATCGCCCTTCGCTTGCTCGTTCCCCAGGTCGCACCGGGCGAACAGGTTGCTGCCAATGAAATTGGCACGCTCGGCTATTTTTGCAAATGTCAGATGTATGATCTAGCGGGACTCATTACACCCGAAGCGGTTAATCGCCCGGAGTTAGAAGCGTTGGCAGCGACGCGCCCGGCCTTTATCGTGGTCTACAACAACCACCTGCACCCCGAAACCTTGAATTCCGATTGGCTCAAGCAAAACTATGAAACGCTCGAAGTCTATGACATAAAGGTTTTTGGTCAGAAAGAGCTTTATGTATTCCGGCGGCGTGGATTACTTCTGCGCCCGGTGGTAAAATAAGATGTTAAAAAGCCTGGACAAAGCCGAAATAGGCCCAAAATCGAAGATAAGCCTAGCTCCGACCCAGACCACCACGTCCACCATCAAAACCGCGCTGTTCTTTGGGCTGGTGGCGGGCCTGACGGCTTATCCGGCCTTGCTATCGTGGCTCACTCAGGGCAAGAACGCCGCTTTCAAATATTTCGCCGCCGACGCTTTTTATTATTTGGGTGTAGCCGACCGCTCCGCCAATACCGGCTTTTACACCTTCGACGGCTCACGGGCAACCAACGGCTTTCATCCGCTCTGGCAATATTACCTGACCGGGGCTTTCAAGTGGCTCAACCTGGGCGACAATCAGGATAATCAAATTCTCTTTACTTTCTTTTCGAGCCTCGTTTTGGTCGCCATCGGCACGGGCCTGTTTGGGCTGGCGCTGCTACGACTGACCGGTAGCCCGGCCCTGACTTTGCTGGCGACTTTACCGGGGCCGTACTATTTACTTTTCTCCAACGTAGACCGCCAGTACTCCGCGCCCTGGTCGTATATCAATGGGATGGAGTCGCCCTTTTCGATCTTCTTTTTTGGGCTGTTGGGCTATGGGTTGGTCAATTTGAATTGGCTGGCCCGCCGCTCATATCCGGCGATCCTGGCGACTTCGGCCCTGCTGACTGCTCTGGCCTTTAGCCGACTGGACGACATTTTTATCTTTGGGCCGTTTTTGCTGCTGGTGGCCTTTTCCGCCGCAAACTGGGCCGAACGGGTCAAGCATCTGCTGGCCGCGGTGGCCTTCCCGACAGTGGTCTTTAGTGGCTATTTGCTCTACAACCTGGCGACGGTCGGTAGCGCCCTGCCCTTGAGCGGAGTAGCCAAAGCCGGGTTAGCCGTCACGGATAATTTACGTTCGCTAATTGGTAGCTTTATACCGTTGCTTCAGATTCCCAACGACCCTTCGCAATCCTTTGTCTGGGAAAGCGAAACCTGGCGGGCGCTCCAGATTTGTATTCCGGGTGGGGTGGCCGCCCTGGCCCTGGTCTACTTCACACGTGGGCGAAAGCTCTGGCCGTCATCGTCAGAGCAGACCCAGGCCGCTTATGTCCCGACCGTCCTGTGGTTCTTTAGCCTGTATGCTGTCCTCAAGAGCCTCTATAATTTTGTGCTGGTTCCGCTCTGGCATCAGGGCCACTGGTACTTTCCACTCAACATTTTTGTTTTCAATCTACTGCTGATCGTTTATCTGCAAAGGTTAGTCGTCTCGAAAAATCTATTCTCGGTCAGGCTCAAATATTGGCCTATGTTGGTCTGCCTGGGGATTGTACTGATTAACGCCAACGCTTTCGCCGACCAAAAAAGAACCACGTCCTACAACGAGGATTTCGCCTATCTCTGGGCGGAGCGAGCCAGAATTACCCAGGACTTGAAGCCGGTTGTTACGGGCGGCTTTCTAGAATTCGATGATGGCGTGATCGCCTACTCGACCAACCTTCCGGCTATGAGTGGGCTAGGCTTTGCCCTCGATAAAGAAGGCTTCGAGGCCAAAAAGCGGGGCGAACTGCTCGATCTGGCCTACCGCCGAGGCTTCCGCTCCTTCGCCTCGCTGGTCTACTTAAAGCTACCCCCGACAGCCCTGACCAACCCTGCCGCCCTGCGTGAAGCACTCTCCACCGCCCTGGTGCTGGAAGGCCAAAAGTTGGACGGTTGGGATTTCAAATTGGCCTACAAAGACCCAAAATCAAATTTGATCTTTATCTCGTTCGCTCCCAATGGGAAGTAAATCGCGGTATAATTGTTCAGATTATCTGATTGTCGGTGGGGAGGAAATCCAGTTATGAAAATTGCATCGGTCGCGCGGGAAGCCAGTCTACGTGCTGTTGCCAATGACAGACGATAACGACCTGGAAGATTTGGCCCTGGCTTATTCAAGCCGCTTTCAAGCTCTCTTGAGCGAAGCAAGAAACGAGATCACAACTAGTGGCGGTATTCCCCATGCCGACTTTTGGAGCGCGGTCGAGCAAGACCAAACCCAATCAGAAGCTTCCCCCTACAAGTAATTCAGGTCATACCGCTTTTACGCCTTTTGGCGGAGTCTAAATCTACCGGGGGTGTATTATAATAGGGTAATCTATGGCTTTGTTACCTTGTAATTAAAATGAAACACGGTATGCAAAGCACAGGTGGGCCAATCAAATTAACCAATTCAGCAGGGATCGGTAGTTTATTTAATCCTGTGACTCCTGTCTATCCCTGTTAATTTTAGAGGAGCGGAATATGACGATAGCCCCTGATCGCCCGATAATAAATATCCAAACCAAAAAAGTGATCTGCCCCCACGATTGCCCCGACACCTGCTGTATGTCCGTTACGGTCGAGGACGGGCGGGTGACGAAGGTGACGGGCGATGCCGATCACCCCTTTACCCAGGGCTTTTTGTGTATCAAAACCAATTATTATCTGGAACGGCTCTACAGTCCGCTACGGGTAAAGTACCCTATGCGGCGGGTTGGGCCAAAAGGGACTGGCGAATTCGAGCGGATTAGCTGGGATGAGGCATTAGAGACGATTGCCGAGCGCTTCAAAACGATCAGCACCGAGTACGGGGCCGAGGCGATTTTGCCTTACAGCTATGCCGGGACGATGGGGCTATTGAGTTATGCTTCGATGGATCGTCGTTTTTTTAATTACCTGGGCGCGTCGCTCCTGGATCGCACGATCTGCTCGACCGCCGGGAAAGTCGGCTACGGCTATACGATGGGCGCATCGCTTGGGACTGACCCGGAAAGCATCGTCAACGCCAAACTGATTATTGCCTGGGGAACCAACCCGGTCTCGACCAATGTTCACATGATGCCTTTTATCAACGAGGCCAAGAAGCGCGGGGCCAAATTGGTGACGGTCGATCCGCACCGCTCCAAGACTGCCGACCAATCCGACCTGTTTATCCAGCCCTACCCTGGCACGGATGCGGCCCTGGCCCTCTCGATGATGCAGGTTATCATCAGCGAAGGGTTGCACGACCAACAATTTATCGCCGAGAATACTATCGGCTTTGAACTACTGGCGGAGCGGGCCGCCGAATACCCGCCCGAACGGGCCGAGCAGATTACGGGCGTACCAGCCGACCAGATACGCGATTTTGCCCGGCTCTACGCCACGACCCGCCCTAGCTTTATCCGCCTCTCTTACGGCATGAACCGCCATACTAACGGCGGGATGATGATAAGGACAGTGGCGTGCCTGCCCGCTCTGGTAGGAGCCTGGGCCGAGGTCGGGGGCGGGGCATTGCTCAGTACCGGCGCATCTTTTCCGACCAACAAGGTCGCCCTCGAAAAGCCCTATTTCCTGAGGCGACACGACAAGCTTCCACGTACCATCAATATGATAAAGCTGGGTGAGGCCCTGCTGGAATATAAGGAACCGCCTGTCAAGGCCCTCTTCGTCTACAACTGCAACCCGGCAGTGGTCGCGCCCAATAGCCGCAAGGTGATCGCCGGACTCGAACGCGAAGACCTTTTTACGGTCGTCCACGAGCAGGTAATGACCGATACGGCCCGTTATGCCGATATTTTGCTGCCCGCCCCAACCACCTTTGAATGTCTCGATTTGCACGCCGCTTACGGCCATCTTTATGTCCAGTTAAGCGAACCAGCGATCCCACCCCTCGCCGAAGTGTTACCCAATACCGAGGTTTTCCGCCGTCTGGCGGCTGAAATGGGCTTTGACGACCCGGCCTTCGCCGACACCGACGAGGATATGATCCGGCAAGCCCTCGATAGCAACCACCCGGCTTTGCAGGGTATCACCTACGAACGACTACAAAAAGAGACTTTTGTGCGCCTAAACGTGCCGCGACCCTTTATGCCTTTCGCAGGTGGCAAGTACCCGACCCCTAGCGGCAAAATAGAATTTTATTCCGAAAGCATGCTACGGGCCGGTCACGACCCGCTCCCGACCCATAACCCCGCCGCCGAGAGTGCCGACGGTTCGCCCGAACTGTTCGAGAAATACCCGCTTCGGCTGGTCACGCCTGCCGCACACCACTTCTTGAATAGCTCGTTTGCCGATATGCCGACCATGATCCGCAAACAACAACGCCCGGCTATCGAGCTAAACGAGGTCGATGCGCGTGAAAGAGGTATCCAGCCCGGCGATTGGGTACGGGCCTGGAACGAGCGCGGCGAAGCCTACTTTGTAGCCGAAATCAAAGACAGTGTGGCGGCAGGGGTGGCATGTCACCTCAGTTTGTGGTGGCAACGCTACAGCCCGCAAGGTTGGAACTGCAACGCCCTGACCAGCGATGCCGAAGCCGATATGGGTGGCGGCGCGACCTTTCATACCAACCTCGTTCAACTCGAACTGGCCTGTCAGACCCTCTCGCCCGAACAGTTGCGCGATTTAGAAGAAAGGTATCCTTTGAGCGAGGAAGTACGCCTGGCTTAGAACCGATCCCCGTAGGGGCGACCCTGGTGGTCGCCCGGTTTGGACCACATTGGACGACCACCAGGGTCGCCCCTACAAGCAACCTAAAGGCTTCAAGGAAAGACCGCGCCCTGGGTTTTGCCGTGTTCGGTGCGGTCGTCATATTCGATATTTTGACGCTGGGACTCATCTACCATCCGCTGCCCGGCAAGCGTGATGGCCCGGTTAAGCTCATCGCAAGTGGCGAAAACGGGTAAAGCTTTGACATTCTCGGCAAACTCGTAGCTTTTAGTGGTAAAAATATCGCGGTGGCCGTTCTCGTGGGTTTGGAGGGCGGCACTAAATTTGTTCCACTTATCGACCAGTTCGGGCGGTGTGTTGGGCGGGATGTCCCAGCGTGGCAGGCTGAAAACCACTTCTAGCTCGATATTGGCCGTAACCAGAGCGCATTTGCCGCCTGGTTTGGAATAGCTATAAGACCAACCGAGCGAACCGTCGGTCTTGCCCGCAAATCGCTTCCCACCAACATCAAGTGGCCCTTGCTGGTAAAGCTGAGTGCCAAGCTGTTCGGCGGTCGTCCCCTGTATATCGTAATAGGCCGTTCGAGTCGAAACTTTGACCGTCGCAGTCGGGGTGGCGCTGGCTACTATACGGGGCGTAACGGTCGGGGCCAAAGTCAGGGCCGGTTTGAGAGTCGTAACAGGAGCCTGAGTAACTTTGACCGGCGTAGCAGTCGGGAGGACAGTCGGAGCGGGTAGAGTGGCGGTTGGATTCGCCGCCTGAGTGGTAGCCGCCAGGCTAAGGACTTTTTCGCTATCGCCGCAACCTGTCAGCAAAAAAACTGCCAGCCAGCCAAACACCATTAACCCTTTATAACCCTGCTTAAACCTATGCATCATAACCGCTTTGTGTTTCTAGCCCGGGCTCAGGGCGTAATCACTTCCCACGCCTTGAGAGAAGAATCGAGATGACCGCTTATAATCGTCTTGCCGTCCGGGGTCATCGCTACCGAAAGCAGACCGGGCAGTTGACCCGGTTGGGTGCTGGCGACTTCGCGCTGGCCTGCTACGTCCCACAACTTGATAGTATCTTCGCTATCGGCACTGTAAAGGGCTTTGCCATCGGGCCGGAAATTTAGCCAGAAGACCGTCCCGGCGTGACCCTTAAAAGTAGCCGCTTCCTTGCCATCCGCCAGATTCCAAAGCTTGATCGTTTTATCGAGGCTGCCACTGGCGAGGGTCTTACCGTCCGGGCTGAAGGCCAGGGCGTAAATTGGCTCGGTGTGACCCTGAAAAGTCAGGACCTGCGTGCCACTCGATATATCGATTAGCCGAATGATCGCATCCTGATAGGTCGAAAAGGCCAGCAAACTACCGTCCGGGCTAAAGGCTATTCGGATAAAGAAGGTTCCGTTAAACTGGGTCATGGCAAGTTCGCTGTCGCTAGAAGCGGAAGCATCCCACAACCGAATCGTCTTATCGTAGCTTACGCTAAGGAGCGTTTGACCGTCCGGGTTGAAGGCCAGCAAGTAAGGCGGGTCGGTATGCCCTTTGAGGGTTATCAATTCTTTGCCGCTCGAAACGTCCCACAACTTGATCTTGTCATCATCGCTGCCACTGGCGAGGGTCTGACCATTCGGGCTAAAAGCCAGCGCCCGGATTAGATCAGTATGGCCCTTGAGGTTGGCAAGCGGTTTGCCGTCGGCAGCCGTCCACAATTTCACCTCATTAAGATTGGTAGTCGCCACCGTCTTGTTGTCGGAACTAACCACGACCGAATTGACCGCACTGCTATGACCGGGCAGAGTGGTTTGAAGCTTGCCGGGGCCACCCGAAACGTCCCAAAGCTGGATCGAGTTGTCGTTCTCGCCACTACCACTGGCGATCAGCTTCCCGTCCGGGCTGTAAATTGCGACGTAGACCCCACCGGGATTGGCGTTGAGCGTGCCGAGTAACTTGCCGCTCGCTACTTCCCATAACTTCATGGTCTTATCTTTGCTGCCGCTCAAGAGAGTCTTACCATCGGGGCTAAAGGCGACCGAATTGGCGGTGCTGGAATGGCCCGACAGGTTGAAAAGTTCCTTGCCACTTGCGGCTTCCCACAACCGCACGGTATTATCGGCGCTACCACTGGCGATAGTCTTGTTGTCGGGGCTAAAGGCAACCCAGCCAATCCAGCGCGTATGACCCTTGAAGGTGTTCAATTCCTTGCCAGTCGCCACTTCCCAGGTTTTGAGGGTCAAATCGCCACTGCTGCTGACCAAAGTCTTACCGTCCGGGCTAAAGGCTATCGAGGCGACCACGTCGGTGTGGCCCTGAAAAGTCCTTACTTCTTTGGCAGTCGCCACCTCCCAAATTTTGACCGTCGTATCTTTGCTGCCACTGGCGAGGCTCTTACCATCCGGGCTGAAGGCGACCGAGCTAATTTCGGCATTATGGCCTTCCAACTTGCTGACCAACTTATAGGTAGCAGTATCCCAGAGCTTGATCGTGCGGTCGAAACTCCCCGCCGCCAAAATTTTACCGTCGGGGCTGTAAGCGACCGAATAAACCGGGCCGGAGCGAATATAAATCGTGTTAAGCAGTTTGCCACTCCCGACCTCCCAGAACTTGACCACACCATCGTGGTCGCCACTCGCCAGGGTCTTGCCATCAGGACTGAACGCCAACGCCTCGATCAAATTAGAATGACCGGGCAAGGCGGGCGTAGAATATTTTAATTTCAAACCGTTCGGCAAAGGCGAAGGTGCCACCGGGGTCGGGGTCGCAGCGGGAGTTCTGGTAGGAAGGGCAGCCCTGGTGGGAGTAGGACGGGCGGCGCTCGTCGTAGCGGGCGCGGCAGTCGCCCTGCCAAATGACGATGCCGTCGGCGCGGGCGGCACGGCAACCGTTGGCGGACTGGTCGGGGCGGCAGTGGCGGTCGGTGGCGCAGGGCTGGGCGTATTAAGAACCAGCACCTGCTCGTTGCTACTACCGCAGGCGGTCAACAACAACGCCATCGCGCTTACCATAACCAAAACTAATCGAAGATACCGGGATCGGGGCATGCTCTATCCTCCTTGCTTGCACCTGGATCGACTGCTCCATTATAAGGCAAAGAGGCTCTAATTTGAAAGCTCTTTAACTATCTTTATTTGTAACTACTCAGGCTATGTCATTCTGAGGCGGGGGATTGCCTGAATTTTGCCAAAGATAGTCTCCCGCCGAAGAATCTAGACCCTTCGCTGCGGCTCAGGGTGACACAACTGTGTAGTTACCTTTATTTTATCTTTGTTCCGCAAAGAATTAGAACATCGAAAGCTGCCCGTTATCATCGGGCGGGATCGGTTTTTGCCAGGACTGGGGCGCAGCGGTTCCGGCCCGCAACGCTTCTAACCGGGCCTTAACCCGCTGCAAGTCCTCTACGACGGTGTCCCTGACCTCGGTCAGGCTGGCCCCAATCTGCCGCAAGACATAAGAAGGGTGGAACGTAACCATTAGCTCGGTATCTTGAGGGCCGGGCATCCATCTGCCACGCTCTTTGGTGATCTGGAAATTCTTGTTTTCGAGCAATTTCTTGGCGGCGGTCGCACCCAAACACAGCACAATTTGAGGTTTTAGAAGCTCTATTTCGTTGTGCCACCAGATTTCGCAAGCCTTTTGCTCTGCCGGGGTCGGGGCGCGGTTCTTATATTTACCTGCCTCGATCAACACCGGGCGGCATTTGTTCGTATTGGAGACCCACAACTGGCTCCGTTCCAGCCCCGCCTGCTTGAGCATACTATCGAGCAAACGCCCGCTCCGCCCCACAAAAGGCTTGCCCTGCTTATCTTCATCCTCGCCCGGTGCTTCCCCTACAATCATTATCCCGATCTGACCCGGCGGTAAGTACGGCCCATCCCCAAAGACAACCTGGGTGCGGGTCTTCGCTAGTTCGCAACGCACGCACGTCACACATACGTCGTGCAAAACCTTCAAATCGTTGAAAGTGGCGGTCAGGCCGGGGTTTTGCGCCACCCGTGCATCGTTCAGATCAGCCATCCTCAAAAACTCCTCTCCTGGTCTGGTTAGCCCTATTACTTTCTCATCTGCTAATTCTATCGCAAAATGGGCAATAGTTGTGCCAGCCCGCCGCTATCATACGGCAATATTTAGGGATAAAAAGAGGGTAGCTTTATAGGCTACCCCGTTTCTAGCACTCCTTATTATATTAAGCAGTAGCTGCCGGTTTGGACATACTTTTGAACTTATTCCAGACAAGGTTTAGGGTCTTAGCCGCCGCATTAACAGCATCACTGACCTTGAGTTCACCCTTGATTATGCCCAGATTGACATTGAAGCTGGCATCCTTCAAATTGCCGGTATCGGCGGATATATCTAAAAGACCGGGAATGATCGGCAAAGCTAGTTTCAGACCGGACTTCACCCCATTATCCGACTTCTCGGCTTCGGCGGCCTGTTTGACCTTTACGATTTCCTGCTTGATCTCCGCCGGTACTTCAGGTGCTTGCTCTATAACGGTCAACGCCTCGGTCACTTCACGATAATCAGCCTCAACCACCGATCCCTTAAGTGCCTTATCGTCCAACTTATCGTTGATCGCCGCCAGCGTATCCAACTGATCCTTGTCCATCCGCTCGAAAATCTTCGAGAGTACCTCGCGCTGGCTCTCGTCATACCTGTCTAGCAAGGCTTTACGGGCTTCCGCCAAATCCTTTCGGATATTAGTTTCAGAAGTTTGTACCTGCCCGATTATACGGCTTTCAGCACCAGTAAGTTGGGCTTGAATTGCGGCAGCACGTTCATTAGAAAGTTCGATCTGCTTTTGCATCACAGCCAGTTGCTCACCCAATTGAGCGCCTGCTACTGGGTTAACCGCCTTTGTAGCGTTAACATCTACCTCAAATTTGGAGTATTCAACACCCCATCTTTCGAGTAACTCATTAACCTGGTCAAGACTTCGTTGAGAGCGAGCCTTATCCATAGTCGTACCTACAGCTATATCAGCCTCTAGGTCGGTAATAAGACTCGCTCCTGTTTCCATATTCTTCATCAAGCCGCTCATGCGTTGCTCTATAATTTTAGGCGGTAAAGGCATACGCTAAGTTCTCCTCTTTAGGTATTAATACGAAACCGATATTTCGCTTAAGTGGCCCGATAAGATCGTGGTGGAGATGAGCTAAAACAAAAGCTTACCCCACAATTATAACAGTATAGTCAATCATTGATAGCAATATAAGCCTTAGCTTTATAGCTAAATCTCCACTTCCAACAATTGATTATCGATTTACCCCAGGCCGAGCGGGACGTTGTACAACACGATAATCAGGCGGTCGCCGACGGTTAGCTGGTTGGCAAGGTCGGGGGCGGCGGTTTGAAGACGGCTCAAGAAGCTGGCTGTGACCGGCCCGATATTGACGACCGAGACGTTAGTGGGGGCGAGGCTATCGGCAGGAGCGTTGGCGTTGCGACGGTAGCCCGTGACACTCCCGTTCGGGATCGGCACATTGCTGAGTTGTCCGCCCAGGCTGTTCAGGTTGGAGCGTCCTACCCTCGTGTAATTTTTGCCCAGAGTTACATCGTAATAGCGAATGACATTCTCAAGGCTGTCGCGGGTGCTGAAGTATTGGGCGCTCGAAAAGCTGGTGTTATTGCCCAGCAAATTAGCCCGTAATTGCTGCTCTAGCGGGCCGTTTACAGTTATAGCTTTCGTGTTGGAGTTGAGCGGAACCAGCGTTATACCGCCCGTGCTGGCAGTCGTAGCCGAGGCGGTGGTGGTCGTAGCCGCCGCAGTGGTGACTATTACAACTGTCGCGCCGGGAGCCGTTGTAGCGGTTGCAGTGGCCTGAGTGGTAGCAATCGCGGTGGCACTGGCGGTCGGCACCTGACCGGAAAGGTTGCCCTGGTTGCCGGTAACAGCCGTCGGCGAGGGCGGCGGACTGGTCGGCGAAGAAGAGTCGCAGGCGGTTAACAGCAAAGTTACCGCCACAATCAGGACCAGTGGCAAGGTCGAACGCAGCTTAAAAAGTTTTAGTCCCATCTTCACATCCCCTCTAATCACTAAATGTTTGCATGCAAACTTACCTTATTAGGGTAATCTAAACCGGTTAAATTTGCAATATGTTATCAACTCATTTTTGCGTGAAAGTCGAAAAAGGTTGAAAAGAGAGGTGTAACACAGATGAACACGGATACGTGTAACACAGATGAACACAAATGAGGTGGATGAACACAGATAAGAAAAAATATATTTAATCTGTGTTTATCCGGCCTATCTGTGTTTATCTGTGTTACACGTTCCTATGTTCATCTGTGTTATAAAATTCCCCTCTGAATCATTTTGAAAAAAAGCTGACTTTAGCGCATAATAGACGGCACAAAACTTTATATCAGAGGGAAGGAGAAGCGATGGCGGAAAATGGACAAGCTACCGAGCAGACGCGAGTAGCAGTTTTGAAAGAGGCATTTAGGGACAGGTATGGAAAGGAGCCGGAATTTGTAAGCCGGTCGCCGGGACGGGTCAACTTGATCGGAGAGCATACCGACTATAACGGCGGTTTTGTCTTCCCGGTAGCGATCAACCGCACGGTGCTGATAGCCATCGGTCGGGCCGGACAAGCTGCGCCACCGGGGGAAGTACACCTCTTTTCGCACGAATATCAGCAAGAGACGATCTTCCAGTTGGGCCAGATCGACAAGGCTCCCGAAGCGTTGCGCTGGTCAAATTATGTACGCGGCGTAGCCTGGGCCTTACAAGAGCGCGGGCTGCTGGATGTCGCCGGGTTGCCCGCCGTAAATATGATGATCGAGGGGAACGTACCACAAGGGGCCGGGTTGTCCAGTTCGGCAGCGATAGAAGTAGCGACCGGGTTGGCCTTCTTCCGACTGGTCGGGCAAGAACCAAATCGGCCCCAACTGGCCCTGGCTTGTCAACGGGCCGAAAACAGCTTTGTAGGCGCAAATACCGGGATAATGGATCAATTCGTCTCGGCCCTCGGCCAGATCGATAGCGCCTTATTAATTGACACTCGTTCGCTCGAATATCGGGCAGTACCGCTCGGTTTTGCAAAGCGAGGCCTGAAGCTAGTAGCGGTCGATAGCGCCGTCCCGCACCGTCACGATGCTTCCGGCTACAACCAGCGCCGGAGCGAATGCGAAGAAGCGGCCCGCTTTTTGGCCCAGGCTTACCAGATGTCGGAAGGTTCGCAACTGCGCGATTTTACGTTTGACCAATTCGCGGCGGTCGTGGCCCAGATGCCGGATGCGCCCGCCCGCCGCGCTCGTCACGTCATCACCGAAGATCAGCGTACCCTAAGAGCGGTTGAACTGCTCGAAGGTGGTTTTGCCGGGCCGAACGATCTGGCTGAGTTCGGACAGTTATTACGCCAGTCGCACGAAAGCTTGCGCGACGATTTCGAGGTGACAGTCCCGCCGGTCAATTTGCTGGTAGAATTAGCCTGGCAGTTGCCGGGGGTGATCGGGGCGCGGATGACCGGAGGCGGGTTTGGCGGCTGTACCGTCAACGTAGTCGAAGAAAAAGCCCTGGAAAATTTCCGCCAACAGGTAGTCGAGGAATACCGGCAACAGACCGGCTTAGACGCGAAAATGTACATATTTGACGCGGTGGAGGGGGGTTCGATCTTAAACTGAGCATGAATGAACAGGAATTGATTATGGCACCGGGGGCGCGGCAAATTCCGCCCTTGCTGGTGGTTATTAGCGGGCCGAGCGGGGTGGGCAAGGACGTGATTCTGGCCCGCATGAAAGAGCGCGGCCTGCCCTTTCATTACGCCGTAACTGCCACCACCCGACCCAAACGCGATTACGAGATCGAGGGCGTACATTACTATTTCCGAACTGTCGAAGAATTTCAGATCATGATCGACCAGGGCGAGTTATTGGAAAATGCGACGGTCTACGGCTATTATTACGGCCCGCCCAAAAGCGGCGTGCGTGAAGCCCTGGCACGCGGCGAGGACGTGGTACTAAAGATCGACGTGCAGGGTGCGGCCCACGTCAAGCTCAAGGTCTCGGATGCCGTCTTTATTTTTGTCGCGCCCGGCAACTTTGAGGAACTGATCGACCGACTCAAAAAACGCGGTACGGAAGACCCCGATAGTCTGCGGCTACGACTTGATACCTACGAGAAAGAGATGCGGGCTTCCGCCAGCTTTGACTATATGGTTATAAACCGGGATGGACAGCTTGACGCGACGGTCGATAATATCGAGGCTATTTTAAGAGCCGAAAAAAGCCGGGTCTCGCCCCGGCACGTCAAACTTTAAGTATGCACAAAGGGCCGCCAGTATTGGCGGCCCTTTGTTTTAGTTCTTAAAACCCAAACAGCTTAGAGGTACTGCTGAATCTGGGAGAGGATGCGATCTTTGGGCATATAACCGACCAGTTGCTTGACTGGCTTGCCGTCCTTGAACAGGATCAGGGTCGGGATGCTCATGATCTGGAACCGGCTGGACACCGCATTGTTGGCATCTACATCGATCTTGGTGACGCTCAACTTGTCCGACTGCTCACCGGCGAGTTGCTCGACTAACGGCGAAAGCATCTTACACGGCCCACACCAGGTGGCCCAAAAGTCTACCAACACTGGCTTGGTGCGGCTGGCCTCGATTACCTGCGTTTCAAAAGTGTTGTCGGTTACAACAGTTGCTTCCATTGTTTATCACTCCTTTGTTTTCCGCATGTACTTCGCGGATAGTTTACTATTAAAAAAGGTCTAAATTGGAGCCATTCCTATAGTGGAACGGCAAATTGTTCTAATATAGCCGGGCAAAAACCGGCCCTTTCAGTATATTCCTCCGGCCCTTGCTTGTCAATCGACATTGGGTTTTACTTTTATTTTCTCATAGAACTCTTAAAAAGTGATCTCCTAAATCCTGGTATAAATATTGCTTTTAGGAGATCAGTACCAAATCTAGCCAATTTGGAGCCTTCCAAAAACCAAATGGTACTATTGCCCAATTCCTCACGATTCGGTAAAGTATTAGTATGGTTTATTAGATAGGAATTTAGATATAGTAGGGTCATCTTATGGACAAAACTTTAGTTCCCGGCTCAACGTCTAATACTGCTCAAGCTATTTTGCAAACTTCGGCAACTGGTTTTCTTTCTGGTCTTCTCAATACTCATCACGACTTGCGACCTGGCAAGACCGGCAGAATAACCCTTCCCTTGCAGATAACCAAACTTCTAATTGTAGAAAGTAATGGCTTTTTACAAGAATTGCTAGAAGTGACCTTCAGTTCTTTAATGGGTCGGCAAAATCTGCGGCTTTCACGCGCCTACACTGGTCGAATGGGCTTGCGATTAATTCTGCAAGAGCAGCCTCAGATCGTGATTTTCGATCTGCACATGCCAATGATGAGCGGGTTGGAAATGCTCCAGCAGTTGCAGGAGACGGAGCTATGGGTGAGGGGCTATCGTCCGCACTTGATCGCCCTAACTTCCCAGACCCAACCCAAATACATCGAACAAACCCTCGAATTGGGAGTCGATAATTACTATACCAAGCCTTTCAACCCCCAGGCTTTGCTCGAAAAAATTCAGGACTTAATTAATAACAAATTAGGGGAAGGTCAGAATTAAGAATTAAGAATCTAGAACACAGAATAAAGGACTAAGCATTAAGAAAGCTTCTGCTGATGTAGAAGCTTTTTTTTCTGCATTCATTATTCTGCATTCTGCATTCTTAATTCTGACTTCCTACATCACCGCTCGGACTTTGCAGCGGGCCAGCCAAATATCCGCGACCTCGGCGGTGTAGCGGGTCAGGATAGTTTGGGCGAAGTCGTCTGGGTCAATCCCAAGTTCGTTTAGACCAACGGTTGAGACTGGCGTGCCTTCGGTCAAAACGTTAAACCCGGTATGGATCAGGGTCGAGACCGGGCTGGAAGTGGCAATCGACACGCTCAGTTTGCCGGGCTGTCCATCCTGGGGGCGGGCCAGATAGAGGTCGTCACCCCGGCGCGTCACAGGCTGAGTGAGCTTTTCCTCCAAATATTCTTTAGCGGTGACAATCAAAAGGCGTTGCCGATAGACCGTCTTTTCCAGGTCAAGATCAAAAAACTCGGCAATAAAATGCACCATCTGAGGGCTGTAAATTGGCGCAACCGCTTTAACATCCTCGATGTCCACCATCTCGGTTAGCTTCACTTCACACGGCCCTCGAAAGCTCACGATAGCATTTCCCAGCAAATCGTGCTGCCGATAAATCCAGTGTGGAGCCAATTGCCGCCCATCATAAGTTATAAAATTGTCGCTACCCAAATATTTATGTAACATTGTGTTAGATATTAGATATTAGAGATCAGATATTAGATATTAGATGCTTAGCCTCAGCCTGCCTGCTCTCCCACATTATTACTCTGAATTCTGCCTTCTGCCTTTCCCTTACTCTTCCAAATAAAGGGCGCTACAGGTCGGGGTTTCCCAGAGTTGGACGTGTTTGAGGCGCAGGCGCGGATTTTGCTCGGCTAACTGGCGCTTGAGGGTCTGATAAATTTGGTAGGCCATATTTTCGGCAGTCGGATTGATCTCATCAAAGGGTATTATATCGTTGATGAATTGGTGGTCTAGCTGTTCTATGACACCTTGCATCAATTTCTTCATATCAAAGAAGTCGTAAAGCATGCCAAGTTCGTCCACTTTTTCGCCTGCGATACAGACTTCCAGCTTATAGGTATGACCATGCAAATTAGCACACTTGCCCGGATAGCCCCGCAATTGATGGGCCGCGTCGAATTGGACGCTTTTGGTCAACTGGTACATTCTTGTTTATCCCTTGTTTAATGCGAATCAGGAAAGGGCCGACCATTTTGGCCGACCCTAGATTTTCCCACTTCTATTCGGGCGAGTTATTAGCTACAGCCGCAGCTTCCACCACAGCACCCGCCACCGCCACCGGCCTGGGGCAGATTGGCGTTCTCGATCACGAAGCCGCGATCCATCAAACTATCCTGGAAACTGATGGTTGCCCCGGACAGGAAAGGAGCGCTTTCTTCGTCAACCAGCACGCGCAAACCGTCAAAGTTCATCACCACATCATCCTCGCGTTCGATGTCGTCGAGGGCCATCGCAGCGCGGGAACCTTGCACGAAGACGCGCAAGGCCAGGTTCGGGTTCGGCTCCTGGCTCAAGATTTCCTGAAGCTGAGTGCGGGCCTCATTGGTGACAGTCAAAAGGGTCGGGCCTGCCGCCTTTACGATCTCTTCAATTCTGATCGCCATTTTAAATTCTCCTTAGAGCAACCTATCTTTTATCTGTCTGCGCCAAACGCAAACAGCAATTTTTCTAAAATTAGCCAAACCTATCGGCTTTTACTCATTGTTTTGAGTATACTTAGCTTACCCCAACCTGACCCGCTTGTCAATCGGCATGTCGTTAGAATTGAGTATCAGAAAGGTTTGAAAAGTGGGTTAAGCCCAATTCGCCGCTCTTTTCAGTTGTAAGAATTAGTTAATATTTGCGTAAGTCTTTTAAGCTCCTGGCAAGCTTCTGCCGATATAGTGATCCCAAGAGAGAAGGCGAAATCTGCAAGATGAGCCGATTTGATTTGTAATTACAAAGTAACAGCTTAACGGTATCAACCAGATTGTTTATTATTTAGTAACTACTCATACCGGGCGACCACAAGGGTCGCCCCTACCCAAAATTCGTTGTAGGGGCGACCCTTGTGGTCGCCCAAAATAGGTAAACTGAGTAGTTACATTATTTATTACCAATAAAGAGGAGAAGTTTGTAATGCGAAAAGTATCGAGGTTTGGGTCAATCGCTCTGTTCAGTTTGCTCTTAGCTGGTGTGTTGGTAGCTTGTGGCGATAGTACCAATACTGCCGTTCCGGTCAAAACTACCGAAGCGGCCATGACTGCAAAGACCACCGACGCGGCTATGGTCGCCAAAACTACCGAAGCAGCTATGGTTGCAAAGACGACTGAGGCGGCTATGGTTGCAAAGACCACCGAAGCGGCTATGGTCAAGACCACCGAGGCAGCGATGGTTAAGACTACCGAGGCCGCAATGGTCAAGACTACCGAGGCTGCTATGGTCAAGACTACCGAGGCAGCGATGGCAAAACCGAGTACCCCTATCACGGGCGATTTTAACAACCAGGGAGCCGACCCAGTTGCGGGTAAGGCCATTTTGGGTAAGACGGCGGATGGTAAGCTGGTGCTACGTCTCGAAAACTTCAAGTCGGCAAACGGCCCTGACCTCTACGTCTACCTGACCAAAGAGGCCAGCCCCTCGAAGGATACGCAGATCAAGAGCGGCTTCGAGATCGGCAAGCTGAAGGCGACATCGGGCAGTCTGAACTATGATCTGGACGCTTCGCTTGACATCAGCCAGTATAAGTCGGTGGTGGTCTACTGCAAATCGTTCAGTGCGATCTTTGGCTACGCTAACTTCACCACTGTCTCGTAATAACGATTAGCTAGTAACACCTGAGCTTTGGAGAGTAAGGTATCAGGTATTAGGTATCAGGTTTCAGGTTTCAGCCGGGCTAATTCTTACCTGATGGCTGAATTATCTCAGGTCAGCTAGTAACAAGTGAAAAGCATAGTTGCGAACTTCTTCGGAGTTGGCAACTATGCTTTTTTGATTAGAGCGATTATTTCC
Source organism: Chloroflexia bacterium (assembly GCA_038210655.1). Lineage (GTDB taxonomy): Bacteria > Chloroflexota > Chloroflexia > Chloroheliales > Chloroheliaceae > 54-19. The sequence continues at coordinate 24,058 of JBBQWM010000054.1, forward strand.
TTGTGCAATTCGCCCCGCCTGTTATACAATAAAGTCGCGCTTGTATGTTCCATAATGACTTTGCGAGTTCTGATAACGACTTCTATAAGCGACGAGGTAGCAATCTATGGCAGAGGTAGCAGAGCGCCAGACCGGGGATATTAAAGTAAAGCAAATCGGTTGGCTCAATCGGCAGGAAATACTTGGGCTGGGCGGGTTATTGTTGATCGGTCTGGCGATCCGACTTTACAAGAGCGGTGAGCCGAGCCTGTGGTTCGACGAGCTATGGAGCGTCTACCTGACCCGCTTGCCGCTCGACGAAATGCTTCGGCTGGTTTCGCAACTGGATGTCCATCCGCCGCTCTATTACATTTTGCTGCGGGGTGTAGCCGCCTTCGGGCAAAGCGAACTGACTTTCCGGCTCTCCTCGACTATCTTTGATCTGGCAGCGCTCTTGCCGCTATACCTGCTGGCCCGCAAACTAGCCGGACAAAGAGCGGCCTGGATCGCCTGTAGCTTGTTTACGGTTTCCTCCCTGCACGTGATCTATGCCCAAAACGTCCGAATGTACACCTTGCAAGCTACCCTCTTTCTTTGCTCCTACGCCCTATTGTGGCGGCTATTGACCGAAGAACGCCCGCCACGCTGGGTTTATCTAGCTTATGTACTGGTCAGTGCGCCGACCCTTTATCTGAACAATTTTGCCGCCTTGCTACTGGCGAACCAGGGGGTCGTGCTGCTGGTGGTCTCGCGCACCCGTCGCAGCTTTATCAGGATGGGCATTTTGTGGGCGATTGTCGGGTTAATCTACCTACCCTGGTTCGCCGCTTTGCTCAACCAGTACAAAAACAACACTACTTTTAACACCCCCACCTTTTTTGAATTGCTGGATAGCTTTGCCTCGATGGGCGGGGCCGATCACGTAAACGGGCCATTACATTTTAATTTGTTGGTGATCGAGCAACCCTGGATGCTGATTGGGCTAGTGGTGCTGACCTTCGTCGGGTATAAGCAACTGGCTTCCCGACCACGCGAACGGGCCTTTTTGCTGGTCTTGTGGGCGGTTCCCCTGCTCGTATCCTGGAGCCTGAGCCAGATCAGGCCGGTCTACGCCGACCGCGCTTTTATGGCCTGTAGCTTCGCCTTCTTTATTATTATTGGGTCGGCCTTTAACAATTTTCGGTGGGGATTTCGGAGCCGACCTAACCCGCGCAAACTCAATGTGGAGCGGATTTTGCTGGTGATAGCCGGGGCGATCATGACCTGTATGGTGATGGTCAGTTTGTGGGTGCTGTTAGAGGGGGGCGGCTATATTCGGCAGGACATACGTGGGATGACCCGAACGGCAGCGGCACAACTGGCAGCCAGTCCCGGCGAACGGGCTTATCTTCATTTCACGGCCTTTGTCGGCTCCCCCACCCCCATCTATGACTATTACGCCCCACCCGGCGCAACTCCTGCCGAATACGGCTTCCCGCCCCAGGTCGAGCAACGCCTGAGCCGAGGGCCAGGTCGCCTTTGCGGGGTCTTTACCGAACTGACCTCGACCTATACCGAGCCAGAAAAGATGAACGACCCCAAAATCCAGACCGAGCGACTGCAACGCTGGTTGGCGACCCGTCCTAACGCTCGGCTGATTTTCGATCAGCCTTTCCCCGACAAGGCGGTGCAATTGCGCTGCTGGGAGTTTTGAGCTTAATCAGCATAAGCTATAACAGGTTCTTATCTGTTAATTTCTTCTACCGCACCAAAAAGCCTGCCCCAAGCTTATCTTCCGGGTCAATAATAAATTCGTGCCGTCCAGTGATGGCAGCCTGTCCACTTACTTCTGGCACGACCGCGCTATACGGCCCGACTTTGGTTAATTCCGCGATCCGACCCTCAAAAGTGCTGCCGATAATGCTCTCGATCACGATAGGATGATTGACAGGTAGTTCGCCTTTGGCGTGGTGCAAGGCAAGGCGGGCCGAAACGCCCGTCCCGGTTGGAGAGCGGTCTACCTCGCGGTCGGCAAAGACGCAGATATTGGCACTGTGGTGGGCCGGGTCGCGGGGCGGGCCAACCAGAATCGTACCATACAAAAAGCTCAAATCCGGCTCGGAAGGATGTTCCAGGGTATGGGCGGCGTTAAAGGCCGATTTGATCGATGCGCCCAACTTGACCCAGCGGCTAACTGGCTCATCTTCCAGCCGGGCCAACCCTAGCCGTTCGATAGGCACGATGGCATAAAACGCCCCGCCAAAAGCCACATCGATTTTCATCTTGTTATACTGCCCCAACAAACGCCCCTTGACTGTTATATCGCGGGCATAGACAAACGACGGCACATTCAAAAATGAGACTCGCGTGACCCGACCGGTCGCTTCGTCGTAATGAGCAGTGGCCCGCACCAACCCGGCGGGCGTATCGAGGTTGACCGGGGTTTGTGACCCACGCGGTTCTATTGCGCCCGTTTCGAGCAAGACCGTCACCAGCGCGATAATCCCATGCCCACACATCGTGCTATAGCCCTCGTTGTGCATAAAGAGAACACCCAGGTCGGCCTCCGGCGTAACGGGCGGCGTGACAATCGCGCCGTACATATCATAGTGACCGCGTGGCTCCCACATCAAGGCCCGCCGCACATGATCGAGGTTTTCCTGCATATAGCGGCGACGCTCCAAAATCGTCACGCCCGGCAGTTCGGGCAACCCGCCCGTTATTACCCGGAGCGGTTCCCCCGCCGCGTGCGCGTCAATCGTAGTAATGACCATTGCGCCGTCCCGCTTCGCCACGTCTTTTTTATTCCAGTTCACTCTATTTTATCCATCAAGCTTTCTATAACGGTCATATCCTACTCTTGGTGCCTAAAAATATAAGCCTTTGACAACTATTAGCTCTCCAAGTGTTCCCAATCACTATCTATCCAGCCAAGACTTTCTGGCAAATTCAATTTAACCTCAGTGCTATGGATACCCACCCCGCGAAATCCTCCCTCACCCTCAAGATCAATTTCGTCTACTTTATTTTCCGGGCGGCTGACATTGAGTAAAAGTTCTGCGAAAGCTACGCTACTTTGATCTCTTCCAAAGCCTCTAACCATATCTCGATTTTTCCAATCAGCATCAGTCAGTGGATGACCTTTTGAACTTGCAAGATAAAAACAAGGTAAGTCGTCAAGTGATGAATTAAAGTGGTGTTGGTAATACCAGGGATGCCTTTCTATTTCCTGTGGAAAATAATTAAATCCATAAGGGCGAGTAAGATAACCAACACAATCATCTAAGGCAATGTGTTCAAATTCTATAACCAGATATTTAATGTCTGATTTAGGGTGGGTTATTTCTATTTGAACCCGCGGGAGTTCAGAGTGAAAAATTACTGATAATATTAGTAATGCCAAATTTCTATAAGTATTTTTATGAGCATAAAACCAGAGTGCATCTCGGAGGTCATAATCATTGTAGGAATGGGTAGCTTTTCGGATAAGCAGCCTATCTGTTACCATCTGGGTAGGTGAAACAGGAAGGATTTCGGCAGAAAAAATAAAGTTAACATTCGCCGTAGGGGAACTAGGTACTCCATTAGCCAATTCGCCAAAAACTTTTTCTAGATCACAAGTCATCAATTTCTCCTACTTCAACCCCTTTAATATCCTCTCTCGGAAAATTGCCCCACATTTCTTTGCGTGCTTCGGCGATGTCTTCTTCGGTGATATGAATGTTGAGATCAGCCAGTAGACCCCTTGCGCTCCGCAATGGGCCTTTTAGCTGATTCTTTTGTAAAAGAAATTCCACAAAATCTAAAACTTCTAGCTGTTTATCGACAGGTAGTTTCTCTATTTTATCCAGCAAGTTTTCTATAACGGCCATATCTTCCTCCTACTCAAAGTTATTGCGCCTTGCGCTTATCTAATTCCTCTTTCAGGTAGGGTACTAAAACCGCCTGATATTTTTTGTACTTGGCCTTGAGCTTCTTTTCCAGATAAGCGATCCGTTTCTCGATTTCGGCGGCACTAACTTCGGCCCCGTTGCCCCGATAGAGCTTCCATTCCACCGAAGTCGCTTCGCTCAACATCAAAGCTTCATCCAGCGTCAGCCTTTTAGCCCCGATATAAGCAGGCGGTGGCTCGTTGACTTCTATTACCGGGCCTTCCACCAGTTCTTCGGAGGCAGGCTCGATCACCTCTACCTCAGGTTCGGTTACTTCGCTGGCTTCTACCTCTGGTTGGACAGTATTTTTCTGGCACAAAAAGTCCACAAAGTCCAACACTTGTTGTTGCTTTTCGAGCGGTAGGGTCTGCAACTTCTCGATAATCGTTTCTTGAAGGTTCATATTGCTCACCTATTTCCTAACGCGGTTCAAAGGCCGCCCCAAAAAAGTCTACCAAACGCAGATAGAGCGTCTTGCGGTTCTTGGGCCGACCGATGCCGTGACCCTCGTCCGCGAAGTCCAGCATTTCATAGGCTACCCCCGCCCGATTGAGAACCTCCTGGACGACCCGTACATTTTCCGGGGTCACGTTGGGGTCTTGCAAACCCTGGACGATTAGCAAGCGGCCCCTAATATTGTCCACGAAATTGATCGGGGAGCGTTCGTGATAGCGTTCCGGCACCTGGTCGGGTCGTCCGCCCAACATTTCTTCGCTGAGGGGGCGTAAATCGGGCCGGGTTGTCTCGTAATCTATCACCAGGTCGGTCATGCCGCAAATAGGAGCGGAAGCCGCCACTATTTCGGTCGGGTAGCGCGTGATAGCGCACCAGGAAGAATAGCCGCCATAGGACGTGCCGGTTACACCGACCTTGCCAGGCTCGGCAATACCCGCCGCGATCAAAGCCTCGATCCCGGTGCGAATGTCCTCTTGCTCCCGTCCGCCCCAGCCATCAATCTTGATCGAGTTCTGGAATTCCAGACCAAAGCCGGTGCTGCCCCGGTAGTTTGGGTCTAGCACATTAAAGCCCTGCGAAACCAAAAATTGAGTCTGCGGATTAAAACGGTCGGCGCTATGGCTGGTCGGCCCGCCGTGAATATGAACTACCGTACCTCTGGCCTGCCCACCTGCCCGATAGAGCCAGCCCTGGATCAGTAGCTCATCGACCGATAACCAGCGAAAATCCTCCGCCGGGGCTAGATCGCCCGATTGCAACCGGGTACGCTCCCACATGCGGGTCAGGCTCACAAAAGCAGGCGGGTTTACCTCGGATAAAGAAAGCCGCACCAGATCGGCAGGCTGCCGGGCGCTGTAATAAGAGCCGATCCATTCGCCATCCCCAACCGGAGCCAGCAAACCCAAATTGCCCGCGATCTCCGGCAAATGAATTTCTTCACCGCTCTCGACATCCAGCAAAGAAACGTGGCTACGAGCCTCTTTTAGCTCGATCAGCACCGCTTGTTGGCTGCGGAGCGGCACGAAAGCATTTTCCAAGTTGCGGGTGGGGTCGTCGATCAACCATCTATAGCTACCGCTTGCCAATTCCCACACCCCCAACCGACGATAACTGCCCGCCTCGGCTAAAAATAAGGCGCGTTGTCCATCCGGGAACCAGGAAGCGTAGACTTTGGCTTGCGGCCCGAAATTCAAAATCTCGCGGTCGGCCTGCCCCTCGACATCAACCAGCCAAACCTGGCTCCCGGCAGGATGCGACCCACGCCGGTTATAGAGCAGGTGGGTTCCTGGCACATTGAGTTGGGGGCCATAAGTTCCGGCCTTTGGGGGACGGGCAAGGGCGATCCGTTCCCCGCTTTCCAGATCGTGCCGGTAAATCCAGGTCGGCTCGATAGGCTGACCGCTCTCGAAGTCGTAGTTAGCGCCGTAAAAAAGCCAGCGTCCATTTGGATGCAACTGCCCGCCCCGCAAGAAAAAGTCGGGCGAAGCTTCGGTCAAGGCCAGCATTGCACCGGGTCGGGCTACATCTACCCGGAAAAGCTGGGCGCGTTCGTCGCCATCGTGGTCTTGCTGCACCAATACCGCCTGACTATCGGGTGTCCAGCCCACCAATACCGTATTATCGGGCGTATCGGTCAGGCGTAGCGGGGCCACCGAGCCATCGGCAGGCGCAAGATATATATCAGTCGCCGGGCCAAGCCCAAACCAACCCCAGGCGACCCACTTACCATCCGGCGAAACCGCCGCCCCTCGCAAATCGGGCAGGCTCAACAAAGCATCCAAATATTCGTTGGTTAACATTAGCTTCTACTCTTTCTATCCAAAAAAGATAAACCGCCAGCAAGACCCAAAATTGCAAATTCACTTAAAAACCAGTTGACAGACCCGGTAAAATATTGTATGGTATATACATCTAACCAAGCAAATATATAATGGGTAATAAGCCGGTCAGCTAATTATACTATTAAAAGCACGAGCCGATAAGAGCCAAGACGCTAACAAAGTTCCAATTTCACCTGTAGGAGCGGGCTTCCGCCCGCGATCAAGCACTCTATTTAAAAATAGGCTTTTCCACAGGCAAGATAACCCTGTAGGAGCGGGCTTCCGCCCGCGATCAAGTGCCTCTATTTGAAAATAGGCTTTCCACAGGCAAGATAACCCTGTAGGAGCGGGCTTCCGCCCGCGATCAAGCGCCTGGGTCGAGGTCACGCATCGCGGGCGGAAGCCCGCTCCTACAGAATTTGTTATCGCCCGGCGATTTTAGCGGAAAGTAGTTTTTAAGTTAAACGCACAGGCTAAAAGGTAGGCTATGGCTACGAAAACGACAACCCAAAAGGTAATCAGTCCCGAAAAGCTAAAGGATATGATCGAGTCGATCTTACCATCGAAACGGCGAGGCCGCCAGACGGCCTATTACTTCAAGCGGATGGAGTGTCGCAAAGTCCGGCGCAAAGTTCGCCAATATATCCAAACTTGCGATCAGGAAGGTTATACCAACAAAAACCTCAAACTAAAGCCCTATCAGACACAAAACGTCTGGCAGCGGCGATACTCGGACAAGATCAACCACTTCGAGCGCTGGGCCAGTCGGCTGACCCTCGGTATGGAAGAAGAGGAAGCCCTGGCCTATATTCGGCGGCTACTTCCCCGCAACCTTATCGGCGACCATGCCTTCTCGCACTGGGAAAGCTATGTCAGAGGTAAGTACATCCACAGCGCCGCCATTCCACGTCCTCAAAAGCGCTGCCGGTCTGCCAAAAAGAAAGCGCCTGACCCGGCTTTAACTCCACCTAAAAAGAGTCCTACCACCTTCCGCGCTCCTCATATCGTAAATCGGCTGGCTCATCGGGCCAGCCGTCGGTTTTTTATAGGACTGAGGGCTGAGGGGGAAGGCTGAGGGATGAATTTTGGTGATTTATAGCCAAATGTAGCAATATTGAACCCTTGTAGGAGCGGGCTTCCGCCCGCGATTGAACATCCAGCTGCTCCCTTAATCGCGGGCGGAAGCCCGCTCCTACAGATAGTTGGTTAGTTCAAGAGCTTTGCGTTGTGCTAGAGTCTATGTGGGTTAAATCGGTCAGGCTCTCAGATTGCGGGCGTAGAGACCTTCGGTGGCAAAGCGGCGGACTAACTCAGCTTGCTGCTCCCAATCCTTGCTTTCTACCTGTAGCACTACTTCGGTCTGACCGACCGGGATGTGTAACTCGCCCCGACGATGATCGACCTGCCGCACGTTCATACCCAGGTCGGCAACCGTGTTGAGTAGATGCACCAGTTGACCGGGCATATCCGGGACGGTCAGCGCGACCGACATTAGCCGTCCACTCGATACCAGACCAAAATCGAGAATACGCCCGACCAGAGTGGTATCGATGTTGCCGCCACTGATGACGACCGCCACTTTTTCGGCTGGCCCCACCGGGATTTTCTTGTGTAACAAGGCAGCCAAGCCGACTGCACCTGCGCCCTCGCTAATAGTGTGGGTACGCTCCAGCAAAGTAACAATTGCCTCGCTGATCTGGTTATCGTCCACCGTCACCACATCATCGACATAACGGCGAATAACGCTCGAATTGGTTACACCCGGCGACTTAACCTTGATCCCATCGGCGATAGTAGACGCGCCCGGTTGAAGCGGTTGGTACTGCCCGGTCTGGATAAAGCCTCGGTACGGGCAAACCGTGTCAGTCTGGACACCGATCACCCGGATCGCCGGGTTTTGCAGCTTGAGCGCCAACGCCGTCCCGCCCAGCAGCCCACCTCCGCCAAGCGGCACAACCGCCAGCGTAATCGCGGGTAAATCCTCCAACAGTTCCAGGCCGAGGGTCGCCTGCCCCGCAATCACGTCCCAATCGTCATAAGGATGCAAAAAGGTATAGCCGCGTTCGGCCCCTAGCTTTTTGGCGTAGGCCGCCGCCTCTTCCAGACTGGCCCCGACCTGAAGCACTTCGGCTCCCATCTCCTGGCAGGCCCGCATCTTCGTCAACGACGCGCCGAGCGGCATCACGACCGTCGCAGGCAAGCCGTTGTAAGCGGCAGCACTGGCGACCCCCTGGGCGTGGTTGCCGGCAGAAGCCGCAATCACCCCCGCTGGGCGCTGGCCCGCCTCGATCAAGCAAGCGATCTTGTTGCTGGCCCCCCGAATTTTAAATGAGCCAGTACGCTGCAAGTTTTCCAGCTTCAGATATACGTCCGTCTCGCACTCGCGGCTGAAAACCTCGCTATAAGCCAGCCTGGTATGCTGCACCACACCCCGAATACGTCGCTCTGCCGCCCGAATCGCTTCGAGGGTTAGCGGCAAGTCATTTTCAATTTCTTTTTGAGTTTGCATATTCATCCTGGGCCTACTCCTTTGTAGGTCTAATAAAGGACTGAGCCTCTACCCCTTATTCCAATCGTAGCTCTGCCGCCTGCATCGCTATTCGCAAGCAAGTATACAGAGCAGTTCCAATCGTAAATCGTAAATAACTACTCAGCCAGCCTCAACCTTGTCATTCTGAGCGAAGCGAAGAATCTAGATTCTTCGCTTCGCTCAGAATGACAAGGCTGAATAGTTCCAATCGTAAATCGTAAATCGTAAATCGTAAATCGTAAATCCCCTAGCTTAGCAGTTTGATAAGATCGTAGGCCGATTGATCGAGCGTGATGACCCGGCTAATGACCTCTTCGAGGGGGGTCGGCACGATACTTTTACCTTGTAGACCAAGCATTACCCCGCTCTGGCCTTCGAGGAGTGTTTCGACTGCCGCACAACCCAGGCGGGTTGCCAGAATACGATCAAAGACCGATGGAGCGCCCCCGCGCTGGATATGCCCCAGGATCGTCACACGCACCTCGTAGGCGCTATGACGTTTGAGATAATCGCTAATTTGCTGGGTCTTAAGGGCCGCACCCTCGGCTACTACCACGATAAAATGGGTCTTGCCACGCTCAAAGGCAGCTTTTAATTTTTGGTCTATTTCGGCTAATTCTATCGGTTTTTCGGGGATGACCGCCACTTCCGCCCCACCACCGAGCGCTCCCATCAAGGCCAGATAACCGCTATGGCGGCCCATCACTTCCAGGATAAAGGCCCGGCGATGCGAGAAAGCGGTATCTTTGATATTGTCGATAGCCGTCAGGATCGTGTTCAGGCAACTATCGACCCCGATTGCCATATCCGTGCCGTACAAATCGTTGTCAATCGAGCCGGGTAGCCCAACCACCGGCATACCCAGCTTTTGCAATTCGAGCGCTCCGGTCAACGACCCGTTGCCACCGATCACAATCAGGGCCTCGATGCCTTCGGTATGTAAAATTCGCAAGGCTTCCGCCCGTCCTTCGGGGGTCATAAAACGGGCGCAGCGGGCCGTATGCAAAAAAGTGCCACCCCGTTGCATTATACCGCCCACATCGCGCGGCCCAAGCGGTACAAATTGCCGGTCGAAAATACCCTGATAGCCTGCCTGGATACCTACTACGTCGATGTAATGCTGCAAGGCAGCGCGAGTAATCGCCCGCAAAGCCGCATTCATCCCCGGCGAGTCGCCCCCGCTGGTCATTATACCAATTTTTGCTAAATGCACTGTTCGCTCCTTCTACTTTCCCCTCTTACTCGTAAACTGATTTTAGCATATTTTAGGGCTTATGTTAGAATTGAATAAACCAATCCGTAGTATGTGCTACAGCCCTCGCTTCGATCAAAGCTTAACATGACAATAGGAGGCAAACCCAATGCCCACAGAACCAACGACCCTGACTGCTCTGGAAATTTGGCCGGTCAGCCCTGAACGCTGGCCCGATCTTGAAAAGCTATTCGGAGAACGGGGAGCCTACGGTGGCTGCTGGTGTATGTGGTGGCGTTTGAAACGAGCCGACTTCGATAAGCAAAAAGGCCAGGGCAATCGACAAGCCCTCAAAAAACTGATCGAGAGCGACGAACCGACTGGGCTACTCGCTTATGCCGGGTCGGAACCGGTGGGATGGTGTGCGGTTGCACCCCGCCAAGCCTACCCGGTCATGGAAAGGTCGCGTATTTTGAAAAGAGTGGACGACCAACCGGTCTGGTCGATCTCGTGCTTCTTTATAGCCAAACCCTACCGACGCAAAGGACTCACCACCCGACTGATCCAGGCCGCCGTCGAATATGCCGGGGGGCAAGGCGCAAAGATTGTCGAAGGCTATCCGGTCGAACCCAAGAAAACTACAATGATCGACCCTTTTGTCTGGTACGGTTTTAGGTCGGCCTTTAGCAAAGCCGGGTTTGTCGAAGTTCAACGCAACTCCGAAACCCGCCCGATCATGCGTTATTATATCGAGAAACAAGCAGAGTAAAGCTATGCGGCAGCACTTTAGAAATTGTCTGATGCTTATATTATGATTGAGGAGAAAAACATGGCCTTAGAAAAATTGGAAGCACAGCCTGAAAGTGGAGCAGAAGGCAGCCCGCTAAAGCCGGTTGACCGTAGCAAAGTCGATTTGAGCTATTTGCACGACATTATCGTAAACAAGCTAAAGGTCGAACGACGACCGGTCGGGATCACCTATGGCGCAGGCGACCCGCCCGCCGGGTACGAACGGCTGGCAGCACCCGCTTGCGCCCTTATCAAAGAAGGGGCGGCAGGTAAACACGTCTTTGTAAGCGAAGGCAACGATGCCTGTCTGGTCGGGCAGTACCACATCGGCATGCATCCCGGCAACGAGTTGATAAAAGAAGGTCGCTACTTGACGATGGCCCAGGGCATGTTTACCGACGAAGGCGCACGCCACAACAAAGAAGCTACCCCCAATTTGCCGCTCAACCTCTATAAGTCGATTGCCGCCGCCCCCCTCAACGAAATTCCGCCCGAAGTGCCGGTTCATCAGATGGTCGTAATTTGCGACCCGCAAAGAGCAATGATGATTGCAGGGGCGGCAATGGCTCGCGGCGGAGAATTTCCCCTGGGCGAGTTGGGTTGGTCGGTCTGTGCTTCGCTTTATGCCCTGCCCTACTACCGCAAACGCAGTCTTTTTACGATAGGCGACGGGGGCGGGCGCATCCATAATAGCCTCAAGCCAAGCGAACTATTTGTGATTGTACCATCCAACGATATGCAATTTATTATCGAATTGGTCGAAAACTTCTCGATCAAGCCGCAGGAAATGCGCCGCGAACTAATGCCGGGCTACTACGCCGGAACCAGAGCAGGAAAAGCAGAATAAAGGCAGAATAAAGGCAGAATGCAGAATAATGAATAATGAATAAAATACGGGGTTAGGTGATAACCCGCTATTGTTATGCGCTGTACGACTCCGTGACTTCTGCCTTTTATACTTCAATGCGGCGTTCTATAATGATAACCCTGGTTCAAATAGGGTTCAATCTATTCATCATTCATTAGTAACTACACAGCCTGTCACCCTAAGCCACAGTGAAGGGTCTAAGATTCTTCGGCGGGGAACTATCTTTGGCAAAATTAGGCTAATCTCCCGCCTCAGAATGACATGGGTGAGTAGGTACATTCATCATTCATTATTGTGCATTCTGCATTCTCTATTCTGCCTTCCCCAAAACAGTACCCTGTTAAGTAATTAGTACTAAGAAAAGGACATCAAAAAGATTGTTTCTTTTCGTTTATTTTGTGGTATGATAGATGTACCAAACATTTTGGGTTTAGGGCTATTGAGGTCAAATGGGTGAATAGTTGATGGTTAATTGGCGTACCAGAATCGCTGAGGAGTAAGCGTAGATATATGACTACCACTAAGAATACAATTGTTATTGCCGACGACGAACCAGATATTCTTAATCTTCTAAGCATCTTGTTCCGTTCTAAGGGCTATGAGGTATTAAGTGCCAGCGACGGAGAAACCGCGCTGAACCTAATTGAGACCGCTCATCCGGCGGCAGCAATCCTCGATTTTATGATGCCCAAGCTAGACGGTATCACCGTTTGTGAGCGGGTCAGACAGAGTAACAATAACATGTTTATCGTGATTATTAGCGGGGTGGGTAGCGAAGAACTCAAGTCACATAGTGACCGAGCGCAGGCTAACGAATACCTGGAAAAACCGCTACGGATGGCCGCCCTGGTCGAAAAGATTAAGGCGGGCGTAGCGCGTCAGGAAAGCTAATCCAGCTTCTTCTGTCAGATTTGATTGAGCCATCGCCATGCGCTCAATCAACCTTTCTATGCAACTATCATTTATAATCCAAACCTACCTATCAATCAGGCATACCAGGATGATATAAGGAGGTCGTTTTGACCATACTAGCGGACGAACTCAAACAGAATTCAACCGGCATCATCGACGAATTGATGAACCGGGCGCAGACCGAGCTTAAAGGCACTCTTTACGAGCAGATGAACGAGCAGAAATTGCTCCGCGCTCGTTATACCAATGTGCTGGAAGTTATTATCGAATACACCGAGGAGCCGGACGAAGCCCTCTTTTTGCAACATCACATCCTAATCTTTATGCAGCGTTATTATGTCAACATCGACGAGCAGCATCCCCTGACTAGCGAGATGATTGAGCAACGCCGCACCCAGATCGTGCAATCGGTCAATCTCTATCTCAGGACGGTCAAAAAGTTTACCTCACCCGTCTATCACGAACGGCTTGACCAGATTTGGCTGACCGTCCGCAAGTTTATTCACCAGATGGGCGACTATCTCAATGTTCACCTCACTAGCTTTGCCACCCACATGCCGACCCTCAAAATCCAGGGGATCGAGTATGACGAGGGCAGCCACTTCGACATCGACCCCCCCCACTGGCCCTAATTCAGGGCTGCGTGGGCGGTAATCCCAACCTTTAGTTGCGCTGGCGGAACTTCTGCAACCGCCCAGGGAGATCGAATCGCCAATCACCGATATATATATTTCCCCGGCTATCCACTCCAATACCACCAAAGTTTGCAAACTGTCCGAGAGCTAGGCCATCACTACCCCATTTGAGCAAAAAGTGACCCTGACTATCAAACTTTTGAACCTGCGATTGGGAGGGAACATAGAGATTATCCTGCCTGTCTACCGCCAAGTTGCCTATACTATAAAATTGACCATTACCCGTACCATAACTGCCCCATTTGAGCAAAAAGTGGCCCTGGCTATCAAACTTCTGAATGCGATAGGTAGAGGAGTCGGCTACATACAGATTGTCCTGACTATCTACCGCTAGAGTAAGCCGGGGATGGGTCTCACTTATCCAGCCAAACTGACCATCTTCCTGACCTAGCACCCCCAGACTGCCCACAGTACCCACGAATTTACCCTGGCTATCAAACTTCACAACTCTGGGTTGAGCACCTTCATGGACATAGAGATTACCCTGGCTATCGACTGCTAGATTGTCCGGCCCGGTTAACTTACTATAGCCACTGTTGTTACGGTCAATCTTGTCCAGGAATTGTCCGTTGCTATCAAATTTCTGGATGCGATTATTCCTCGAGTCAGCTACATAAACCTGGCCTTGTCGATCTACAATTATACTATCCAAACTGTTAAATTCACCATTGCCTTCACCAGTATGGCCCCACATTCTTAAAAAGCGACCGGCATTATCAAACTTCAAAATCACGTAGTTACGAGCATTAACTGCATAAATATTATCTTTTGTATCTATTGCTAGACTTTCAGGCTGCTTTAAGAATTGGTAGTTTGGGCCGAGATGCCAGGCGAACTCGATCTTGCTGCTGGGACGCTTGATCTCGTTGCCCAACAAGCCCAGTTGCACTTCGTAGGCGACTTCATTTTCAGGGTGGTACTCGAACCGCGCCCGCTCAAACCACTGCCTCACCCGCACCTTGCCAAGCTCAAGGTCTAGCTCAAGGGTTTCCTCGCTAACCGGATAACCAAACCGCTCCAATCCCCCGTTAGCCTCCCAATAGGTCAGGAAGCGGCCTTTGAGGTTGTGTCTGGTTTCCTCAAAATAACGCCAGCGTTCGACCACTTGGCCGGGTTGGTACATGCGTACCGCCGGTACAAAATCGGTATCTATCCCTAACGCCTCCCGGCGCAAATCTTTACCCAACAATCCCAATAGCACCTCATACTTCGTCCCGGCGTTTTCAGGATGCAACTCAAAGCGGTTGCGCTCGAACCACTGCGTCAGAAAGGTCTTGCCCGTTTCGGGGTCTAACTGGTTCTGGGCCGCGCTGATCGGGTAGCCGAAAATCGGCAAACCCCCGTTAGACTGCCAGTAGTCCAAAAACTTGCCACTGAGGGTCTGACCAGTTTCGGGGAAATAGCGGCTATCCTCGGCCCGTGCCAATGAAGCCGAGCCTAAGCTGCCTAATCCCAGGCTCAAGACCAAAAGGGTTACCGCCAACCAATAGCGGCCTTTTACATAAGTTGGTTTTCTCATGGCTTTTTACCTCCTTCGGTAGGGCTATCATAAGAGATGACCCATAGCCGTCAACATAAGAATAATATACTATTAACAAATTGTGAGCGTAAAGTAATTGAGTTCAAAGGCTTAAATCAGTAAGTTCTGGTAAGAGACTGAAACAATGCAACGGTATTTAGTTTTGAGCCTGTACTAGTTATACTCATAATTGGCTTATACTATGTTATTTATAAATTGACGGCTATGGGCTATCATAAGAGATGACCCTCGTCGATCTGGTTTGTATTCAAGGGCCACCACAAAGGATGACCCCTACGAAAATAGTTTAGCTAACCAACCCTGATATTATACCGCTACCCATGAATTGGGAAGCGCGTACCAACCCGACCAGGTATCTCCACCCGAAGCGGTCTGCCAGCTATGCCAGATGTAACCATTACTACTAACAAATTAGCTTTATAATAAGGTAGAATTAAAGCAATGCTCTGAGAGCCTGTTTCATAATTTTCAAGTATGAGCCTAGCAGCCTGTCGGAGAAAAGGGTCAAAGCCGGGGAAGTGTGTTAGAGTGAATTATGAGTAAAAAATTCAAAACTGTCGATCATATAGCTACCTTGGATAGCACCATCCGACTGGGCGATTGCCTGCCGCCTGACCACCT
>JBBQWM010000055.1:0-38114 GCA_038210655.1 Chloroflexia bacterium
AAGCGGGCGCAAAGGCTGGGGTTTATTTGCAAATCACCAGGCTCAACACCTGGTGGTCTAAAGGGTCTTGGTGGCAAAAGAGCCAGAACTTGTTCTTCCAGCTCCTCGCTCAACCCTACCCTTAGACAACCATACGTTATCAGAAGTAGTCACAGGGCTTATGCGTTTACCTCAATCTTACTTTGAGCCTAATAATTTAGGAGTGAGGCTAAAAAGCCCATCAAAAGACTTTTGACTTTGGCCTAAACGCATAAGCCCTGTGTTTAGAAAAGAATTACATTTTAATAATTATTATTGATTAGCCGAAGAGTTTATCTAAACACACCCGGTAGCTCAGGCACAGGGATTCTAAATAAAGCATCTTACAGCAGAATGCAGAGCAATTGAGCTATCCAATATTATGTAGGAGTGAGCTTCTGTTCGCGATTGAAGATACAGCCATATCTTTAATCGCGAGCAGAAGCTCACTCCTACAGGGGGTCATCTACTCCACCATTTGCCACAATAGCTCAAGCCTAATTTCCCTTAATATCCATAATTCATCTGTGTTTATCCGTCCCATCTGTGTTTATCTGTGTTATGACGTTCTATCTCCTACTAAAAGCGGCATTATAGAACTGAAGATAGTCGATGCAATGTGAGGCCCAGTAAGCGCCACCGTGACCGCCCGGCCAAAGATGCCACGAGTGGGCTTTGCCCCGGTCGAGCAAAACCTGATGCAATTCCTCGGTACGGGGTCGCCATTCGGTGTCATCTTGTCCAATATCGAGCCAGATTTGATAGCTCTGAAGGTCTTTGGTACGGGCCAGCGATAGCGGGTCTATCGTCGCAAAATAATAATCGTCGCCAAAGAAATCGAGCTTGTGGTCTTTATCGCGCAAGGTCGGGCTGTGCGCCCCCACGATACTAAAGCTGTTGGGATAGTTGAAGCCAAGCTGCAACGCCCCATGACCACCCATCGAAAGGCCACCGACCGCCCGTTTGGTTGGATTGGGAATAGTACGGTAGGTTTTATCGATCTGACCCACGACCTCCTGGGCGGTATAGTCGCCCCAGCGTGTGCCACAATTGGCCTGATTCAGCCAGTAAGACTGCTCGCCGGAAGGCAAAACGATAATTAAGGGTTGGATCGTACCGCCACCGATCAAATCGTCCGCCACCCCAAGCAGTCCGTAATTATCCCACTCGCGGTAATCGCCCCCAAAACCGTGCAGCATATACAGCACCGGATAGTGCTGGGCGCTGGTGTTGTACCCTGGCGGCAGATAAACCCGGTAAGGCATTTGGCGGCCCAGGGTCGCGCTAAAAAAGGTTTGATCCTGGATTGTACCGCGCCCCTTAAACCCGATCTGAACCGGCGGAGTGGTTATATCAGGCGGGTTGGGCGGTGGTGGTATAGGGCAGTTATTGAGGGCATAGCGCCACCGATAATAGTGTTGTCCGACATTGCCCATTTCAACCTCGAAACCTGCCGGATTGCCGGGCGTATAGGTCAGTACGCGGCGTTCAAAGAGTTGTACCAGCACGTCTTTTTCGATACCGCCGACGACTGCCCGCATCCAATACGGTTCGCTCACCGGGCGACCCAGCACATAGGTCGGATTGCCAGAGAAAACCGCATCCTGGACAAAGCTGCTGCCATTCCAGATTGACCCCCGCTGATTGCCAAATCGGACAAATACGTCGGCGATATTATGCCGGGTGACACTATCGTAGCCTTCCAGCAAACGCGGTTGGGGCGGATTGAAAATGCTAACCTGACCTGAGTGGTCGAGCCGGGCGTTAATGACCTGACCGGGGGTATTGGGTCGGGTATTTTCGTCTCCATTGAAAGTCACGACATCCCTAAAGCTGGCGTAAGTCGGGGCCACCGCATTCGCGCCGTTGTCGTTCGCGTCGCCCGCCACCTGGGTCGGGCTGGGGGTCAGGCCGACAAAAAGCTTATCACCGTCCTGACGCTGCCCCGTTACCATCTCCCTGACCAATAACCCGGTCGTCACATAGTACGGGTCGTTTGGGTTAGTGTTGGAATTATTGACTTCCATACGGGCTTTATCGAAATATTGGACTTTGCGGGGTAGGCCGTTATATAGCTCGGTAGTGGTAGCGGCAGTATTAACGACTGGCGGCCCCCAGGTATAGCCGCGCCCAACCCCCGACCCATCCTGCACCGGCTTATCGACCCGGTTCCACAAATTGGCAAAGCCAGGGTCATTGAAACTAAGCGCCGCCTGCACCGGGCTATTTGCCAGCAACCCGATCAGCACCAGCGCCAGGCTCAGTATGCTTAAACCAATCCGCTTCATATTCATCCCTTTCTACAAAATGACTGCTCCGAAAGTTAAACGCTAGATAGACTGGGATTTACGCCTCATGCAGATAATCCACTACCTATTACACCATAGGTTACAAGTTAAGGTTAGAATGAATTTGTCAAATCGATAGCGATGTGCCATTCAGCAATCAAAAACGGTCTGGAGAAGTTATTGATTGCCAACTCTTTAAGTTTTGATGTGGTTAAGCCCAGTGCAAGCCAGCTTGTCATGGACTAATTGTCAATCCTTTAGAGCAAATTCGATTCAAATTGGGCTTAAAAGCATCGTTTTGGTACTTGACAAACTCGTCAAAACCTTAACTTGTAGACTATGCTATTACACCATTAATTTTATTATAAAGTATCGAGAGTAGGGTTACAAGAAGTGCTGGCAAAGCTTGCACTTGGATGCGTGTCAGATTTTTGCAAACTATTCAGGCTATGCTACAGCCTAAACTGGGGTTGGGTATACTTTAGAAAATTTTCGCCGGAAATTTTTCTAAAGTATAGTTTTGAGTGGTTTGAAGCGAGATTGTCACAGTCTCCTGATTACTGCTTGAACCGGTACAGAAAATTGACGCTCAGGTTGGTAAAGCAGAAGATGCTATACACCTGCGCTCCGCTCGTGTTATAATTCGGTCAGCCGGACTTTTTAGGTCTAAAATCACACCAAACACACCCAGGCTTCTCAGGATCGCATGAGCAAAAAGAGACGTAAAACCAGTAACCCGCTATCTGACAAAACCGCTCCTGTTTCTCAGCCTGCTTCGGTCAAAGCCGCTGCGCCGGTTGAAACTCCCGTTCCTTCCAATTCCAGTCCTACTAACTCCAGTCCATCTAATTCCGACCCATCTAATTCCAATCCTTCCAACCCCGCGTCCTCTAATCAGCTACAAGCTAACCTGAACGTCGCTTCTACCGACCTACCTCCGGGCGATAACCCTACCCTACTATCTAAAGACGAGACAACCGCTTCAACCGAGCCTCTAGCACTTGAAATAGCCCCCACTGATTTAGAGAACGCGGACGACCCAGAACTTATCTACGAACCGACCTGGAGCGAACAGTTGGGCGAACTGGTATTGGAATACAAGTGGTGGTTATTTGGGCTGGTTATGCTGCTGGCGGCGGGGTTGCGCTTGTGGCGGCTGGACTATCGTAGCATCTGGTACGATGAAAGCTTCTCGCTAACCCTGGCGAGCCGCGACTTAGCGACCCTCTTGAGCGGCACAGCCAACGATTATCATCCGCCTTTGTACTATATTTTGCTCGGCGGTTGGACGCGCTTGCTGGGCGATAATGTTTATAGCGGGCGATTGCTTTCGGCCCTGGCGGGGGTCGGTTTTGTAGCGGTTGTCTATGGACTGGCAAAAGAACTATTCGGGTCGCGGACGGCGCTACTGGCGGCTTTGTTTGCGGCGGTCGCACCCTTTCAAATCCTTTACGCGCAAGAAGTCCGACACTATAGTCTACAGGCCCTGCTCGGAACGGCTACGGTTTGGGCTTTCTACCGGGCCTGGCGGCGGGGCGGTTGGCTCTATTGGGGTTTATTCGCTCTGGCGTGGGTACTTTCGCTCTACAACCTCTATTTTTCGATCTTCGGCTTGCTATTAATAAATCTGTTCTTTGTGGCGGCGATCCTCGACCGCCGCAGAACTAGCGCGGGCTGGGATTGGCCTCGTATCAAGGGGTGGGTCGGGGCTAATCTGGCAATCGGACTGTTATACGCACCCTGGGCGCTGGTGCTGATACAACGGGTCGGACAGGTTCAAAAATCCTACTGGATCGATAAACCCAACCCACTCGAATTTTTCCGGCTAACCAACGTCTTTCTGGTCAACGCGACCAACCTGACTACCGACCCGCTCTGGACGGTCAGTGGTTTGCTGTTGGGTACGCTCGTGACGGTTTTCCTGCTCAATGCCTTGCGCTTCCGACTACGACGAGGCGAAAAAGGCCAGCACCGCCGTTCGTTCGAGGTTGCTTTGCTGATGACGGTCTGGCTAGGGGTGGTGCTGCTCGTCCTGGCGATTTCCTATTTGTTTGCCCCAATCTATCTCGAACGGAGCTTGCTAGGGGTCTCGGCTCTCTTTTATATTCTGCTGGCACGGGTAATTCAGACCGCCCGCCGCCCGGCCTTCTGGCTGCTTCTGATCGTACCGGGACTGGTCGTGCTGCTCGGTTCGCTCTATTTCTATTATTTTAGTGCCGACTACACCACCCACTACGAGAACGAACAAGCCTTAGCCCACCTGCGGGCCAGCTATCGTCAGGGCGACCTTACCCTGCACAGTAGCAAGCTTTCTTATCAGCCTTTCGCCTATCTCAAAGCGCCCGGCCCGCAATTCCTGGCCCCCGAAGAACCCGGCAACATCCACGACGATTTATCCGCCCCGACCCTCACCGCCATCGGTATGAGTTATACGCCGGTTCCACAAGCTCTTGCTCAAGTCCCCGCTAACGGGCGGGTCTGGTTGGTGCGTACCGACCCCCAGCCCGGCCAAACCGCCCAATATCTGGATAGCATCCAGCAGCAAATCGCCACTCGCTATACACTGTCCGAAAAATGGGAGTATCGGGGCGGCATCCTATTCTTGTATACACCGGCTAAAGCTTGAGATAGAGGGCCTTATAGTGGTCTACAGCTATTTGCAAAGCACTTGAGCTAAACCCTCCTCTGTAGGAGCGAACTTCTGCTCGCGATTGAAAGGGCAGCTAGGTGTTCAATCGCGAGCAGAAGCTCGCTCCTACAATGGTTCAGTGTTTTTGTGAATGGCTGTAAACATCAAAATTCGGTGGCTCGGTATCAGACTTACTCGAACAAGTCCTTCACAGGTAGGCTAAAGCCCGGTATCACTTTTCCACCGTCAAGCTGTTCGGTTATACCCACTATTCTGACCGCTTCGGCATGGTCGGGATGGTAAATCTCGATAATTTGTTTACGAGGGTTGATAATCCATACAATAAGAACGCCTGAAGCTTGATAATTACGAACTTTGTCGTAAACCTGTTGAAGACGCTTTTTACTTGCCAGATCGTGCGGCGATAAAACTTCGACCACCAAATCTGGTCGAGGGGCAGGGCCTGGAGAATTCGGTGGTTTACGGTCGGCTTTCCAAAAACTCAAATCCGGCAGAGGGGCGGTTTTGGAACTCAATTTGGTATTAACTTCTTGAGCTATCTCCCCCAGCCTCTCGTCCGGGTCGAATAAAGTAATCGCTCTATTCAAGCGTTGGGTAATGCGCCCGTGTGGATAACCAGGCATAGGTTTTTCTACCAACCTTCCATCCAAAAGTTCGTAACGCTCTTCAAACTCAGGCAGAGTTTCAAACTCATCGACCGTGTAAAGCTGGTCAGCTATTCGGGCTGGTAGTGCCAAACTTCACGCTCCATTATCGTAATTTTAGAAATTTTATATTCCACAATTAAAGTATAGCACAACTATTGCAAGCTTTCGAGGTACAAGTTAGAATATCGAAACGATTCCAGACCTGACTTGAGAAGCGCAAGTTCGGATTAGACTATACCTCTATTTAATGCTAAACTTAGCCTAAATTAAGTGTAGAAGATTACGACAGGAAACACGGGAAGGCAACAGCTTTCAAGAAAAGGAGCGGGCAAAGCAAATGGCGAGACAAAAACATCGTAAGGATTTAAAGAAGAAAACTAAGGTTAAGGCTGGGCCATCCAAAACCGGCGGAGGCCACCGACCCAAAGGCAAACGGCTACCGACGACCTACCCGGCGGGTTCAACCAATCGGCTAAATACGTTACCACTCGCAAAAAGGTTCGAGCGGGTCGATCAGCTTATGCACAAAGGCCAGCACGAAGAAGCGTTAGAAATAATCGAAGACATTTTGGACGACCACCCTGGTAACGTAGGGGCTTTGGGGATGGGGGCTTATCTCTATGGCAAAGTGGGATTACACCACGAAAGCCTGTCGAGCGCCCAGGAAGCGCTGGAAAAAATGCCCGGTGATGGCATGCTCTTAAATTTGATTTCCAGCGCCTATATCCAGTTGGGCCACCGTATCCACGCCCTGCGAACTCTACGCGAAATGGAACGGTTGGGCATCCGCGACGAAGAGGTATTTAGCAAAAATCTGCGCGATTTAATTCCGCTTATGGAAGAAGACATCCGAACCTTTGGCGAAAAAGAAAATCTTACTCCCCAGGAGTTTGAACAAGCCACCCTGGACATCGAAAATAGCCAGCTTGCCTTATTCGACAACGATATAGACGCGACCGTCGCAAACGCCCGCAAAGCAATCGAAATCGCTCCCAATTGGTCGATTGCCAAAAACAATCTGGTCTTTGTGCTATCACAGGTCGGAGAAGGTCAGGAAGCCTTGCAACAGGCGCGGCAGACGGTAGAGGCTTACCCGGAAGATTTTAATGCGCTCAACAATCTGGTTCAAGCCTTAGCGTTATCCGGGCAGATCGAAGAAGGCCAAACTCTCAAGCAACGTTTGCTGACGGCTTTCGAGCAGCACAAAGAGCGGTTGGGCGAAGTAGCCCTTTACCAGATACTGGCCCAGACGCTCGGTCTCTTGGAAGACGATGCCGGGTTGTACCAGCTTTTCAAGGCCAGGCTCGGAGAAGATGACCAGGACGAAGCGGATTTGAGTGCCGACGAATTACGTTATTTGGCAGCGGCAGCCTGGAATTTGGGCCACCCGGATGAAGCCCGCCGCTATTGGGCTACGATTAGCCAGGACGAGCGAACGATCCAGGATCAGGCGATCCTGGCTGAGCTAGACCGGCCTCGCCCGGCAGAAACGGCTCCTTTCCGGGTGCCTTATTTTGATATGGACGGCTATATCCCAGCGCTTGCCCGGATCAAGCTGATTGTGGTCGATGAGCGGGACGAGGGTCGTAGCCTGAAAGCCCCCGAAATGCAGGCTGGTTATGCTGAACTCAAGCCCTATTATCCGATTGCAAAAGCTTTCCAGGTAATGTTGACGCTCGGTAATCCGATAATAGCCGGGGCAATGGCGAAAATTATGCTGGTGATCGATGCGCCGGAGTTGGTGCAAACCTTACGTGAATTTGGGCAAGGGGTCTACGGCTTGCAAGATAGCCGGGAAGAGGCTATCGCCGAACTGATCGAGGCGGGCTATCTGCCCGAAGAAGGTCAGACCACGATCCGCTTTTGGTCGGAAGAAAGCCAAAGCTGGGAAGATTTACCAACCGAATTTTTTAACGGCGATGACGAAGAAACGGATGAGAAACTCTTGTAAACTAATCGCCCTGACCCAATTGCCAGGGTGCGCGTCAGATTTTTGCAGAGGTTCAAACAATACAAACGGGCTACCGTGAAAACCTCGATCCAAACCATTCAAAACCATATATTAGAAAAATTTTCGCAGAAAATTTTTCTAATATAATCACCTCCCCAGTTTTGGGGGTGGCACAGGTTGGCTAGTTTGCAAAAATCTGACGCATACCCCAATTACCAAAACTGGTTGACAACCCTGCTACCCCCGGTTATCATTCAATTGGTATGATGCGCTGGAGGATAACCGTTTTATGAATGTACCAGCCGAACAAACGGTAGCGACTACCCCACCCCAGGCTGAAACTTTGGCGGAACGAGTGGGCCGGGCTAATAAAGTTGATAGCTTACCTAGCCCGCCTCGCTTTACCCGCTTTTTTCGTCGAACCAATTTCAAAAAGCCCGATCCCTCTTTACGTTTGCCATCCGGCCTGAGTACGGTCGAAGCGGCTACTATCGCCGATGCCATTTCGACCGCCCTTCGCCAACTCCACTTAAGCGGAAAGACCCTTGCCCCCGATCTTGACCCGGCCCAGATCAAACTGAGTGGCCCGACTCCCCTGCAAATCGAGTTAGCGACGGCACTACCAGAGCAAAGCCAGTCAGAGACTGAGCAAATTAGTCTGGGCCGCATTTATTATTACCTGCTCACCGGGCAGAAGTTGCCGACCGGGAAGCTTACCGACAGTCAGTTGGCCCTGGATTATCCCCAAACCGTCGCCGTCTTAGAACGGGCCGCGCATAACCGCTACAACTCGACGACCGAATTGACCGGGGCTTTCGGTTGGAGCCTCTACCGGCGCGAACAACTCCAGCACGCTCCTCAAATAGCCGACCCGCGTCCGTTGGAGCTAATCGACCCCGCCAACCCGGTTCCGGCCCGCAATCTACCCACTCTGGTCGCCTTTGGTGGTATGGCATTGGCAGCCTTACTGCTGCTTGTATTTGTGATTTATTCAGCCCTCAATATGTTCTCTGGTAGCCCGAATGAGGCCAATGTAGTCACTCCCATCTTGACTGCGCCGCCGCTCGCTCGCCCGTCTCCAACCGGGCCTTTGCAAAATTCGCGCCGCGTCGATGGTTCGCAGGTCACTCGCTTTAACCCGGCCCTCAACCCGGCGGAGACTGGCAAATATGTCGCCCCGGAAGATTTAGCGCCGGGCGGGGTTGCCTCGCTTACCGGGCCGCGCCGGATAGCGGTTACGAACGTCCAGTGGGCGGTCGGCGGGCAGAACGTTTACCTGGGATTGCAGGATGGTGGCTGGGAAGTTTGGGATACCGTCAGCAAAAGCCGGGTCAGTCGGCGCGAACTACCAAATAGCGAGCAGTATCTAACGGTAAGCTGGTCGCCCGATGGCGAGAATTTCGCCGCATTGGGCTTAGACGGTCAGTTGCGGCTAGGGAGCGCCGGGCGCGTTTTGCGTTCCGTCCCGGTAGCCGCTAATACTAACGGGAGTTATGGTTGGCAGCTTACTGTTGAAGCCGACTTATTTTCGTGGTCGCCCGACAGCAACTATTTGCTGGTGCGCGTGCCGGACAACAAACTCCAGGACTGGAATTTTCAGGGAGAAAGCGGGCCGCAACTCATCACCCCCCCGACAAGCCAGGCTCCTCTTAATACGGTTGGTCTGCCACTTATCTGGATGGCAGATAGTCAATCGTTTGGTGTCTTTAGTAATAATATTTCCGGCCTGCTGACGGTCTATGATAGCAAGACCCTGGCCCGGCGTTACCGGATTAACCTTTACGATAAAGATGTGCCGGTGTTAGGCGGGACTGTTCCTAGCGAGGCTCAGTTGGGAAATGGTGGGACACAGATGCTGGCATGGTCGCCCAATGGTCGGCAACTGGCCTTGCTGCACTGGCGTTATAGTAGCCGAGACGGAGCGAGCGGGCCAAGCGCAATCGGGACGCTGTTCATCTGGGACGTGCTGCGCCCCGATGCTACCGACCAGACCGATATAGCACCCTTGAAACCCGAAAGCGTCCAGATAATCCTATTGGGAGAAACGGCCCGAATTGGCAATGGCTATCTCGATTGGTCGCGCGATGGGCGGTTGCTGGTCATAATGGGTAGCCGCAACCAGCCCATTAGAACTTCGGCCCCACTGCCGAATGACACTACCCAGATTATAATTTACAGCCGCAGCCGGGCCGCCAATAAGTGGGAGGAAACCAACAATTACGGGTTGCCTGACAGCCGTTACTACTATCAGGCTCATTGGTCGCCCGAAGGACGGCGCATTTTGGTCAATAATGCGGCGGGGCTGCTGGTGATCTACCGACTGCCGCCTGAAAACGCCGCCAATCAGGTACCGGAAGAAATTGTGTTGTCCTCGGCCAACCAGCCCCGTTATTGGATGTGGTCGCCTTCGCCGGACGGCAAATGGCTGGTCACAGTTGACGACCCAAATTCTGGCCTCATTTTGCGCGAAACTAAGACCGGGCAGACCCTACCTCCCTTAACTTCCCCGGTCGGTATTTCTGCCCGACCTCAATCCTTCCTGCCGGTCGCCCAACCGGTTCGCTGGTCGCCCGATAGTCAGTATTTTGCAGCCCTCTTTATCGAAGGGCGGAATGACTTACCCCTGGAAGAAGCCAGATGGTTAATCCGGGTCTGGAAAATTGAGGGCGGCAAGCCGGTTGTTTATGGCGATATTGTGCTACCCAAAGGGAGCAGCAATCAATTCGATTGGAACCCCCAGGCTTCTAAGCCAGAACTATTTTACGAATATAGTAATTGCGAGGTAGCCGCCTTTGATCTGAGCCAGCCTCCGCCTTCGGTGGAAGAGCAAAATCAGTGGCAGGACCCCAAAGCTACCCCCAACCAGTATTGCACCCCCAATTCGCAGGAAACTACCCGGCTGTTACCCTCCCTCAAGTTGCCCTTCCGCATCGTCGGACGCTTGCCAGGACAGGCTGGGCCGAGGGCTAACAGTTTTTCCTCCTACGCCAATTACAATATGCGAACCTGGTTTCCGGGCTGGAAAGCGGTAGTAAGCCGCACCTCAAACGAACTGGCGCTTGGTATTCTCAAGCTTAGAGCGCCGAATGTGCCACTAACGGCTGAAGATGAAATTCTGCTCGACCCAAATCCTATCAGTAGAACTCGCACTATCTGGTCGGAAGGGATGGATGTCTCGCCGGATGGCAAGCTGGTCGCAGTCGGGTTGGACAACGGCCTCGTCCAAATCTACGATGCCGGGAGCGGCAAGCTGTTACAAGCTATCAGCGCTCATCAGGGGGTGGTAACGAGCCTGGGTTTCTCTCCTGATGGCAAGCGGCTTGCGACGACCTCCAGCGACCGCAGCGTAAAGGTCTGGGATACCACCACCTGGCGCTCTACCAACACCCTGTACGGCTCTTCTCAGACAATCATTTCTGTGCGCTGGCTACCCGATAGCCGAAGCCTCATCAGCTACAGCAACGGCGACTCGCTGGTTTGGCGGCTGGGATAAAGGGGTGAGGGAGGGATGAAGGATGAGGGATGAAGGATGAAGGATGAAGAAAACTTACGATGGTAGGAGCAGATTTACTACTCTGCATTCTGCATTCTGACTTCTGCATTTCTTCATCCCTCATCCCTCCCTAGATATGGCTCCGTCTATAGATTTCCCCATAAACGCCAAATTACCTGATATAATGCAGCTTGGCACAAAGCCAGCTTTTAACTATTCAGCCTTGTCATTCTGAGCCACAGCGAAGAATCCAGCTTCTTCACTGCGGCTCACACTCCAGAGGGAGCATGACAGATTTGAGGCTGGGTGAATAGTTACGATTAATTTATCAAAACACAAAGCGAAGGAATAAGTTATGGAAACCATCACCAGCCCGGAGATAGGCCAGGAATATCAGGAAATGATCCAAACGGTCTGTCGGCAAGCGCGTCAGGCCGCCTATCAATTGGCGGCAGCGCCGGAAACCCAGCTAAATCGGGCTTTGGAAATTCTGGCCGGGAAAATTGAGGCTGCCGAAGAAGAAATCATCCGCCAAAATCGGCCCGATATTGATCTGGCAAAACGAAATGGTCAGACCAGCGCCTTTATTGACCGCCTGACGCTTAACCCGGCCCGGATTAAAACGATGGTTAAAAGCATCCGGGAGATCGTTGCGCTACCCGGCCCTATTGGACAGACTCTTGAAGAGCGCATTTTGGAAAACGGGGTACGACTAAAAAAAATAGCTGTACCGCTCGGTGTAATCGGCATTATCTATGAATCACGGCCTAACGTAACGGTCGATGCTGCCGTTTTATGTATAAAGTCGGGTAACGCGGTGGTGCTAAAAGGCGGCAGCGAGGCGCTCAATTCCAACCGCTTTCTGGTCGGGCTGATAAAAGCGGCCCTGGAAGAAGCCGGACTATCGGTGGAGGCGGTGGGCTTTATTGACAGCCCCGACCGCGCCGCCACCCGCTATCTGTTAAAGATGGATCAGTTTTTGGATGTATTGATCCCACGTGGCGGCTACGAACTGGTAAGGGCGGTCGTCGAAGGTAGTTCTATTCCAGTACTTTATCATGCCGAAGGTGGAGCGCGAATTTATGTCGATCCCAGTGCCGATTTAGAAATTGCCCGCCGGGTGGCGTTGAACGCTAAAACCGACCGCCCTTCTACCTGCAATACGCTCGATACATTGGTCTTACACAGATCGGTCGTGGTCGATTTCCTGAAAAACGCTTTGCCGGATTTTGCTCAGGCCGGGGTACGGGTGCGGGCCGATGAAACCGCCCTTCAACTGGTCGGGCCAGAACTGGCACGGTTGATGGAAAAGGCCGACGAAACCGATTGGAGTACTGAATACCTGGATTTAATCGTGTCCGTGAAAGTGGTAGACTCGTTTGGGGAGGGGCTGGATTTTATTCGACGCTATTCCAAACGCCACACCGAAGGCATCATTGCCCGTGACGAAGCGGTTATAGCCACTTTTCTGGCTTCGCTGGATGCAGCGGCCCTTTTCGTCAATTGCTCGACCCGTCTGCACGATGGCAATCTGTTTGGTTTGGGTGCGGAAATGGGGATTGCTACCGGGAAACTGCATGCACGTGGCCCGGTTGGGCTGAAAGAGTTGACCACCTATAAGTGGGTCGCTATTGGGGAAGGCCAAATCAGAGGATAGATTACTTTCCCATTATCCAGTTTATTATACGACGAGCAGAATTGTCGTAAAACGTTAGAAAGAGAGTTATTTAAGGAATGATCGAGATCGTAGTGGTCAAAGTCGGAACAAGCACCTTGACTAGAGGCCATAAACAAATCAATCGGGTAGTAGTGGGAGACCTGGCCCGCCAAATCGCGGCGATCCAGCGGGGCGAGGTTTTTGAAGGTAAAGGGCAACCCCGGCATGTAATTTTGGTTAGTTCGGCGGCGATTGCAATGGGTCGTGAAAAATTGGGCAGCTTTAAGGTTGGAGGTCAAAATGGCAACGGCGAGAGTTTGATAACCAAACAAATGCTGGCGGCTATCGGTCAGCCCTACCTGATGCAGCTTTATCAGGAGGTTTTCGCCGCTCATTACAGTGTGCTGACAGCCCAGGCCCTCTTGACCTATTCGGATTTTTCGACCCCAGAACGCCGCGCCAACGCCCGCAACACCCTGCTTGGTTTGCTGGATCAAAACATTGTACCGATTATAAATGAGAACGACGTGGTCGCCACCGAAGAAATTGCCTTTGGTGATAACGACCGCTTGAGCGCGATGGTAGCAGAACTGGTTGAAGCCAAACTGCTGGTGATTTTGAGTGACATTCAGGGCTTATATACGGCGAACCCTCGTCTTGACCCCCAAGCCGAACTTCTGACCGAAATAGAGCAGGTAGACGACAGTATTCTGGCAATGGCTGGCGGTAGCACTAGCGGGCAAGGTACGGGCGGGATGTTATCTAAGGTGATGGCGGCTAAAATGGCGACCGAAGCGGCCATTCCTGCCGTAGTCGTGAGCGGCGAAATCCCAAATGCGCTCTTGCGGTGTGTAGCGGGCGAAAAGCTTGGTACCCGCTTTTTGGCTAAGCCTGCCGAAAAAAGCCTGCCGAAAAAATAGGCCGGGTAAAATAGCTGGCTCAAAAATCAATATGAAGTTAGGCAAAGTCTTGCATTTTAAGCGCCTTTGCGTTATGCTAAATATAGAAAAATTCGTTTACTCTACGCCGATTTTTCGCCTATTTCAAAACCTGGTATTCTACCAAAACCGAGTGGATAAGTTGTATTTGCCGATCTTATAATCTCAAGGTGGGACACCAGTCAAAATTTCTTCGTTCAAACACACCAGTTGGAGGCAAGCCAAATGTCAGCAGGACAACGAACTCCCCGCTCAACCAAGAAACCAGCGCCCAGCCCGGAAATCGACCATTCTTCCAGTTCGCCCGAAAATTCCGAAGCTCTTGATTATGTCAACCTAAGTGATCGGACAATTACAAGTCAAGTTCCGCATCTGACCTCGTCCAGCCAGGTCTTAGCCGCCCAACGCACCTATGGCAACCGGGTGGTCCAGCGCATTCTAGCGGCCCAAACCAAAACTGCTTCTCCTGCTAAAGCCGCCTCGAAAACATCGCTTCGAACTGACGCGGCCCTAAAGGGGGTAGTGCAGTTGTTCCGTGACGAAGATGTTGAGAAGAGAGCGCATAAAATTTGGCAGGATAAGGGCAGCCCGGAGAACCAGAACGAAGAGGATAAAAAGAAGGACTATCTTGAGGCTAAACGACAACTCTCGATAGAAGACCGCTCTCATGGCGTTTGGCAAGAAAAAGGTAGCCCGGAAAACCAGGGCGAGGAAGATAAGAAGAAAGACTACTCGGTTGCCGAATTACAGATTGATACCCTGAACGCGCTCAATAGTGCGGCGGATGCGGCAGTCATCACAAAGGCTTTGACCGATCTGAAGGCTAAAACGAACTTTAGCTGGAAAGCCTTGCATTTTACTTTCAGAGAAACCAAGAAAGAGTCGAAGACCCTTATTCGGGACAATGCTGGTGCAACGACCGCCTATTTCGGATTGTGCAAAGATGTGGCGGAAAAAGCCGAGGCGCTTTACTTTATCGGTGGCCTGGCAGCCTGGAAACGGACTACCATGACCGCCCAGGCTATCACCCACAATGAACAGCGCGAGGCTCTGGTGCGGTTGGGAGTCTTCGAGAAGGGTGCAGTCGATCATAAAGCCGGTCCCGAAGTGGATGCCCTGATTGCCAAACATCTTAAGAATTTTGTCCAAAACAACCTGGAAACCAGAGGTAAAATTACCGGACGGATCGCGGTACTAGGCCCCGAAGATTGGGACGTGATTGGCAAGGAAGATTACGGAGCGCAGTGGGTTACTAAAAAGAATACTCTCAACGCCTTCGTAGACCGCAGTTCCGACCCACCGCGCGTCTTCGTCAACCAGGATCGGGGAAACGCTGGGACCGCTATTCACGAAGCCTGCCACATGTGGGGGCATAGTACCCGGCCTATCAATGCCGTCAGCCACGACTTGAACGAAGGTGTCACGGAATACTTTGCCCGTAAGGTTTGTAACGCGCTGACCCCGGTTATTCCCCGGACGGTTTATGGCAACCAGTTTAAGGTCGCCAATAAATTAGTAGCTTTGATTGGCGAGGATAAAGTATCGGAAGCCTTCTTTGATGGCACGGTAGCCTCGATGAGTATCGCCTTTAACACTATCAAAGGCCCCAATAAGTGGGACGACTTTATCGATGCAATCGAGGACGGGGATTTTGACCAGGCCGTCGTACTGGCAACTCCTTAAACAAGGGATGAAGGATGAGGGATAAGGGATGAAGGGGGAACGTCCCCTGGCAGAGCAATGCCCAACAAGGGAGCGGGAATTCCTGTTAGCTATGGCTCCGCCCATAGACCGTCCCCTTTCATCCCTCATCCTTCATCCCTCATCCCTTCTTAGATATGGCTCCGCCCATAGACAATGTCCATTGGCGGAGTAATGTCAGAGCGCAGGCGCGTCGATGAAATTAGCCAGTTCATCAGGGATATAAGTACAGGCTTTTATCCTGTCTATCCTGTAAATCCCTGTTAATTCTTGAGGAAGGAGCCAGGAAAATGAAAGATTTGGTAGCGCGAGAACGGGAGGTGGTGCTGGCCTTGCTGGGCTTGACCAAACTGAAGTTCGAGGAAAGCGAACCGTCTCCCAAACCGGGCGAACTTCATGCCGTAGCCGGGTGGCGCTTTAAGACCGCCGACAACACTATCGAGGCTGATGTCTATGTCTTTGACTCCGCCGCACATCGACAGGCGGCCCTCGAATTTCTACTCAAAGCCAATCCGAACGATGGCGAGCCTTTGGTATCGAGCAATGGTTCCTTTGCCTTTGCGGTTCGCTACAAAGGCGGTTCAAACGAAAAAACGGCCTACAAAGCCCGCGATGTCGCCAGCGCCCTCGGTGGTGAAGAAGAGGGCTAAAATCGGGAACGCTCACCCTTATAGATAAAGCTAGGTATTAGGTATCAGGTAAGAAGCTTAAACCTGTATAGCAACCCGCAGAATTATTGACTCTTGTAGGAGCGAGCTTCTGCTCGCGATTGAAGCCGCAGCTGGGTGTTCAATCGCGAGCAGAAGCTCGCTCCTACAATGATTCTATAGCTCAGTTGCTTTGTATTCTGCTGTAAGTAAGTGCTATCTTATGGGCGTTGCCGGAACTTGACCAGACGGTCGTTGCCCTGATCTACGACGTAGAGGTTGCCTGCCTTGTCCACTGCGAGACCGCCCGGCCCTTCAAGCTGACCGTCGCCTCCGCCTCGGCTACCCCATTTGAGCAAGAACCGTCCCTGGCTATCGAATTTTTGCGCCCGGTGAGCCAGGCTATCGACGGCGTAAATGTTGCCCGATCCATCGACCGCCAGTCCGGAAAGCCCCTTGAACTGACCGTCATCAAGACCACTCGTACCCCATTTGGCAAGAAATTTGCCGCTCGTGTCGAACTTCTGGATACGGTTGTTGAGAGTATCTGCCGCGTAGAGATTGCCCGAACCTACCGCGATCCTGGATAGGCCCCGGAACTGACCGTCATCAAGACCGGCGGTTCCCCATTTAGCCAGGAATTTCCCGGCACTATCAAACTTTTGAATCCGATTACTACCGTTGTCGGCGACATAGACGTTGCCCGCCTCGTCGATTGCCAACCCGGTCGGAGCCTCGAACTGACCGTCGCCCCGGCCTCGGCTACCCCACTTGACGATAAATTTGCCGGCGCTATCGAACTTTTGGACTCGATAGTTACCAAGTTCGGCCACGTAGAAGTTGCCCGACCCATCTACCGCTATAGCACCTGGACTGTTAAACTGTCCGTCCTCTTCGCCCCGGCTACCCCATTTTCCCAGGAATTTGCCGCTATTATCGAATTTTTGGATACGGTTGTTATTGGAGTCGGCTAGATAGAGGTTGCCCACTTTATCGGTCGCTACATCGCTTGGAGAGTTAAACTGACTATCAGCATGACCGCGACTACTCCATTTACCCAGCAGCTTACCGGCGCTATCGAACTTTTGAATCCGATTGCTGCCAGCCTCGACCACGTAAAGATTGTTGGCTTTGTCCAGAGCCAGACCACCAATCCCCGAAAATTCGTAGAATGGATCACCTTCACCGCCGCGCCGGAATAAAAATTTGCCGGTGCTATCAAATTTCTGTACCCGGTCGTACAGACCGTCGGCGACATAGACATTATTCTGTCCGTCTACCGCTATCTTTTGCAAGATTTGGAACTCACCGTCGCCTTTGCCTCGGCTGCCCCATTTCACAACAAACTTCCCGGCATTATCAAATTTCTGGATGCGGAAATTTCCGGGGTCAGCCACGTAGACGTTGCCTGCGCTATCGACCGCGACGGCACGTGGCCCGCGAAACTGATCGTCGTTACCGCCTTCGCTACCCCATTTGGTCAGGAACTTGCCGCCGTTATCAAATTTTTGGATACGGTTGTTGCCCTGGTCGGCGACAAAAACATTGCCGGTGCTATCGACCGCCAGGCTGGAAGCGTCCTTGAACTGGCTATCACTACTGCCAATCCCGCCCCATTTGGTCAAAAACTTGCCGGTGCTATCAAATTTCTGCACCCGACCACTGATGGAGTCCAGCACGAAAACGTTGCCAGTGCCATCGATGGCGACCCCACCTAGCGCTTGAAACTGACCATCAGCCGTACCAGTTCCACCCCAGCGGGCCAGAAACTTCCCATTGCTATCCAGCTTGACCAGACCCAGGTTGCGGCTAGGGCTACCTGTGTTATCATCGGAGACATACAAATTGCCCTGTCCATCGACTGCCAGCCCGGTCGGATTGGTCAGGCTAGTATAGCTCGTGCCGAGCTTCCAGCTAAATTCGACCTTGCTTCTGGGGGTCTTGATCTGGTTGCCCAAAAGACCGAGCAAAACATCATAGGGCGGTTGGTTCTCCGGGTGGTTCTCGAACCGCGCCCGCTCGAACCATTGGGTGCTAAAGACCCGACCTGTTTCGGGGTCTACTTCAAAATGCTCATCGCTAATCGGGAACCCGAAGCGCTCTAAGCCGCCGTTAGCCTGCCAGTATTTAAGAAAAAAGGGCTTGACATTGTGACCCGTTTCGGCGAAAAAGGTCGCCGCCGGGTCGCTACTGGGGGCGGCTTTAGCAAAATCGGGGTCGATAGCCAATGCTTCCCGCCGCAAATCTTTACCCAAAAGGCCCAGCAGCACTTCGTATTTGGTTCCGGCGTTTTCGGGGTGAAGCTCAAAACGGTTGCGCTCGAACCATTGGGTCAAAAAAGTCTTACCCGTTTCGGGGTCTACTTCGTTTTGGGCGGCGGTAATCGGAAAGCCGTAAGTCGCCAGACCACCGTTAGCTCGCCAATATTGCAGAAATTTACCATTGACCGTCTGACCGGTTTCCGGGAAAAACTGGCTATCATCCGCCGCCAGTGTTAGCCGGGCCGACCCCAAGGCCAGGCTCAAGCCCAGCAGTAATACTATAAATACCGTACTCCGCGCCTGTAAGGTGCGACTCATAGCTCCTCCTTCACTTTTTAAGATCACCGGGATTTCAAGCGTTTTAATTATACTACAGATGTCAGGGAGTAATTTTACAAAGCGGAGCTAGAATAGAATTAAGGTTGGGCAAATTTGTAGAAAGCTGTGCTGCCGATTGAGAATCAACGGGTCAGTTTTTGGAGCGTCACCCGGCGTACCCCGGCGACTTTACGAAAGGATACGCCCTGGACAATCGAAGCCAGGGCTACCTCTATATCGATAACTTGCACCCCGGAAAGCAAATCCAGCCCAAAATCGAACAAAATCGGGGTCAAAGGGGTGGTCGGGCCGAGCAGCATCACTTTTGTACCGGGCCGAACCAGGGCCAGGATGCCTTCCAAAGTGTGATTAACCAGGGTGCTGCCGGTAATCGCCACGATCTCGGCCTGGGGGATAAGCTGGGGTGCGTCTGCCGTACCATATTCGTCGGCCTCTGGCTCTAATTCAAGCACCCAGAGTTGGGCCGCGACCGGCTTTAATTCTTCCCGGAAAGGAAACCGCCCAACCAGGGCAATCCGGCGGTCACGCCCATTTTCCACCAGCCAATCGGCGGCATCAATCTCTAAAAGCAAAGCCGGATCGGGCCGGAGCAGCGCGTTAATCGTAGCCAGACCGACCGCAACCTCGACCGCTTCCGAACTCGGCGCTAACTTTGCCAGGGCCAACCCGTCAAGCTCGTCTAGCGGATTGGGGCCATAGCAAAAGCGGCTTTGCAAAGCGAATTGTCCCGCCGCCGGAGTAGCCGCTAACCCGGCCCGTTGTTCCCCGGCCTGGTTTTGAACAACCGAGATAGTCCAGTTTAAACCAATGTAAAGCTGCCGAACTCGCCAGCCTTCGTTGGGCAAGCTCTTAAAGATCGCATCAAGAATAGTTGGCATAATATAGCGTTAGGCCGTCGCCGGTTGGATATAAGTGGCCGGGGCTTTATCAAAGGCCAGCTTGCAACCCGCCGCACAAAAATAATAAAGCTGACCCTCGTATTCGGACATATATTTAGCCGTCGCAATCTCGACCGTCATACCGCAAATCGGGTCAAGCGCGTCGCCGGTCGGGGTCGGCTGGGCCAAATGTTTTTCGGGGGTCGCCGCAAACAGCTTCTTGCAGGCCGGACAGCAAAAGTAATAGGTCTGGCCGCCATGCTCAAAGCTGTACTTGGCAGTCGCAATCTCGACCGTCATCCCACAGACCGGGTCAATCGCTTCGAGCGCTGCTCGGGCCGGGAGCAACGCCTGTATATCCAGCGTTTCGGCATTGCGCCGCTTCTGGACGATTTCGGCCATAATGCTCAAAGCGATCTCGTCACCCTGCAAGGCCCGGATGTCCAAGCCTGCCGGATACTTGAGCCGGGCTAATTCAGTTTCGGTCAAGCCCTGGGCCTTCAAGTATTCCAGGACGGAAGCGGCCCGCGTTTTGCTGGTTACCAGAGCGATATAGGCGGCCTTCGAGCGCAAAACCTGTTGCAGGACGATCTCGTCATAGTTGCCGTGACTGGCGACCACCACATAAGTCAGGGGGGTGATCCTCGAAACGATCTGATTGAGGTCGGTGATAACTTCGTCGGCTTCGGGCGTACCCGCGCCCTGGGTATCCGGGTCAACCGCGATCACCCGATAATTCATGACTTTACCAAGCCGGGCCAACGCCTGAGCAATCGGCAAACTGCCAATCACCATCAATCGGGGGGTCGGGAGTTGTGGCTCGATATAGATTTCCAGCGTGCCGCCGCTAAAACAGGTCATGGGCAAATCCAGCAAGCCGTCGCGGGGGGTTTGCTCTTGCGGGTTGGGGGTCAGTCGGATCAGACGTGGTTCGCCATCAGCCAGGGCCTTTAGCGCCTCGCGGATCACAGTCGGTTGGGCGCAACTGCCGCCGATCCAGCCGTACATCACCTCATCTGCCGTGACAATCGCTTTATCACCCGGCTTAGCCGAGGTCGGCTTTTCGGCCCGCACCACAAAGGCGGTCGCAAAGGGTAGCCCCTTATTCAAAAGTTCGTGCGCCTTTGCATAAAATTCAGTAGACATACTTGCTTTCTTCCCTATTGGGATAGATATTTTTCAATACAGAAAAGTTTATTGCTTCACAAAAATATTGGGCTACTCTCCCAGCAAAGTGTTAAACCGCTCTCGCAATAGCTGCTCCGCGCCCTCGCCCAAAGCGCGTACCACTTCGGCAGCACTGCGGCGCTGGTTGACCAGCCCGACCGCTTCTCCGGCGTAAATACTGGCTATATTATAATTCTTCTCGGTAACGGCTTGCTTTAGCTCGGTCAGGGCCGCTTCATTCTGCACCAGTTCATTCTCACGACCATGCCAGCGGTCTGTAAAATCGTTACGCAAAGCGCGACCCGGAATATGATCGGACCAGGGCAAGTGGTTAGCCCGGTCATAGACCCCGGTTAGCACCGTATCGGTCTCTCTAGCCGCCAGTATGCGATCACGGGCGGCTTCGACGGCACTGGTTTCAGGACAGGCTAGAAAAGCCGTACCCGACCAGACTCCCGCCGCCCCCGCCGCCAGGACTGCTGCCAGACCTCGCGCCGAAGCTACCCCACCGCTTGCCAGCACCGGGACCCGGACGGCTTCCAGCACAACCTGTAGCAACGGCAAAGTCGAGACTACTTTGTTGGTGTGTCCACCCGCTTCGGTACCCTGCACCGCAATCAAATCGACCCCGGCGGCTTCGGCAGCCAGCGCTTCTTCCCGACTGTGAACCTGGGTTGCCACCACAATACCTTCCGCCTGCAACTCTTTCACATAAGGTTCAAGCTCGCCCGCCGAAATCGAGACCAAAAAAGGCCGGGCCGCTAACGCCGCTTCAAAAATTTGAGGTTCGGTTTTGATTATCCAACCAAGCAAGCCAATCCCGAATTTTATCTGCGGGTCAGCCTGCCGGACGAAAGCCACTTCACGTTCGATAAACTCTGGCGTATCTTTGCCGATCCCCAGCATACCCAGGCCACCCGCTTCGGAAACGGCTCTCACCAACTTGCCGTGCGCGATATAAGCCATCGGTGCGTTGAGGATCGGATATTTCAAACCCCACTTTTCAGTCAGAACGGTTCTTAACATGGTTAAACCTCCTTAACCATATCAGGTAACAGGTATCAGGTAACAGGTGTCAGGTATCGGGTTATTTACCTGACACCTCACACCTGACACCTGATACCTGACACCTATTACCTACTCATCGCTAATCCCGCGATCCCGCAAAAGTTTCCAGACCTTTTGAGGGGTAATTGGGATGTCGATGTGGCGCACGCCCAAATGCCAAAGTGCATCCACGACAGCGTTAGCGATAGCGGGTGGAGCGCCGACGGTCGGCGATTCGCCGACCCCCTTCGCGCCAATCGGGTGATGGGGCGAGGGCGTGATAGTCCGGCCCAACTCCCAAACGGGGGTTTCCATCGCAGTCGGTAACAGATAATCCATGAAAGTGCCGGACAGGTTTTGTCCGTTCTCATCATAGACAATCTCTTCAAAGAGGGCCGGGGCCAATCCCATCGTCAGACCACCTTCGATTTGGCCTTCTACGATCATCGGGTTGATGATATTGCCGCAGTCGTCTACCGCCACAAACCGCCGCACATGGATTTCGCCCGTCCCCTTGTCGATGTCTATTACCGCAATATAGCTGCCGAAGGGGAAGGTCAGGTTAGGCGGGTCGTAGTAGTTGACCGCTTCCAGCCCGGCTTCCATCCCTTGTGGGTGATTGGTGTAGGCAGCGAAGGCAATGTCCTTGATCGTCTTGAACTTGCCGGGCGAGCCTTTGACCTCAAATTTGTTGACGTTCCATTCGAGGTCTTCCTCGCTGACTTCCAGCAAGTGCGCAGCGATCTTTTTAGCTTTCTCGCGGATTTTGCGGGCCGCCATCGCTGCCGCCGCCCCCGCCGTTGGGGTCGAACGGCTGGCATAAGTTCCCAGACCGTAGGGGGCGGTATCGGTATCGCCGTGTTCGACCGTAATCAGGCTGGCGGGCAAACCGAGTTCTTCGGCGATAATCTGGGCAAAGGTCGTCTCGTGGCCCTGGCCCTGGGTCTGTACCCCGATCCGAACGATAGCGCTGCCGGTCGGATGGATACGTACCTCGCAGCTATCGAACATCTTGATCCCCAAAATATCAAAATCTTTGGACGGCCCGGCCCCGACTACTTCGGTAAAGCTGGAAATACCGATACCCATCAACTCGCCCCGCGCCCGCTTCTCGATCTGTTCCTTGCGGAGGTCGTCATAGCCGATCATATCCATCGCCAGCTTAAGGGCCGTATGATAATCACCGCTATCGTACTCCCAACCAGTCGGCGAATGATAGGGGAATTGCTCCTTCTTGATAAAGTTGTTTAGCCGGAACTGGGCCGGGTCCTGACCCATCTCGTGAGCCATGATGTCGGTCATGCGCTCGATCATATGCACCGCCTCGGTTACACGGAAAGAGCAGCGATAGGCAACCCCACCCGGTGGCTTGGTGGTATAGACCGCGTCCACCTCAAAGTGGGCCGCCGTCATATCGTAAGAGCCGGTTCCGATGCTGTAAAGGCCCGCCGGGAATTTTGAAGGGTTCGCCGCCGCGTCCGCCGCACCATCATCAGCCAGGGTCTTGACCCGCAGGCCGGTGATCTTGCCACTCTCGTCGGCTGCCAGTTCCGCCGAAATATGGTAATCGCGGGCAAAACTATCGGCCTGCAAATTCTCGCTGCGGTCTTCGATCCACTTAACTGGCTTGCCCGTCACCAGACTCGCCACAATCGCGCAAACGTAACCGGGATAGACGGGGACTTTGCCACCAAACCCGCCGCCAATATCGGGCGAGATCACCCTTATCTTATGCTCCGGGATGCCACTGACCAGCGAAATAACCGTGCGGTGGGCGTGGGGAGCCTGAGAAGTCATGTAGACCGTCAGGTGTTCGTTGATCTTATCCCAATCAGCGACCATCCCGCAGGTTTCTATAGAGGAAACGTGGATACGCGGTAGATAAAGCTTTTCGGTGACTATTTTGGCAGCATCCGAAAAAACCTGATCGGTCGCGCTCTTGTCGCCAGCCTCCCAGTGCCAGACGTGGTTGGACTTTTTCTCCTTGTCATCGCGGACGATCACGTTGTCCTTCATAGCCTCAAAGGGGTCTACTACGGCAGGCAACGGCTCATAATCGACCTGCACCAACTCTATCGCGTCGGCGGCAATGTAGCGGGTGGTAGCGATCACCACACACACTTCCTGGGCGTAATAGACCACTTTCTCGATAGGCAGCACCATTTGGGTATCCGACATAAGCGTCGGCATCCAATGGAGGTTCCCGGCCTTTTTCAAGTCCTCGCCGGTAATGACCGCCAGCACGCCGGGCAGGGCTAGGGCCGCGCTTGCGTCGATCTTCAAAATCTTGGCGTGGGCGTAGGGGCTGCGGACAATATCCATGTAGAGCATACCGGGCAATTTGATGTCGTCTACATAGCGGCCCGCCCCCTGGATAAAGCGGGGGTCTTCCCGACGCTTCATGCGGTGGCCCATCCCGCAAATATCGACGGGAGTTGTAATTCTTACATCATTGTCGATCATGCTGTCACCTTCGCGCTCTCAACTTCGTTCTCAGCTTCGGCGGTCTTGCGTAGCTTGTCCGCCGCATACTGGATCGCTTCTACAATCTTGACGTAGCCGGTACAACGGCACAAGTTGCCCGAAATGCCCCAGCGAATTTCCTGATCGGTCGGATTGGGGTTTTCAGCCAGAAAAGCTTTGGCAGACATAATCATGCCGGGGGTGCAGTAACCACACTGTAGACCGTGCTTCTCCCAAAAGCCTTCCTGCAAAGGGTGCAGACCGTTCGAGGCCACGCCTTCGATAGTTTCTAGCTTGCGCCCACTGGCCTGGACTGCAAAAATGGTGCAGCTTTTGACCGCCTTGCCATCCATAATGATCGTGCAAGCGCCACAACTGGTCGTATCGCAGCCGATATGGGTTCCGGTCAGATTAAGGTCTTCCCGGATAAGGTGAACCAACAGCAAACGTGGCTCGACCTCGCGGGTAACTTCATTGCCATTGATCGTCAAAGTAACTGATGCCATTTTATGCTTCTCCCTTAGCTCTCTGAACCGCCTTGCGAACGGCGCGTTTAACCAATACTCGCACAATATCACGTTTGTAATCGACCGGCCCCCGCAAATCCGCCGACGGATCGCATTCTGCCGCCGCTGCCGCCCCGGCCGCTTTGAGGGCCATATCATCGAGGGTTGCGCCGAGCAGAGCGGCTTCGGCATTCTTAGCCCGCATCGGGACGGACGACACGTTGGTCAGGCCGATCCGAATGGCGGTGCAGGTATCGCCATCTAGCGTCAGTTGCACCGCGACGGCAGCCACCGCATAATCGCCGACCTTGCGCTCCATCTTTAGATACGCGCCACCGCTATTAGGGGGTGGGGTCGGGATTTGGATTTCGGTTAGAATCTCGTTTTCAGCCAGGCTATTCTCGAACAGGCCGGTGAAGAAATCGTCAATCTGGATTACCCGTCGGCCCTTTGGCCCAACCGCCACCACTCGTGCGCCATAGCTCAAAACGGTTGCTGGGTGGTCGTTGGCAGGGTCGGCGTGGGCCAGATTCCCGCCCATGGTTGCCATGTTGCGTACCAACGGGTCAGCGATGGCCCTGGCGGTATCAGCCAGCAAAGGGTATTTTTGCTGTACTAGCGTGGATTTATCCAAATCCGCCTCGCGGGTCAATGCGCCAATCGACAGATGCCCGTTGTTCTCCTGGATATATTCCAGCCCTTCGATTCGGTTGATGTCAACCAGCACTTCCGGGGTCGCCAGCCGAAAGCGCATAGCCGGGATCAGGCTCTGCCCACCCGCCAAAAGCTTGGCTGAAGCCCCATGCTCACTCAGCAGACCGATTGCGTCGCCGAGTGTAGCCGGGGCAAAATATTCAAACTTACCTGGGATCATAATCCTTCCTCTCTATTAACACTGTATGTTATCTATTACAAACCCTCATATAGAGTTTTTATAGTAAATAAATGTCTGGTTCAAATGTCTGT
This sequence comes from Chloroflexia bacterium, assembly GCA_038210655.1. Taxonomy (GTDB): domain Bacteria; phylum Chloroflexota; class Chloroflexia; order Chloroheliales; family Chloroheliaceae; genus 54-19. The sequence continues at coordinate 25,618 of JBBQWM010000055.1, forward strand.
CCAAACGAAACCCTATTTGGCATAAACCACAATATTGGAAGAAGGTTGAGGAATAGAGGTTGGGAGCCTTCGCCTGGCTCCCCGCTAAGGGGTACTACAACGTACCTCAATTCCGCACCTTTGCGTCGAAAAAATAATAGTTAGTCTAAAATTGTAACCGTTGACGGTCTGTCATTCTGAGGCGGGAGATTACCTCGGTTTTTGCCGAAGTTGGCTCCCCGCTGAAGAATCTCGGTTGGAGAGTGGCCCACTCGTGAACGGTTAGCTAAACTTAGGAGCTTTTCTTGGAACGCCGCGTTAAAATGAAAAATAAGACTACCCCGGCCAGACCCGCCCCGATCAGGATCGGGCGGCGATCCGCTGGAACCAGATCGTCCAACACGCCTTTGGCTACCCCAGTCGCAAATTCGATCTGGCTGGGTGGCTGAATTGGAGGTGGCGTTACCGAAACCTTTTGAGCAGTTGCAACTCTGACCGCCTCTGCTTCATTAGCCTGGGCTTCGGCTTTCAGATCGGTATCCACCTGGGCCTGGGTTGCCGCATCCACCTGAACCTGCACATGAGCCTGGATATGCTGGTTCACTCCTTCCAGACTTTGCCGGATCATCGCTTTGGCGGCACTCTCGACCAAACGCTGCCCAACACTGGCGATCCGTCCGCCTATCTGAGCCTCCCCATCGTAACTCATCAGGGTGGTCGCCTCTTGCTCGGATAGCTGTACCAGTCCACTCCCTTTTACAAAACCAGGAGCGCCGTTTCCACTAACCGCCATCCGATAGCTTTCGGGTGGTTGCAACTCGGAAAGCTCGACTTTGCCCTTGAATTTGCCTTTGATCGGGCCAACGCTTAGTTCCAGAGCGGCTTCGTATTCATTTTCGGCAATTTTGGTAAGTTGTTCACAACCGGGGATGATTTTTGCCAGTACCTCCGGGTCTTGCAGTAAGTTATAAACCATTTCGCGGGGAGCATCAAAAGTGTAGGTACCCTCAATTTTCACGCTTCATTCCTCTCTCTATTATCTCCAAAGACTAGCCTGAGGCTAAAAAAGACTTGCATTAACAAAGTCCGCTAAAGGGACTAAATATTTTCCAACTCTTTGAGCAAACAAATTGGAGGCCGTTCCCTGCTGGGGCCGGACAACCATCGTAAATCAATTAAGTTGAATTTGCACTAGCTCTACAGACACATCCAGATTAGCATTATGATGTTATAAAAAACCTATTGAAGCCACTTGGGTGGATGAAACTAATAAAGAATGTATCACAACTGGAAAAGATTGACAACATGCGTGCGACTCACTTGTAGAGGGCTGAATTATAGAAGATACTCAAAAAGGTTAGGTCTAGCGACACGCGCTAGACCTAACCTTTGATTATTGGCCTGAAAGCTGCAACTGCTTTTATTATTTTTCGCGGGCCAGCGAGTAATCCGCGATTTGAAGCATCCGGTCGCGGGCTTCGCTGGGTGGTACCGTTTCCAGCAATTCTTTAGCTCGGACGATAAAATCTCTGGCTTCGGCGTAGGCCGCATCAAAGGCACCACTAGCCCGGATTAACTCTACCGCCTGCTTGATTTCCTCGTCGCTGGCATTGCGGCGCTCGATCAACCCTTTGACAAAGTCGCTATCTTCGGGACTGGCTTTGTCAAAGAAATACATCGTAGGCAACGTAACGATCCCCTGGCGCAAATCGCCGCCGGTGGCCTTGCCGGTCACTTCGCTCGGTTGGAAGTCAATAATGTCGTCGATAATCTGGAAACCCATCCCCAATAGATGTCCGAACCGCCTCAAATTGGCGATCAATTCTTCATCCGCGCCGCCCATAATCGAACCCAGTTCGCAGGCGGTGGCAAATAGTACGGCCGTTTTGCAATAAATCCGCTTGTAATATTCTTCGCGCGATTGGTTCCATTTGTGAGTGGCAAAAATCTGGGTTAGCTCACCATCGCAAATTGTTGCCAGACATTCGGCAAAAATCTTGACTACGCGGGGGTTGCCCGGTCGGGTAATCAAAATCGCCGACTGAGCAAACAAATAATCGCCGACCAAAATTACTGTACCACCGCTCAGGCTTGAATTGAGCGTAGCCGTACCACGTCGCAACAGGGCTTCATCTATGGTATCATCGTGTACCAGGGAGGCGGTATGCAGCATTTCAACTGCCGCCGCGACCTGGAAAAGCTTTAGTGGCTCGACTTGATCGATTTTACCAGGGACACGGGCCGCCAACAGAGCCATCATGGGCCGCAACCGCTTACCACCAGCAGCAATGATCGCTTTGAGCAAGCCGTTTAATAACGGGAAATTAAGATTGGCCGCTTCGTTTAAAAGTTCGGTAACGTGATCGAGTTCTGTTTCAATTTCGCTTAGTTCGCCCAAGATGGTTTTCTCAGCTTTTTCTAACGTTTGTACCGAGTTCATTATTTCCACCTATTTCTATTTTTGTTGTAACTACCCGGCCTTTTTACTCCTATTCGGCTAAGGCTTTGCCTTGTTCCACAGTTGCCCAGCGGTGGCAGGGGGTGGCAGAGGTGAGTAGTTAATTCTATTTATAATTCGTCCAGATCGTTCGATTCGCCCCGGTCAAGCCGGTTTGGATTGCCCGGTTCCTCCGAGTGGGCCAGTTTGCTGGCACTCCCAAAATCGACCGCTCCACCACGCACCATCATATCCAGCAGCCCATCCCCAAACTGGAATAACCGCCGGAGGACTTCCATCCGCTCCAGGTAGAATTGAGCCGTGGCAGCTTGTTGGGCCGAGGCTTCCTTGCTAACCTGTTCGAGCATCTCGATGCTTTGGTTGATCGAATCAACCATCTGGCGCGACTCTTTGCGTTCACGTTCCTGCAAAATACCGCTAATAGCTTTCCAGATGTCGATTTCGGCTTCGTAATAATTCTTGCGGTCGGCCCACTTATAAATTTGGCGTACCAACCCCCAGCGTTCGAGGGCGCGAATATTGATCGAAACGTTGCCTTTGCTGCTATCGAGGCTTTTGACCATATCGTCGAGGGTGAGTGGTTCGGGGCTGAGGAATAAAACGGCGTAAAGTTGGCCCATTAGTCGGTTAAAACCAAAGAAATCGGCGACCCGTCCCAGGTTGTTGATAAATTCTTTGGTTACTTCTTCCATCTGCAATTCGGGCGACAAAGGCTCGACCGGTTCATCTCTGCGTTTGTCTCGGTACAATCTGCTGTCCAACATGGCTGTCTTTCCTTGCAATCCTAATCTTATCCAGAACAATTGCTTAAAACCGATTGGAACCTTCAAAAGCGATTGACTGCAACAAGATTTACATCGTTTAAAAAATTCTAAACGTTCTAATCAACATTGTAGCACTTTGTGAAATATCTGTCAATCATTTGACCCGGCCATTTGTCTGCCAAATAGCCGCTCCTATTCATAAGGGGGGAATAATTAAGAGCTTGTGCGGAAGTCTAAGGGCAGAGCTATATCCAACAGAATATCTCGGCCCTTGTTCGACATTGCTCCGTCAATGGACGGGTCTATGGGCAGAGCTATATCCAATAAAATACCCTGTCCTTGTTCGACAGTACTCTGCCAATGGCTTATTCCGATAAGGGCTGCTGGTTGCTCGACAGAGGCGGCGGGTCTGGTTCGGCGGGGCGAGTATTGCGCTTGCGGCGGGCATCTTTTGTCTCTTCCGCGTTATTCTCCACCGATACGGCGGGCGCTTCGACCACCGGGGCGGCGGAGACATGTTGGAGGCGCAATTGGCGTAAACGCTGCCCGGTCACTCGTAAGACACTGATCCGGTAATACTCGCTGATCGGCTCGTCTTGTTCGGCGGTTGGTTCGCGCCGATCCAGTTCGCTACTGCCATCTTCTTTGACATGCAATAGACGGCCCATTTGGTCAACTACCAGTGCTTCTCTTTCGACCGGTATATGTCCGAGTTTATCATAAACAAAGCCGCCAACCGTTTGAATATCTTCCGACTCCCAGCGGGTCTTGAAAAATTCGTTTACATTCTCAAGGCTCAACCGAGCATCAACCCACACTTCGTCCGGGCCGACCCGCTCGAATTCAGGCGTTTCTTTGTCGTATTCGTCTTGAATCTCGCCCACAATTTCTTCGAGTAAATCTTCGATAGTGACTAGCCCGGCGGTTCCGCCATACTCATCGACTATGAGCGCGATATGAACCCGCCGGTTTTGCAATTCGGCAAAGAGCTGATCGACTTTTTTGGATTCTGGCACATAATAGGCCGGTCGCAAGAGGTTCTTTATATCAAAATTGGGACGGTCGGGGGCCTGACGCAACTGGGCCAACAAATCTTTGGCATATAAGACTCCTTGAATATGGTCAATATCAGGTTGGTAGACTGGCAACCGGCTATTACCAGAACTGATGATTATATCAAGAGCCTGGTTCAGGTTGGCGGTGCTGGGGATCGCCTTGATGTCGAGGCGTGGAACCATTACCTCGCGTACCAGCGTATCCCCAAACTGGAAGATACTGCGGATCATGGCCCGCTCTTCCTCTTCGATCAACCCTTCTTCCTGGCCTATATTCGCCAACAGCGAGATTTCCTCTTCGCTGACGACACTATTGGCCGGAATTGGTTTGAGGTTGGCCTTCCGCAAGAAGAAATTGGCGGTAGCATTTACTGCCCACACCAACGGTTGCAGCAAGGTGACTTCCAGGTTGATAACCCCGCTATAGCGAAGCGCGGCTTCTTCCGGGTGGTTGAGAGCATAGCCCTTTGGCAAGGTCCGCGCCACACTCGAAATCAAAAAGGCCAGCGCCAGTACCATCAGGCTGACTTCTAGGCCATACAAATTGAACTGGTGGATCGCTGAAATTGCGACGGCGGTTGCTATTATCAGGCACAAAGCGTTCATCACACTGATAGTTGAAGCAACCTGGGCCGAACGAGAAAGCAAATCATCCACAATCTTAATGCGCCGTTCGTGGCGGTCACGCATATTTTGCAGGCGGTGACGGCTAAGATTGGTTAACCCGGCTTCGGCAGCCGAGTTTATCCACAGGATAAACAAACAGATCAGTACTCCCACGACTGACGACCCGAAGGCAACCCAGCGTTCGGTAGTAATATTCTGATCACAAACGACCTCTCCCGGCTTGAGGGTCACTATGGTCTGGTTCAAAAGTGCCGTTAAACTATTCATATTTTAATTTACGATTAATTTACGATTCAGCTGAACATCACGCTGATCGACAAGTCTTTATGGATTCGCATTATAGCTTCCGCGATCATCGGCGCGACGGTCAAAATTTCTATACCTATTTTCTGACTACCCGAATCAACCGGATAGGAGTTGGTCACAATTACCCGTTTGAGGGGCGATTTGGCGATCATATCAAAGGCATTCCCGGCAAATAAGCCATGCACAGCACAGGCATAAACCTCTTTGGCCCCTCGCTCCATTACGAGGTGGGCGGCTTCGGCTAGAGTTCCACCCGTCGAAATCATATCGTCAACGATGATTGCGGTGCGCCCGGTAATATCTCCAACCATTTCAAGCGACTCGACTACATCCACTTCAGGGCGCTGTTTGGCGATGATAGCAAGGTTGCCGCCGACCCGATTGCGGAAGTCGGTCGCCCGGCCCACCCCGCCCGGATCGGGCGAAACGACCGTTATATCAGGCAGTCGCAACCGTCGAAAATGCTCGGCCAAGAGCGGCCCGGCCCGCAAGTGATCGACCGGCACTTCAAAAAAGCCCTCGATAGCGGCGGCGTGCAAATCAATTGTCAAAATACGGTCAGCCCCCGCCGACTCGATGATCTTGGCAACCAACTTGGCACTAATCGGCTCCCGCCCGCTCATCTTCTTTTCTTGCCGGGCATAGGCATAATAGGGTATGACGGCGGTCACGCGCCCGGCACTACTCCGCCGGATCGCATCTATCATCAGAGCCAGTTCCATTATATGATGATTGACCGGGTGGCAAATCGACTGGACAATGAAAACATCGCCGCCCCGTACATTCTCCTCCAGTCTGATCCGGCTTTCACCATTCTTGAAAGTACCGACAATCGCCCGGCCCATAGTCAAATTAAGTTGTTGGGCAATTTCCTCGGCCAATTCCCGGTTGCCATTTCCGCTAAATATTTGAAGTCTGCCGTCCATAACCCTCCCCTCAAATTCATTAAAGCTGCTACTAAAAATACCAATCAACAGCTTTTATTGTCCCCGTCTAACTCTTTCTTCGCTAATCTGTTGACATTAAACCCTGTCAATCGGATAACCTATGCAAAGGATGAAAAGGGACTGAGGACTGAGTAGTCCGGTTGTAAGACCTTGCTCCGCCAATGGATTTCCCCCTCATCCCTCATCCCTCATCCTTACCCATTCATCCCTTTGGCTGCTTTCTCCTGATCGGTCTCGCCGGGAGACCGACCACTGTTACACCCGGCTCGACATTTTTGGTGACAACCGAACCGGCCCCGGTAGTCGCTTCATCGCCGATAGTAATGGGCGCTCGTAAGATCGTGTCGCAACCCAGAAAAACCCTCGAACCGATTACTGTTTTGTTCTTATTGACCCCATCATAGTTAGCCGTAATTACGCCAGCCGCTACGTTTACATTCGAGCCAACTGTCGCATCGCCCAAAAAGCTAAAATGGCTTTGCTTCGTCCCCGACCCGACCCGGCTCCGGCTGGCCTCGGCAAAATTGCCCATGCTAACCCCACTCTCGATATAACAACCGGGCCGCACATGACTGTACGGCCCAATTGTAACATTTTCTTCGAGGGTGCTATGCTCGATCATCGAAGCCAGCACTCGGCAGCGGTCGCCAAGTTGGGCTTCAATCAATAGCGAGTTCGGCCCAATCACACAATCACTTCCAATTCGGCATCGTCCGCGCAGGTGCGTATTGGGTTCGATCACCGTATCAGCCCCAATCTGACTATCCGGGCTAATAAAAGTACTGGCTGGGTCGGTAATGCTCACGCCCGCCAGCATCCACTCGCGCAGGATACGGGCGCGAAGAATAGCCGAAACCTCGGCCAGTTGCACCCGGTCGTTGATCCCCAAAATTTCTTCGGCCTCGACCGCCACAGTTTCGACCCCAATATCGAGGGCTTCCGCCGCAAAGCCGGGCAGATCGGTCAGATAGTATTCACCTTTTGGGCTTTTTTGAAGGCGGGATAGGGCAGGCCAAAGCCATTTGGCCCGGAAAACGTACATGCCGGGGTTAAATTCTTTGATCGAAAGCTGGTCGGCGGCAAGATCGGCCTGCTCGACAATCGACCGCAAACGTCCACTAGAAGGGTCACGGACGATCCGACCATAGCCAGTTGGGTCATCCGTTTCGGCAGTGGCCATTGTGACCAGCGGGCGCATTTCGAGTTGGGTCGAAATTAAGCGGCGGAGGGTCTGAGGGCGCAGCAGAGCGTTATCACCATAAATCACCATGACATGCTCGGCGGTAGGGATAAGACTTTGCATGGCAGTCTGAGCCATCATAACGGCATGGCCGGTGCCAAGTTGCTCCGGTTGATCGGCAAAAAGATAGGGGCCACGTGCTGCGACCGCCTGCCGCACCTGCTCCCCTTCGTAACCGATCACCACAAGGGTACGTTCGGGCGGGATACCAGCCTGCCCAACCGCTCGCAACGAGTGGAAAATCATGGGTTCGTCCAGCACAGGGTGTAATACTTTGGGCTTACGGGACTTCATCCGAGTTCCCTTGCCGCCCGCCAGGATTATCGCTGCCAGACTATCCAATTCTTGCGCCACTTTGATCTCCTCATTAAATAGGTATCAGGTGTCAGGTATCAGGTGTTAGGTATCAAAAGGATTTAACCTATTACCCACCGCTAAAAGGGATCGGTATAGGCTATTAGCTGATACCTGACACCTGAACCTGATAGCTCTTTACACAATGGTACTTGACTCGGCCCAAACCTGTCAAGACCGCTTTGCAACCGCCGTCAGCAAGGGCGAACCATCCAGATAGAGAACCTCAAAGCCCTGGGCAGTCAAGAGCGTGCGAAATTCTTCTGCCGTCCAGTATAGAGCGCGGTTGGTGCGTTCGCTCAGTTTGCGGGCGGTCTCGACGGCCCGGTTTAGCACGGCCTGACTTTTTTTGGCGTTCCCAGGGCCGGACGCTGCAAAAACCTCCGGGTAAGCCTCACGATATTTAATCGGGTCAAGCCAGAGCGTGACGAGCAATAAGCCGCCCGGCTTGATAACCCGATGCAACTCACTTAGCGTCCACTCAGGCCGTCCGACCACATGCAAGGCGGCAATACAGATAGCGTGGTCAAAATCGCCGTCGGCGTACCACAAAGAGCCGTCCAAATCCATTTTTTCAAACTGAGCCGAAAGCTGTAAACCGTCGGCTTTGCGTCTGGCTCCCGTCAACACGCCCGGCGCGTAATCGACCCCGGTCGCTTCAAACCCGGCCTGGGCCAGCGCCAGACTATAGACCCCGCTCCCGCACCCGGCATCCAGTACCTGCTGGGGTGGGGTCGCCCCATGCTCCACCAAGCGCCCGACGGCATCCTCCACCCGTTGCTTAATCGCTCCGCTCTGGTCAAGCGTCTCCCAATAACGGTTGTAGGCGCTCCAGAAGACTTTATCTATAATCCGGGTTTTCTCTTTTAGCTTTATATTCATATCTCTATACCTGTCCGCCCCTTGCGGTGCGTCCTAGTCTAAAATTTATCACTATGCTTACAAGCGCGGCACTTTCGATTTCCGGCGCATTAGCCCAATAGTTAGCAAACCCATTGCCCCGGCTAATAATAATATAAATGGCCCGATTTGGCTCTCTTCAAGCGGTGAAGCGTTTATTTCGAGCGATCTGGCGGACGGTTCAGTCGATTGCAGCAGTGCGGTCGGCGTATTCGGCTTGACCGTCCGACCTACTAGCCCGGCTACTTGCGGCCCCGGCGATCCAACCGCTTCGGTCGGGGCCAGGGTCAGGCGCGGGGTAGCGGTTGGTTCCGGCTGAAAGGTCGGCAGTGGAATAATAACCTCGGTTGTAGCGGTAGGGTCGGGCGACAGGGGTGCCACAGTTGGAAGCGGTTGGGCATAGCCTATCGAAGTTTTCCAATCTGCGTCAAGCTGGTCAAGACTGATACCAAGCCCGGCCCGCACCGCTTCATCATAACTGACCCCGCTTTTAAAAGCTGCCAGGATTTTCTCGATCCCGCGCTCCCCGTACTTTTGCAAAATATAGCGGACTACCTCTAAACTCTGACCGTAAGCGGCAAAAGAAAGCTGGCTGTCCGCCGGGAAAGCCCCGTTGAGCGCCCGCAAGGGGGCCAGACTGTGGTTATCACGGGATTGCTGGTAGGCCCGTTGCAAAAAGCTGTCGATCTGATCCTGGTGTTGGACAGCCAACCCTTCGTCCAACCATTTGGGCGGCATATTATAGGGATTGCGGGTGGCTTGATAGATGACCTGATGGGTGATTTCGTGCGGCACGCTCCGGCCTAATTCGCGTAAATCGCCCGGCTTGAGCGTCAACACAACCGTCCCCAGTTCGGGTATAGCCTGACCGCCGACCCACTCCTGGGTATTAAGCGGCAAAGCCGTAAACATCGTCCGCGAGTCGGGGTAAATCGTGATATTAATCGGTCGGTCGGGGTAGATTTTGTAAAGTTGGGCCAACCGATTGATCGTAGCCTGGGCCTTGTTCAAAACCGCCCGCCCAAATTCGGCCTGACCCTGATACCAGCGTACCGTCAGCAGCCCCAATTTGAGTTCCTGGAAATTATAGCGGGTATCGTGATAGGTTAATTCCTGGCGTGGGGTTTCATAAATACTGCCGTGTTCATCTACCAGCAGCCAATAGTAGCTGATCCGGGAGCCGGGCGGGAAATATTCTTCCCTGGTATCAATCAAAAATTCGGCTTCAAGGCGGTCGGATTGGTCAAAAGTCTGGCGGCGGACGCTGGTCTCGACCTCGCCTTCGAGCCGGTAAGCTAGTTCGGCCTGCTTGAAGATCGGCCCACCGGGGCCAACCCTGGCCCGAAACTGAAAGGTAATGCCCTGTGGGAAATTAGCAATCGCCTGGTTACGATCTATTTGCACGCCAATCGGCAGACCCGTCCCGACCTGGGCGACTGCCGGGCGACCCAGCATAGCCGTCACCAGCAGCAACCCCAGATTGACGGCCAGGACTGCGCTCCATTGAGCAAAGCGGCAACGCATTACCATCCTCCAGGCTATACGCTGTCCTCTTTTTAGAGGTATTGAGCTGTCAACTCTTTTTCGCAAAGACCTAAAACCCGGTTATGGTCTATTGTAATTGGCCTATGGCGACTCGCTAAACGCGCTGCAATCTTACCATTTATAGAGGGGCTTTGCCAATCCTTCCAGCCGAATGTGATACAATTCAGGCAATTGGTACTATTTTAAAAGCTATTGCAATGCGGTAAACTAGTTCTTAAAGTCTTTAATTGATACAAATCCTATTTTATTACTGTGATGTGATGATTAGAAATACCTGTTTTTGCCCTAAATCACACCCCATCACATCACATCACACTCATCACAGTACACTTTCAACTTCTTCTCGAAGCTTTTTAGCTTTCCTAGAGTGATCGCCACTACCATCAGAGCCAGGAAATAAACTCTTTGCCAATGATCTACCACTTATCTCTTTATCTGCCCCTATTAAACGAGCTACCTTTATATGCTGCTCAGTCCAAGTAACCTTGCTAGTTTGAATTATTTCTACCTCATCCTCTTCTGAATTGAAATCAAAAAAGCTATCAGGGTTGAGAGGGTTATTTTGAATAATATTGAGGCAATCAAGAGTAGAGCAACTAAGTTTATTTGATTTATGTTCAAGTACAACAGGTCGCTCTGGCTTTATTTCAAACATTTCAGGAGCAAAGTTTAGAGCTTTCTCAGCTAGGTAAAGTTTAGAGAAGTTGTTACGAATGGCTCCTGAGATACCTAGATCTTCCACATTAGCCGATTGATTGGAAACAATTAGACACACGCCTATCTCACGGCCTACATTTGAGAAAGTCTTTAAATAACTTTTAGCATCAGGAAGACTATCGCTAATAAAAGTCCATTCATCAATTATTAAAAATAATCTTTCAAAGTCAGTTTCGCCTTCACCAAACAATTTAAGTCTACACTCTAATTCTTCTTTTACCATTTTCAGGGCATTTTCTATTTCTTGAAAGTTTGCCCCATAACCAGCCCCTTTAGGATCTTGATTTCTTTGTATTTTAGGAGAGATCATATAGACTTTACCAAACTGCTCCATGTAGCGAGTCATTGCCCGTAGAATAGTTGTTTTTCCTGAGCCAGTACTAGCCACAATGAGTAAATGATACATTTCGTTAATTAGTGAGGGCATCCATATCTCAGCAGTATACCTACCATATCTATCTATGGTAGGCTTAATCACTTCTTTTATACGCATCTTTTTAAATCTTTCTATTAATTTATATTTTTTATTGGCTAGTATCGGCAAAATAATGAAGACCCCGATCAGGCCAAGATAAAACTGTATTTCCGAAGTCTCCATTTTGATTACCTTTCCTTAAAGAACTTAATGGCTGAATTTATAAATGGTTCTGCTCCAAAAGCGATAATAAAACTTAATGTAAACCCTATGAGCAGGGTCAAAGGATCTGCAACGTTAAACTTGTATCCAGCAATACTTTTACCTTTCAACATACTTAGAACACCACCTGAAACCCCGTACACATCGAGGGCGACTATGAAGACCCAAAGAGAAAATCGCGTTGTCTCCCTCTTAGCATAAGCTATAACTTCATCTGGACTAAAACCTTTAGGAGCTAATCTAAATTCAGAGGCAGATAAACCTAGATAAATTGTCAAGGTAACAATAATACCAATGATACCCGCGCCCTTGCTTACTCCCCACTGAGTAATAGTTTCCTGAAATGAGATAAACCCAATGTAACCCAAACCGAGACCCACCGACCCTATAAACAAACCAGTCAAGGGATTTAAGATTGTGTCAAGAGATACACCTTTACCCCTACTCGTCTTTGCCCTTACAGGCTCCTTACCCACTCTTACAGGCTCTACAGGAAAACCCTTGTTTATTAGGTCTTCTATTCCTGGTAGTGCCTGACTCTCTAACTTCGACATTTTTTTACTTCCTTTCTTTAACTTCTATAAAATAATATAAGCAATTAGTAAAACTGCTAGACCCACTAAACTTCCACCAAGATAACTCGCTACTATGAATAGTATTAAAAGCAATATGAACTTAACAATAAAACGACTAATTAATTGGGTAGTTTTCATGATCTTAACCTTTCTGCAAACTCTTTAATTTCTTCAATTTCTACTTGTAACGCTTCCGAGATTTTATTCATTGTACCTATTTGTACACTCTTTGTAACTCCTGATTCAATTCTACTACTTACAGTCCACAAAGTTTGTGGAAAGCCTATATACAGCCCTCGCGATAATAGGGCGGCTGTGTGATGAACTATTTTTGAAAAGCGTGGTTTTATCCACAGCTATGTCTTAATGCTTGAAGCCGAAAGTTTTAGGTCA
>JBBQWM010000056.1:0-37442 GCA_038210655.1 Chloroflexia bacterium
TTTCCCCTGGCTGATCAGGTGGTGTAGAAAAGCTTCTTCGTGGCTTTTCAACTCCACCACATATTTGGTAGTTTTTTTATTCATGCCTTGAGTCTACTACTCCAAGCATTGATTAGCAAAGAATTCTGGACTAGATACTAGCCAGGCTGGGCCACACCTTAAACCTGGGAGGTAATATATATTTTGAGTAATTTGGAGCTAGATTTTCACAATCCCCTGATATTTGCACACCTAATAACGGGCTGTAGTTGGTACTACTGACCGAATAAGTGTAAACTGTTACAGTCTGGGATATATGCAAGTTTAGCTATACCCCCTGGACAGCTTTGGGCGGCTGATCTGAGGCTGGGGGCTACTCGCTTTTGGACTGCCTCAACCCTTAGCACTTAGCACTGCTTGTAGAGTTGAAAGAGAGTTAGATTTTGCAACAACGACAATTGTCACCCCAGTCAGGGCTGGCAGAAGAGCCTTATCAATTTGCCAGCCCTGCCGAAGCCGATGCAACCTATCTGGTAATCGCCTGGTTCGCTATCACCGAATCGGCTTCGCTTGGTATTTTCCCTTTGCTGGCGGCGCTCGAAACTTCCCGGCGGGCCGATCCGACCTACTTCGCCCGTTTTTTCAAGCACGGTTTTACCCACTTTACCGATGAGCAGCACCACGCTAATTTGTGGTGTCGGGCGCTCCTCGATTTTACCGAGCTTTACCCGGAAGTGGTGCGCCGGGTTGAACTGCCCAGTCAGTACATGCGGATTATGCTAAAGAGTATCGGCAAACCGCATAATGTGCTGGAGTTTTCGGTCGATTGTCTGGCTTTTGAAGTAGTCATGCAAACCCTTTATGATGCCCTGCAACCGCGCCTGAGCTATCCGCCGGTTGTCTCTATCTTGCAAGTTATTACCCAGGACGAGAAAATTCATACGGCTTTCGGGCGCGATTATCTGAGCGATTTGTTTGGGCCACTTTCGCGTCGGCAGCAAATTGCTATCGCCTTTCGCTACTGGCGTAACATGCTTGGTGTGTTGATAACGATCCAGCCCTTGCTCAAAAGTACCGCTCTCCATCGGCCCTTCTTGGCGGGTGAGTTCCGGCGCAAACTGGCGGCTTATAGCCGGGATACCGGCATTTTGGGTAGCCATAAGCTAATCCCCAATTTGTTGCTAAGATGAAGATTATACCGCCTATTGTCGAGAACGGTTGGATCGGCGGGACTTCACCTTTCGATGGTTGCCCTTTGGAGCCGGTACGGGCCTCGACCCAGGCCGAAATCCAGGCGACGGTCGAGCGGGCGCGGGTCGCTCAACTCGACTGGCAAGCCCGTCCTATCGCCGAACGCGCTCGTGTGTTAAAACGGGCCGGGCAGCACTTTATGAGCCACGCCGACGAACTATCAGCCATACTGCACGCCGAGTTGGGCAAGCCGATAGCCGAAACTTATGCCGTTGATATGGGGTCGGCCCCGGAGGTCTTTCGCTATTATGTGCGGCACTCGGCTCGTCTGCTAAAGAGTGAGCCAGTACATTTTAACCCGGTGATGTTCCCTCGCAAACGGGCGACGGTTGATCGGCTACCGCACGGTGTAGTCGCGTTGCTCACCCCCTGGAATTACCCGGTCTCGATCCCCCTGCACAACCTGGTTCCGGCCCTGATCGCCGGAAATGCGGTTGTTCTCAAACCTTCCGAATATGCCGCCCGGAGTGGGGCGCTACTCCACCGGTTGTTAGCCGAAGCTTTGCCGGATGGTTTGTTGGGGTTGGTACAGGGAGATCGGGTCGCAGGCGAGAGCCTGATTCGGGCCAACGTCGATCATGTCGTCTTCGTGGGTGGGACTGTGGGCGGGCGGGCGGTTGCCAGGGCCGCTGCCGATCAACTTATCCCCGTTTCGCTCGAATTGGGCGGCAAGGATGCCGCGATTGTCCTGGAAGATGCCGACCTCGACCGGGCCGCTCACGGGATCGCCTGGGCCGCCTTTGTCAATGCCGGACAGAGTTGCGCCGGGGTCGAGCGGGTCTATGTGGTTGAAGCGGTCGCCGAGCCGTTTACCGCCCGGTTGGTTGCTTTTGCCCGTCAATTACGCCTGGGTGACGATAACCAGAGTCCCGGCAGTATCGACCTGGGACCGCTCACGACCGATCATCAACTTGACGTGGTCAAAACTCAGGTCGATGCCGCTATCGCACAGGGGGCGCAATTATTGTGTGGTGGCGCAAGTGATTTGCCGGGTCGCTTCTACCAGCCGACCGTCCTCGGCAAGGTAGACGGCACTATGGCTATTATGCACGAAGAAACCTTTGGCCCGGTCGTGCCGATCCAGGTGGTACAGGATGAAGCCGAAGCCGTTCGTAAGGCTAACCGGGGCGAGTACGGTCTGACCGGGAGCGTCTGGACGCGCGATTTGGCGCGGGGCGAACGAGTTGCGCGGCGCTTGCGCGTAGGGGTCGCCTCGGTCAACAATCATATGTTTAGCGGGGCCGCCCCCCAAGCGCCCTGGGCCGGGCGGGGCTATTCCGGCTACGGCGTGCAAAACTCGAAACTGGCCCTATACTCTCTCACCCGTCCCCGGTTGATCGCGGTCGATGCTCACCGCACCCCCCGCGAATTATGGTGGTTCCCTTACGACCGGGCCTTGCTTGATCTGGGCCGCGGGTTGCTGGCTACTCAAGGCCGCTTTCGTCTTGCCCCCCGCCGTTGGCTATTGTCCTATCTTCGCATGTTGCGAGGCGTTGCTATCCGCCTGATCGGACAAAGACGACGCTAGAATACTTCTGAGCCGGGTGTGATTTTTAGTATTGAATGGCGTTGAACTCTGTATAGATTGTAGTTAGAAGTTGACAGGAGATAAGTCTATGCTCGTTAAACGCTCGTTCCCGGTTTTGACTATTCTATTACGCACCTCAACTTACTCCCACCCAAAGTTCCCTTTTTTGTTACAATATAAAATAAAAAGGCTGTTCAACAGGAGATGTTATGAACCCAATCACCCGCATCCTGAACGAATATCCGGTTATGGTGCTGGACGGAGCGCTGGCGACCGAGTTGGAACGGCGCGGTTGCGATTTGCGCGACCCGCTCTGGTCGGCTAAAGTATTGGTAGAAGCGCCCCAGCTTATCAAGCAGATTCATACTGAGTATTTCGTAGCGGGGGCCGACTGTGCTATTACGGCTACTTATCAGGCTACTTTCCAGGGCTTTGCCCGGCGGGGGTTAACCGAGGTCGAGGCGGCTGATCTGATGCGGTTGGCGGTGCAACTGGCGGTCGAAGCGCGGGACGAGTTTTGGGCTGACCCTTCTAACCGGATCGGTCGCCCTAAACCACTGGTCGCTGCTTCTATCGGCAGTTATGGCGCGTTTTTGGCCGACGGCTCGGAATATTCGGGTGATTACGCCTTGAGCGAAGGCGAGTTGATCGATTTTCATCGCCCGCGTCTGGCGCTGCTGGCGGCGACCCACGCCGATTTGCTGGCGTGCGAAACTATCCCTTGCCTGCTTGAGGCCCAGGCTCTAGTGCGGCTCTTGGGAGAATTTCCGAATTGCAGTGCCTGGATCAGCTTTAGCGCCCGCAACGCGACCCAGACCTGTCACGGTGAGCTAGTGTCCGAATGTGCAGCCTGGCTTGAGAGCTACTCGCAGGTGGTGGCAGTCGGGATTAACTGTACGGCCCCGCGCTATATTCCCGGACTGGTCAGCGCGATCCGGGCTGCGACTTCCAAACCGATCCTGGTCTACCCAAATTCGGGGGAGACCTATCAGCCTGGCGAAAGCAGTTGGACAGGTGGCAACGAGGTTAGCGATTACGCGGAAGCGGCGCGAAGTTGGCACGCACGCGGCGCACAGATTATCGGCGGCTGTTGCCGGACTACTCCGGCCCAGATTCGGGCGGTAGCGGATTGGGTACGGCCCTAAAAATTTAGCAAGATTTTGTTTTAAGGCAGTGACTGGGTGGGGTTTACAGCAAAATGCCGGTAACTACTCCGCCTAACCTTTTGGGCGACCAGATAGGGTCGCCCCTACCCACAATCCGTTGTAGGGTGCGACCCCACCTTCACGCTGTCCAGTTCGGCCCGTAACTGGGGGTCGCCCCTACCCACAATCCGTTGTAGGGTGCGACCCTATGTGGTCGCCCGGCCTGAGTAATTACAAATGCCGCAATATTGACCCTGTAGGAGCGAGCTTCTGCTCGCGATTGAAATGGCAGCTGGATGTTCAATCGCGAGCGGAAGCTCGCTCCTACAGACAAGTGGTTAGATCAGCAGTGAGAAGTTACTTTTTATCAATCTGGAAGGATTTTATGACGGCTCTATTATATAAAGTATTGCGCCAAATCTGGCGGCTGGTGTTCCAGGCGCTCTATTACCCGTTGGCCCCGGTATACGACAAAATCAGTTATTACGGTTTTGTAGGTCAGTGGTCGAAGTGGCAAAGAGCGGTTTTGCCCCGTATTCAGGGTAAGCGCGTGTTGGAAGTCGGTTGCGGGACCGGCACGCTTTTGACCACGCTACTCGAACGCGGTTATAAAGCGTATGGTTTGGATGCTTCTCCCGCAATGTTGCGGCAGGCCCGCAAGAAACTAACCCAGGCTGGTTATAGCGGACGGTTGGTGCAAGGCCGGGTTCAAAAGCTGCCCTTCCCGGATGATAGCTTCGAGACGGTCGTCAGTACTTTCCCGACCGAGTATATTATTAGCCTGGAAAGTCTCAAGGAAATCCAGCGGGTGCTATATCCGGGCGGACGGTTGGTGATTGTCGATACGGCTATTTTGAAACCGTTCAATCGGCGCAGTAAATTTCTGCTCCAAGTTTACGGTCTGGTAGGGGTGTGGGGCAGCAGCAAAAACCGCAAGCCTGACTTTGCCAAGACGACCTTTATGCTGCCGTTGGACGAGGCGGGCCTGGTACGCCGCGACGAAACTTACGAAGATGAGCAGGGTGAAGCTCATATTATTATTGCTTTGAAGGTCTGGTAAAGACGTGTTACAATAAAGCTGGCGAAAGCAGTGCATTATTGCAGGAGGAGCATGAAGTTATGGCCTTGCCAGCGCGAAAAATGGATTTTGAGCCTACCTGTACTAGCGAAGAATTTGAAACCCTGCCCGAATTTGACGCACGCTACGAATTGTTAGATGGAAGGCTGGTTGAGAAACCCAGGCCAAATTATCAACATGGATATATCGCTAAAGTTATTCTAAGGCGGTTGGTTCTGTTTGATCCGGACGAAAAATTAGGTACAATGGTGCCGGAAGTTAGTATTCGATTAAGCAAAAAAGATACGCCCTTACCCGACTTGAGTTTTTGGCGGGCAGGGAATTTGCCCCAACTTACTACGGGGGCAGCCCCTAAAGCTGATCTGGCAATCGAAATTCTACCTCCCCATGATACAGCCAGTAAAAAACGCTTGGAAGAAGTTCAAACTAAAGTCCGCAAGTACCAGGCTGCCGGAGTAAGCCTGGTCTGGGTAATCAACCCGCGTCAGCAAACGGTTGAGGTTTACCACCCTGACGAGGCGGGGCCAGCACAGACGTTGAAGCTGGCTGATATTTTGGGTGGTGAGAACGTAATACCGGGTTTTACAATCTTGGTGAAAACGCTATTTGAGTAGCTTTAATAATTTAAAGAGCCGGGTGGTAAGTTCCTCCGGCCTTTTTATTTTCAGCTTTGGGTGCGATGTAGGTGTTCACAGGCCCGGATTGTCGCTATAATATAACCAAGCTAGACTACGTACTGCGGCATTTTCAAGAGAATCACAAAGACAGAATTATAAAGAGAGTTAAATAAGCGAGGAGGCTTTGGCGGATGAGCAGGCAAAACGATGTGCTTACCATTATCCTGGCAGGCGGTCAGGGCGAGCGATTGAGCATCCTGTCCGAAAAGCGAGCTAAACCGGCAGTACCCTTCGCCGGGAAATACCGCATCATCGATTTCGCTTTGAGTAATTGTGTCAATTCCGATCTGGATGATGTGTTAGTGCTGACCCAATATCGTCCTATTTCGCTGCACGACCATATTGGGATCGGGCGGCCCTGGGACCTTGACCGTTTGCATGGTGGCGTGCGGTTAGTTTCGCCCTATCTCGGTCGCAAAGATGCCGACTGGTATCGCGGCACGGCAGATGCGGTCTATCAGAATATTAGCGAGTTGCGCGATATTACGGCTGACACAGTCCTGATTTTGGGTGGCGATCACATTTACAAGATGGATTATCGCCCGATGATCCGGCTACATCACGATACGGATGCCGATGTAACGGTTGGGGTGATGCGTATCCCAATCGAGGAAGCCCATCGCTTTGGGATTGTAACCGCCGATGACGAGGGCCGGATTACCGATTTCCAGGAGAAACCCAAACAGCCCAAGAGTAATCTGGTATCAATGGGTATTTACGTCTTTAAAAAAGATGTCTTGATCGACCGGCTGACCAAAGATGCCGAAAATTCGACCAGCAAGCGCGACTTTGGGCATAGCATTATTCCTGCCATGCTCGAACGTGAAGATAAGGTCTATGCCTACACCTTTGACGGTTATTGGCGCGACGTGGGGACGGTGCAATCTTATTGGGAATGCCATATGGAATTACTGCAAATCCCCCCGGCAGTTGACCTTTATGAGAGAAGCTGGATCGTTTATACCAAGAGCGAGGAACGCCCACCGGCCCGGATCGGTTCGGCGGCGAAGGTCGAACGGAGCCTTATTTCACACGGTTGCCAGGTACACGGTCAGGTGATCCACAGTGTGTTGTCGCCCGGCGTAATCGTCGAAGAAGGCGCGGTTGTGCGCGACTCGATCATTATGTTTGATAGTGTCATCGGCAGGAACTCGGTAATCGACCGCTCGGTGATTGATAAAGAGGTCGTGGTCGGGCCGGACAGTTATATCGGTTTTGGTGATGATGATACTCCCAATAAGCTGGAACCGCAGCGCCTTAATACCGGCATAACCCTGATCGGCAAACGGGCCAACCTGCCTGCCGGGATCAAGGTCGGGCGTAATTGCAAGATCGGGACCGATTTGAAGCCGGAGGACTTCCCTAGCCTGGAGCTTGCGAGTGGCGATACAGTGGATACGCCTAAAACTCGGCGGGGACGAAAGGGCGCATAAAAAGTGAAAA
Organism: Chloroflexia bacterium; assembly: GCA_038210655.1. Lineage (GTDB taxonomy): Bacteria > Chloroflexota > Chloroflexia > Chloroheliales > Chloroheliaceae > 54-19. The sequence continues at coordinate 7,102 of JBBQWM010000056.1, forward strand.
TATTATTTTTGGCGGCGGAGGTCTCTCCGTTCGTCAAAGTTGGCGGGCTGGCGGATGTTGCCGGTTCGCTACCTTTGGCGTTGGCGGCCCTCGGTCACGATGTGCGGGTGGCGATGCCCCGCTACTATGCCGTTTCCACCGAACGTTATAATTTGCAGCAGATTATCCCCAATATAGACGTACCGCTTGGGGCCGGGACGACCGGGGTATCCATTATGGAAGGGCGGCTACCGGCCCCGGCAGGCGGGCCGCACGTGCCAGTCTATTTTGTGCAAAACCAGCATCACTTTGAACGCTCCCGGATTTATGGTCACGATGATGATGGCGACCGCTTTATAGTCTTTTGCCGGGCTGCGCTTATGATGCTGGCCCGCTTACCCTGGCGACCTGATATTATCCACGCTAACGATTGGCATACCGGGTTGGTTTCCAACTACCTCAAGACGATTTACGCTCACGATACTTTCCTGGCGGGGGTCAAGACCGCCTTTACGATTCATAACCTGGCTTATCAAGGCTTTTTCAATCAGGGGTGGTTGCGACAGGCTGGGCTGGAACAGTGGGGGATCGTCTTTGGCGACAAGTACGATATGGTCAATGTCATGGGCCGGGCGATTGCCTATTCCGATGCGGTTAGTACGGTTAGTCCGACCTATGCGACCGAAATTCTGACCTCCGAATATGGCGAAAACCTCGACTGGCTTTTGAACTATCGTTGGGGCCATCTGTGGGGTATTTTGAACGGGATCGATTACACTATCTTTAACCCCAAAACTGACCCGCATATTGTCTCTCATTATGATGTTACCTCTATCGAGAAGAAAGCCCCCAATAAGCGTGACCTGCAAGAGCGCCTCAATTTGAAAACGGATGCCCAGGTTCCCGTGATTGGGATGGTGACTCGTTTAGCGGATCAGAAAGGGCTGGACTTGGTGGCAGGAGCCGCTCAGGGTTTGCTCGAAAGAGATTTGCAACTGGTAGTGCTGGGAACCGGCGAGTACTATTACCACGAATTGCTGTCGGATTTAGCCCGACGCTATCCCGGCAAAGTCAGCGTTGTATTGGCTTTCGATCTGGAAATGGCCCAGAAGATTTACGCTGGAAGCGATCTCTTTTTGATGCCATCGCGCTTTGAACCGGGTGGGTTGGGTCAGCTAATCGCGATGCGCTACGGGACGGTTCCGGTGGTGCGACATACTGGTGGGCTGGCCGATACGGTGCAAGAATACAACCCCAGCACCAAAACGGGCAACGGCTTTACCTTTGGCCCCTACGAAACGGCCCATTTGTTGGGAACGGTAGACCGCGCTCTGGCGACCTATCATCAACCAGCCCAGTGGCAGAACTTGGTCAAAGTCAATATGGAGCGTGATTATTCGTGGGAAGTTTCGGCCCGCCAGTATTTGAATTTCTACCGAGAGGAATTGGGGCTGACCTAAGAGATTTTGGATTTTGGATTTTGGATTTTAGATTTTGGATTAAAACTGCTTGGAGGGATCACCTTCTTTTATAGCAGGTTGCAAAGCCCTTGAGCTAACCACTTGTCTGTAGGAGCGAGCTTCTGCTCGCGATTGAAATGACAGCTGGGTGTTCAATCGCGAGCAGAAGCTCGCTCCTACAAAGTCTTGTAAGACCTGGCTCCGTCAATGGACGGGTCTATAGGCGGAGCCATATCCAACAGAATACCCTCGCCTCCTGTAAGACATGGCTCCGCTAATGGATTTCCCCTTATCCCTCATCCCTCATCCTTCATCCCTTGTAAGACCTTGCTCCGCCAATGGATTTTCGGGTGAATTACCAGCCTGCTTTTTAGGGCCGCTTGAAGCCCACAAAGCCGCGTGGCGGGATTTCGGTCGGGTCGCTTCCAGCTGCCAGCGGTTTATATTCGGGCGGAACCGACGGGCGTAGCGGATAGCTCGAATGGTTAAAAAGGGTTATGTATTCGCCCTGGAAGCCGGACGCGACCGCTTCCATTCCGGCCAGGCGGGGCAACCGCCCGTCGATAGGCTTTGCTTCGGCCTTGAATATTTCGCCCCATAGATACTCGTACATATTCTCCTGGGGCCAGCAGGCCAGGTAGAAGATCGCGCCCTGACCTTGTTCGCGGCGGATCAGGGCCGGACTGCCCGCAAAATAATCGTCTACATCAGTCCGGCTAAACCGGGCCAGCGTCTCGACTTGCGGCTCGGTCGAAATCACTTCCAGCCATAGCCGACGCGCATCGACCGACAGACCGTCCCCGGCCTCGATCAGCACCGGTTGAGGTGTCCACTCGCGCCAACCCCACCGCGCTTGCGGGTCATCCTTGCCTGCGCCGGGCGGTGGAAAACTCAGCCATTCCGTCACCTGCGCTCCCAAAAAGTCGCTCATCCCGCCCGGCATTACCTGGTCAGTCCAGACATTCGACTGGCTTTTGACCCCCGACCGCATTGTCATGAGCAGTTTTCCACCTTGCTTGACATAACTCTGCCAGGTATTGTTTTCGGTCTGGTCGATCAGAAGCGCGGCGGGTGCGATAACCAACCGGTATTGTTGGAGCAATTCTAAATCGCTGCCACGCGGTAATATATCACATGGGATGTGGCGGCTGCGTAAGCTGGCGTGAATGTCGCGTACCAGTTCGGAATAGCTAAAATCGGCGTTGTTCGGTTCCAATTCCAAAGCCCACTGGTCGTCGTAAGAAAATAGCAATGCGACCTGGGCCGGGGTGCGTCCGTGATAATCGGCAGGTAAGATCTCAAATTCCCGGTGAGCTTCTTTTAGCTCGTGATAGGCCCGCGAAAGATGAGCATCGTGATGCAAAAAGCCACTATGGTACTGCTCCTGTCCAAAGCGACATTCGCGCCAGCGAAAATAAACCGTGCCGCCCGCGCCTTTGGCCCGGTTATAAGCCGACCACAGGCGGGCCTGACCGGGTGGAACCGGCGGATTATACTTTGTCCAGTTGATCGGGCCGAGTTGCTGCTCCATGATCCAGGTCGGGCGGCGCTTAAAACCATAAATCCAATCGTGGTGAAAAGCGACCTGTTCCGGACCGGTCGTGCCGTGTGGATAGTTATCCCAGGAAATAAAATCGAGCTTGCGCGATAGATCATAATAATTTATCGTGTCGTCCTGCGGGAAAACATTGTGGGTAATAAAAGCCCGCTCAGAAGGGAAAACCTCGCGGATCGCCGCAACCTGCAACTCGAAAAACTCGACCGAATTATCGCTGCTAAACCGACGGTAATCGAGTTCCAGGCTAGGGTTATGGTTGGTTCCAGCCAGCATGGGCAAGGGGATTTGCGACCAATCGGTATATTCCTGGCTCCAAAAGACTGTTCCCCAGGCTTCGTTCAGAGCCTCTAGCGTCCCGTAGCGTTGGTGTAGCCAGCCTTGAAATCGCACCCGGCAACGCGGACAAAAACAGCGGGTCGTGCCGTGATTGCCCATTTCGTTGTCGATTTGCCAGCCGATAATAGCTGGGTGGTGGGCGTAATGGTTGGCCTCGGCGCGGGCCATGCGGGTCGTAGCGGCCCGGTAGTATTCCGAAGAAGGGCAGTAGTGCCGTCGCCCTCCAAACCCGACCGTCTGCCCATCGCGTGTGACCGGCAATAGATCGGGATGAGCGGCGACCATCCAGGCCGGTGGAGTGGCGCTGGGCGTACACATAATAACCTTGAGATTTTCGGCAGCCAGCGTATCAATCGCGCGGTCAAGCCAATCGAAATCGAGCCGTCCGGCTTCTGGCTCCAGCCGACTCCAGGCAAATTCAGCTACCCGTACTACCGTTAGCCCGACTTCGCGCATCAAGCGGGCATCCTCGGCCCAGCGCTCCTCCGGCCAGTGTTCGGGGTAATAGTCTACTCCTGTTATATGAGGGGGGAGATTATTAGTCATCGTTTGTTCCTACCCACTGTAGCAAATTGCAGAAATATTGACCTATTCTTTGTAGGGGGGACCCTTGTGGTCGCCCGTGAACACCCTGCCGGGTCTCCGAGGGGCGACCACAAGGGTCCCCCCTACAAGGCCAATCTCTTTGCGAAGTGCTGTAAAAGACAACCAGCAAAAGAGTTAGATAGCCCTACCTTTTGCTAATTTATTTAGACAAAATAAATAAAGACCTTAAGGGGAACACCCGCACGTGTTCCCCCCGGTCTTAGAAATTGTTTTTAACCTTTGACCGAACCGGCCAATGCCCCACTGATGAATTGGCGTTGCATCAGCAAGAAGACGATCATAAGCGGCAAGACTGATAGACTGGTTAGGGTCATAATGCCACTGTAGTCGATCAGGCTGGCCCCGGAGAGCGCTCCGATTCGGGTTGGGATAGTCTTGACCTGGGCCACCAGAGGCCAGAAGAAGCTACTCCATTGGCTCTGGAACAAGAAGATGCCCAGGGCTGCCATAGTCGGACGCATTACCGGCAAAGCGATCCGCCAGAAGATACTGAACTCGCCCGCTCCGTCAATCCGGCCTGCTTCCATCAAGTCGGTCGGGAATTGCGTAAAGGACTGCCGCATCAAGAAGATGCCGAACGGACTGGCAAGACCGGGCAGAATTACGGCCTGGATCGTACCGAGCCAGTTTATATCCAACGGATTGCCCCCAGCCATGATCTTGAAAAGCGGCACGAAAGTCACCTGGTTCGGGATCATCAGGGTTGCCAAAAACAGACCAAAGACTATTCTTGAACCCCGCCATTGATACTTGGCGAAAGCGTAGCCCGCCAGAGCCGAAATAAACACGGCTAAAACAGTGTAAACCACCGAAATGATAATCGAGTTCCAGATACCTTCGGATAAACCGAGGGTGCTATCTTTGAGCAAGCGGCTCAGGTTTTCAAATAGCTGGTCGCTAGGGTAGAGTCGGGGCGGTTGGGCCAGCACCTCATCTTTCCGCAAGGTCGAAGCCATGAACATATAGTAAAACGGAAAGAGCGAGAGAAAAGCCCCCAGCAGCAAGGCCGTATACATTAGGATTTGTTTTAGCCTGAAACCAAACCCCTGCCGTCCGGCCTGCCGCGCGACCGCTTCAAAGTGCGGGCGAGTTGTTGTAGCTTGTGCCGACATCTTAACGGCCCTCCTCGCGGTCGCCCGCAAACCTAAACTGTACCAGTGATAGCACCACAATAATTACTACCAGACCATAGGCAATCGTCGAGGCGTAGGAGAAATCGGCTTGCCGGAAAGCGGTGCGGTAAAGCAAAAAGCCGACCGTCATAGTGGCGTTTTGCGGCCCACCATTGGTCAAAAGATAGCTCTCATCAAAAATCTGGAGCGTACCAATCGTCGAGAGAACGGTGGTAAAGAGAATGATCGGGCGCATAAGGGGCAGCGTAATCCTGAAAAATACCGTACTCCAGGTCGCTCCATCTACCGAGGCCGCTTCGTACAGATCGGTAGGGATACCCTGCAAGCCCGATAAATAAATTACCATGTTGTAGCCCGTCCAGCGCCAGGTTATCGCCAGGATCAGTAGCACCCGGTTCCAGAATTCGTCCAGCGTCCAATGTACCGGGCCAAAGGTAAAGATCGAAAGGAACGAGTTAACCAAACCGTCCGGGTCGGCAAACAGAATACGGAAAATAACCGAAACCGCCGCCAGACCAGTGATCGCCGGAAGAAAGTAAATCGCTCGAAAAACCGTCCGGCCCCGCAAGAACTGCGAATTGAGACCTACCGCCAAAAGCATTGCGAGGGTTAGCTGGATCGGCACCTGGATAATCAGAATTATAAAGGTGTTGAATAGAGCTTTGTGGAAAAGCTCATCGCCCAACAACTTGGAATAGTTGTTAAGCCCCACCCAAACCTGTTCACCATCGCGGTTGGTTTGTAGACTGAGCAGGAATGAATAGATGATCGGGTAAACCATGAACAGCAGAAACAAAATGAAGGCCGGCGCAACGAAAACGTAGGGAGCTACTTTAGGACTAAGGCGTAGTCCTTGCCAGCCTCGTCGGTCTTCATCGGCACGACTGATGGCATCTTGCATAATTGTCTCCTCAAGATGAAGGGTGAAAGTGAAGGATGAGGATTCAGAATGATTTCTCATCCTTCATCCTTCATCCCCCATCCTTTAGATTATGGGGCTAACTCGCGCCCGGTCTGCTGCTTGAGGGTATCAGCCGCTTTCTTCAAAGCTGCCGCTGGGTCGGTTCCGCTCAGAACCGCGCCCTGGGCATCCGCCGCTACCGACAAACCTTTGTCATTATCGCTGGTGTAGAAAACTGGTTTCAGCTTAGTAACTTCCTCAGCGAAAATCTTCCAAACTGGCTTGTTGTTGAAGTAGGCTTGAGGAGCCGCGTAGAACGGATCGCTGTAAGCCGGGACGTAACTCGGCCAGATACCGAAATTCTTGATGATATTGTTCTGGCCTTCGGCAGTCGCCAGGCTATATTCGACAAAGGCCCAGGCTGCGTCAATATTCTTGCTCTTGGCCGGGATTGCCAGGGTCGAACCACCCAGGTTAGTCGCCCGATTGCCACCCTTGGTGACTGCCGGAGCCAGCATCACGTCCCATTTGCCCTTTTGGTCAGGCGCTTCGGAAGAAATCGTGCCGCTCCACCATACGCCAAAGACCTGAGTAGCAACCTTATTGTTCTTGTTCGCGCCGACTATGCCATCCCAACCGGAGACGTTTAGAAGCAGGTCAGCGTCCTTCATCTTCTTGATGATGGTCATGGCCTGGATAGCTTCTGGTGAAGCCAGGTCGATCTTGCCTTCCGGAGTGAAGTAGTACTTACCGGACTGGCCCAAAATCATGCGGAAGAGCGCATCATCTTTGGTGTAGTCAATCCCGGCCATTTTCACGCCGGGGTTAGCGGCCTGAACTTTCTTGCCTGCTTCGATAAAATCGTCCCAGGTCTCGATCTTGCTGACATCTACGCCCGCTTTCTCGAAGAAATCGGCCCGATAGAAAACGCCTACCGGTCCCGAATCCCAGGGGATCGAGCGAATCTTGCCCTTAGACTTGGACTGCGCCCACTTCGAGGGGTCAAAATCCTTCTCGTACTTGCCAGCCTTCTCGGTTAGGTCGGCTAGACCTTCGGGGAATTTGGCAGTGTAAACGTCCATGCGGTCGCTTTCAATCGCGACAACATCCGGCAAGCCTGCACCACCGGCAGCCAGGCCGGTCGTCAGCTTGTCATAGACATCCAGACGGCCAATGTCTTCAACCTTAACCTTGACGTTAGGATAGAGCTTGTTGAAGCCCGCTACGTTCGAGTCGAGGCTCTTGGCAGCTACGTTCCAACCCCAAACGGTGATGTCACCTTTTACGTTCGGGTTGGGTTGCATGGCGGCCCCTGCCGCCGCTGCGGTGGTAGCCGAGCCAGCGGCAGCCGTCGTTTTAGCGGCAGCAGCAGTCGTCGCGGCGGGGGCGGTCGTAGCAGTCGGGTCGCCGCAAGCGGTCAACACCAAACCGGTCAATAGAGCCAGAATCGCCAGCAGCGTCCAACTCCTTACCGATTTTACTATGGTCATATTGTTCCTCCTCACTGAGTTAGGCAGACTATCCGTAGCCTCCATTGCATACGGAAGGCAGTCTGCGTTCACCGAATTCGATAAAAGTCACGTTAGCCAGGAGAGATCGTCTTGGCTAGGAAGGTGGCGGAGCAGTCGAACCTCTTATAATCAGTTCGACAGGCAGCACGATTGGGTCGAATTGTTGAATTTCGTTGTTGATGAGTTCAAAAAGCTTTTGAGTGGCTACCCGGCCCAGTTCAATACCGGGTTGGCGGATAGTAGTCAAAGGCGGTTCGACCAGAATCGTCAGTGGTACGTCGTCATAACCTACCAACGAGAGGTCGTTTGGAATATTCAGGCCGTATTCTCTGGCTCGCCGCATTATCCCGGCGGCCATCCGGTCGTTCATAGCAAATATGCCGGTCGGACGATTAGATGCTTCTAACAGTGGGAGCGCCGCCCGATAGCCACTCTCAAGTGTAAAATCGCCATAAGTGAGCAAATCGCTATCGAGTCCCAGACCGTATTCGGCTAAAGCCGTTCGCGCCCCCCGCATTCGTTCGTCCATTGCACTCATAAACTTGGCTGGGCCACTTACAATCCCGATCCGGCGGTGTCCGAGCGAAAGCAAATACTTGACGGCCTCATAAGCGCCCCGCCAATCATCCGAGTGAACCCGGTTTAGCGGTCTGTCTTTGGTTTCGTAACCAATCGAAACTCTGGGCATGCCTCGTTCTTCGAGCTTTTTAGCCGCTTCGTCGCCCTCAAAGGTTTCGTAGGTAATCGCGCCATCCACATAACCGGTCCGCAAAAGGCGGGTATAGGCGCTGCGCTGGTCGGCTTGGCGGGCCACCGAAAGCAACAAGTTGTAGTCGTGGTCGTTGGCAACCGCTTCGACCCCTTGAATGATTTCCAATAAAAAAGGATCACCAAACAGGAAAGCCGGGTCGTAAGGAATGACCAGACCCAGCACATACGTCCGATTGCCGGTCAGACCACGGGCCGCCAGACTTGGTACATACTGTAACTCGCGCATGGCATCCAGGACGCGCTCTTTGGTTGGGGCGCTGACGTAAGGAGTATTTGAGAGAACTTTGGAAACGGTGGTCGTAGAAACTTTTGCCATACGAGCCACATCATATATGCTTGCCATCGAACTGTCCTCTTTGACCCGTCCGTCTAAACCGCTACCATTTGAGTTTGAGTAAGTAGGGAAACGCTTCCCTATTTATACCGCAAAAAATTCTACTTGTCAATAGTTTTTTGGCGATCAATCCAGAACCAGATTAGACCAATTTTCAAAGATTGTGAAATTCGATACAAAAACCCCTTGACAAATCTGAACATAGGTGTAAAATGCACTTAGATGATAAATGACTTACATAAATGGAGATGAAAAATGTCAGGCAAGAATGGAAGAACAGCTAAAGCGGTAACATCTTTAGCCGACGAGATAAGTGAAAATCTTACGGAACTGACTGAAGCAACCGAGGCCGCCGCCGAACAGAACGCCCAGGCGTTTAACGAGACGGTCATCACCCCAGCCAAAGCTTTGGACGAAGTTCCTATAAAGAAGGCTTCAGCAGAAATTTCTAAAGAAACTCCTAAAGTAGAAACTCCTAAAGCAGAAGTTTCTAAAGAAGTTCCTAAAGTAGAAGCTCCTAAAGCAGAAGTTTCTAAAAAAGAAGTTTCTGTTCCTAAAGTAGAAACTCTTAAAGCAGAAGTTTCTAAAAAAGAAGCACCTGCTAAGACAGCCGAGGTTAAAGCTTCGGTAGAAGCGCCTGTAGTAGCCGAGTTTGTACAGGCTGCGACGGGACCGCTACCAGAGGCAAGCGAGGTCAAGCCTAAAAACGGGCGGCGACCAAAAGCAACTGAAAGCAAATCGGAAGAAGAGGCGGAAAGCGAAGTTGGCTTTGCACCAAAAACTTTCCTAACTCCTTACGTATTGCTGATGTTGCGCGACTCGCTGATGCACGGCTACGCGATCTGGGAAAAGTTAATGGTGATGGGTATCCCTGGTCTGGATGAAAGCGACCGCGCGACGATCTATCGCACCTTGCGCCAATTGGAGCGTGAAGGTAAGGTCAAGAGCGAATGGGATACCGCGACAGAAGGCCCGGCCCGGCGGATGTACAGCCTGACTGCTTCGGGCGAGAGTTTCCTACAAATCTGGGCAGTTGGCCTTGACCAATACCGCCAGAGCCTGGATTTCTTTTTTAAGATGTACACGGGCGGCACGTTGCCTAGCCCATTCGGATTTAAATTTACTAACCAGAAGTTGGGTAGTAATAAACCTAAAGGAGAACAATAATGAACGAGAACTATAGCGAGATGACCCACAAGTGGTTCGAGCTTACCAGCGAGGCCTACCGCACCTATTTTAAGGCCCTGGTTTGGAGCCAGGAGCAAGCCCTGGAGTTGACCAAAATGATGACCAGTCAGGCCGAGAAGACCAATAAGGGTCTGGGTCTGGTGGACGAATTTAGCGGCCAGATGCAACGCGCTCAGCAAATGAGCCAGGAAGCCTGGCAGCAGATGTTCAAGAATACCACCGAAATGGTCAGCCAGTACCGCGCTTCGACCAATGCTAATATCGCTGAAATAACCGACCGGATGAATGAGTTCCAGTCTAAGGTTAAAGCGGAAGTTCTGACTCCTACCAAATAAGCGCAACAACCGGGTTTAACCCAGTCGAGGCGGGGTAGTAAATATGCCCCGCCTCGGCAGTACTTATCCCTACATCTATAACGTTCTAGCCTCTTTTTTTCCACAAGTTTTTATGGACAGTCTGCTCCCAGTAGATTGTCTCTCCCTTGCTCTCCATTTATTACAGTTCCGGCAGTCGGCCATACTGCCGGAACCTTTTCTTGTCTTAATATCTGTATTAAAACAAACCTATTCAGAACAAATTATCTATACTCTTTCGAGTTTATTTAGGCTATAGCCACTTTGCCAATTTTGTCACAAGCTAAAGGGCTATCTCGTCTTCTTTCTGATGAAAACATCAAAGGTCATTTCCTTGTAGAAGGAGCAGGGAGTGCAACTTCCTACTGCAAGATGCAAATTAAATTGGGAAGAAGGAGACGAAAGTGATGAATAACTCAACGGTAAGCGAGGGAAACGGGATTGTAATTGTCGGTGGTGGTCTGGCTGGACTAACCGCCGCTACCTTTTTGGCCCGCGCCGGACAATCGGTAACAGTTTTCGAGAAGACCCACGAAGTTGGCGGACGAGCCATCACCCATAAATATGGTGAGTTTTTGTTCAACCAGGGACCGCATGCGCTATACCGGGGCGGGAACGGTCTAAAAGTACTCCAAGAACTAGGTATCCCATTTACGGGTCGCAAACCAGCCCTGTCGGCAAGCCTCATTTATCAGGACAAAGTAGAGCAACTTCCAGGCGGGCTGTTTTCCTTTTTGAGTAGCGACGTTTTTGGAAAGGGCGGCAAGCTGGCCCTCACCCGGTTTATAGCCATGTTAACCGTCCTCAAGCCCCAGTCGGTAGCACATCTGAGTATTCAGGAGTGGATCGAGCGCGAGTTCCATCAGCCCGAAATGCACAATTTCCTGTTAACATTGGCCCGTGTCTCGACTTACGCCAATGCCCCGGAAACCCAAAGTGCTAGTGTCTTTATCTCTCAGATGCAGGCAGTCCTCAAGAGCAATGTTTATTATCTGGATGGAGGCTGGCAAACGCTGGTCGAAGGTTTGCGACAGGCGGCCCTGGCTAGAGGCGTAAAAATTGTGACCGAAAGTCGGGTCGAAGCGATTGTACAGGATGGGCCAACCCAGGTTAGCGGAGTACGCCTTGCGGACGGAACTTTTTGTCCAGCCTCAGCTGTAATTATGGCAGCCAACGGTCCCACCCAGGCAATGAGCCTTTTAGATGGCCCAGCCCAAACGGTATTACAAGAGTGGGCCGACCGGATGCTACCCGTGCGAGCGGCTTGTCTGGATATTGGTTTGCGCCACCTACCCAAACCTGATACTCTGGTGGCGTTCGGACTGGATCAGCCATTATATTTCTCGGTACATTCGGCCTGGGCTAAACTTGGGCCGAGGGAGGGAGCGGTCATTCATGTCGCCAAATATTTGCATCCGACCAACCCAACCGACCCGAAGGCCGATGAGCAGGAGCTTGAACACACGCTCGATCTGTTGCAACCAGGCTGGCGCAGCGAAGTAGTAGAACGGCGCTTCTTGCCAAAGATGATGGTGTATAATGCGGTAGTGACTGCCGAGCAGGGTGGGTTTGCCGGGCGACCTGGCCCGCAAGTACCCGGTCTGGCTAATTTATATGTGGCTGGAGATTGGGTGGGGCCGGTCGGTATTCTAGCCGATGGCACTCTTAGCAGCGCTCGCCAGGCTGCCAACCTGATTTTAAGCCAACTTGCCGCCAAACCTGAGCTTGAATTGGCAAGCCGATAGTTGGTATCTTCTCAAAAAGGTGGCAGGGGTCGGTCGTGGACCTACCAAGCGGGCGACTCCACCAGTTGACAGGGCGCTCCTGCGATTATAAATCCTAAATCGCGGCCTCGCCCCCTTTGGGGGTAATCATCGTGGTGAATTATGATGACCCAGGTTGAAACCTTTAATCAGTACCGTCCCCTGCTCTTCTCGATTGCCTACCGGATGCTAGGGAGCGTGATGGACGCGGAAGATATGGTTCAGGAAGCCTTTTTACGCTGGCATCGTGCCTCGGAAAGCGAAGTCACCTCAACCAAAGCCTATCTTAGCACAGTTGTAACCCGGCTTTGCCTCGACTATTTGAAATCGGCGCGAGTGCAGCGCGAGGTTTACGTCGGCCCCTGGCTACCCGAACCACTGCTAACCAAACAAACCCCCGATTTGATCGAGAAGGCGGAATTGGCCGACTCACTTTCGATTGCTTTTTTGGCCGTGCTGGAAACCCTGTCCCCGGTCGAGCGGGCGGTTTTTCTGTTACACGAAATCTTTGATTACTCCTATTCCGAAATTGCTCTTATGGTCGAGAAAAGTGAGGCTAACTGCCGTCAGATGGTAAAACGCGCCCGCCAACACTTGCAAGAACGCCGCCCCCGCTACGATGTATCACTCGAACAACAGGAGCGCATGTTGCAGCAGTTTATGAAAACTTGTAACAGTGGTGATATGACGGGCTTCATTACTTTACTGACGGACGATATAACGCTTCGCTCGGACGGTGGCGGCAAGGTTAGTGCGGCCCGCAACCCGCTACACGGCCCGGATAAGGTCGCTCGTTTCTTCCTGGGCATTCTTGCCAAAGCACCCCCAAGCTTTAAGTCGCGTGTAGCCGAGGTTAACGGTCAGCCTGCTATCATCTCTTATCTGGATGGTAAACTTTATAACGTTGTTACCCTCGATTTTACGCCCGATCACATTCGCGCTATCAACATCATTTCTAATCCCGATAAATTGAGAGGGATAAAGGACGAAGGGTAAGCCTGGAAATCAACCCTTGACCTGATAGGGACATAGGGACATAGGGACACTTTGCCTTGACAGATATGTTAAAATAAAACTGCTCAGAACAAATTATCTATAACCTGAAGTAGGCAAGGTGTAAATCTGACAATCACATTAGCCAGTTCAGCATGGATAAACAATTCGATTGTATCCTGTTAATCCTGTACATCCCGGTTTAATTTAGAGGAGCGAGAATGGGCAGCGAGAACCAATATTATCAGACCAACTTCGATTTGTTTACAGGCGGTGAGGTTAGCTTTAGTAGTCAGCCAGTAAGCGCCATTACCGAGGAGCCAACCGAAAACAGCTTGCCGCGTGGCGAAAAGACCGAAGGTTATGGTATCTACATTTTTACCAAGCCGATCCCAGAACGCCAGACCTCACGCTGCTATTACATCGTTTATCAGCCTTCCTTGTGGGATCAATACACGGTACAGCGTCAATGGGGCTGGCTTGGCTCCGAAAAGCAACAATTTTATGTCGAACATTTTCGCAGTCCGCGTCCGGCCCTGCGTCGTATCCGCCGCCTGATCGACCGCCGCCTCCGTCGTGGCTACCGCCTCTCCCACGCCGCCTAATCTAGCTCAGCCGCAGGAATAAGTAGGTTTTACAGACCGTTGCGGGCCTGTAAGTTTGTTTTGTATATTGCTAATTAAATGACTAATTTGATTGACCCTACTGTGCTTCGCCCCTAATGTAGCCTTTTTTATTAGTGTTCCAAAAATAGAACAGGAGTGAGCGTCAGATTTTTGCACACTAGCCAGGTTGGGCTACAGCCGAAACCGGAATTGATTATAGGTTAGAAAATTTTTCGCAGAAAAATTTTCTAACCTATTTTTGAATGATTTGGAGTGAGGTTCTCGCGGTCGCCTGTTCTAATTGGTTGAACCCGTGCAAAAAATTGACGCGCACCCATAGAACAGCATAATCTTTACGATGCGTAAAGACTGTGTTAGACTGGCTCCAGATTTTAAAAACCTGGTTAGCCGGTTGTCGCCTTCAAACTGTCAAAACCAAATCTAGCGCTACCTTTGTAGGTTGACGAATAAGAACGAAAATACTATTCTGGTTGGGCAGTTTGACCAAGCTTCTAATTTAACTTAGACAGGGGATAAGCTGCGTTCCGCGCAGTAGGTCTGGTGAAATTGACCAGTTTACAGAGATAAGGAAAGTCAATTTTATCCTGTGAACCCTGTCTATCCCTGTTAATTCTTGAGGAGGTTATGATGGCAACCAAGTTTCAGGTAACATTCGATTGTGTTGAGCCTCGCAAGTTGGCCGAGTTCTGGGCAATTGCGCTCGGCTACCAGATAGACCTACCTCCACCGGGCTACGCAACCTGGGATGACTGGCTGAGTGCTATGCACGTACCGCAGGAGGATTGGGATAAAGCTTCGGCAGTGTCCGACCCAGCAGGGGTCGGGCCGCGCCTCTTTTTCCAGAAAGTACCCGAACCGAAAGCCAACAAGAACCGGGTACACCTCGATTTGCGCCCGACTGAAAACAAGGTTCCGCCCGAAGAACAGCGCAAGTTGGCGGATGCTAAAGCTGAAAGTTTGGTGGAAGCCGGGGCAACCGTGTTGTACCAGAAGGAACAAATGGGTCAATACTGGATCACGCTGGCCGACCCGGAAGGCAACGAGTTTTGTATAGGCTAGGCTACCAGCCTATTTCTTATTCTTAATCCAGGGTGCGCCGCTTGTGCTTGCCCTGAAAGAGCCAGAGTACGCAGGACGCAGGTGGGCCAATCAAAGAAACCAATTGAGCAGGGTTAGGCAATTCGATTTATCATGTGAATCCTGTCTATCCCTGTTAATTTTAGAGGAGACACCCTAATGGCAGAGGATGAAATGTTCAGTGCTGAACACCAGGAAATGCGGAAAGTACTCCGCAAATTCGTCGAGACCGAATTGGCTCCCCACGCCGCCGAATGGGAAGAGGCCGAGTTCTTTCCGAGCGAAGTAATTCACCGAATGGGGCAGCAGGGCTTTTTGGGTATGAGCTACCCGGAGGAATATGGTGGGAGCGGCGGCGACTATCTTTATCAAGTTGTGCTGGCTGAGGAGATGGCCCGGAGCGGTTGCGGCGGCCTCAATATGGGGTTGGGTGTCCATACCGATATGGTGCTACCGACGATCCTCAAATTCGGCACTGAAGAACAAAAGCAAAACTATGTCAAGCCTGGGCTGGCGGGTGAGATTATCGGTTGTCTGGGCATCACCGAACCGAACACTGGTAGCGATGTGCAGGGCATCCGTACCTGGGCCAAACGCGATGGCGACGATTATATAATCAACGGCTCGAAGCTCTATATTACCAATGGGGTGCGGGCCGATTTTTGTTTGCTCGTGACCAAAACCGAGGGCGAACGCAGTTCACGGGCCGTCACGCTCTTTCTGGTCGATAAGAAATTGCCGGGTTTTACAGTCAGCCGTAAGCTGAAAAAACTTGGTATGCACGCCAGCGATACGGCAGAACTGGCTTTTGACAATGTGCGCGTCCCGGCTTCGGCGATCCTGGGCGAGATTGGCAAAGGCTTCTATCACTTGATGTGGGAGTTGCAGGTCGAGCGATTATTCGCGGCGGTTGGGGCGGTCGCCGGGGCGCAGCGGGCCTTCGATTTGGCCTACGCCTACGCCAAAGAGCGGGTCGCCTTTGGGCATAATATCAGCGAATTTCAGGTGATCCGCCACAAGTTCGCCGACATGGCAACCCAGATCGAGGCCGGTCGTCAGTTGACCTATGCCTGTGTCCGCAAGTACATGCGAAACGAGTACCCGGTCAAGGAAATCACCATGGCAAAACTCTTTACCGCTCAGATGGCAAACCGGGTCGCCGACGAAGCCCTCCAGATTCACGGTGGAGCGGGCTATATGGACGAGTACGAAGTCAGTCGTATTTGGCGCGACACCCGTCTAAATCGGGTTGGGGCTGGTACGGACGAAATCATGAAAGAAGTCATTGCCAAAGAGCTAGGCTTGCTATAAAGCAGAATTTGCGCTTTTGGATCGGCTAAAGCGAAAACTCTACCCAAGTAGAAAGACGGTTTCAAGGTATGGCCTCCTTTGAGGAATTTTTGACCAACGATAAATTTGCCAGACATATCAATGTCGAAATGTTGGAAGCGGCCCACGGCAGCGCCACCGCCACGATGCAAGTTCAAGACTACCACCTGAACAGCCATAAGACGGTTCACGGCGGTGCAATCTTTGCGCTGGCCGATGCCGTCTTTGCTGCCGCTTCCAACTCGCACGGCCCAACGGCGGTAGCGATTAACGTCAGTATTTCCTATCTCAAAGCGGTCGGAGCCGGGACGCTGACGGCAACAGCGACCGAGGTCTCGCTCAATCCGACCCTGGCGACCTACGAGGTGCGGGTGACAAACGAGGCCGGCGAACTGGTAGCGACCTTTCAGGGGATGGTCTACCGCAAGAAACCACGCGAGTAAAACAAAAGTCTCAGAGTAAAACAATGAAATCAATCAAAATTGGTGGTGGGCAAGCCTTTTATGGGGATACAATTGTTCCAGCTATCGAAATGGCCCAGCGCACCGAAGGGCTGAACTATATCGCTTTCGACTGCCTGTCCGAGCTTACTCTGTCGATTTTGCAAAAGGACAAGCGGCGCGACCCGACCCGTGGTTTTGCCCTCGATATGCTGGCCCTGATGCCGCGTATTCTGCCGGTTGCCCGCCAGAAGGGGATCAGACTGGTCACGAATGGCGGCGGGATGAACCCGGCAGCGGCCCGCGACGCAATTATGGCGATTGCCCGCAAGCTGGGGCTGTCTGGCTTGAAAATCGCAGTCGTGACCGGCGATGATATTTTGGCTCGACTGGACGAACTGCTGACCCTGGGCCACCCTTTTACCAACCTCGATACGGGCGAGAGTCTGGTCGATCACGCCGCCCGTCCTCGGATAGTCAACGCTAACGCCTATCTAGGGGCGGAGGCGGTCTGCCGGGCGCTCGATACCGGGGCGGACCTGGTTATCACTGGGCGCGTGACCGATAGCGCTCTCTTTCTCGGCCCGCTTTTGCACGAGTTCGGTTGGGCGCGAGATGATTGGGATACGCTGGCAAAGGGGATCGTTTGCGGGCATCTTTTGGAATGCGCCGGGCAGGTGGTCGGCGGCAATTATGCCGGAGGTTGGCGCGACGTTCCCGACCTGGAAGACATCGGTTATCCTATTGCCGAAGTGAGCCAGGACGGTAGTTTTGTGTTGACCAAAACGCCCGCTAGTGGTGGGCTGGTGTCGTTTGGCACAGTGCGCGAACAACTTCTTTATGAAGTGCTTGACCCTAGCCACTATCTAACCCCCGACGTAGACGCGAACTTTACAACCGTTCGGCTGGAAGACCTCGGCGAGAACCGGGTGCGCGTGACGGACGCAACTGGCAACCCCCAGCCCGACAGCCTGAAAGTTTGTATTGGCTACGAGGACGGCTGGTTGGGCGAGGCTCAGGTGATCTATAGTTGGCCCGACGCGCTTGAAAAAGCCCAACGAGCCGATCAGCTTTTGCGAAGACGGCTCGAAAAGGCCAAATTCCAGTCGCTCGA
Organism: Chloroflexia bacterium; assembly: GCA_038210655.1. Classification (GTDB taxonomy): domain Bacteria; phylum Chloroflexota; class Chloroflexia; order Chloroheliales; family Chloroheliaceae; genus 54-19. Next base: position 24,574 of record JBBQWM010000056.1, read on the forward strand.
ACTGCGTACCGATTTTATTGGCTACAACGCTTTGCACGGCCCACTCTCGCCCGTGCCAGTCGAGCCGAACGAAATTGTGTTGCGCGTGGCGGCTCATACCCTCGAACAGGCCGAAGCCGAAAAGCTTTTCCGCGAACTCGTTCCGCTCGGACTGAACGGCCCACCAACGGCCTCTGGGGTCGGCTCTCGCCCGCGTCCCCGCGAACTCCTGACCCTCTGGCCTACCCTGATCGCTCGCTCAGAGGTAGAACCGTATGTTAGAATCGAGGTAATCGAGGTTTAGATAGTGAAATGGGATAGCGATCTAATTGTAATAAAGTCGCTTAGGCTATACAAGCTATCTGGCACGGCCAATTTGATTGGGCCTATGAGAAAAACTGAAGTTAGATCAAATGATCTTAGAAGGAGCTTAAATTAATTATGACAATTACTGTAGACCTGTCACCAGAAATAATGGATAGTTTGCAAAAATTGTCCGAAACTAAACAGCTTTCAATAACCGATCTGGTCGAACATGCAGTGGCGCAGTATCTAGTCGATCAGGAATTTATTCTTACAGATAAGCCTGGACAGGTGGAAATTACTGCCATTAAGTCTTCGATAGCTAAAGCCGAAGAGCCTGGTGCGAAATGGCATACCACCACCGAAATTAGGGCTGATATACAAGCTATCGTAGCTGGTAAAGCAATCACGGATTTGGAGCCTGATAAAGATGAGGCGGACGATTGGCAGATGTAATAATTGATTGGAGTCAAAAAGCTCGCCGTGATCTGGTCAAAATAGGCCAATTCTATTTGAGTGTAGGTAAAGACCCAGAGAGCGTTCGGCGAAATCTGGAGCAGATAGTTTCGGATATCGAAAAAATAGCTGGTACTCAAATGTTAGGGAGCTATGACGAAAATATACCGAATTGCCAATACTGGTATGCTCTAAAAACCGAATATCGTGTATATTTCAAGCGGCTTGATACAAATGCAATAAAAGTTTTTAGAATCTGGCCATCACGTCAAAGAGCTATTAAACCAAAGGATGTTCGAGAATAACAAGCGATTAGTAGAAATAACTTCGATGTAAAGGTGGGATAAACCGAGCGAGTAAAGCAAGTGCTTGTAGGCATCCTCAAAGGCAAAGTCCGTACTGCTAATAAATTAGTATACCAACTTTTAATTTGGCCCTAGAACATAATCTGGGGCGTGGCATTGCTCCAACTTGAGTTTTAGGAATTCCTGGTTTATGGAAAAGTGACTAATATAGCAAAAGCCCGTAGGCGGAAGTATAGTTTCGCCGGACTTTATTTTCATTCACAATTCCCTCAATCACTACTTAATTTCCATTTTGTTATCCCCTAAGCATAACTTATAACCCTTGACACATCAAAGGATTTCTGATAAATTTGACCTATCAATCTTTGATAGGTCAAATTTGTCTTATCAAAGGATTTTAGTAGTTAACAAAAGGAAACGAATTTATGAAAGCTAGTCTAAGTTCAGACCGGCAGAAAGCCTGGGAGCGGTTCAAAAGTAGTCAAAGTTGGCGGGCAAACGCTCCTTTGCCTCTAATGACCCGGCTTCATCAGGTAAGTAAATTAGTACGGCAACGCTTTGAAGATGAGCTAAACCTGAGTACGGCCCAGATGCGCATATTGTTCGAGGCCCAAGCACCAGATGGGGTGAGCCAGGCGACTCTTTCAAAACAATATGAGTTAGAACCGGCGGCAGTCACCCGCACTGCTCAGGCGATGGAGCGGGACGGTCTGATTACACGCCAATCAGACCCCGATGACAATCGGTTTATGCGAGTTTTTATTACCAATAAGGGCCGTCAGTTGATCGAGGTAATGCCGGCCCAGGTAGCCCAATTCGAGCGGGAACTGCTGGACGGTTGGACGGACGAGGAAGTGCTAGAACTGCACCGGATGCTCGAAAGACTTGAAGCCCATTTTGAGAAGAAGTAATTTAGAAAGGTATTACTGTTCCCATGTCTAATAATATAGAAAAGCGGCCCACGACAGCTTCCGCACTTGAGCGGGAAAGTTTTGTGCCATCCGATAATAAAACATTGATTCTGGCATTGATAGCTATCGTGTCCAGTATTTTACTTTCGGCCCTCGACCAGACGGTGGTCAACCCGGCGATGCCTCGGATCGCCGAAGAATTACAGGGGTTTAGTTTACTGGCCTGGGTCAGTACGGCTTATTTGCTAACTTCGACTGCTACCATCCCGATTGCCGGTAAACTCGGCGACATTTTTGGTCGTAAAAACCTGTTGATAATAGCGGTCGTAATTTTTCTGGTCGGCTCGGCTCTGTGTGGGGCGGCCCCTGATATGGTCTGGTTAGTAATCTTTCGGGCCTTTCAAGGGATTGGGTCGGGGGCTTTGCAAGCTAACGCCTTTGCAATGATTGCCGAACTCTTCCCTGACTCGGCCAAACGTGCCAAGTGGCAGGGTTTTATCATAGCCGTCTTTGGATTGTCTTCGGTAATTGGCCCAGCTTTAGGGGGCTTTATTACCGATAATTTGGCCTGGCGGTGGGTTTTCTATGTCAACTTGCCGGTAGGTGTGTTGGCAGTGCTGGCTTTGTTCTTCTTTTTACCTTCTAGTAAGAGTTTTGGCGCACATCGCCGGATTGACTGGTGGGGCGCAGCCACTATAACCGGGGCGGTCGTTTCGCTCTTGCTGGCGCTTAGTTGGGCCGGTCAGAAAGAACCCAAAGGCTATGCCTGGGGCAGTCCTCAGATCATTGGTTTGTTGAGTGCTTTCGCTCTTTTGACGGGCTTGTTTCTCTGGATCGAGCGTCGCGTGACTGAGCCAATTGTACCGCTTAAATTGTTCAAAATCAGAACGGTCAGCGCTGTTACGGTAATCAGTTTTACGGTCGGAGCCGTGATGTTAGGGGCCTTGTATTACATTCCACTCTTTGTTCAGGTGGTAGAGGGTCAGTCGGCTTCCAGTTCTGGTGCAATCACGACCCCTTTGGCCCTGGCAATGGTGGTCGTTAACATTTTAACCGGCCAGTTTATCGGGCGGGTAGGTTACTTGAAAATCCCTATGATGGCGGGGGCGTTCGTCACACTCATCGGGGTAGGATTGATGACAACTTTGAACGTGTCTTCGCAACCCTGGGAGGTCACCTCATATATGATCGTGATCGGAGCCGGTCTGGGCTTTTTGATGCCGTGTACGACGATTGCCGTACAAGAACGGATCGAGCGGCGCGACCTGGGGGCTGGAATTTCGAGTGTCCAATTCTTCCGGTCAATTGGCAGCACGGTCGGTGTAGCTATAATCGGTACGGTTGTCACCAGTAACTATGCCTCTAATATCAACAGCGTGCCGGGGGTAAGCAGTTTGCCCACCAAAGTACTGGCGATTATTCAAGAGCCGCAAAACCTGCTCAATAAACAGATAGCGACCAGTTTGTCGCCAGAGATAGCTCAGGATATTCGACAGTCTCTAACCGATGCAATTCATATCAGCTTTGTGATTGCCGTTGCGATCAGTCTGATTACTCTGATCGCTGTATTGTTTGTACCCAATATTCGGGTACGCAGCAATGCCGCGAAAGCAGCGGAGGCCGCCAAACTAGCTCAGAATAATCCGGCCCAATCGCTCGAAACCAGCCTGGGAGAGGCTTCTGTACCAACCAATGGGATCGTAACGGCGGCAGCCGATTCCTCCTCTGACTCCACCGAGCAGCAAAAAGACAAGGAAGATTTACTTACCTATCCAGTAGTAGAGTAAACCTGATTACCCACCACTCTCACGCCCCGCATTGGAGCATGAGAGTGGATCATTACCTAGAATTTTGCCAAATATAGCTTTCCTTCCTATAATCAGAGACCGGGGTAGTTCTCAAGGCTGCCTATTTATTGATTTTACTAACTAAAAAGACCACTTGCAACCGATTGCTTTTGCTCTTACTATTGTAATGTAATGTTATAAGGCAGAAGGGGTTAGATATGAAACTGGTAGAAATAGCTTCGGCCCGCAGTGGGGATAAAGGCGATAAGTGCAATGTCGCGCTATTTCTGAATAGTCAGGCCGATTATGACAAAATAAAAGAGCTGGTGACTGCCGAGCGAGTGAAGCAGCATTTTGCAGGGATCGTCAAGGGCGAAGTCCACCGCTACGAGCTACCAAATATACTGGCCTTTAATTTCGTGCTGGAACACGCCCTGGGCGGTGGTGCAACCCGTTCGCTTGGTCTGGATGGGCTGGGCAAGACGCTGGGCGCGGCGTTGCTCCGGCTTGAAATTTGAGGCAGAAATCAGAGATTAGAAGTTAGAAATCAGAAATCAGAAATTAGATTGTAACTACGTAGCCCTGTCACCCTGAGCTACCGCGAAGGGTCTAGATTCTTCGGCTGGGAGGTATCTTTGGCAAAAATCGAATTAATCTACCGCCTCAGAATGACAGGGGTGAGCAGTTACATTTGATTTGGGAACGCCTAATTTCAAAATAGACTTATTTACTAAATAATTTTGAGTTTTACAAAGGCTGGTTGACTAATTTCTGATTTCTAACTTCTGATTTCTGATAACCTTTTGGAGGAAAACAATGGAGTTTTTGGATTATACCGAGAAGTACTGTATTGTTGGGGCCGGGTCGTCCGGGTTGGCGGCGGCCAAGAACCTCAAGGAGTTTGGTATTCCGTTCGATATAATCGAGCGGGAGGACGAGGTGGGCGGCAATTGGTATTACGGCAAGCCCCACAGCAGCGTCTATCGCTCAACCCACCTGATTTCGTCGAAGCCCCAGACCGAGTATACCGATTTCCCGATGCCCAAAGAGTATCCTGACTATCCCAGCCAAAAGCAAGTCTGGGAATATTTTCGGGCCTATGCTCGCCATTTCGGGTTGTACGATTATATTGAGTTTAACCGATCAGTCGAGAAGATCGTACAGAGCGGGGAATACTGGGATGTGACGCTGGACAACGGGCAGACCCGACGCTACGGGGGCCTGGTGGTTGCTAACGGTCACAACTGGGACCCCAAATACCCGAATTATCCCGGTCATTTCGACGGCCTCTCGCTCCATTCGGCGGATTACAAAACGCCCGATGTGTTGCGCGGCAAGCGGGTGCTGGTAATTGGGGCGGGTAATTCCGGCTGCGACATCGCGGTCGAGTCGGCCCAAAACGCCGAACGCACCTTTCATAGCTCACGACGTGGCTACTATTATGTCCCAAAATACTTCTTTGGTAAGCCCGCCGATCAGGTTGGGGAAGTCTCGCTCAAGTTACGTATCCCACTACCGATCCGGCGGTTTGTCAATACCTTGTTGCTGCGGATGGTCGCCGGTAATCCCCAAAATTTTGGCCTACCCAAGCCCGACCACAAGCTGTTCGAGACCCATCCGATTATCAACTCACAAATGCTCTATTATGTCGGACACGGCGATATTACTCCCAAGCCGGAGGTGAAAGAGCTAAAGGGCGACCGGGTGTTGTTCACGAACGGCAGCGAGGAGCAGATCGACCTAATCGTCTATGCTACCGGCTTTAACATCGTCTTTCCCTTTATGGATAAGCAATATCTCAATTGGGACGGCAAAAAGCCAAACCTTTATCTGAACGTCTTTCACCCCAAATATGACAACCTGTTTGTGATCGGGCTGATCCAACCAGATAGTGGTCAATGGGGGTTGGTGGACTGGCAAGCAAAAGTAATGGCCCGCTTTGTTTATACCCAGCAGCACCAACCCGACAAGGCTGCCAGGTTCCGCTTACTTAAAGCGGGGTCGATGCCCGGTCTGGGCCGGGGCATCAAGTATATCGAATCGACCCGCCATTATGTCGAAGTTGAGCATTTTAGTTACCGCGAAGACCTCAAAAAACTGCTCGCCCGATTCGATCTCAAGCCGATCTCGCCCGCGCCAGAGCGTAAGCCGGAGCCAGTCGGGAACAAGGTGTGAGGGATGAGGACTGAGGACTGAGTTAGTAATGATGGGTAAACACGCTAAAATAGCGAATAAGATGGTAAAGATTTTGAGGTAAACCAATCAATTCACTCAGTCCTTAGTCCTGTATCGCTGGTTTCCTTTTTAGTTAGCTGGACTCAATTTGAATGACCCACCAAAAAGACCGAGCAGTTTGGCAAACCGCTCGGTCTTTTCGGTGGGAACCAGGTTTTAGAGTTTAGAAGGATTTATTGGTCGGGTAACTACCTTCAACCTCCTGGGTTTCTTCCAGCAATTTGTTAATATCCAGAGACTTATCAAGTTCTCCACTATTCGTACTGTCACCATTACGGTTGAATAGTCTTCCGAGACGCTCTTTGCCGCCTTCCAAAAGGCTATAGACTACCGGCACAACCAGCAAGGTTAGCAGGGTGCTGGTTAGCAACCCACCAATTACCACCGTGCCAAGTTCGGCGGCAATAATGCTGCCTTCGTTGAAGCCCAGGGCGAGAGGCATCAAAGCCAGAATAGTGGCGATAGCTGTCATCAGAATAGGGCGAAGGCGCGTCCGTCCGGCCTGCAATAAGGCTTCATTCCGGGTGTAGCCTTTATCGCGCAACTGCTTTACCAGGTCGAGTAGCACAATCGCGTTCGTTACTACGATACCGATTAGAAGCAGTAGACCGATCAGGGCTGGCAAGCCCAGGGCGCGTTGAGTGACCACCAATGCGCCAATCGCGCCGATGAAAGCCAGGGGCAAACTAAAGAGAATGGCGAACGGTTCGAGCAAACTCCCAAAAGTAATCACCATTACAATGTAGACCAGCCCAATCGCCACCGCAATGGCCGCAAACAAACCGCCGAACGCTTCGTTTTGCTGCTGTCCGCTTCCCGACAAAGAAACTGTCACTCCGGCGGGCAGGGTTAAGCTCTGCGCTTTTTCCAGCGCGTCGCTGCTTACCCCACCAGTATCGTCGGTGTTAATAGTAGCCTTGATGGTAGTCGCAGCGGCCTGATTTATCCGGGATACAACGTTAACACTTTCCACTCGCTCCACTCTGGCAATGTCGCCGAGTTTCACGCCCTCTACCACTGTTAGCTGCTTGAGATTGTTAACGTATTGGTCAACATTGGTGGTATTGTCCAACCGGGGCAAGGTCAGACGGATTTCAAGTTCTTGCCCGTTGGAGAAGCAGATTGTTCCAATATTTTGGCCCTGTAACAGGTTGCGAATCTGGCTACCCACCAGAACGGTGTTCCCAAGAGGACTCTTGGTTGGATCAGGCGAAATTGTGACCTGCGACGTAAGTTGGCTGACACCGCTCTGTACGTTGGTCAGGGTAGGTAAAGGGGTCAGAGCGGTGACAATTTTGGTGCTGACCTCTCGCACCGCCTCCGCCGTTGGGCCTTGTACCGTCAGGCTCAAATTATTACCGCCAAAACCACTATTGTCAGATGAGGTTGAAATACTGCCCCCTTTGGGAACAAGTGGTTTCAGCCGGGCATCGAGTTCCTTAACGAAGGTGGCGGTTTTGACCGAAGAACAAAGTAGAGTTGGAGTTTGGGGTGGACGAAGTCCGGCTGGTAGTCAGTGATGATGGCAAAGGTTTTGAAGCGGAAAAATTGCCGAGGCCTTCCGAACGCCAGAGTGGTTTCGGGCTGGCAGGCTTGCAGGAGCGTCTGGCCCAACTCGGTGGCACTTTTCAGGAGGACTTAGCTCTATCTGTCCTTGATTAGCCTTACCCCTTCGATTTGAAGCGCAAAATCTGTCTCGAACACCTGGGCCGGAGCTAAAGTGCCTTTAGGCTGCCATTCTAACACTCTTTCTACGGCCTTGACGCTACTTATAGCGGTAAACTCATAACCCTCGCCCGTTTCGAGCCATAATTCTACTTGCTTTCCCTCACTATTACTGACCCTGACCCAGCCATAAGAACATTTCTTTTCGTCAAAGCTCGCGCTCGTTGTTGTCGGCTTTGCGGCACTTCGAGCTAGTTGTTTTTGAAGAGCTTTTCGCAATGGGCCGATTTTTAGGGTAGCTTGAATTAGCGGCATAATACGTCGGACGGTGTTACTCAAGGGAAGTTCGAGGTAGGCCGTTACATTTGGAATACCCGTAACCCATTGAGCCGCCATTAAATCGCCAAGCGGTGCAGATAACATTTTACGAATTTCTCCATCGGGCGAAGTTATAACCTTTTTAGTTTTACCCAATCTGGCTGAAACCAGTTTCCCCTTTCGATAGATTTTTCCACCTCCGGCTATCACTTCCAGAGCGGTTTGGGCCGCCCCGGTCGCTGGATCAGTCGTGTAATTATAAGGGGTAATTGCTACTTCCAGTTCTTGAGCATCTGGCATTAGTGTAAGTGCGGCTTTAGCCAGGAAGTTAGTGACGACAGTGCCAAAGCCAACCCCAGAAATCAAGGCAATTTCCCGCCTTTGGGCTTCCTGGTCATAAGAAAGTAGCAATTGATAGACTGAAACCTCGTTGGCAATATCGAGATAATGTATTCCCTTGCTCAAACAAGCTTGCACCAGTGGCCCAACAGTGGAACCAAACGGCCCGGCGGTATTCAAGACCAGACTTACCCCGTCTAACGCCTCTGCCAGAGCAGTTTTATCGGTCAGATCAACCGCTACCCATTCCAAATTCAGGGCCTGGGCTAAAGGTGCCAGTTTTTGAGCCGAGCGACCCGCCAATATGGGACGGTGTCCGCTCTTTACTGCTTGCCGGGCAATTAGTTTGCCGGTGTAGCCAGTAGCGCCGTAGATTAACCATTTTGAATTTGTGTTCATCTTGTCGAATGTACCTTTCTCCTGGTGAAATTGGTCTTAAAGTTTTATATAAGTAAACATTTACTTACTTACAGTTTTGATTTTAGCAGTTAAACCTGGCTAAGTCAATAGATTTGACAGCGAATTTGATCTGAATTATTATATTTGTAAGTAAATGTTTATTTTGACTAAGTGGGCTTAATAAGAAAAAGCAAAGAATGAGGGAACAGACGATGGCTAGACCAAGTCAGGAAGATAAGATACTTGAAGTTGCGCTTGAATGTTTCGCCGAATATGGCTATGACGGCACTCGAATTCGTCAGATTGCTCAAAGGGCAGGTGTTACCGAAGGTGCGCTCTACCGACATTATTCCTCAAAGGAGGCCGTAGCCCAATCTCTTTTCAAATATCATTTGAGTAAGTTTTCGAGTGCTTTGCAAAATGCAGCAGGGTTATCAGTTTCGGTTGAAGAGCAATTGCGGGCTATGATTAAAATCGGTTTACAAACCTACCGGGAGAACCCTGCCGCCTTCAACTTTGTGTTGTTACGCCCCCCAGGTTTTAAGCCGGATTTACCTGCCGGTTTTACTTATCCGGTAGAGGTGGTTGAAACCGTAATGAAGAAAGGTCAGGATACCGGGGTTATTCGGCAGGGTCAACCTAATCTACTGGCAGCAATCTTCCTGGGCTGTTTGCTCCGCCCAATTATTGTTTCAAATGGGGCGGCCCCTGGAGCATTAGATTTACTTCATGAAACCAGACACGATTTAGTCATCGAAGATGCCGCTTTAGCTGCTCTAATGTTAGATTGAAGCTAACCAGCCTCTAAGCCAAATGGTTAGGTTAGGAATAATTCTTTTGAGTAAAAAGCTTGACAAAGGCTTATAATCGTGCTAACATTAGATTGCAATCAATAGGATGCTACTGAAATGAGGTTACTGATTTGGCTTTACATCCTTCGTTTAATCTGAAACGGGCTTATCTGGCAATGCGTAAGTGCATGGATGAATATATGCAACCGTTGGGATTGACAGCAGCCCAGTTTGACATAATTCAGCAACTCCTATACGAAGACGGGCTGGAACACCGGGTGTTACAAGAACGTCTGGGCCTGGCCTCTCCTACACTTACCAATATTATAGATGGGCTGGTCCAGCGAGGGTTGGTTGGTCGTCAGATGAGTTCGGAAGATGCCAGAGTAAAACAACTTTTTCTTACACCTAAAGCGCACGAGCTACACGACCAATTATGCGAAGCTGGTGAGCAATTTCTTGAGGTAATGTTCGCGGGCTTTTCTGCCCGTGAAAGCAGTCTGTTTCAGGAGTGGTTGGAACAGATTACCGACAATTTTGACCGAAACTGCCGACCGCACTAATTCCTGAGTTGGCATTTTGTTCAGGGTTTGTTTGGTTTAGCCGAAAATCTGTAATTCTTTAACCTATTCAGTAGCTTCCTATTATTTAGATAACTACTATATTTATTTAGACTGGCTTATATTATGATAGAAAGGGAGTTATAACATGAGTAACTCGATGCAAGGCAAGACAGTTTTGATAACCGGTGGCACGGGTGGAATTGGTAAAGAGACTGCGCTTGGTCTGGCCCGGCTAGGGGGAAGGATCGTTATTAGCGGTCGCGATAAAGCGCGTGGTGAAGCCGCCCTAGCCGAAATCAGACACAAAAGTGGCAATAACCAGGTAGATTTACTTTTAGCCGACCTTTCAAGTCAGGCGGAAGTGCAGCGCCTGGCCGAAACTTTTGGGGCAAACTACCCTCGTCTGGACGTGCTTATCAATAATCTGGGCGGTCTTTATGCCACCCGTTGGGAAACGGTTGATGGGATTGAAGCGACCTTTGCGGTCAACCACCTCACTCCATTCTTACTTACTCACCGGCTATTGCCCCTACTTCAAGCCAGCGCCCCGGCCAGAATAATTAACCTCACTGGTGGTTTTCCGTCTAGCAAGATCGACCTGAGTAATTTACAGGCCGAGAAATCTTTTTTAGGTTTACAAACCTACTCTCAGGCCAAAGTCGTTATGATGGTCGGTTCCTACCAGTTAGCCCGCCGACTACAGAACAGTGGTGTTACTCTTAATGTAGCCTATCCGGGTGCAGCTGATACGGCTATGTCCTCGGCAATGACACCTGCAATGGTTCCCTGGTATATGCGACTGGTCTGGCCCCTTTTTGGTAGAATGATGGCAAATGCTCATCCGGACAAGGCGGCACGTTCTTCCATCTATCTGGCTTCCTCGGCTGAGGTGGAGGGAATTAGTGGCAACTATTACGATACCAATAGTAAGCTTACTAAATGGCCTAAAGCCGTCGTAGATGCAGATATTGGTAACTATATCTGGAGCCTGAGCGAGAAACTAACCAGGCAGGCTGCCCCGAATCTGCTAGAGCGTCGTCATTAAGAGGAATTAGTTCGCAGTCTGAGATGAAATAAACCTGCTAAAATTGGCCCCGAACAAAACAAGAAATGAAAAGAGCGCCGCTGCTCATCGGCGCTCTCTTGTCTTTTGAGGAATTTGAGAGAGAAGAAGTAACTAGAGGATTTGTAGAAGATTTGTAAGCTCACCAGTTAGAGGTTAAATCAGGTAGTGTGCTTACATCCTTATTATATTTTCTTTGCCACAAAATAGTTATGGTTTTTATCACAGCCTGGAAGTGATGCTAGACACGTTATTAGGGCAAACAAATTTGTCCAGGGGTGTCCATCAATTTTTGCAAACTAGCCAGGCTGGGCTACACCCGAAACGGGGGAGGGAGTATATATTAGGAAAATTTTTCGTAACTACCCAGCCCCTTGACGAAGCTGCTAAATTATAGATATGAGTTTAGAAAGAGAACAACAACTAATCGCCGAAAATGCGGCCCTCAAGGCCCAACTCGCCCAGTTACTAGAGCGAGTGGCCCAACTTGAGGCTCAATTAAAGTTGAATAGTCATAATTCTTCTAAACCGCCTTCCTCCGATGCTTTCGGGAGACCACCTAAAAACCGTAGTCTGCGTAAAGCCAGTGGTAAAAAGCCCGGTGCCCAGCCCGGTCACCAAGGGCATAGCTTGAGTTGGAATGCTACTCCCGACCAAATTGTAGACCATCTCCCCCAGCAGTGTAGTGAGTGTCAGAGCGAGTTGGTCGAGGTAAAAGTGAGCGGTTGGCAAAGCCATCAAGTCCTGGATCTACCGGTGGAGTTGAAACTTGTCACCACCCAACACCGCGCTGGCCTTAAAGAGTGTCCTCATTGCCATAAGCTAAACCAGGCTCCTTTTCCCCACCAAGCGGCTCATTATGTTCAATATGGACCCCAACTGCGGGCCCTGGCAGTCTACCTCTCGCAGGTTCAATTACTGCCCTATGAGCGGACTTGTGAAGTAATCAATGAACTTTTCAGCCTTAAACTCTCCCAGGGTAGTCTCACTAACATGATTGAAGAATGCTACGACCACCTCCAGGAAAGTGAAAAGCTCATCCGAACCGGTTTAAGCCAGGCCCCGGTGGCCCACAATGACGAAACCGGTTTATATGTACAAGGGCAGCGTCGGTGGCTGCACGTAATGAGTTGTAGCTATCTGACCTTTTACGAGTACCATTCGAAAAGAGGTAAGCAGGCCACCGACGAGATTGGGCTGTTAGCGCTCTTCAAAGGCACCAGCATTCACGACAGTTGGTCGCCTTATTGGGGCTACCAGCAGTGTCAACACGCTTTGTGCAACGCTCATCTGCTACGCGAACTGACCTTTGTAGCCGAACAGTTGCACCAGGAGTGGGCCGCCGATTTTATCAAGTTACTCCTGGAGTTCAAAGAAGGGGTCGAAACGGCCCGTAGTCAAGCTCAAAGCAGCTTGAGCGAAGCTACTTTAGCCCAATGGCATAGCCGCTACGATAACTTAATAGCCCAGGGTTTAGCGGCTAACCCTCCCCCAGAGGAGGGCTGGCCCCGCAATAAGCGTGGTCGGCCTAAACAGAGTAAGGCCAAGAACTTAATAGACCGCTTACAACTTCGGTGGCGAGAAGTCTTAGCTTTCGCCTATGATTTTAAGGTGCCCTTTGACAACAACCAGGCTGAACGCGACCTAAGAATGATCAAGGTTCAGCAAAAGGTGTCTGGAGGCTTTCGCAGTGAGAATGGAGCGCGCTGGTTTTGTCGTATCCGCTCCTACATTTCGACCTTACGCAAGCAGGGG
>JBBQWM010000057.1:0-37385 GCA_038210655.1 Chloroflexia bacterium
GTGGCTATTGAGGACGAAATTGCCGGGCTGGTAGCGGTGGCAGATACTATTAAGGAAGGTAGTGCCGAAGCGATAGCCGAACCCAAGGCCATGGGCATTGAGGCGGTAATGATGACCGGGGATAACCAACGCACGGCAGAAGCGATTGCCCGGCAAGCTGGAATTGTGCGAGTTTTTGCCGAGGTACGCCCGGAAGAAAAAGCCGCAATGGTGCAGAAACTCCAGGCTGAAGGCAAAACCGTCGCAATGGTAGGCGATGGTATCAATGATGCTCCGGCCCTGGCGCAGGCCGATGTGGGTATGGCAATTGGCACCGGCACCGATATAGCGATGGAAGCGGCTGACGTTACCCTCATGCACGGGGATGTGCGGGCTATCGCTACCGCGATTGCGCTGTCCAAAGCTACTATGCGTAAGATCAAACAAAACCTGTTCTGGGCCTTCTTTTACAACGTACTGCTGATCCCACTGGCGATCTTTGGGATTATCAACCCGATTTTGGCGGCAGGGGCGATGGCGGTCAGCAGCGTCTCGGTTATCTCGAACTCGCTTTTGCTCAATCGGTTCCGGGGCAAACACTCCGGGCCACTCTCGCCCGCCGAAAAACAAGCCCGGCGCAAGGGGTTGGTCTGGCAGCTTGGGCTGATAATGGCTCTGTTAAGTCTGGTGGCGGCTATCGGTTGGCAAGCTTACGATAGCTTTACCCGACCTAAAGAGAATGTGATGGCGACCGCTTCGGCGGCCCAGGCCGACGAACCAGAGATCATCCCGGCGGCTAATATCGTGGCGTTCCCGGCGGTCTATCAGATTGACAACACCCGGATCGAGTTAAGCACCTTCCCGGCCCAACCACAACCGGGCCAACCGGCTTTGCTGATCTTCCGCCTGACCGATGCCAAGAGCGGACAACCACTCACGCCCGCTAATTTGAAGCTGACCCATACCAGGTTGATGCATCTGGTAGTGGTTGGGCAGGACTTGAACTTTTATCGTCACTTGCACCCGGAAGGCGGCAGCGAAGGTTTGTACACCTTTAGCCTGACTTTCCCGGCGGCGGGCCAGTACCGGGTCTACAACCAGTTTACGCTGGCGAACGATCAGGCTATCTTCTATCGCCACGATCTGAGCGTTGCCAACGGCTCTAGCCAGCCAGCCAATCTGGTAGCAGGTGGTCAGCTAACCCAGCAATGGGGCGATCTGAAGGCGACCCTCGAACTACCCGATGCAATCAAAGCCGGTCAGGTAGTGGACATGAAGTTCAAGTTCGAGAAAAACGGGCAGCCCTTCAAGGAGCTAGAGCCGTACCTGGGCGAACCGAGCCATATGATTGTGATCTCGCAGGATAGCAATAGCTTCCGGCACGTTCACGGTCACGTACCCGGGGCAGCCCCGATGGGGACATCGACCGACCCAATGACCGCCGCCGAGGCTACCACCCGCTACGGCCCGGAAATCGGTTATGACCTGAAATTCGAGCAACCGGGGCTGTACAAGGTTTGGGCCGAGTTCCAGTATCAGGGCAAGGTAGTAGTTTTCAGTTATGTCTTGAATGTGGTAATCTAAGAGCCGATCTCAATCGAGGGCTGGTAGGGGCAACCCTACCAGCCCAATCTCTTTGTAATTTACTGTAGGTAGCAAAGGCAAAACTAAAATGGATAAAGACCCAACTCAAACTCAGCCAGAAGCAAGCGTTTCGGACAGACGGGCTTTACGAGCAAATTGTACCCGCGCTCTTTCGGGGCATCCGCTCAAAAGTCCGCGAAGGTGGTTCGAGGATTTAGCCGCCTCCCCACTGGCCGACTTGCCCTCCGATATGTACGGCGAAGGGCCGGTTGTCCAAATGTTGGAGCAGGAAGTGGCCCAACTGCTTGGCAAGGAAGCGGCGGTTTTTATTCACAAAGGGGTGGTGGCCCAGCAAATTGCTTTGCGGGTTTGGGCCGACCGTCGAGCAATACGCAATATAGCCCTTCATCCCAAAAGCCATATCGACGCTGACGAGCGTAGCGCCTACGAACGGCTCCACAATCTGGCCGGGGTGCGGGTTGGCAAAGACCAGCACCCTTTTCGCTTGCAAGAGCTAAAAGATTTGCACGAGCCGCTGGGGGCTATAACTGTAGAACTGCCCTTGCGTCGGGCTGGTTACAAACTGCCGCCCTGGGAAGAACTGGTCGCTATTTCAGAGTGGGCGCACGAACAGCATATTCCGCTCCATTTCGATGGGGCGCGTCTGTGGGAGTCGGCTCCCTATTACAAACATTCTTACGCCGAGATTGCAGCCTTGTCCGATTCGGTCTATGTTTCGTTTTACAAGGGGTTGGGTGGGCTAGGTGGGTGCATTTTGGCCGGTTCGGAGAATTTTATCGAGGAAGCCAAAGTCTGGAAAACCCGGTTGGGTGGTAATCTCTTTACCAGTTTCCCGTTTGTAATTTCCGACCTGGAAGGTTTGCGCCATCATGTGCCAAAAATGGAAGCCTATTATGAACGTGCCTGCGAGATTGCCCTCGCTTTAGCTGAACTGCCCGGTGTAGTTGTCACTCCCAAACCGCCTCATACCAATGCTTTCGAGATTTATTTGCCCGACGATTGGCGGCCCCTGAGCATGGCCTCCCTTAAAATAGCCGAAACCGAGCAAATTTGGCTTTTTGGTTTTCTCGAAGAAACCGCCATCCAAGGCCGGGCAATGGGTGAAATTACGGTTGGCGAAGCGACCGAGCAATGGTCTACCGACGAAATTGTGGAGGCAGTCCACGATCTGATTATTTTGAGCAAAGACATCGGAAATTTGCATTCGTAATGTCTAGGATTTATAACAACTCTTCAAGAATTGGTATAATAAACGGTAGAAACCGGCCTGAATAGCCGTTAAAAGCGTAAATCGTCCTTTTGTGAGTAAACCCTGAAAGCAATAATATGTCAATTGAGCCAACTAAAGATATGCCTTCCCGACAATCGCAGGGCCGCCCGGCGGCGGTATTGTTGGTAATACGCCCACTTGGGCCCGAACAGGAGCCACACCTAGTTTTTATGCGCCGCTCAGAACAAGTCCATACCCACAAAGGGCAGATCAGTTTTCCGGGCGGCGGTTTTAAGCCGGAAGACGGACTGCTGGAAACTACGGCTCTGCGCGAGACCCACGAGGAATTGGGGCTACACCCGGATAGCTTGCGAGTGTTGGGGCCACTCACCCCGGTTGATACGATTGTCAGCAATTTCTTAATCCACCCGTTCGTGGCTGTCCCGGTTGACCCGTCCGCGCCTATCGAGTATGTGCCGGACAATTTTGAGGTTGCCAGTATCCTCGAAATTCCGCTTCGGCAGCTAATTCAGCCCAGCGCCAAACGCTACGAAGAATGGGTCATCGGCGGTCAACCCCGTCGGGTGGTTTTTTTCAACTATCAACAAGTCGTGATCTGGGGCGCAACCGCCTATATCCTCCAAAATTTTATCGCCGAAATAAAGGCTGGCAAATGGGATCAGCTTCTCCCTGAGAAGATAAATACTTCTGACCCTTTGTAGAATTACAAAATAGCCCGGCTGAACCGGGCTTTTGGTTTTCATTTAGAGCCGTTCCTGGTAGGGGCGATCTTTATGATCGCCCGGTTCGGAATGGGTCGGGCGACCAGCTTGCTAGGCCCCTGGTTTATCAAAAGCGGTCGCTGGCGAATTGTTCGGGCCTAAATTTTTTAAGGTCAGCGATACGTTGCAAAATCAGGTCGGGGCGAGCGATTGCCAGTTGCTTTGGATCGTTGGCGTACTTGCCTTGCTTGACTAGCACGGTTGTAACCCGCTCCTCAAAATACTCTTTCATCAAAGTCAGCAGGGTGGGCTTATCCTCAACCATTACATATTGGTAGGCCGGAAGCGCGGTTTCGATGTCTTCCAGGTGATGTTGTTTGTGGGCATAAATCAATACGTCGCCGTTGACCGCCCGTGCCAGCCCACTGGTCACAATCTTACGTAGCTGGAAAGAGGGGTCGCCATCGGAAAGGATGATCGGTCGTCCGATAGTGTTGAGATAGGCCAGCACTTCAAAAACCCCCGGATAGATATATTTACGATAGGGGAAGTCGTTCCAAAGCCGGTAAAGCCGGTGGTATAAGTCGTGATCGGTAAATTCGGGTTCGATCCGCTTGAGGGTCAAAGGAACGTCCACCACATCGGTTTCAGCCCGGACCTGTTCGTAAAGTTCCCAAAACCGGGCGACCCGTTCTGGCCCGATCAACTCTTGCATGGCAGCTTCTACATCCGACTTTACCTGATCGTTGTTAATCAGGGTATTATCGACATCCAACATAAAGGCCAGCCTGACCTTTATGCTATAAACATCTTTATCAATCTCATTTGGTAAAAATTGATCCGGGCTAAGTGTCATCTATTTATTCCTCACCGATATTAGGGGATTTACGATTTACGATTTACGATTTGCGATTTGCGATTTGCGATTTGCGATTTACGAATTGTAGGATGTGCGATTTACGATTTACGATGGTAGGTGCAGATGTTCTATTCTGCATTCTGCACTCTGCATTCTGCATTTTTCATCCCTCATCCCTCATCCTTTCAACTCCCGTGCGTAGCTTTCGGCTTCGGCACGGGTTAGGCGCACCTCCAGGTAAATGGCCGAAATCCAGGCTCCCTCGGTAGTTTGATACCACCCGCCGTTGCGCCGAACCAGTTCTACAATATCGCCGCTCTTTAAGGGCCGGACGACTGGGGCCGCTGTGGTCGGCCCTTCCCGTATATTGAGTACCCGCGAAACGACCACCCCATAGGCTAGTGCCGTTTTGATAGTCGGGGCCGTCCCGACCGCAGACGAAGGAGCCGGGCTACCGACACGTGGTGTTGAGCGTGGGGGGAGTTGGCTGGCGGGTGGAAGCGATGTTTCAGTCTGATTGACTTGATTGATCTGATTAGTAGTTTGTGGCCCCCAATTGGTCAAGAGGTAAGCGACCCAACCACCAATTGCTACTACCGCCAGCAAGACCACCCCACCGACCACCCAGGCCGAAGACCCTTTAGCGCTGGCCTGGGGCGCTACCACCTTCTCAGGTTTAGCTTCCAACGGGCTATCATCTAGCAGATCGTCCAGCAGAGGGCGCTTATTCTGGTTCGGTTCAGCCATCAACTCTCCATTCGTAAAGGTAGTTGTCCCTTGACCACCAAACTATTATACCAGATTTAACCTAAACTGAGCCTATATAACAGCCAAATATAAAAGAGGGGAGCAATCGTCGATTGCTCCTCTCTTAAGGCCAGTAAATTGTTGATAATTATTGATGATAGCTGACGATCCCAAAATGCCCGGTTTGAAAACTTGTGTTTTACGGACGGTTTGCCTCGATTTCGGATTTGATTTCCCATTCCTGCAAAATCAGTGCGGCCCGGTATTCGGGGTTGACCTTCAACGGGCGTGGGTTGCGCTTAAACCAGCGCTTCAAACTGAACCAGGGCCGGGCAACTTCGGAACGACTTTGTTTAGCCTCTTTGACCTGACCATCAAGATCGGCCTGGGTCTGCATTTGCTGCATTCGATCCTTAGCGAGGAAATAGTTTTGCATGATTTTGAATTCCTTTCCATTTAACCTTAGATTAGGCTTTCAATTTATATTTAGCTTTTTATCTAATCTTATAACCAAAAAATAATGGTCGCTTTGACGACCAGATTAACGCTTAGCCCAAAATTCGCTCACAGTACCAAAGTAGTTTCCGTTGCGGGCCAGAAACGGGACTACCCATAGTAAAATTACAACCATTAAAACGAGATCGGTTTAACGATTCCCTAATAAAAGCGTTTGGGCTTTAATAAGGCGGCACTGTAATTGCTCCGGGTTTAGTACATAATAAACCCGATGCTCGATCCGTTCGAGATGGACTGCGCCGGTCTTCATCAAGAGTGATAGATGATAAAAGATCGTCGCATTGGAAATCTTGCGGCCTTGTTCGTCCAAAAACTTTTGGGCCAACTCCTGCCCATAGTAGGGCCGTTCGGCTAAAGCCCGCACGATCTCAAGGCGGGTCTCGTCACCCAGTATGTTATAGAGGGTTGCCAACGATTTCAGGTTTAACGGGTCTTCGCCTTCGGAGGGTTTGGGCGTTTTCAAGATTTTAAGCTCTGGGCCAAACACTATAATCAGTTTGGATTCATCAGGGCTTTCGTTGCCGACTATCCCATACCCGTAGTAAGTGGTCGGAACCAGCACCACCGCTTCGTAACCATTACTCTGATCTTCCAAACTCATATCGGTAATGGCTTCATAGAACCGTTTTAGCCCAATTTCCTGGATTCTGGCCCGGCATAGCTCGGCGATTTGCTCCTGAGTTTGCGCCCGTCGTTCGGCTTCGGGTGGCATTATGACGTACCAGAAGTGTTCAATCAGTTCAGCCAGGTTGTCGCGGGTCTCTGCTGGGTTCATCACCATATCGGCCAGTACCGCTATTTTATCGTCTGCCACCGACATATTGCGCTCAATATGCTCAAGCAAGACTGCCCGGTCGGACATCAATTCCTCAATTGTGCGCCCGAATAGCCGGTTGCCCCGATAGATTTTGCCAAACGAAAGCATGGCCCTGACAAATTCGGTCAGCGGTCTTTGATAAAGCGCTTGCAAAAAGCTCGGTACATCCAGCGCCCCCCACTCCTGAACGACTGAAATCAGGCCCAAACCGGAGTAGAAATCGGGTGCAAAAAACTGGTCAAGATTAG
Source organism: Chloroflexia bacterium (assembly GCA_038210655.1). Lineage (GTDB taxonomy): Bacteria > Chloroflexota > Chloroflexia > Chloroheliales > Chloroheliaceae > 54-19. The sequence goes on from JBBQWM010000057.1 coordinate 6,704, forward strand.
ACAAAAGCCTCGGTCGCAACCCGGCGCGTAGCCGCTCGATAACCTCAAGCGTCTTATCCCCAGTGAGTGGCTCTACTTCATCTTCTTTGCACTTGATGTGATTGCCGATCATAGCTAACCCGGTCAATACATCATAGACCGAGGATACAACTATTTCGACCGGTGGTAACTTCTCCTCTGTCACGCCTGTTCCCTATATCTTCCAAAGTAACTTTTATATTTCTTCTAATCATCTAAATTTTAGCCTAACTTTAGAATTTTGTCAATAGTTTCAGCCAAAAAGACTTTAGAATTTTGTGTTATACTAGCGGTAGACAAGAGCCAGAGAGCAGGAGTAGACTATAACGATGGCGGATGAAGACCACAAGGCTGGGCCGCAACTAGAGCAACTGCCGGATTCGCCTGCCCCGCTATTACCGGATCGGTTGCCAAAGGGCGTTTATAACAATTTTTCCTTTGAGTTTTGTAATGCGATTATGTGGCAGAGTTTTGGGTCGCCGGTAATTCTTTTTATCCGGCAGGCTGGGGCGACCGCCTTTGTGGTTGGGTCGCTTTCGGCTATCCCGCTCCTGCTAATGCCCCTGACGCTGGCCTCGTCTCGGCTGGTCGAGCGGCTTGGCTACCGACGCACGGCAATTGGGTGCTGGACGGCCCGTTGGATGTTCTGCTCGATCTTGATCTTGGTGGCACTGCTCGATTTCCCCGGCTTTGGTGACTGGCGCATCCCGATTGTGCTACTGGTAATCTTTTTGTTTCACCTGATGCGTAATTTTGGTATCTCCGCCAACATACCCTGGCAGACCTCGATTATTCCACCGGCCCGGCGCGGCCTTTATTTGAGCCGGGCGACTTTGTTCGCCAACCTGGGCAGTATCGGAACTTTCCTGCTGATCGGGGCGATTTTGGGCAACAACCCTTCGCTATCGCAATTCGCCCCGGTTTTCGTACTTGGGGTGGTCGGTGGGCTAGTTAGTACAGTTTTTATGTTTCGCATCCAGCCGCCCCCAAAAAGGAACCTTGTAACCAACCGCCCAATGGTCGTCCAACCGCGCCGAAGCTTTTGGGCGGGCGTAAAGAAATGCTTTGCTCAGCCCGGCTTTACCAACTTTGTATTTGTCCAGAGCTTTTACGGGCTGGCCTTTATCTCGATCCCCTCGTTAAGTCTGATCTATCTGCGCGAGAAAGTTGGGATCGCACCGGGGACGATTCTCTATTTTTCGACGGCGGGAGTAGTCGGGGCGACTTTTACGGCTTTGGTTTGGGGGCGTTGGATCGACCGGCGCGGTACAAACTCGCTTCAGCTATTGGCTTTTGGTGGGTTGGTGCTGAACTCGCTTTTGTGGTTTTGTATTGGTTTGTTAGGGGCGACCGAGGCGAACCTGGCGTTGGCGGCTTTGGTCAGCTTCTCAAGCACTGTCTGGATCGGCGCTCTCAATATGAGCCAGACCCACACGATTATGACGCTGGCTCCGCGCGACGATCTGGTGCTATTCCAGAATATTGCCACCCTCATGACCCAGCTTTCACAAGCGTTGGCCCCGATGTTGTGGGGTATTTTGCTGGATATTCTCGATCATAACCATTTTTCGTTTCAGCTTGGCGGGCTGGAAATCGGAGCCTACCGAATTTTCTTCCTGGCTTCAGTGGTATTCGGGTTGTTCGGGGTTGTTTTCCTGGGTCGGCTGACCTGGCAGGGCCGAAAGCAACTTATCCTGGGAAGCGAGCTAGAATGAGCCGGGAAGGTTGGCGACGCTTGCCGTCCAATCGGGCTGGGGCCGGTCGGCAACTGGCCTTGAGCGAGAGCCTGCTTCACGAGTTGCACGACCCGTCGCTTTATTGGTATCAGGCGACCCATCCGGCCCTGATTTTGGGGGCCGCCCAAAAGCTACCAGTTCTCGATCTGGCGGCTTGCCGAAAGGCCGAACTTGAGGTTTACAAGCGTACCAGTGGGGGGACGGTGGTGTTAGCCGGGGCTGATCTGGTCAGTCTGGATGTGGCTTTACCGCCGTTTAGTCAGCTTGCCAGCCATGACATAACCCTGGCGTATCGCTGGTTTGCCGAGGTTTGGATTGCGGCGTTGGCTCGTCTGGGGGTGAGCGCCCGATTAGTCGAGCCGGAAGAGGCCCGCGCTGCCCGGTTGAAACTGGAAGCCGCCCCGCCCGAAGCCCGCCTGGTTAAGCTAGTTTGCTTTGGGACGCTTTCGTCTTACGAAGTGGTGGCTGAAGATGGACGCAAATTGGTTGGGCTGGCCCAGGTACGGCGGCGCAACGGGAGTTTGCTACAGGCCGGGATACATCTGCATTGGCCTGCCGCCGATTTTACCGAGCGGTTGGCGTTGCTGGATGAACAGCGCGAAAGCTTGACCGTCGCCCTACAACAAAGGGCGGTCGGGTTGGATCAATTGTTGGGCCGTCGCCCGTCGTTGGAAGAAATTAGCCGGGTCTGGGAAGAAAGTCTGCTAGAGAATTGGCCGGTAGACCTGGAACCAAAAGAATGGGAAGTTAGCGAACTTAAACAAGCCGAGATTTTCGAGCGCGAGAAATTCGGTAATCTAATCTAAGGCAGTCCAAAATATTTGCCGTCAGCTTTTACCTGATAGCTACACTAGGCTACTGCCGGCCTCGAGGCCCGGCGAAAAATGGTACTGACGAGCAGGCTCAAGGTCATACCACCGGTATCGCCTTTGGTGATGCAGTAATCGGCTCCGGCAGCGTAAGCGTCCCGGCGGAGTTCGCTTAGTTTTTCGGCGCTGAATAGCACGACTGGTATGCGCTGGGTACTTTCGCTCCCTTTAAGAGTGCGGCATACTTCCAACCCACTCCCATCGGGGAGCGTCACATCCAGGATAATCAGGTCGAATTTGCGGAGCAGTGTTGCCACCATCCCTTCACGAACGGTGGTTGCGCGTTCGATGCTGATCGAAGCGTGAATTTGCTGAAGTTCCTGGGTGGTGAGAGCAGCTTGCGTTGGGCTATCTTCCACTAATAGAATGTTCATGTTGCGTCCATCCCAAATCGAATTATGTAGCAAATTGCAAAATTGTTGACCCGCTTTGAGCGTGTCTTGCAATTTGGTGTAGATTAAGTACCGCTACAATGCTAACAGGGTTTGCGAACTGTTTCTGGGTATATTATAAGTTGTTATAGCGGGTGGGACTACTGCCCATTTGGGTCATTTTGGTTCTAGCCCAAAAGGATGGAACGTCCTAGTACTTTTGGGTATTCTGTTTATGAATTATAAGAGCGAATGCTACTGAACTAACTTTCATGAATGTAGCTATAATTTATTGAAAATAATAATAAAGCATTATAAGCGTACATAAAAAGATGACATCAAGCCGATTTGAACTGAAAACACAAAAGCAGCCCGGTTGGTACGCCCGTTGGCAGTGGTGGGCCTGGGGTCTGGGCTGGCTGCTTGCACTGATTGGGACGCTTTTTTTGTGGCAGGCCCGGCCCGAAACTTCCTTGTCGCTCGGCCCGGCGACCGGTGAGACCCACCTGAGCGGCGCTAACTCTTTCGTCGGGGTTATGCGCCAAAACGGATTTGGCCCGCTCGATAGTGATAAGCGAAGCCAGTTGGTCGAGCCGGGAGCCAAATTGCGGGCAGGCGTTTTTGGCTACCGACCGTTGGTCTTGCAAATCGAGATTAGCCAGGGGCGCGGCCCGTTGCAAATAACTGCCAATGAGGTGGTAATCGCTACTATTACGGGGCCAGACCTAGCCGGACGCTACCAATTACGTTTTACGCCGCAGCGCCCGGTTATCGACCGACCCGAACTTTATTTGCGTTTCGATGCGCCCGAAGCGTTCCGATTGACCGGCCTTTCGCTCGACTTGAGCGAACAATGGCAACCGATCTTGAGCGAAACCGCCGACGGCTGGCTAATCCTGGGGACGATTTTGTTGGGTTTGGCAGCGTTAGTCGGGGCGGCGGTCGGTAGTCGGCTAGTACCGAGCGGGTTGGGTTGGTTGGGTCTGGCTTTAACGCTGGGGGCGTTTTGGGCCTGGTTAAATCGGCTGGCCCTCCAAATTTCGGTCGGGCCGAGCGGAGAAATGAACGCCGTAGTTTATTGGGGTTGGCTGGGTAGCACGCTTTACCTGACCGGGTTCGCGCTGGCTTTTGGCGGGTGGGGTTTGTCGGTGATTGGTGGGCAAAGCCTGGGTGGATTGGCTGCCGGACGAGTGCGCCCTTTGGCCCGGCGCTATCCTTTTGGGGCGGTGGTGATCTTTCTAGGACTGTTTAATGCGCTGCTGACCCTACTTTTCTTTAGCGTGGTTGTGCTTCAAAATAACAGCTTTGATAATCTGGCTCGTTTTTGGGATGGCCCGGAGTATCTGATAATCGCCCATAGCCTTTATAGCCCGACCGACCCGTTACTTCAAATCCAGCCTCATCTAGCCGGAAAAAGTACGGTCTACTGGACGGCCCATTTTCCGCTTTACCCGGTCGTAGTGCGTCTGTTTGCGGAGGTCTTTGGTTATATTCCAGCCCTCTTTATCCCAAATTTCTTCTTTGGAACCGGCTTTGCGCTAGTGCTTTATCGGTTTTTGGCTGATTTTGGCTATAGCCGTCGCCCGCTCTGGTTAGCCAGCCTGTCCCTCTTTTTACCGTTGCGCTGGCTGATTTATCATAGCGTTGGCTCAAGCGAGGCGGCTACCCTCTTTTTCCTGCTGCTATCTTTTTATCAGTTCAAACGCGGTCATTACTGGTGGGCCGGGTTATGGGGGTCGGCGGTGGTACTGACCCGTCCGAACGGTATCTTTTTATACGGTGGCTACGGCCTTTTGCTCGGCTGGCAGGCCCTGTTAAAGGCGGGGCTTTGGGGTCGTGGGCCGGAGGGCGAGCCAGCCCAAGAGATTGAGCTTGCCGCTTCCCTGTGGCGCAAGGTTCAGACCTGGCTCAAAGAGTGGTGGCGCGAGTTCGACTGGCGGGCAGGTATCGCGCTATCTACCATGCCGCTAACTTTGCTGGGGATTTTCGCCTTTTTCGGCTGGCGTTATGGCGATTTCCTGGCCTATTTGCATATCCCGGAAAGCGTGACCCATGTCTATCCTTTGCCGTTGCTCTCGATGGATGTAAACGTCGGTCGAAGCGAGGGCGACTTTTATTACTATATTTTGGAGGCTGCCGGGCTGGTCTTGCTCTGGCGAGAGCGGCGTTACGATTTGTTTTGGGTTGGGTTGGCGTTTACGTTGCCGACCGTTTTTATGTTGCACGACGATATATTGCGCTATAGCTTGCTGGCCTTTCCATTTGTACTACTTATCCCATTCGCCGCTGTCCTGGAAAGCAAACCGGCCCGTTGGTTGGCTCCGCTGGCCCTGCTGGGAGTATTGATTTATAGCTGGTCGCAACTTAACACCAATATGATCGACCTGGAAAGCTGGCGGGCAATCTTAAAAATACTCAATTGATAGGCGACTATCAACAAAACTAAAGCAAGCTACAAAGAGATTGAATTAAAGAATTATCTGTAGGAGCGGGCTTCTGCCCGCGATGAAATCGGTTAAAGCAAGCTGCAAAGAGATTGAATTAAAGAATTATCTGTAGGAGCGGGCTTCTGCCCGCGATGAAATCGGCAGATAGGTGTTCAATCGCGGGCAGAAGCCCGCTCCTACAGGGGGTCAATCTTGCTATAAAGTTTGTGAAAGAGAAGACCCCGCCCGAAAGTTGCAGGGCGGGGTCTTTTTCCGATGGAGGTTAGAAATTATTCGTCTTCGTCTTCGTCGTCCTCCTCGTCCTCCTCATCCTCATCTTCTTCGTCCTCGTCATCGACTTCTTCGTCTTCTTCTTCCTCGTCTAGTTCTTGGGCAACTTCTTCTTCTTCGACCATTTCTACTACATCTGCATCCAACATTTGGAAGCCTCCTTCTCAATAAAGTTTTTAGGGTTACAAACCACTTGCTCCGTGTAGTGCAGTAAAACCGAGTACCCGACAGCATTGGCGGGCATTATATGATAAGGTACAACAAAATAGCTTGCTTGTATCTTTCTGTACCTCGGTTAATTTCTGGTATTGCGGGCCAAATGCTTCCGAGGGCGACTGGCCTGGATTGCCGGTTTAACGGTGTTTGCGTACTTCTAACTTGCGACTGACTAACGAAAGAGCGTAACAAAATACAAAGTAAATCATTGCTACGACGAACATGGTTTCAAGCACATTGTTGTTCTGATTATAAATGATCCGGCCCTGGCGGGTCAATTCGGGTAGGGCGATGATCGCCGCCAGCGAGGTATCTTTGAGCAAAGTAATAAGCTGACTGACAATCGAGGGCATCATCCGCCGAAAAGCCTGGGGCAGTACGATTTGGGCCAGGGTTGTGAGGGGGGATAGGCCCAGGGAATAGGCCGCCTCTAGCTGGCCCTTTTCGACCGATAGGATACCGGCCCGGATTACTTCGGCCATTATGGCGCTAGTATAGAGTGTCAGGCCGATCACGGCCAGCCAGAGCGCGTCTAGCGATAGACCGATTTTGGGTAGCGCCAAAAAACAATACAAAATGATCAGATAGGACGGCAAAGCCCGCAAAAGCTCGATGTAGGTTACAGACGGGATCGAGATAATCTTGAGGGGCGATACCCGACCCAGCGCCAGGATAATACCGAATATCATGCTGGCAATAATCGAGTAGAAGGCGACTTGTAAAGTGACCCACAGTCCTTGCCACAGGAATGTCCAGGTTGTACCCAGCGTAAAAGGCTCCCATTTGCCGTTGAGGGCCGCCGGAATTACCAGTGCCAGCAAAACTGCCACCGAGACGATCCAACCAGTCAGGCTAGGCCACGAAATTTGGAAGCGGGGCGGCACAACTAGCGGGTCCGATTTGACCAGTTCTTCGTTGCCAACGGTCATACGCTTGCTCCTTTCAGGCTAGGTTTGGCCTGTCGGGTCGGGTTCAATTTGCCCTCCAACCAACTTACACCCCAGGCTAATGGCAAGGTCAGGATCAAGTAGCCGATGATAACGGCGGTAAAGGCTTCAAAGGTGCGGAAGGTATCGCTATTAAGTTTTTCGCCCTGAAACATCAATTCCGCCAGCCCAATCGAGGACATAATAGCCGAGTTTTTGACCATTGCGATCAGGAGGTTGCCTAATGGTGGTAATACAATGCGGAGGGCCTGGGGCAAAATGACCAGCCGCAAAGTTTGGATATAACCCAGACCGAGCGATCTGGCGGCCTCGGTTTGCCCGGTTGGGATAGAGAGAATACCGCTGCGTACCGTCTCGGCTACGTAAGCCCCGGTATAGAGTGAGAGTGCGATAGTCCCGGCTATAAAAGGGTCGAGCCTTACACCAAGCTTGGGTAAGCCGAAATAGACCGCGTAAGCTTGCACCAATAGGGGAGTATTACGAAAGAACTCGACATAGACCGCGCCGATCAAGCGCAACCCACCGGTCGGGGCAATCCGCATTACAGCCACCACTACCCCAATTGCCAGCGATAAAAAGGCCGCAATAATCGATAAGGCGATAGTAGTTTTGAAGCCCTCGATCAGTATCCCCAGGTTATCTATAACTGACTTACCAAAGTAATCCATAGTTGCAATATCCTTAAAGTTTAGCGAGTTGTTTCAAACTTATCTTTGAGCCTGTGATAATATGCTAATGTTTGAGAATCTTGCTCAAAAAGAGTTTGGTACGTTCCTCGCGGGGCGCTTTGAAGAAATGCTCCGGGGTGCCTTCTTCCACGATAGTACCGCTATCCATAAAAATTACCCGGTCGGCGACTTCACGGGCAAAACCCATTTCGTGGGTTACTGTTACCATTGTCATACCGCTTTGGGCTAAGTCGCGCATTACGTTTAGCACTTCCTGGATCATTTCCGGGTCGAGGGCTGAGGTTGGTTCGTCGAAGAGCATAATCTTGGGGTTCATGGCGAGCGCCCGTGCAATGGCGACTCGTTGCTGTTGTCCGCCGGAAAGTTGGGTCGGGTAGGCCCCCGCTTTTTCGGAAATGCCGACGCGGGCCAGCAACTGAGTAGCGGTCTTTTCGGCCTCGTCTTTACCCATCTTGCGTACTTTTTGGGGAGCCAGCATCAGATTTTGCAAGACGGTCATGTGCGGGAACAGATTAAAAGATTGAAAAACCATGCCGGTTTCGCGGCGTACCCGGTTCAGGTCGGCTTTGGGTGAGCCGACATCGATTCCATCGACCAACAGCGCCCCCCGGTCTACCTTTTCCAGGTGGTTGATACAGCGCAGCATGGTGCTTTTGCCGCTACCGCTCGGCCCGATAACTACCACCACTTCGCCTTCGGCGATGCTGGTCTTGATGCCTTTTAGCACATGATTTTTGCCAAAGAATTTATGGACTTCCTGAAAGTCAATAATGGCAGCCACAGGCAATACCTCTTTAATTTGTCTAAGGTTACTTGTTAGTTGGTGTAAACCGAAAGCTTAATAATGCCGAATTTTGCTAACCCACTAGGTCTAGCAAACGCTTATAACACAAGTATATCATCACTGGGCCAATCTATCAAAATTGTAACGAGTTAAAAAAGAAGCTGTTTACTAGGTTCGCCCGGTTGTGAGCAAATCTGGGTGAACTCGAATAAATCCATAAGATGATTTTATTTTCATCAAGATTAATTTGATATAAAGGAAGCTATTTTTGGCTAATCGAGCTTTGTTTTTGGTTTAACAAATCCAAAATTCGTTGCGATGTTAGTTGCGACGGATTGACATCAAAAAAAGTTTCACCTATACTATTGGTATCTGGGTTGTTCCCAAAAAGTTTTAAAACGTTACAAAATATTTTGCTCTACCATCATTGTACCTCTAGCTCAAGAACCACCCTGAAAGCGTCGCTTCTAATTTTTATTTTGACATACTGAACTCGCCTCCAAACCTTTAGCTTTAGAAATCAGTCCTTTTAATTCTAATGGTTTACACAGGGAAAATTGGCAAAAATTTCCGAAAAGCTTTCGGTTGGTTTGCTCTACCTTAAATTCGGCTAGTTTCAGTTCGTCTTTAGTTGCGACCGATTGTATAACAGGCTTGTATGGATTTAGGCGAGCGGTGAAGTTCGCTCAGGAGGTTTCTGCACATGTTCGATACTGTACGAGGTAGCAAAGAGTCTAAACGTCTCCATCTATTAGTGACGTTGACCTTGATTGCCGCGCTTTTCACAAGTGTGTTCGATTTTTCGATTGAGACCGCTAATGCGGCAGATGGTTTTTCGCGCTTAATTCCCAATGGAGGCACAACCAGTCTCGTACCAGGGATTGAAGGGGTTGATGGCATTCAGCTGCCCGAATTTGCCGAAGACCCGCGCGGGGATGCTGAAGGAGCCGGAGGTACAGGTCCCTCGAACAACCCGGCTGGCCCTGTAATTGACCGCAGCAAGTCGAGTGGCAAAGGCTCGTCCGAAGGTGAGCAAGGCGATGACAAACCGGTTAAGCCTGCTACCCTGGGTACTAGCTTTACTGGTTTGAATTTTCGCCAGCAACGCCTTGCCAATGGTGGCAACCAATTCTCGCTAGAGCCGCCCGACCAGGGTTTTTGCGCCGGTAACGGTTATTTGCTGGAGTCGGTCAACGATGTCTTGAGAGTTTACGACACCAGCGGAAACGCTTTGCAGGGTGTCGTCGATCTCAATACTTTCTATGGCTACCCGGCGGCGATCAACCGGACGACCGGCAAGCGTGGCCCGTTCGTGACCGACCCTAGCTGCATTTTCGATCAGGCTACCCAGCGCTGGTTCGAGATTGTGCTGACCCTCGATACCAACCCGAATACGGGAGCGTTTCTTGGCTCGAACCATCTGGATATCGCGGTAAGCACTACTGCCAGCCCGCTTGGAACCTGGCAGATCTACCGGCTACCGGTGCAGGATGACGGTACGGCTGGCACTCCGAATCACGGTTGTAGCTATGGCCCGTGCATCGGCGACTATCCGCATATCGCTGCCGACAAGAATGGCATCTACGTCACCACTAACGAGTATTCGTTGATTGGGCCGGAGTACATCGCTTCTCAGGTTTATGCTTTCTCCAAGAAAGCCCTGGTTTCGGGCGCTCCTACCGTAAGAGTGGTTCAGTTTAATACGGTTGGGGCCGTCGCTGGCAATCCGGGTTTTACAGTGATCCCGGCTATTTCGGCGGACAAGTACGAAGAAGATGCAGGTGGTACTGAATACTTCCTTAGCTCGATGGCGGGCGAAGAAGCCAACAATACAACCGGCAAAGACAATCGGATTGCGCTGTGGGCTTTGACCAATACTCGCTCGTTAGACAGTGCTACCCCTGCGCTGACTTTGAAAAATACTATCATCAAGGTCAAGACCTATACCGTCCCGCCCCCATCCGACCAAAAAGAGGGTCCGGCTCCTTTGCGGGATTGTATCAACGATAGTGGTAATACCTTTGGGCCTGGGCAGGGTTGTTGGGCGCTATTCTTCAATGCCAAGCCCCCGACCGAAGCGCTTTCCAAGCTGGATAGCAGCGATAGCCGCATGCAACAGGTTTATTATGCCAAAGATAAACTGTGGGGCGCGTTGGATACCGGCGTGACCGTCGGCGGCAAGAATAAGGCTGGGATTGCCTACTACATCATCGAGCCACATATCAAGAGTAATGGCTCAGTAAGTGGCGAACTGGCTCGGCAGGGGCAGATCGGGCTGGCCGGTAATAACCTGACCTACCCGACCATTGCTGTGACGGCTAAGGGTAAGGGCATTATGAGCTTTACGCTAACCGGCCACGACTATTATCCAAGTGCGGCTTTTGTGGCGCTGGATGAAGAGGGTGGCGCTGGTGACATCCAGATTGCGGCGCTTGGTGTCGGGCCACAAGATGGGTTTAGCGGCTACAATTCCTTTGCCAGTTCGGGGGTAGCTCGTCCGCGCTGGGGGGATTATGGTTCGGCAGTTTCGGTTGGCAATGACGTTTGGTTTGCAACCGAGTACATCGCGCAATCCTGTACGCTAACCCAATATCTGACGGGCGCTATCGGCAGTTGCGGTGGAACCCGTGCCAGTCTGGGCAACTGGGCCACTCGTATCACCAAAGTGACCCCATAGTTAGCTAACCGAGCTTGTGGTACCAAACAAGCTCGGTTGACTGAAAATAAAAAGGGCGGGTTGTGGATAATCTTACTAAGATTAATCGCAACCCGCCGTTTTATTGGCTCGAAATCAGCGTTGTTTAAGTAAGACAAAAATAAGGAGTAGGGGCGAGCCACGCTTTAGGTAGTCACCCAGACAAAGCTAATAGATGCTCCAACCCCCTTCTCAAACCGTAATGGCGTTACCCCGGTAGATTCGAGAGCGGTAACGGCTCTCCTGGGGACTGGGTAGGGTTGCAGAGGTTAGCAATACCGCCGTTACAAAGCGGATCAATTCCTCTTCCTCCTCGGCAGCATTGCGCGGTTCTTCGTCTCGCGCTCGGCGGGTCAGGTCAACCTGATTGACCGCGCTATAATGGATCGTGCGCTCGCTTTCCGCGCCAAGTGTAGCTGTAAAAGCGTGCAAAGTGGTCTTGATAAAGTTAGCCAGGGCAAATTCTTCGTCGGTAGAGCCGCGCCCGGTGGCCGGAGTGACCAGTACTAGCCGTCCGCCATCTATAAACGCGGCTTTCTGGGCTACCCTAAAATGATGCGTAATTTGTTGCTCTATTAGTTCGGTAAAATCCTCTTCACTCAAGACCTTGCTCCAGTCTCCCTCGGCTGAACCGACCAGGCGGCAAGACGGTAAGGCTCTAAAGGGGGTGCTTACGATAGCCGCCGGCTTGCCATAGCGTCGTTGCGCCCGGTCAATGCCTTCTTCTAAATTGCCGTGAGTGGCGAAGGCTTGTAGACGCTCGTCGGCAGGCAATTGGCCTAGTAAGTGTTGAGCGGTCTCATCGCTTTCGGTCAGGATTACCAAACGCCCTACCTCATATTCCTCAAGAAAAGTCTGGGCCAAACGCGCGAGGTGCTGGCGCAAATGTTCGCCGATCAGAAAGACGGTTGTACCGCAAAACTGTTTGAGGCGTTCCGGGCTGGCCTTGCCAAATAACTCCCCTTCGGTAACGGCGCGTTCCATCTTTAGCCCGCCGGAAGAATAAAAAGTTTCGCCGGTAACATAGTGGTCAGCCAGGTGATAAGCCATCGATAGGGCTAAATCCAGGTCAGTCGGCATCCTTTTTAGATAAAGCATTCCTAGATTGCGCTCCTGAATACGGCAAGCTTCCCGTTCAAATTCCGCCGGAGAGAAAAACGGCTCAGGTGGTAGACTGCCCAGTAGATGTCTGTCGTGTAGGTCTAACTGGTTGAGATCGGGCAATATTTCACGCGGCAAGTAGCCCCCTTTTTCGAGCCGCCGCACCAGTTTGAGGGCTAGGGATTCGTTTAGAAAGTAGCACCGCCCCGTCCCCGCCGGGTCGCTTTGTTCCCAGATCGTATTTGCCAGCCGCCGTAACCCTTCTGGCTGACGAGCGTCATCCTTGATGGCCTGCACATCATTCGCCAGCAACGCCGGTAGTATTTCTGCTATTTCTAGCCCGGTCGCCCGGTAACTCTCAATCAGGGTCGTATAAACTTCGTTAAGACGCTTATTTTCCAAAATGACCCTGGCCCGTCGGGTAAACATACTTGGTCGGCTCTGACTACCCCGCAAGCGTTCGCCATCGACCGGGCCGGGCGCAACTGTATTAATCTGAATTTCCGGGCCAAGAAAGCGGGCCATCGACTCGGCCAGCGCTCTTTGTCCGGCCTTCGAGACAGCATAATCGGCCCGGTTGGGATAGGCAATTGCTACGTACTTTTCACCTCCAAAATAAGATGAAACGTTGATAACATAGCCGCTTCCGTGCGTTTTCATCTGTGGGGCAAGCTGGCGAATAAGGGCATAGTTGCTGACAAGGTTAGCCTGCAAAGTCTGCCGCCATTTGTCGAGCGGCAAATCCATTACCATCTCCTCGGCCCCGGTGATCGCGGCGTTGTTAATCAGGTAATCGACCTGCCCAAATTCAGCCAGAGTACGCTCGGCCAATAGCCTGACCTGAGTAGGATCGCCCACGTCACAATCGGGCTGGATTTTCACCCGTTCGGCTGCGTCGGTATAGCCGGTCTGCTCAAGTTCGCCGATAATACTACGCTGCACCGTCTCTAATTCGGCGACCCGCCGGGCCGCCAGCATCACCTTTGCCCCACTCAAGGCCAACACGCGCCCGACCTGCGCCCCGATCCCGCCACTCCCGCCGGTTATCAGAGCGACCTTGTTATGGTGTAGGCCATCGATCCGCCTGAGCCAATCATTTTGGGTGGTTTGCTCGTTTCTCAAGTTTCCACTTCCTCTCAAAAATTTAGCCAAATTATCTGACCGTTTCGCGTTCCAGGAAACGAGGGTTAGCAATTTGCAATTTTTCGCGCACTGTAGTTTGAAGATGCTCGGTTAGTTGTGCCTGCCACTGTGGATTATCCAGGCGGGGGTCGTCGTGGCGTAACGAGTGGCAAAGTTCTCGATTAAAGCCTTCAATCGCCTGTCGCAACTGCTGGGACTGACCGGGTAATTCAAGGTAGGGTTGTTCGAGTAACTCAACCAACCGACTCCACTCGGCCCGAAGCAACGGTTCACTCTCGGTCAGTTCACGGGCTACGATATTCAAAACATTGACTGCGATCAGACTTCTAAAACGAAGCCGGGGGTTATCGGCAGTCAGGGGCAATAGCTCCTCGTTTATAAATTGAACAACCGCCCCGATTAAATCCCGGTCGCTAGGCCCGTCTTGCATCCCAACACCTCCTACCTACTAACTAAACTTCGCCCAACTTTATAGCAAAATGCAGATTACTCGAACCCTTGTAGGAGCGAGCTTCTGCTCGCGATTGGAAGATACGGCTGGGTGTTCAATCGCGAGCAGAAGCTCGCTCCTACAGATAAGCGTCTAGCTGAAGTGCTTTACATTTTGCACAGAGGGTTCTTAATCAAATCTAGCTATAACTTCCGACCAACCGGGACGAGGCTACCCGCAGTAAATTTAGAATTTCCAATTCCAGTTCGGCACAGCGTCGCCCCAGACAGGCAAATTCCAAATTGGGTTGCTCGCCCCGCAAATGCCGTTGCGCTTGTTTGAGCAAACCGACCGCCCACCAGACATTGCCCATTAACTCCCAGTAGAAAACCCGCTCTGGCTCCACTGGCAAGCCGCTATCTTGCTGGTAAGCGGCAAAATACTTTTCGGGCTGGGCGATCCCGCCCAGGCGCAATTGGTCTACCCCGAAACGCCACTCGCGTACCAAAGGATAGGCCAAATCCTCGGCATAATCCCCAATATGGCTAAATTCCCAATCGATAAGGGCTACCAGTCCGGACTGATCTACCAGCATGTTACCCACTCTAAAGTCGCCGTGTATCAGCACCAGCCGTTGGGGTGGCGGTGGCTCGTTGTGACGTAACCAGCGCAGACCCAGTTCTAAGACCGGGTGTGGTTCGCCTATTTCGTCCAATTCGGCCTCAATCTGGACTATACGGGCCTGGGCCGGAGTTTGCCCAAAAGCTGGTTTGGATAAAAGCTGGTCCAGATTGTAAGTGCCGTAATCGACCCGATGCAGGGCGGCCAGGGCGGCCCCCATTTGCTCCGGTAAGTTTTCGCGGGCCTGAGCTAGTCGGGGGTCGCGGACAATTTTCCGCCCAATGCTCTCGCCTTCCAGTCGCTCGACTATAGTAGCCGGAACGCCCAATAGATCGTGTAGCAGCCAGTAAGGGCGGGGCGAAGGTACACCACCGGCGACTGCCGCACACAATACCTCGAACTCTCGTTTTAAGTCTAGCGCAATAGTGAAAATGCTGCCGCCCAACGGACGGCGCAAGATCAGCCGATGCAAACCCTGTTGAGGGCCGCTTTCTACCGCCAGATCAAAGCTCCAGGTTTCCTGGGAAGAACCACCCGCGAGTAAGACCAGGTCGGTCACAGCGACCGGGCTGGCTACTTGTTCGGTCAGATTCGTTTCCAGGGCGGTTTTTAGCTCAGTTACTTCAATCATAAGTAGAAACCCAACCTTCTCCCCCGGCTTTGCGGATCATTCTTTGGGCAATCGTTACCCGGTGTACTTCGGAAGGGCCGTCGTAAATCCGAAAATGACGAGTCTCGCGGTAGAAATTCGCCAGAGGGTTATCTTCCGAAACACCTTGCGCCCCGCAAATTTGGATCGCCCGGTCTACTACCCGGTTGACCGTTTCCGAGACAAAAACTTTAGCCAAACTGGTTTCGCGACTGGCGGTCTTACCCTGATCGAGCAGCCAGGCGGACTGCCAGATCATTAGACGAGCGGCGTGAAGCTCAATTTCGGAGTCAGCCAGCATTAGCTGTACCGCCTGATGGTCGGCCAATTGAGTACCAAAAGTGTGGCGCTGGGTGGCATGAGCCAGCGCATATTCGAGCGACCGGCGGGCGGCCCCTAACCAGCGCATACAGTGGGTCAGGCGGGCCGGGCGTAGTCGCAACTGAGCATAGTCAAAGCCTTTATGTAATTCCCCCAGGATCGCGTCCTCGGACACTTCGCAATCCTTAAATTCTACTTCGCAATGACCACCCACGAACGATAAATCCTGGGTAGGGATGCGGCGCGTTACCCGGTAGCCAGGGTTATCAGCGTCAACCAAAAACATCGTCGCCCCATAACGCCCTTTGACCTCGTCGGTACGCGCCATTACAATCGAGAAAGCGGCCCCTTCCGCCCCACTGATAAACCATTTTTGACCGTTAATAACCCAGCGCGAACCTTTTTTGGTGGCCGAGGTTTGGAGCAGGGAAGGGTCGGCTCCGGCACCCGGTGGTGGTTCGGTCATGGCAAAGCAAGAGCGCACTTTGCCTGCCGCCAGTGGACGTAAAAAATGTTCTTGTTGGGCCGGGGTAGCTACTTCGTGCAGCAGGTGCATATTGCCTTCATCGGGAGCGGCACAATTAAGGGCCTGCGGGCCAAGCACCGAGCGTCCGGCTTCCTCAAAAATAACCGAACTGTCGCGCCATTGCAGCCCTAAACCGCCCCATTCCTGGCCCAGTTGTGGTAAAAATACCCCTTGCTCACGGGCCTGACTTTGGAGTTCATGGCGCAAAGCGTCCCACTCGGTCACGGCTTCCGGGGCCGGTAGCCCTTTTTCACAGGGGATCACGACTTCGTTTATAAACCGCCGCACCCGCATCTGCAAAGCTGTTAGCTCGGCACTAAGCCCAAATTCCATAACAACACGCTCCCTCTTTTTATTTTCTAGTTGAAAGTAACTAACTGGCGAATAGCCTTACCCTGAGCCAAATCGTCAAAAGCTTGATTGATCTCAGCAAGCTCGATAGTGTGAGTGTGCAATAGCTCTACCGGCAGTAGACCGGCTTGATACATCGCGATGTAGCGCGGAATGTCGCGGCGTGGTACGGCAGAACCCATGTAAGACCCTTTTAGGGTGCGTTCTTCGGCTACCAGACTGACCGCCGAAATCGAGAATTGCTTTTGAGGATGTGGTAGCCCTACTGTGACGGTCGTACCGCCTCGCCGGGTGGCCTGGTAAGCCTGGTAAAGTACTACTTCACTACCTACACTCTCGAAAACATAATCGGCCCCTCCGCCGGTAATATCCTTGATTGCGGCAACCGGGTCGGTCTGATTACTATCAATCGTGTGGGTCGCCCCGGCCTTTATCGCCCGTTGGAGTTTTTCGGGATGTCTGCCGACCGCGATAATGGTAGTAGCGGCGGCAGCCCGCGCACCCATTATCATGCTAAGGCCAATTCCGCCCATCCCAAGAACGGCGACCCGACTGCCGGGCTTGACCTGGGCAGTGTTCAGGACTGCCCCCACCCCGGTTACGACGGCACAGCCAAACAGGGCCGCTAAATGCAACGGTAGAGTCGGGTCTATTTTTACCAGTGACTCCTGGGCTACCACGGTATAGCGAGAGAAAGCCGAGACTCCCAGGTGATGATGAAGTGCTTCTCCCTGCTGGTTTTTAAAACGCTGAGCGCCGTTTAGCAAAGTGCCGTTGCTGTTGACCCTGGCGGCCTGTTCGCACAAGACCGGGCGACCTTCCAGACAGGGCCAGCATTTTCCGCAGGCCGGTACAAAAGAAAAGACAATATGGTCGCCTGCCTTAAAATCGCTCACCCCTTCCCCGACTTCTCGCACGATCCCGCTGGCTTCGTGGCCGAGTACCATCGGCATCACACGGGGCCGAGTACCATCTATCACCGATAAATCGGAGTGGCATAACCCGGCGCTGGCAATTTCGACCAATACCTCGCCATAGCCGGGGGTGGTCAATTCCAAACTTTCGATGGATAGAGGCCGCGATTGGGCAAACGGAGAATCCTGCCCGGTACGATATAGTACCGCTGCTTCGGTTGTTACCATATTTTTCCTTTTTATTACGCCAGGTAAAGGGAACCAGTTAAGAGCGTTTATTGCCAACTTGTTGTGTATTTCACAATGGTTGGAATAAGTGTAACAAAGCGCTTTGCCTTTGTCCAATATATGTTTTATAATATATCCATATTTATAAGTTATGGATAATTGGAGAAAGTGGATGGAATTAAGACACTTGATTTACTTCGAGGCGGTAGTGCGCCATCAAAATGTAACACGGGCTGCCGAAGAATTGCTGGTGGCCCAACCCGCCATCACCAAGCAATTACACGATTTAGAACGCGAACTGGGCGGTGGGCCAATTTTTGAAAAGGTAGGCCGGAATCTGCGGCTGACTGAAACCGGCAAAGGATTGCTTACCCATACCCGTACTATCCTGGCTCAAATCGAAGTTTTGCGGGCCGAAATGCGAGAGCGCGGTGAACTGCGGCAAGGCCGAGTGACGATGGGAGCGCCACCAACGGTGGGTGAACGCTTGTTGCCAAAATTACTTGAGGTTTTTCATCGGCGTTACCCGGCTTTAGAACTGTGTATGTATGAAGCCAATAGCCGAATGTTGCTGGAATTAATGTATGCTGGGGAAATAGACCTGGCCGTAATTACCATGCCGGTTAGAGAACACAAACTACGAGTGACTCCGCTTTTCAAAGAGCCACTGGTATTAGTAGTCTCTTTGGAACACCGCTTGGCTTTGCAAACTTCGGTTACTTTTGGAGAATTGGCAGATGAACCGTTCTTGCTATATTCGCCTGGCTCGGTGCGAGAAACGACCCTGAACGCTTGCCGCACTGCCGGGTTTGAACCGCGGATTGTCCTGAACGGCGGAGCGGTAGAGATGCTCTTGCGATTGGCGGAAGCCGGGTTGGGGGTGGCGGTGATACCTAAATCGGCTCTGGTAGGAAAAGAACATCTGGCAGTTTTAGAGTTGAAAGAGCCGTCTCTGTGGCGCATAATGGCCCTGGCTTCCCGCGAAGACCGGGCGCTTACCCCGGCAGCTTTAGCTTTACGCATTTTTTTAGAAGAACATTTGGTACGCGCTATAGATTAAGCGTCTGGCTTAAAAAACATCGGCGGCGCAAATGCCCTGCAATTAACAATATTGCCTTTGTGAATTCTTACGAGGGCCAGACTTAAGCATTTTGAGTTTGTATAACTGTTATACCTAGTGCGCGGTAGGGTGCAAGGGCAGCTTGGGCTACCGAACTGTCGGTAATTAGATGGGTGAGGTCGGTCAGCGGACCGACAATATAATTCGCCGCCGTATTAATTTTCTCGGCTGAGGCCAGGGCTATCACTTCGGCTGCACTGGCAATCATTGCCCGCTTAACGTGAGCCTCCTCCAAATCCTGATTGCTGATACCAATGTCGGGATGTAGGCTACATACCCCCAGCATATATATATCCGCCCGGATCATGTGCAACGCTTCTATTGTTGCCGCTCCTATCGCTACTAGCGAATGTTTGAAAAGTCGCCCACCTAGAATATTTACCTCAACGTAGGGATGTTCGGCCAATGCCAGGGCCACCGTCGGGCAATGGGTAATGACAGTGGCTCGCAGGTCGGGCGGCAAACTTTGGGCCACCATCACCGATGTTGTACCCCCATCCAGAATGACCACCTGCCCATTACGTATCATTTGGGCGGCGGTTGTCGCAATTTCGAGTTTGGCAGCCGAGGCCTGATGTTGGCGGTTGGTGTAGCTGGCGGTTGCGGGCGAGGCCGGTAGCGCACCGCCATGCACTCGCTGTAACAACCTGGCTTCGGCCATCTCCCGTAGGTCACGCCGGATGGTATCTTCTGAGACGTTGAGGGCCGTGCTTAGTTCTGAAGCTACTACCCGCCCATCACGCCGTAAATTTTCAAGAATAAACTGTCGTCGCTCTGCTGTTAGCATCTTTGTTTGTCCGCCTTTTTGCTTATTTATGCATCTATCTATTGACAATTACTAGATTAAAGTATAAAAACATGAAGTAACGTGAATTATAACGCGATTTAGCGTTTAAAAGCAAGCTTTTTGCAATTTCTACAAATCGAAATGGGTATAAACCCGCAGTTTCGCAGGAGCAAATATGAAAACAAGTGTAATAACTAATTTAGACCAGCCGACCAGCTTTACAAAAACTGACCAAACTGAACCAAAAATAGCAGGTTTCAAGCGCAACCGCTTTACCTGGTTAGCTTACGGCTTACTCGGTTACTACAGCTATTTAATTTCGTTGCTGGGGCCGGTAATGGCTTTTTTGGTGGTCGAACTCAACCTTACTTATACTGTTAGCAGTTTACATCTTAGCGCGTTTTCGCTGGGGGCAATCATATCCGGGTTGGTTGGCGACCGACTAATGCGCCGTTTTGGGCGCAGGGCTATTTTTTGGGGTGGCGCAAGCGGGATGGGATTAGCGGTGGGTTTGCTGGCTCTCGGCCAGTCGGTGTTTATATCGTTGATGGCAGTCTTCTTGATGGGTTTACTCGGTATATTATTTCTTATAACCCTGCAAGCGGCCCTAGCCGACCACCACGGCTCACAGCGTGGTATTGCCCTGACCGAAGCCAATATTGTTGCTAGTCTATGCGCCAGTCTATCGGCTTTGTTAATCGGCTATTTCGCCACAACGGTTTTGGGCTGGCGAACTGCCCTTTGGTTGCCCATCGTAGCTTTCTTGGTGGTGCTAATCGCTACTCGTGTGCAGCCAATACCCAACCCCAAATTGCCTATGTCGGAAAATAGTACGCGATCTGTACCGACTACAGGAGTTGCCGAGCCTTTACCTCTAGTCTATTGGCTACTATGGGGGGTAGTATTTCTGGGAGTTTCAATCGAATGGTGTATCAGCTTTTGGAGTGTTGATTTTCTGGATAAAGTAGTTGGTCTCGACAAAAGCACTGCCGCAAGCGTGGTCGGGGTGTACTTTGCCGCAATGGTTATTGGAAGATGGGCTGGCAGCCTTCTTATCCGGCAGTTCCAAGCCACAACGCTTTTACCTGCCGCTGTAGGGCTGGTGGTACTTGGCTTTCCGTTCTTCTGGTTGGGAACAGCGACTTGGCTAAATATTGGCGGTTTGTTTGTCGTTGGGTTGGGCGTAGCCAATCTTTACCCCCTAACATTGAGTGCCGCACTTGACGTTGCCGCCAGCCAGAGCAATCGCGCCAGCGCTCGTATTTCGTCTGCGGCAGGGCTGGCAACCTTGATTTCGCCATTTGTGCTGGGCTGGCTGGCCGATAGCCTCGGTATTCAGCTTGCCTTTAGTTTAGTACTGCTATTAGTAGGGCTGATTTTGGCTTTGACGGCCTTAACCTGGTTCAAAACCAAAACGAGCCATTCAGTTTCTATAATAATTGCTAAATAGGGTTTAACTAGGCAGGTCGGGCGACCACATAGGGTCGCACCCTACAACCGATTGTGGGTAGGGGCGACCCTGGGTGGTCGCCCGACCTGCCTAGTTACAAAATAACAATGTATTCGTCCTGCCCAGACGTACCTCCCATAAGGATATGAGGCAGGGCGATAACAAAGTCTGTAGGAGCGGGCTTCCGCCCGCGATGCCTGACCTCAACCCAGGCGCTTGATCGCGGGCGGAAGCCCGCTCCTACAGGTGAAATTGGAACTTTGTTACCGCCATGCGATATGAAGATAAGCTGGATTGCGTTGAGTACCAAGCATGCTATACTAGATTAACCGAGAAAATTTATCAATTGGCAGAGCAATGTATCACAATTAGAGGCTCTTTGTAAGAAAAGGAACCGAAAATGAGTGCAGAAAGGACAGGCCGAACCCGCTCCAATCGGCTTCCCATCACCCGGCTAGGGCCGGAAATCGTGGCGGATAAAGAAAGCGCTCTGGAGCGCGAATGGTTAGTGACAAATGGTATCGGTGGCTTTGCTTCGGCCAGCCTGAGCGGGGCTAATACCCGGCGCTATCACGGGCTGCTGATTGCGGCGCTTCAACCACCGTTGGGCCGGACGTTGTTGCTTGGTAAGTTGGATGAGGAAATCAGCCTTAATAAATTAACCTATCGGCTGGATGTGAATGAATGGCGTGGCGGAACCGCCAGCCTGTCCGGGCTAAATTACCTGGAAAGTTTCGAGCAGTTAGGCAACCTACCGACTTTTACTTATCGGTTGGGCGAAGCGCGGTTTACAAAAACGATTTGGATGGAATACGGCCTAAATACAACCTATGTCCGCTATGAGTATCTCGCACCCCCCGAAGCGCGGTCGCTTGAATTGCGGGTGCGCCCGCTTGCCAATTGCCGCGATTATCACGAAGCTACGCGCGGGTCGCTCAATCTAAGTTTTGAGGTAGTCTCCGAAGCCCAAAATTGTTGGCGAGTGACGGCCTGGCCGGAGGCCCCCCAATGGCGGTTGTTGGTGTTCGACCGGCCTGCCCAATGGCGGCCCGAAGCCGAAAGCGGTTGGTTCTGGGGCTTTCATTATCGCCAGGAGCAAGCTCGCGAATTGGCGGGCGCGGACGAAGATATGTACAGCCTGGGAACTTTTGTAACCAGCTTGGAGCCGGGCCAGTCGGTCACGTTTGTCGCTACCACTGCCGAGGTTCAGACTGTAAGAGCGCTTTACCTCGGCGCTTACGAGCGCGAATTGACCCGGCTAGAAGGTTTGCTGAAACTGGCGGGAACCAGTGCCGAGGCTAAAGACAAAGCCGAACAGTCAATCACGACCCTGGTCGAACGGCTGACGCTGGCTGCCGATCAATTTGTGGTCGGACGGCCCGATGCGGCGCATCCTGGTCAGCTACAGTCGGAATATCGGACGGTGTTAGCAGGCTATCCCTGGTTTAGCGATTGGGGCCGCGACACCATGATTAGCTTGCCAGGCCTGACCCTCGTGACGGGCCGCTATAACGAAGCCGCCACTATTTTACGCAGTTTCGCCCGCTTTGTAGATCGAGGGATGCTACCAAACCGCTTTTTGGATGGGGGAGAAGCCCTCGACGAAGGCGAATACAACACGGTTGACGCGACAGTCTGGTATTTTGATGCCATCGACAAATATATTAAAAGCAGTGGCGACTTATCCCTGGGACGGGAACTTTACCCGGTGCTGTCCGAAATCATTCGCTGGCACGTACAGGGGACTCGGTTTAATATCAAGGTAGACCAAGAGGATGGGCTACTTTCTTCGGGTGCGCCGGGCGTGCAACTGACCTGGATGGATGCCAAAGTGGGTGAATGGGTCATCACACCCCGACGTGGCAAGCCTATCGAGATCAGCGCTTTGTGGTACCGGGCCTGTCGGATGATGCAAGAGTTAGCGGATAAGTTTGGTGAAACAGAACAGGCTAATTATGCTAAGGCGTTGGCCGACCGGGTAGCAGCGAATTTTGAGCGGGTCTATTGGTACGAACAGGGTGGCTACTTTTACGATGTGATCGACGAGGAAGGTCGTCCCGACCCGGCCTTGCGCCCTAATCAGGCCATTGCCCTGGCGGTCGCGCCCGAACTGGCTTCGCTAGAAAAGCGGCAGTCGGCGCTGGCCCAGGTGCGCGAACATCTGCTAACACCCTACGGCTTGCGGACTCTCAGCCCGCAAGACCCCAACTATCGTCCAACCTATGACGGTGATGCGCTTAGTCGGGATAGCGCCTACCACCAGGGAACCGTCTGGCCCTGGCCGCTCGGCCCCTATGCCCGCGCTTTGCTTCAGGCCGGAGCCGATCAGACCGAAGTCAGGGCTTTGCTAGTGCCTTTTGTGGACCAATTGGATGAGGGTTGTGTGGGGCAGGTCAATGAAATCTTTGGGGCCGAAGCGCCTTTTCCGGCGGTCGGTTGTATCGCCCAGGCATGGAGCATTTCAGAATTGCTCGAAATCTGGCTGATGTTAAAGGCTGCGTCATAACCAATCGATACATGTATACCTGGCAAAAATCGCGCTAATCTCTCGCCTCAGAATGACAACGCTGAATAGTTACTACTTTTCAAACAATCAGGAGCGATCACGTTGAGGGCGGGCCAGATAATACCATAAGCCGACCAGTACTAAGGCTGAAATTACGACTCCTGCCAGCAACTCGAATGGGCTGCTAAAAGCGTTACGAACGGTGTCGGCAAAGCCCTGGATCGCCAGATAGACGGCGGCAGTCGAGTCGGGCAAGTCGGTCGGGGATTGGGTCAAGGCATAAACCCCGGCGGTCATCATTACTACCATAACGGCAGCCAGTGCCGAAAAGCGTAAAACGTAGCCCGAAGGGGTGCGGGTCTGGCTGGCTTGTCGATCCGCCAGTAGGATTACTTTGTTATTGGTTAGATCAGCCTCTTGACCACCGTCGGATTTATGATTGGTGGTAGCTATCGTTTGAAAGCGGGTTTGGCTGGCTCGAAACCCAGATTGGGTAGAGCTAATCTGCTGACGTACAATAATTTGTTGCATTACTATCTTAGTAAATGTAGGATGGGGTGCTAACATGCGGTCGGTTTGTAACACAACCGGTATCTCCTCCATCAAATTTAGTCGGCTCCGGCAACTAACACAACTTGCAATGTGTTCTTCCAAGCGCCGGGTCTGCCGGCTATCTAATCGACCATCCAAATATGGTGTGATCGAAGATTTCACCTCACGGCAGAACATAAGACATCCCCTCTGACAATTTACTATTTAGCATTGCTGTTAACAGTCCTACCTTTTTTTAGTTTCAACAAACCGCGTGGTTTGGCTCTGGTATCTTCGTCCTGATTATTGTCCTGGCGGCGTTGTTTTTCAAGCTCTTTTGCCAGCAGTTCGCGGGCGCGAAAGAGCCGAGTTTTAACCGTCGCCACCGACAAACCAGTCGCCTCGGCAATCTCTTCGTAAGAGAAATCTTGCCAATAGCGCAAAACAGTTACGCCACGATATTTGTCGGGTAGTTTGTTGAGTAAACTCCGTACTTCGTCGCGGGTCTCGCCAGTCATCGCGCGTTCTTCTGGTTCAGGCTGGTCGCTCTGCTTCCAAAACGCGATAGTATCGAGGTCTACTTGCGGCTTACGACGGCGCAACAAGTCGATACAGTAGTGGCTGGCAATCGACAAAATCCAGGTCGAAAACCGCCGACCGGGTTGATAACTGTGCAATTGGGTATAAGCCCGCACAAAAACTTCCTGGGCAGCGTCTTCCGCCTCGGTCGGGTCGTGCAGCATCCGGGCGCAGAGGTTATAAACCGCTACCTTATATCGATCTATAAGTTCCGCAAATGCCTCGCTATCTCCACCCAACACTCGCGTCACAATCGCTTCTTCCTCACGATTGATCTCGCTTTGGGCCGGGGTAGCCTCGACGACTCTACGGTGAACTACATTACTATGATTACTTAAAGGGTCACTTTTAGGGCCAATAGCTTCAAGCGCGTTCCGATTGGCTGAAAAAGAACCCACGGCTATAGCCGCAGCAGTCACATTAGCCTCCTCTTTTGCCCCATTAGTTTGAGCCACTTCAGTTCCATCCGTCAAAGCGGGTGAAACCGATTTGGCTGGCGTGGGCGAAAGCTTTTGATTAGCCTCTATTTGAGGTACCGGGAACCCGCCCGGTTCAGGCTCTCTAAGCTGCTGTTCGCTTTCGGCGCGATTCTGGTTGTCCATCGCGTCACAATCCTTCTACAAATCGCTATTCCTCACTCGTCGAGAGAAAGCAATTTGCTGCTTGCGATTAGCTTAGTCAGCTAATCATTCTACGCAATTATAGCATACAAAGTTTCAAAAATAGTGCCAGATTGGTTATGATACGCTTTATAAGCAGGGTAGCACCGCCCTGGGTAGTGTCTCTAGTCTCTAAGCTCTAATAATGCTCTTACCGTAATATGACGCTAAAGGGAGTGCAAGGATCGCGCCACAATCGGCGCAGTAGCCATAAGCGATCAATGCGGGCCTAGAGTTAGATATTACATTAATATTTAGACAATCGAGAGGCCACTTTTGTTTCAACCGGGTTTCGCCAGTCAGTTGCCGAACGGCCTTTTTGATGGGATAATTAGACAATGCAAGCCCGGCTACTGTTCTACACCTAGCATCATAGCTAGTTTAACAGCAATTTGTTAAGAAACTGTCACAAGTTTGTTATGCTATATAGGATATTCGCAGATGGCTAAGAAAGAGCAACCGATCAAAACAAATGCAATGCGAGCTTTGGATGCCCGCAAAATAAATTATCAAACTTTTACCTATTCTTCGGAAATCCATTCGGCCCAGGGTGCCTCCGAAGCGTTAGGGGTGCCGGTCGATTGGGTCTACAAAACGCTGGTAGTACTGCCGGAAAGTGGACAGGGTCGTCCTTTGCTGGTGATGGTTCCGGGCGACAAAGAGCTTGATCTGAAGGTATTAGGGGTGAGCGTGGGCGAGAAGAAATTGCGGATGGCAAGCCAGCGCGAAGCTGAAAACCTGACCGGGTTGTTGGTCGGTGGTATCTCGGCGCTGGCCTTGCTCCATAAGAATTTCCGTATTTATATCGACCGAGCGGTCACTGAACTGGAAAATATTTACGTCAACGGCGGACAGCGCGGTCTTAATATTTGTCTGCGCCCCGCCGATTTACTGGCAATCACCGGGGCGCAACCAGCAGAGATTGACTAAACCCACCCCGACTATTGATCGGTAGAAAGTAGCTATTTTCTAAATGAAAAGCAAAGTTAAAATAATAATTTTTGGTTTATCAGCTAGTCTGGGGTTAGCCGGATTTGGATTATACCGAAGCCGTAGAGATTGGCTGGCTCGTCGGTTGGGTCTACCACCCGTTCTAAATGAGGTCAGGGTCGCGCGTAATATCGCTGTTTTGGCCCCTGATGGGGTTAGATTAATGACCGATCATTACGCTCCTAAAGCGGCCAAAGGTCAGCAATTCCCAACTATTTTGATTCGTACTCCTTACGGACGTGGCTTTGAGGTTCCTTTCCCGGCTGGAATATTGTGGGTGCTTATCGCCCAACGCTTTGCCGAACGGGGTTATAATGTGATAATCCAAACAACCCGGGGCCGGTTTGACTCCGGCGGCAAGTTTGAACCCCGTCAGCACGAACGAGAGGATGGTCTGGCGACGCTGGAATGGTTGAGTCGCCAACCCTGGTTTAACGGCCAGGTTGCGACCTGGGGTCAGAGTTATTTGGGGTTTGTACAATGGGCGGTCGGTGATTCGCCGCTGGTTAAGGCGATGGTACCGATTACCACTTCGTCGCGGGCCTATGAGGTGACTTTCCCGGATGGCGTTTTTGATCTCGACCGGGCCTTACACTGGAGTTATAGCATTGCGGCCCAGGACGATTTTAAGAGCCAATCGGTCTGGAAAGTCTTTCGCAAGCTGAATACTGCCAGACAGGAAAAAGCGCTGGCTCCGGCATTTTTGCATTTGCCCCTAATGGAAGCCGACCGGGTGGCGATTGGTCGCCCGGTACATTTCTATCGAACCTGGCTTAACCAATCGCATTCCACCGACCCTTACTGGCAAAAATCGGATAATAGCAAGGTAGTGCCTGATGTTACAGTCCCGATCCATTTGATAAGCGGCTGGTACGATATTATGGTGCGAGAATTATTGCACGACTACCAGACTCTCAAAGAAGCCGGACATACTCCCTATTTGACGATGGGTCCCTGGTTTCATGTCAGCCCGGATTGCTTTTTAGAAGGTCTGAAATCGGGTATTAATTGGTTCGATGCCCAGCTAAAGGGTGAAAAAAGCCGTTTGCGATCCAAGCCGGTACGCTATTTTGTGATGGGTGCTAACGAGTGGCAGGAGGCCGAAAGCTGGCCGCCTCCATCGCGTGAGATACGTTACTTTTTACAAGAAAAAGGCAAGCTGTCGCCAGAACCGCCTGCCAGTAACTCCGCCCCCGATCACTATCGCTACGATCCGGCTAACCCTACTCCCTCCGTAGGCGGAACGTTACTGACTTCTTTTGCCGGGCCAAAAGATAACCGCGAATTGGAAGCCCGCCACGATGTGCTAGTTTATTCGACTCTACCGCTGGAGCAGGAGGTAGAAATTAATGGTTGGGTTACGTTAGAGCTTTTTGTTAAATCCAGTCTAGAACACACCGATTTCTTTGGAAGGCTCTGTGACGTTTATCCAGATGGGCGTTCGATCAACATCTGCGATGGTTTGTTACGAGTAGAACCCGGCAAAGGCGAGGCCCAGGCTGATGGCAGCTTGAAACTTGAGATTGGTTTATCGGCTACCGCTCAACGATTTGGTGGTGGACACTCTATTCGGCTGCAAGTTTCAAGTGGAGCGCATCCGCGCTGGAACCGTAACCTGGGTACTGGCGAACCTTTTGCTTTATCGACCCGGCTACAAGCTGCCGATCAACTTATCTATCACGATGCCGTCCATCCTTCGGCCCTGGTTTTGCCGGTAGTCGATATTTAGAGTCCAAGCGAAAAAGCCGTGGTGACGTAATTGCACACGGTAGTACAACTATTTGGGGGATAGCTAACGATGAATTTGGAATTAATCGGAACTTCGCCCCGGCGGGTGGATATACGCGGGTTGATAACGGGAGCGCCGGTTTATACGGTCGATCAGGAAATGCCAGGCATGCTACACGCCAAAGTTTTGCGTTCTCCCCATCCCCATGCCCACGTCCTAAAAGTAGATTCCAAAGCGGCGCTGGCTTTGGATGGCGTGCGGAGCGTATTGTGGTGGCAGGATTTACCCCGAATACCGCATGCTACCAGTGGCGTACCCCATCCCGAACCAGCACCATATGATACTTGCATTCTAAATCCGACCGTGCGCTATGTAGGCGAACCGGTCGCGTTAATCGCTGCCGATAGCGAACTATTGGCCGAAAAAGCTTTGAGCCTGATCCAGGTCGAATATGAGCTATTACCCGCCGTTTTCGAGGCGGAGGAAGCGATCAAGCCGGGTGCGCCCCAGTTACATACCCAAAGTCTACTCGAACCGGGTTTGCGCCCGATTTATGACCCAGAGCATAATATCGCCGCCCACACCGATTACGAATTTGGCGATCTGAAGGCGGCTTTTGCAGCGGCGGAGATTGTCCTCGAACGGCACTACGAAACGCCTTCGATGTGTCACTGCGCCCTGGAACCGCACGCCAGTCTTGCCTATCTCGACCCTTCTAATCGGCTGGTGGTAATTACCAGCACACAAGTGCCGTTTCACGTCCGGCGACAACTGGCACGGGCGCTAGGCTTGCCGTTACGTCGAGTACGTATAATAAAACCGAGGGTTGGGGGTGGCTTTGGTGGCAAGCAAGAAATGGTCTTGGAGCCGCTGGTCGGGGCGCTGGCGCTGGCGACCCGCCATCCGGTGCGGTTGGTCTTGAGCCGGGCCGAGGAATTTGCCGCCTCGCGCATCCGACACGCGACCTCAATTACGGTACGCGGTGGCATGACCCGCGATGGCAAGCTGACCGCACTTGAGATGCAGGCACTCTCCAACACCGGGGCTTATGGGTCGCATAGCTTTACGGTCTGTCACGCTATTGGACATAAAACGCTGGGTCTTTACCGAGCGCAAGCTTACCGTTATGTCGGTGATGCAGTTTATACCAACCGACCGGTGGCAGGCGCATTTCGTGGCTACGGAGCAACGCAAGGCTTTTTCGCGCTCGAATCGTTTATTGATGAACTGGCTGCCGAACTAAAAATAGATCCGCTCGAATTTCGCCGTCGTAACCACGCTCAAGAAGGTGAGTACGACCCGATGAATTATTCTTCTGGGCCGCTGGGACTCGAACCAGGCCGGGCCTTTAACTCGTTCGGCTTGCCCGAATGTATCGAGCAAGGGGCAAAGCTGATCGGCTGGCACGACCCACGTCCTCCTTTGGACGGGCCGGTCAAACACGGTTGGGGGATGGCGATTTGTATGCAGGGTAGCGGGGTGGCTAAACAGGAATTGGGTGGGGCAACCCTCAAACTTAACGAGGATGGTTCGTTTAATCTCTTGACGGGAGCCGCCGAGATCGGGCAGGGTAGCGATACGGTGTTGGCTCAAATCGCCGCCGAGACGCTTGGAATTGATCTCGACAATATCTTGCTGCTCTCCTCCGATACCGATCTAACCGTAATGGACTACGGCGCTTATGCGTCTTCGACGACGTATGTGACAGGAATGGGGGTCAAAGTCGCCGCCGAGGATGCCCGCCGCCAGGTTCTACAGGTAGCCGCCGACCTGTGCGAAACCGACCCAACCAACTTGACGATCCAACAAGGCCAGATTCTAGGGCCACACGGCCCGACCGGGCTTTCGCTGGCGGACATTGCCCACGAAACGCTCTATGGCGGACATCGCAGTCAGATTATCGGCAAAGGCGATGCAACCAGCCAGGAGTCGCCCCCACCCTTCTATGCCCTGTTTGTGAAGGTGGCGGTCGATACCGAGACCGGGTTGGTACAGGTACTGCGGGCGGTCAATGCGGTAGACCTGGGGCGAGCGGTTCACCCGGCCCTCGCCGCCGGGCAGGTCGAAGGAGCCATGACGATGGGCCTGGGTTACGCCCTGACCGAGGAATTGCTCTTTGACGCAAACGGCAAGCCCCGCAATCCGGCCTTCGTCGATTACAAGCTCTTTTCGCCTCTGGATATGCCCGAAATGCAGACGGTTTTAGTCGAGGAGCTAGAACCGACCGGCCCTTACGGAGTAAAATCGGTCGGGGAAGTCGCCATCAATGGCCCGGCTCCAGCCATTGCCAACGCAATTTACAACGCGACCGGGGTGCGTTTACGAACGTTGCCCTTTAGTCCCTCAAAGGTTTTGGAAGCCTTAGAACAAATGTCGGGAGCAATATAGCTTACACTACCTGCTTAAGTCCAAAACTGTCTCTAAAAACTCAGTCAGAGTAAGAGTTGAGATTGATGGGCAGGTTATTACAGTAGAAGCTCAAGATGCCGATGATGCAGTAGGCCTGATGAAAAAGTTCCATAACGTACATCCCGAAACCGCCCAGCAAGTTACGGTCAAAAGTAAAGTCAAGGTTAAAGCATACTTGCAAGGCTAATGAAAGGGTTGCTTGTAACCGTAAAAGCAGAACATGAACTAAAAGCGACTGTGCCAAGCGAAAACCCTAAATTTGAGAGTTGCCAATACAAAATCTAAGCGATCCGCAGCATTTGCACCAGAGCCAGTGTTAGTTCATAAGTCTTGGTTAGCTCTTAGTTTTTCTCATATAAAGCCCTTAAGCTTTCTCGCTGCTTTAGGGGTTAGGCTGAATACCTGGGCTGGGCGTTGTAAATATGAGAGGATTATGCTAATATGGTACTGATAAGCACATGTTGTGTCTCATTATCTCGTACCTCCCAAAGTCTCGCAATATCGTACCGATTAACTGAACTCAAATTATCACAACCAGGTCATACTACCTTACATTTGAGGTTATAGGGCAGGGTTTTCCTTGTAAAAATTCAACC
>JBBQWM010000058.1:0-36974 GCA_038210655.1 Chloroflexia bacterium
AATACCAAGTCCGGTTAGGTAGATGTCATTCTGAACGAAGTGAAGAATCTTTTTCCTGTACCTGGCTCTAGCCCACGAACCCAGACCCTTCACTTCGTTCAGGGTGACATGAGTTTACTACTTAGCAGGACTTGGTATAAGGTGTATTTAACGCTAAAGACGTTGGGGATTTTTAGCAAAATGTTGCCTAGAGAGTATTGAGTACTGATTAAAGAGAGTAACTATTCACTGATGAAAGTGACCTCTGCCAGACGCGAGTTAGTGTACAAAGTCGTCGCAAAGGCTAGACCGGGTGAATGGTTGCCGAGGAGGTGCAGTTTTAGATGAGCCAAATCATGAGCCAGTCTCGCCGGTTGCGAGTATTTATTGCGGTGGTAATGGTCCTGACGGTCACATTCAGCGGAGCGCCTTCCGCGTCGGCGACCGTAACGTCTCAGTATAGCAGTTATGTTTTCGGCCCCTTAACCCAGATCACAGATTGGACTTCTTTTGATAGTCAACTAGATGCGCTCCGCAACAACGGGATCACCGGGATCAGCACCGATGTCTGGTGGGGTCAGTTTGAGGCCAACGGAGATCAGCAGTTTAGCTGGACTTACTACCAGACCTATGTCACCCACGTGCGAGATCATGGCCTCAAATGGGTTCCGATCCTCAGCTTTCATCAGTGCGGCGGAAATGTGGGCGATAACTGCAACATTCCGATCCCAAGTTGGCTCTCCTCAAAGGTCGCCAATCCGAGCGATCAGCTTGATTTTGTAAATGAGAGTGGCTTTCACAACCGGGAATATCTCTCTTTTTGGTCAGGTATCGACGTTCAGCAGTACGATGAGGCGATGACTTCTTTTGCGAGCAATTTCTCCTCGTATGCCAGTACCATTGACTCGGTGCATGTCGGGATGGGGCCTGCCGGGGAACTGCGCTACCCAAGTTATAATGCGGCTGCCGGGTGGTCGTATCCGCAGCGCGGTAAGTTGCAGTCGTATTCCAATGTTGCCAAACAAGCTTTCCGGGACGCAATGGTAGGCGTACCAACCTCAAAATATAGCAGTCTGACCGCTTTGAATACCGCCTGGGGAACCAGCCTTAGCAACAGCAGCCAGATCAGCCCACCCACCGATGGCGATAATTTCTTTATCAGTGGGCGCACTTCGCAATACGGGCAGGACTTTTTGAACTGGTATCAGGGTACTTTGCTAAAGCACTTGGACAATGTGATGTCGGCGGCCCACACACGGCTGGACAGCCTGGGCAAGCCATTAGCCGCCAAAATCGCCGGGGTACATTGGTTGGCGGACGACGCTGGCGGTAATGGCAACACTATGCCTCACTCTGCCGAGTATTGCGCCGGATATTATAACTATAGCACTATTCTCGACCGCTTCAAGGCCGATAATGCTGACGCAGTCTTCACCGCGATAGAGTTGAACGATGCGCGGGGCTATCCCAACTATTCGACCCCCAAAACTATTGCGATCAATGTGGCTACGCTGGCAAAGGCCAAAGGGATCAAAATTTATGGTGAGAATGCGCTGGCGATTGCCAACAACGTAGCGGCTTACCAGAATTCTGCCGAGCTTCTGTTCAACTATAGTTTCGCCGGGTTCACTTTGTTGCGGCTATCGAACATTGTCAACAGCAACGGGTCGGCAGTAGTCAACAGTGGGGTCAACGAATTGACCACTTTCGCCGATCTGATTGCCCTAAAACCGATCACTATCACTTTCACGGTCAATAACGCGCCTGCGGTCGGGGCCGGAGAAGCGATTTATGTGGTAGGGGAACGGCGCGAGATGGGCATGTGGGACCCTTATTACTACGCGACCCCAATGACCCGCATCTCCGGTACTAACAACTGGACGGTATCGGTTTACCTGGGACTGAACCGTAGCTACAACTTCAAGATGATAAAGAAGGCCGGTAGCGGCGGTGGCAGCAGTAATATTGTCTGGGAGAACGGCGCAAATAAGAATTATTACACCTGGCTACCGGGGCCGGATAATTCTTCGACCAACTGGCAATATTAGAGCCTGATTGCAAAAAGCGTTCGTATTTGTAACTATTCAGCCTATCCTTTTGGGCGACCACATAGGGTCGCCCCTACCCAAAATCCGTTGTAGGGGCGACCCTATGTGGTCGCCCAGCCTGAGTAGCTACACTAAACTTTAGCTTTTCTCTGCGTCTCTGCGGTGAGTAGTTACTTGTATTTAGAAAAAACCTCCTGCCTATCACCGGCAGGAGGTTTTTCGCTTATTAAAAAATTGCAGGCCCGTCCAGACTCGGTATAAAAATGATTTACAAAGCGCAGAAGCTATATACCAAGCTCAAATTTATGGTAAGCTAAAACGACATAACGAACAAAAGGCTCATATCCGGGACAAGTTGGACGCGAATTTGCAGGCACACTATTCATAGTAGAGTATCGGTAAATAAAAAGAGGTAAGATAGAAATGTCAGTTTATAGGCTAAAACGAGTTGGCTTGCCGGGGGTCGCCTTGTGGTTGGCGTTGCTATGGCTGGGGTTGCTAGAAAGCAACGCAGTTACTTATGCTGCCGAAGCTCCGGCTTTGCCTGAAAAAGCCGTGCTTGAGAACTTTCCAATCTTTGCCCAGCAACATAGCCTCAGTTGCGAATATTCGTCCACCCGTATGATGACCGCCTACTGGAACCGCGAGATTAGCGAAGCCGAGTTTATCCGCTCGATCATCTTTCACCCTAACCCACACGTCGGCTACCGGGGCAATATCGATGGCTCCTTTGGTGGAACCTACGATTATGGCATTTACGCCGAACCTATCGCCCGCATGCTCGAAACACGTGGCTTTAAGACCAAGTTGCTGGTCGGTGGGGCCAATAGCCTCAAGCAAGAACTGGCTTTGGGCCGTCCGGTGCAGGTCTGGATTATTGCTGGGATGGGCTGGGGCTGGCCTTTTACCGAAACCCACGAAGGGCTACCCTTCCGATTGGCGGGTGGCGAACACAGTGTCGTTATTTATGGCTACGACAAGCAAGGGGTTTACGTAGCCGACCCAGCCTATGGTGGACGGGCGTATTACGGTTGGGAGACTTTTATGCGCTCGTGGGGTTATTTCGACCAGATGGCCCTTTCGTTCTGGCCCGATACAAACCAGACCGAAACCACTGCCGTCGGTGGGCCGGGGGTTTCGCTCCTCTTTTACCGGCATTGGCTGAATGCACCGGGCGGGGGTCTGGGTCTTTTTGGGTTGCCGATCAGCCCTTTGCGCTACGAAGGCTCCAAAGCTTACCAGTATTTCGAGCGGGCGCGGTTGGAACTCGACTTGAAAGGCCCTTATAATCAGCCTATAATGTCGGCGCTACTGGGTCGTGAAGTTAGTAGAGGGCAGGAACAGACGGCCCCTTTCTTGCCCGTCAGCCCGCCTAGAACTGCCGATAGCCTGTACTTTAGCGAGACCCGGCATACCCTCAGCCTGGGCTTTCGGCAGTTCTGGGAACGCTATGGCGGTCTGGCCTCATTTGGCTACCCGATCAGTCAGGAATTTACCGAGGCCGGGAAAACAGTTCAGTATTTCGAGCGCGTCCGTTTCGAGTATTATCCGCAAAACCCGGAACCCTACAAAATCCTGCTGGGAGCGCTGGGGGTCGAGCGGATGAGCCACAGTCAAAATATAAATGGGTTTATTCGATAAAAATAAAGACACTCAGCCCCAAGGCGGCTATGTACAAGTCGCCCGGCTAAAAGACCTAAAGCCGGGCCAACTGCGCGAGGCCAACGTGGGCAAGGTAAAGCTCACGCTGACCAACGTAGCCGGTAGTTATTACGCCTTTGCTGCCCACTGCCCGCATCAGGGTTGGCCTTTGTGGTCGGGCAGTATGAAGGGCGAACTGATACGCTGCTATTTGCATCGTTGGCAGTTTAACGTGCGTACCGGCGAGAACACCGCACCGGGCCTGCCGGTGTGCCTGCCGACCTACCCCGTCCGCATCGAAGGCGATTATCTGCTGGTAAATGTAGCCCCTACCGAAACGCAGAAGTAATTTGTGCCTAAGATTCAAATTTTTCAAACTAAACAGGCTATACCACAACAAAATCCGAGGTTGAGTATAATTGAGTATATTAGAAAAATTTTCGCAGAAAATTTTTCTAATATATATTTTTGAGTTGTTTGGGTGGAGGTTTTCACAGTCTCCTGTTCTTAATGTTTGAACCCGTGCCAAAAGCTGACGCGCACCCCTTTTTTTTAGGTTTGACACCGAGCTTTTTTTAGGATGTATTCCTAATAGAGAACCATCCTTAACACTCACCGCAAATTATAGATTCATAGTTCAAGGGCATCCCGGCACTCCTGGATGCTTTCGTTGACTGCTTATTTAATGACAGACTCAGAAAGGAGCATACTGCTATGGCTAATTTGGCAGGTAGCAAAACGCACGAGAACCTGAAAGAAGCTTTCGCCGGTGAATCACAGGCCAACCGCCGCTATCTTTATTTCGCTCGTGTAGCGGATGTAGAGGGTGAGCCGGAAATTTCGGCCTTGTTCCGCTCGGTTGCGGAAGGCGAAACCGGTCATGCTTTCGGTCATTTCGATTTCCTCAAAGAAGTTGGCGACCCGGTGACAGGCGTACCGGT
Organism: Chloroflexia bacterium; assembly: GCA_038210655.1. GTDB lineage: Bacteria > Chloroflexota > Chloroflexia > Chloroheliales > Chloroheliaceae > 54-19. The sequence goes on from JBBQWM010000058.1 coordinate 4,610, forward strand.
CGGCGACTCGGCAGCTAATCTCAAGTCGGCGATTACAGGTGAGATCTACGAATACAGTGAAATGTATCCGGGCTTTGCCAAAACCGCCCGCGATGAAGGTTTCTCCGAAATTGCTGATCAGATTGAGCAGGGAAGCCGACGCTCCTGGGAATCGAGGAACATCTGGCGCTAATCATAGACGGACAGCCTATTCCGGCCCGGTTTGAGGAAGGGCGCAGCACCGAGGAAAAAATAAGTACCGTTCATTACGTGCGCTTCCAGTTGTCTCCCAATCATGTTTCACAACTCAAAGACCCTTCGCTGGAAGTGGCTCTGGCCTTCGACCACCCCAACTACCAACACCGTCAACTACTCTCCCAATCGGTGCGCGACGAACTGGCAAAAGACCCCGAAGATTATTAGATTTAGATACCGTACGCTGTTCGGCTGTCTCTTGCCGCTTGCTGGGGAAGGGGCCGACCACCTAATACTGGCACACAATTTGCCAGTTTTTTGGGTACGCAAAATCAAACGTACTAACCAGGAAAGACAGGAGGTCTGCCTTCCCCCTTCATCCTTTGTGGGATATTTATGGGGTAGTTAAGGCGATGTTGGCAGTCTCGTTTTGGTCGGGGCGGGTAACGAAATCAGTTAAGCGTTTGCTTTGCCCATACGGGAAAATATCGGTCGTTTTACCATCGTTTATCCACTCTTGGAGCTTAGTCCAATATTCCACCGTAAATAAGTCGGCATGACGCTCCATAAAGGCTTTACGCAAAGCCTGGGGCATTGCTAAAAAGCGCTCGAATTCTTCGGGAAAGACATCATTTTCGGCGACTGCATACCAGGGTTCTGCCGACATTTCCTCGTCGTTGTTACTCGCTTCCGGTATGTCGCGGAAAGTGCAATTGGTTAGGGAAGTTAGCTCGTCGTAATCGTAAAAGACTACCCGACCATGCCGGGTTACTCCAAAATTCTTAAGCAGCATATCGCCGGTAAAAATATTAGTACCGGCTAAATCTTTGATGGCCTGCCCACAATCTATTGCGGCGGCACGGGCCGCATCTTGATCGGCCTGCCGAATGTAGATATTCAGGGGCGAGACGCGCCGCTCGATATAAGCGTGCTTTATTACCACATACTCATCCTCAACCGAAACAGTTTGAGCAGCGACTGCCAACAATTCTTCGAGGAGAGCGGGTGAAAAACGTTTGCGCTCGAATTTAAGATGTTCAAATTCCTGTGCGTCTATCAAGCGTCCGGCCCGGTCGTGCTGAAAGACCCGGTGATACTGGTTCATAACAGCCTTACGGGTGGTATTCTTAGGGTAGGCAAAGTGATCTTTGATAAGTTTGAAAACCACATCATAAGAAGGTAGCGTAAACACGATCATCACCATACCTCGTTCGCCACTGGCGATTTCAAATTGGTCGGTGGAGGATGCCAGATGATGCAATAAATCGCGGTATAATTCGGTCTTGCCGTGTTTGTTGTAACCGATAGAAGTATAAAGCTCGTGGATACGCTTCCGGGGCATGATGGTTTTTAGGAACCGCACCAAGTCATAGGGACGCTCGATATAGACCTTGAAATAGGAGCGCGTAAAGCTAAAAAGAATATTTACATCGTTCTCGTTCAGCAAGACGGCATCGACTACCAGGCCCTCCGGCGGGTGCAAAAGGGCCAGCACAAAGGGTAAGGTTTGCTGACCGAGGTTGATCCGCCCGACTAAATAGGCCCCTTTGCCCCGATAAAAGACCGACTTAACCATTTCGACTTGTTCTGCTACCATCGGCAAGTCATTGGCCTGCAAATAGTCTTCGACCGCCCGACTGACGGTCTGGATCGTCTGGGCTAGATTTAGATAAGTTACCCCCAAATCAAAATAGGTTAAAATATCCTCGATTAAATCTGCCGTTCTGGGCTTACCTTCAAAAATTTTAGAAATATGATAACTAGAAGGGGTAGGTGGTATTTCAAAGTCGGTATCTACAAATTCAACCTGAGCATCAAGACCAACCGTCGTAAATATCTGGCGGCTGACTGAATTAAAAAAGGTCTCGGCCAATTCCCAATCGTCGCGCCCGGTAATCAGGCCAGAATAGACCGCCTTCATGCTGGCCCAAACCAATCTATCTTGCAGGCGACCTTCCAAGAGTAGGCGTATCTGAATTACAATCTGCTCAACCTCAGTTTTGTAGAGTTCCAACCGACGAGTAGCATTAGCCTGCCCACCCTGCCAATCCCGACTAATGAAAAAAAGCCGAGCTTTCTGGGTAATTTGCTTAAAGTGGTATTTATATTCTTTGAAAGTTTCAAAGATGGCATTAGCGCCCAGGTTGGCAACCCGGCTATCGGTGAGGTTCTTATTACTCATTCCCTTTTCCCCTTCGCAGGTTGTGTGCTGCGCTAAATCCACCGACCGAGCGGTGTCCCCCAATCGGTTATGAAGCAGCTTTTTAAGGCAGTTAGTAGCTCTTATTATAACGTCGCTATCAACCAAAGCTTAGGATAGGAGGTAGCAGTATAACTTGTGAATCTTTTCACCCATTGAAACATAATAGCTAGAATTAAGCAATATATGGAGCGTAAAAGGTCGGTCTGAAACCGTAAAAAGAAGTTACTACCCGGTGAGTGGCAGACTAATAGCGGCCTTGATTAAAAACCTTAGCCAGGGTTAACAGAGTGAGTGTTAGCTTTTACACAAGCTCAATCCACCCAAGAGTATATTAGAAAAAATTTCGTAACTACACAGCCTCCCCCTTTGGGCGACCACATAGGGTCGCACCCTACAAGGGATTATGGGTAGGGGCGACCCTATGTGGTCGCCCGACCTGAGTAGTTACAAAATTTCTAATATACTCTCCCCAATTGGAAGGGTCGCAGCCCGTACTGATTTGCAAAAAACCAAGCCGAAGATTTATTGCGGAGCAGACTAGCCCTAAACCTCCATACAACTGGTGTCAGCCTCGACAATTCCGGCGCGGTTGGCCTGTTCGTCGTGTTCCTTGAGATATTCGCGCACCATCAGGGCGGCAGTCGCACCCTCGCCGACGGCACTGGCAACTTGCTTGGTGCTGCCGGCGCGAGCATCCCCGGCAGCGAAGATTCCCGATAGGCTGGTTTCGAGAGTGCGGTTGGTCGTGATAAAGCCCCGTTCGTCCAGCTTGATAGCAGCCGAATTTTTTAGGAAGGCGGTGTTAGGGTTGAGGCCCACGAAAACGAAAACCCCGCCCGGTTGTTCTTCCTGGCGGTCGCCGGTTTTGTTATCTTCAACCGTTACACTTGCCAAACGCCCGTTGCCTTTGAAAGCTTTGATCTCGGTATTGTAGCGCACCTCCATATTAGGTAGCGAATTGACCTTATCGACGATCACTTTGCTGGCGGCAAGTTTGTCGCCCCGCACCAGCAAGGTCACTTTAGAGCCGAACTTGGTTAAGAAGATACCTTCTTCCGCCGCGCTGTTGCCGCCACCGATCACAAAAATTTCCTTGCCTTTGTAAAAAGGCCCATCGCAGGTCGCGCAAAAATGCACCCCGGCCCCGATAAAATCTTCCTCACCATCCACGCCCAACCGTTTGTAGCTCGAACCGGGTGTCAGCAAAATTGCGGTGGCCCCGTAAATATCGCCCGACTCGGTTTTAACATAGCGATGTCCGTCATCTGGCCCGGTGTGGCGGTGGCCTACTTCCATCAAATCGTCGGTGCCGACTTCGACCACTTCCTGAGCCGGAAGAATTTCGACTCCAAACCGGCGGGCTTGTTCAGCCAGTTCCTCGGCGAAAGCGGCCCCGGTTATCCCTTTCGAGAAGCCCGGATAATTGTCCAGCCTTTCGGTTACACCAGCCTGTCCGCCCACCCCACTCCGCTCGATGACCAGGGTCTCGATCCCTTCGCGGGCGGCGTAAATCGCAGCCGTCAATCCCGCCGGGCCACTACCAACCACGATCAGGTCATAAAATTTATTTTTGGCAAGCGTTTGCAAGCCCAGCGTCTTGGCGATCTCAGCATTGGTCGGCTCTACCAGGATCGTCCCATTTGGGAAGAATATAGTCGGGATGATCTGTTTACCATCATTATGATCCTGGACAATCTGTTGCGCTTCGAGGTTTCCCTCAATGTCGATCCAGCTGAAAGTGATCCGCTGTTCATACAAAAACTTCTTGGCTCGCTTGCAGTCGGGACACCAGGGAGCGCCATAGACTATAATCTGATCGGTCGGCTTGGACTGATCGTTGGGGGCTGGGTTTGCCATTTTTGGTTGCCTCCTAAATTTATTAAAATAATGCCGTCAGCCACCTCTTTAGTAACTGACGGCTATGAGGGTTTACGGGTATACGCCCCGTACCAGCGTAGCCTCCGAGACGCGCTGGATAGATAGCATGTAAGCGGCGGTACGCATATCGACCACGTGATCGAGGGCGATCTTTCGGACGGCAGCAAAGCTGTTGACCATTACATCCTGTAGTCGGTTATTGATCTCGTTCTCAGTCCAGAAGAAGGCCTGGCGGTCTTGCACCCACTCGAAATAGCTGACCGTGACCCCACCGGCATTCGCCAGAATATCGGGAACTAGCTCAATGCCCCGTTGACGGAAGATGCGGTCGGCATCCGGGGTAGTCGGGCCATTAGCCGCTTCGATAATAAGGCGGGCCTGGACATGGTCGGCATTATCGCCGGTCAATTGATTTTCGAGGGCGGCAGGAACCAGAATATCGCAGGGCAGTGTCAGCAAATCACTATTGCTAACCGGCACTGAACCGGGAAAACCGACCACCGAACGGTTGGGCGAGACCTGAATATAATTAAAGAGAGTCGGAATATCAAGGCCCTGCGGGTTGTGGATGCCCCCAAAGACATCGCTAACCGCCACGATCCGGCAGCCCATTTCGTGCAACAGCCGGGACGAAACCGAACCGACATTGCCAAAGCCCTGGACTACCACCCGCGCCCCATTCATATCCACCCCCAGATGGCGGGTTGCCTCGCGGGTAACATAGCTAACCCCCCGCCCAGTCGCTTCGACTCGTCCCAGCGAACCACCCGCCGAAAGCGGCTTGCCGGTCACAACTGAGGTAATGCTATACCCCCGGTGCATCGAGTAAGTATCCATAATCCAGGCCATCGTCTGCGGGTTGGTCGCCACATCGGGAGCCGGAATATCGGTCTCCGGGCCAATCAAGATCGAAATCTCGGTTGTAAAGCGGCGGGTCAACCGTTCGAGTTCGTTGATCGAAAGGGTGGTGGCATCGACCACTACGCCACCCTTCGCACCGCCATACGGAATATTGACGACCGCGCACTTCCAGGTCATCCACATCGCCAGCGCCCGTACCTCGTCCATCGATACGGCGTGATGATAACGCAGACCGCCTTTGACGGGGCCACGTGCATTGTTGTGATGCACCCGATAGCCCGTAAAGACCTTGATCCTTCCGTCATCCATCCGAACCGGGAAATTAACCTTTAGTTCACGCTGTGGAACCGATAGAATCTCGCGCATACCGGCATCCAGGCCCAGCTTATCGGCGGCATAAAAAAACTGCTCACGAGCGGTTTCAAATGGGTTGGCCTCTCTAGCAGCTTCTACACGAGCCTGTACGATCTTCGCCTGAGCGGTCTGAGCCACCAGGTCGCCGGTCGTATGCCGACGGGGGTTTGGCTCGGTAGCGGGGTTTTTTGCTTCGGTCTCATCGTTGAGACGGTTAGCAGACAGAGTCATTTTATTCGTCCTTTTCCTTTCTTTGCCATGAATAAACCAGGCTCTACTTTTTATTGGTAGATAGACCCGGTTTGTAGTATAGCTGTATTCTATCAAATCCAGGCAAAACCTTCAAATAGACTTGTTCCGTTGAGTGCGCGTCATTTTTGCAAACTATTTTTTAGTGGTTTGGAGTGGGGTTTTCACAGTCCCCTGTTAGTACAGGTTGAATCCAAGCAAGAAATTGACGCGCACCCAAATAGACTTGTTCTATCGCTTGACATCGGGCTACTATTTAGACATACTTAACTTATTCAATTGGAATTGTAATAGCGTACTATCCGAAGGACAGGACAGATAAAATGGCAAATATCTATGATGTGGCTCGTCTGGCAAAAGTATCAACGGCAACGGTCTCCAAAGTACTTTCTAACACCCCTTATGTCAGCACCCCCACCAAAGAGCGGGTGTTGGAAGCGGTCAAACAACTAGAGTATGCGCCTAGCCTGGCGGCACGCGGTTTGAGCGGGAATCGGACTTATGTTATCGGGCTGGTAATCCCCTACGACCCGGATTACCTGTTTAGCGATCCGTTCCTCTTGCAGGTCATCCGAGGGGTCGAGGGAGCCGCCAACGATAGCGATTATAATGTGCTGATCTCGATGGCAAAGCAGTCCGACCAGCGTAGCGCTTATACCCGCCTGTTACGAACCGGCTATGTGGATGGCGCGATTACGGTGGAAACTTTCGAGGGCGATGTGGGACGGGGGGCGCTCGAAGAACGTGGGCTGGCCCGGGTTTCGATTGGCTACCGCGACGGCATCAAACCGCCCAACTCGGTGCATGCCGATGATTACGAAGGCGGCTATGAGGCCGTGAAATATCTGCTCGACCTGGGGCATCGCCGGATCGGGGTCATCAGTGGCCCGGCTAATATGGGCGCGATGATCGAACGGCGGCGGGGGGTGACGGCAGCGCTGGCCGAATACGGTCTGAGCCTGAATCGACACACCGTTACCTATGGTGATTTTACCCTCGAAAGCGGCTATGAGGGTGGAACCAAGTTGCTCGAAGCCGACCCTCGCCCAACCGCTATTTTTGCCATGAACGACCGAATGGCGGTAGGGGTAATGCGCCGAGCACGGGAACTTGGGCTGACGATCCCGACCGATCTATCCTTGATCGGCTTTGACGATGTGCCACTGACGGTGGCGGTCGAACCGGCCCTGACTACGATCCGGCAACCCTCGGTCGAGATAGGCCGAGTTGCTACCCAAAAGCTTTTCGAGATGATAAGTAACGAGATCAAACAATTCGAGCCGATCACCTTGCCGATTGAACTGATTGCCAGAGGCTCGACCACGCCACCCGCCGGGGCCTAAATTCGACCCTGAGCCGAATAACCTATGGAAAGCGGTTGGCAGTTCTGGTATTATAAAACGACACGGATTTTGGTCGGAAAATGAAATTTGGTTATACTAGATGTGTTGAAAGCGGTTGGTTTTGTCAAACTCTGCAATGATCCGCACCGAAAAACTAACTCGACGTTTCGGGGAATATCTGGCGGTGGACGGCCTGAGCCTGGAAATTCAGGAAGGCGAGATTTTTGGCTTTTTGGGGCCGAACGGGGCCGGTAAGACTACCACTATTCGGATGCTCTGCGCCCTGGTGACACCCAGTGCCGGACGAGCCTGGCTGGACGGTCACGAGGTCGGCCCCGAAAAATCCAACGACAAAGTCCGCCAGACGGTCGGGCTGCTGACCGAGTCGCCGGGGCTATACGAACTGCTCAACGCGGTTGATAATATGGTGTTTTACGCCCAGCTTTACGGGCTGGGTGGGCCGGAAGCGGCCCGCCGCACCGAAGAAACCTTGCGTTGGCTCGATCTATGGCAGTGGCGTAAGGAACCGGTCGGCTCTTTTAGCAAGGGGATGAAGCAAAAGCTGGCGATAGGCCGGGCGCTTTTGCATCGGCCCAAAATTTTGTTTTTGGACGAGCCGACCGCCTCTCTGGATGCCGAGTCGTCGCATGCGGTACGCGAGGCGATCCTTTCGCTCAAGGAAGCCCGCCGCACGATCTTTCTTTCGACCCACAATATGGAAGAAGCCAACCGGCTATGCGACCGGATCGGGATTTTCAAACAGCGGTTGTTGCAATTGGATACCCCTCTCAACTTGCGACGACATTTCGGGGTTGAAGGGCGGCGGATGGTCGTGCGGTTGAGCCAACGGCTAGAAGGGCTGGCTGAACAAGTAGAAACCCTAGACTTTGTACGGGCCGCCAACTGGCTCCCGGTAGCCGATAACACCGGGCCTGCCGCCCTGGAAGTCCAACTAGACGAGCCAGAGTTGTATAACCCGGCCCTGGTGCGCTTTCTGGTCGAAGCCGGAGCCGACCTGCAATACCTGGAAGAGCAAACCCCTTCGCTGGAAGAAGTCTATTTGACGGTTACAAAGTAAGCAACAAGGGATTTACGATTTACGATTTACGATTTACGATTTTAAGTACTAAGTTGTGGGAGGGATTAGAAATCCCTCCCACAAATAAATAATTACTTATGATTTACGATGGTAGGAGCAGAATACTTAGAGTGAAAATGACCCTGCATTTTTAATTCTGCATTCTGCCTTCTGACTTCTGCATTCCCCACAAGGAGGAGCTAACTTGCTCGAAGCTACCAGCCCTGAGACGGGCGCACTTACCGGGAGTACTATCGCTCTGGAAGATAAGTTTATAACGTTGAGCGATGGGGTACAGGTCTGTTATCAGGAGGCTGGCCCGCCTGATGCGCCTGCCGTCTTTCTAACGCACGGCTTTCTTGGCTCGTTGCGCGATTGGCGGTTTACGACCGGGCCGTTGGCAGCCCTGGCTCAGACCGAAGGTCATCCTTTGCGGGTGATTGCGCTGGATTGGGTGGGCTTTGGTCGCTCGTCCAAACCGGTCGTGACTTATTCGCTATTTTATTTTGCCGACTTCCTCAAGAAATTTGCCGAGGCGCTGGGCCTCCAACGCTTCCACCTGATAGGCCATTCGGCGGGCGGTAAGCACAACCTGGCTTTTAATATTCTGTATCCCGAATATGTCGAGAAAATGGTGCTGGTCGATACGGACGGTTTTATTAAAGACCCCTGGTGGACGCATCAAACTAAGAAGAAATGGTTTAAGCCATTGGGTGATCTGAGTACCGAATTGTTGGGCAAAGAGTGGTTTTTAAAGGCTGCCCTCAAGAATATTTTGTACGACCGCCAATTCTATCCGACTGTCGCCGAAATTACCACTGCCGCCGAAGAGCTACGTGACCCGGAGTATAAAGCGGCCCTACGTTCACTCAATCGGGATTATCCACAGCTAAGTTTGAAGTTGACCGGGCTGCGGGAACGGATCGGGGAGATCAAAGGGCCAGTGCAGATTTTCTGGGGTTTACAAGACCGTATTTTGCGGCTCGATCAGGCCCACGTTGCCCAGGCTGAAATTCCCAACTCACAGCTTTTTGTCTTTGACCACTGCGGTCATTTACCACAGGTTGAAAAGGCCCCCGAATTTAACCAAAGAGTATTAGAATTTGTGCTAAAGTAAAATCAGGTATCAGTCCTTACTTTGATTAAAGGCTGATACCTGATCCCTATTACCCAATAACCCCAAATAAAACTAGAGTAATTCTGGCGCACGCCACGCTGCCACCCCTGGCATGCCGCGCAGCAACAACCGCACTCGTAACAGCAATTCGCTGGTACGAACCGGCTTGATTACGAAATCGTCCGCACCCATATCGATCACCGCTTTTTCAAAGGTTGAGTTACTTTCCAATGAAGTCACTATGACCACCGGCAAGGGTGGGAGACCAACTTTGCGTACATCACGCAGGAAATCCAACCCGTCCATCTCGTCTCCCAGTAAATCGCATATAATCAGATCGGGCAGGCTGTTCCATTCTTTTTTAGCCGAAGTTGAAAAAAGCTGTAACAATGCCTGTTTGGGACTGAATATGTGTGATGTATGGTAGCCGTAGGTGGTTAGCACGCCGCACAAGTTGCGGGCGCTATCCGGGTCACGGTCGATAACCATAATATGATGAGTTTGTGCCACAGTATGTAAGCCTAACTGTATTAAGTTGAGAGACAAGGACGTGTCCTTCTTATAGGTTTCTGGCATAGAATAAGTTTTCATGTTCAGTTAGTAAAACGTAGTTAGATCAATAATAAGTTTGTGCTTGAACCCAAAACTATTGTAGCAGCTAATAATTACGAACAGCATTACGAACCAGGACTTTCGGTACTTGGTCATAAACAGATATTTGGAGCCTACTGGGACATCCATTGACAGAGCAATGTCCAACAAAGGATGAGGGATGAGGGATGAGGGATGAAGGATGAAGGGGCCGTCCATTGGCAGACCAATGTCTTACAAGAGCGTAGTTTTCTCCGCCCATAGACCGTTCCCAGACCATAAATCTATTGGCAGAGCAATCTTCCCACAAAAGAGCGTTTCAAGCGTAATTTTTCGCAACCGAAATGCGTTTTACTGATAAAGCAAACTCGCTGCTTTCTTTGCTATCGACATTCAAAAAATGCTTTCTCATAACGGAGGTTTTCACATGCCTATCAAACGTCCGCTCGCGGCTTCGATTATCAGCCTTTTCTGGCTGCTTCTGCTTCTGGTCGCCTGTAGTGATAATCCTACCACGACGATTGCCCCTACCATCTTGAACCAAACAACAGTCGTTTCAACTTCTGCTACGGTTGTAACAACAGCAGCCATCATCAGTCCAGCTTTAACCCTGCCTGTTACAACAGCTATCGCTACTACTATCTATGATGGAACTACCGCCCCCATACCGCCCTACACCAATAAAATCCTCGTAACTAACGATGGAGGCAAGACCTGGACTGCTGTCTACTCAGTACTAAATAAAAATATTGACAATCTCGTTTGCCCAACTTCCTCTGACTGCTATATTACTACTAAAATAAATTCCAACAAACTGCTTGTGACTGCTGATGGTGGCAAAAGTTGGGAAGCGAATGATTTTTATTCCTTCTATTCATATTACAATTCTGGACTTAGTTGTCCCAACGCGACGACTTGCTTTGCCCTAAGTGACGCACCTATTGCAGGGGAAATAGTAGTAACCACCAATAGTGGTAGAACCTGGAGCAGTCTAAACCGGGGTAAGAAATCTTCTGATGGTGGTAAAACCTGGGCTGGCGTTATCGATAGTAAGGGCGAGATTGATCGAGAATTTGAATTTCTTCGTGCCATCAATTGTCCATCAATAACTACCTGTATCGCGGTAGGGACGGGCGGGAGAGTGATGACTACTACCGATGCGGGCAGTACCTGGAAAAAGTATAGCGGTATTACAGATGGATTTATTAGTATTCGTTGCCCTGACTTAACTACTTGTTACGCAATTGGATCTCTCCTAACCTCTTCTACAGGGCCACTCGGTAAGAGTAAAATTGAAGCAACCAAAGACGGTGGCAAAACCTGGGAACTGCAATCATCCGATGCTATTGACGGCTATTTCGAGGATATTAGCTGTCCAGCAATAACAACCTGCTTCGTAGTGGGCGGCGCAGGGGCAATTTTTACCACTACAGATGGAGGGCGTAATTGGGTTCAGCAAAATTCGGGAACTCAAATGAGGTTATACAGGGTCAGTTGTTCTAGCGGCGCAAACTGCTTCGTAGCGGGTGAGAATGGCACACTAATAACTACCAATGATGTGGCAAAACTTGGTCTCGCCTCATTTCTAGTCCACTAAGCAGCAAAGATTGGGTTCGTGCAATCAGTTGTCCTGGCATTACCACGTGCTATGCGGTTGTAGAGGATGATCTATAATCTCTTCACATTCTAATATTTAGCCTTTACTTGAGCCTGCTAATGGCTGCTGGCACAGCTTTTGCTCTATAAAAACGGGTAGGATAGATCGCACAAATCGTAAAAACCAAGTGCGGTAATAAAAAGGACGATCAATCTGACGGGTAGGTTGAAGACCTCACCTGGTCAGCAGCAAAGAAAAGGAGTAGTGAGAAATGGCTACTGTAGCAGGATTATTTGATACCCGTGCTAGTGCCGAGATGGCGATCCAGCAACTTCGTGATAGTGGGATCGATACGAGCAATATCGGGGTCGCGATGCAAGATCGCGCCGAAATGCGCCAGATAGCCGACAATACCGGTGTGGAAGCTGGAACTGCCGCCGCGACCGGGGCAGTTGCTGGTGGGGTGGTCGGTGGAACCCTGGGCGTGATTCTGAGCGTGATTGGCGCAGTGACGATCCCGGTGATCGGGCCGATCATTGCGGCTGGCCCATTGATAGCAGCGTTGACTGGGGCAGGCGTTGGAGCCGTCACCGGCGGTCTGATGGGAGCTTTGACTGCTGCCGGCGTACCGGAAGAAGAAGCCCGCGTTTATGAGACGGGTGTGCAGCGTGGTGGTGTGCTGGTGACTGCCAATGTCCCGAACGGTCAGGAAGCCGCAACCCGCTCTATTCTCCAGCAGTACGGCAGCCTCGACACCAGTCGGGCGCGTAGCATGTACGATACCGACCCGAATTTCCGGCACGGTCAGAACGACCGAGGTGTCGGTGGTGAAGCGATGGGCGGTGGTGCCGGTGCGGTTGCCGGTGGTGTGATTGGCGCAGTCGTTGGCGGGCCTGCCGGGGCTATGGCGGGTGCGGCTATCGGTGGTGCTGCCGGGGCCGGGGCCGCTCACGTAGCCGAAAATGACAAAGGTAGTAGCGCTGGGCCGATGGCTGGTGGTGCGACTGGCGCAGTCGTTGGTGGCGCGATTGGTTCGGTCGCAGGCCCGATTGGGACGGCGGCAGGGGCGGCGATTGGCGGCGCAGTTGGTAGTGCGACGGGCGACAAAGCTACCCACGCAGCCCACGATGCGGACGTGGAGGGCGATCTTGGTGATACGCTAGATCGGCCTTTTGACAACACAACCGACTCCAACTATCGGCGTACCGACCGCTCGATGTAAGATTACCCTGTAACTCAGGGTTAAGCGGTTCATAAAAGCAGGGTTGCATCTTCAGTATGATGCAGCCCTGCTTTTTTAGTTCGCTTGTTAAACCCATTAGCCTTCTGGATAAAAGACAAAGATAGTACAGCCAGTTTTGGATTGAGGGATATGGCTAGAACCCGCCGGATTATGAATAAAAGTTCCCGCCGGATAATCGCGTACGCCATCGTTAAAAGTACCGCTCACAACGTATACTTCTTCCGGGCCGGGCTGGTGTACATCCAACCCTTCCCAGCAAGCCCCCGGTCCAATCTCTACCACTAAGGCTTGTGCGCCGGTCTCACTGCGCCATAACCGTCGCAAGCTGATACCTTTGAAAAGCTCACGGACAGCCTGATCCTCTACATTGGCCCAGACTACTCCGTCGGTGTTCATCATAATCTTCCCCTCCCAATTTGCTAACAACCTCACCTATTACTCTTTTGGCTCTCCCCCAGTTTGTAACCATTTCCAATCGACCGGATTGGGCGGCGGTCGATCCACGATAGCAACCGTACAACGTGAGACGCACAACAGCTTGCCTTCCTCATCGCTTATCTTAATATCCCAAACCATGTTGGTGCGCCCCTTGTAAAGTATGGTCGCCTCACCCGTTACCAGCCCATCCCGCCGGGAGCGAAGGTGGTTGGCATTGATTTCCAGCCCAAAGGCGGTCTGGCGGGTCGGGTCGATATTTAGCGCTGTACCAAGTGAAGCGATAGTCTCCGCCAGCGTGACCGATGCGCCACCGTGTAAAAACCCAAGCGGTTGGCTCGTCGCCGGGCCAACCGGCATTGTCGCGGTCACTCGCTCCGGCGTAGCCAACGTAAATTTAATATCAAGAACCTCCAACATCGACCCCGCTCGCCCCTTATTCAAGGTAGCCAGCAATTCATCACCACTCATAAGCTTGTTTATCTCGCTTTCTTAATAAAAATAACCACTCATCCGATTATACAGTTTGTGGATGAGTGGTTCGAGTAAAAATAATATTCCGAGAGAAATCCCAAAGCCTGATCTACAGGGCCAGGCTCAGCCCATCGCTCGCCGCCAAAATTTCGAGCTTAGAATCGCCCAGCGAAATAGCACGTTGCCGAGCCGCTACGACCAAACCGTCAATCGTATCATCATCGTGGTTCGGGTCGTGATGAAAGAGGATCAATTGCTTTACCCCGGCTCGAACCGCCATATCGACCGCTACCTCGACCGAGCTATGCCCCCAACCGACCTTCTGAACCAGTTCGGTCGCCGAGTATTGGGCATCGTGGATCAGAATATCCGCCCCGGTCGCCAATTCCACCAATCGGCGGTCGATTACATCATCCCCCAGCAAAACACCGGGCTGCGGGTTGGGTAGTTTTAGCGGCTCGTGGTCGGTCGCGTAAACCAGGGTCTTAGCGCCCAGGTCAAGCCGGTAGGCCAGACTTGGCAACGGATGGTTCAATTGTAACGTAGTTATCTTCACGCCGTCCAGTGTCAATTCGTCGTGCTTTTCGCCAATCGAATAAAATTCCAGACGGGCCGGAAGCGAATAAAAACTGACCGGGAAATAGCGTTGCTCCATCTGCCCCGCCAGGATCGCGGCCAATGTCTCGGAATAATTACTCGAACCGATAATATTAAATTGATGCCCCGGCCCAAAAACCGGCCCAAAAAAAGGGAACCCCTGAATATGATCCCAATGGGTATGGCTCAACAAAATATAACCTTTGAGAGGACTAGCGTTGTTAGAATTGGGAGTAGGAGCCGAAGGATGAGAGGAACTAAAAACAGGCCATTCGGGAGATAAAAGATAATTGCCCAAATTACGCGCCCCGGAGCCACAATCAAAAATAAACAGATGACCGCTATCGCTGGTCAGGCTTACACAACTGGTATTGCCGCCATATCGCAAATAGCCAGGGCCGGAGACCGGGATCGAGCCACGAGTCCCCCAAAAGCATAATTCCAACCGGGTTGGGCGAGTCAGAGGAATTAGACGGGGTAATTGGATTGTGGTCTGGGCTGGCTCCGGCAGTGGTTCCAACCTTGCCAGAGGTAGGTGGTCCTGGGAGCCATTTTCACTTACTAAGGTTGCCATTTCAAATCTCTCTTTACCTCATTTATTTATAATAAACCAAGTACGAGTGCTAGGACATTTTATTTATTGAGCGAGTTTATATTATGTAGCCCAACCTCAGTATGCAGGCTTCTCTACCTTTCTAACCCCTACTAACCGTACTTGTTTCAGACCCCCCGGCCTTTCTAGCCAAATTAGACGGACGACCGGGCAGAAAGTCACAAAAAAACCCGGTTCGCTGCCGGGTTTCTCCTATCCACCTCGTGACCGTGTTTTCCAACCGGCGAACTAACCGCGCCAGTGGCGGCTCTGTTCCTGAGCCAGATTTTTGTCCCAGCTTTGCACTCTCCACCCATCATAGCGAACTATTGACCTAAATTTCTTCAGCCAATCGCAGCTTGTACGAGAGTACTATCTATTTTAACCGATGGGCCGGATTAAAAATAGGAAAAAGATCACACATGTATGTTAGATATATCACAAACTTTTTCTAACCGGGGTTCAGGCTTTAAGAAAATAAATCGTGTTCTTTGGGGTGGTGGTCGGGCCAGGCTGGGATCGCCCGTGTCAAATGTTCCGTACCAAATAGCAAGCGGCGGATCGGGCGGGGTAGCTTTTGGGTACGGCCCAGGTCTCCGGCCTGACTGTGGTGACAGCGCCAGGCCCGTTCTTTCTGTTCGAGATAGGCCCCACAATCGAGGCTGGTGGTAATGGGAGTAGCTTGCTCGGCAGCTTTAACGATGTCTACATCTTTATTCTCGCCAATCTTGCGCGGGTCGCGTCCGATCAAACGCAACCCCCGGATACCCAGTTTGAGCCAGGTTGTCCCGAAGGTATTAAAATAGAGCTTGCTCGGCTGCCAGACTCCCAACCCGGCGCTGATTTGCTCTGGGTAGCGGGTCGGGTCGTTGGCCGCCTTAAAAGCCACCACTGTCGCTTCGTGTATCTTGATGTGATCGGGATGACCATAGCCACCATAAGAGCCAAAGGTCAACACAACCTGGGGCCGCAAAAGCCGGATCAAGCCGACTACCTGCCCACTCACCTGTTCCAAAGGGGCATTCATGAAGGCATTTGAGTGCTGGTTATCCGCCGCACCAGGCATGCCCGAATCACGATAGCCCAGGTAATGCACCGACCGCAACCCAAGCGCTTGCGCCGCACACATAAGCTCCGCCGAGCGCAAAGCTCCTATATCGCTATAGCCGGACTTCGCCAGCACAGCGGGTGCAACCGTACCACATTCGCCACGAGTCGCGCAGATGTAATGCACCGTCGTGCCGGTCCCCGCATATCGCGCAATCACTCCGGCGCTACCAAAACTCTCGTCATCTGGGTGAGCGTAGACCACTAGCAACGTCCGGGGTGTCGGGTCTTCCCCCAACCAATGCGACTCTATATGATATGAGGCCGAATCAAGCTCAGTATTCACAGTCTTTTTTGTCCTGTAAGAAAAGGGCGTATGATACCACCGCCGAATAGCTATTTTACCAATTGCCGGTTAGCTCTGAATTTGTTGGGCCGCTCGGTCATACACTGGGCGCACTGGCACAGATCACGCAGGTGTTCGTAGGTATAGAGGCCGGTCTCGTGACCATCTCTCCAGACTGGTTTGAGGGCGTAGAGACCAACGGCTTCCAACCGCTCCATTTTGCTTTCGTCCGGCCCAAGCTGTTGGATAAAATCGAGGCGACCCGGCGTACCCATCTCCCCCCGACAGGCCGCGCACGGACAATTCCAGCGCAAGGTCACAAACTCGCTAAACCCGGCATGACCATCGTTCCATTTGATCCGCAACTCACCTTTGGTGCGGTCTACCTCAATCTCTTCCGGCTCGATATATTCAACGCTCATTTTTAACTTCTTTACTAGATTTTTGATAACCTTTGAAAGGTAGGCTATTCCGGCATAAAATCGACCTGCAAGACCAACTTATCGCTATCCAACCGATAGCCGGTGGGGGTCGTTACCAGGTTCACTGGATTTTCCAGAGCAAAAGCAACTTGCTCGCCCTTATCATTGTTAAGGCTTAAATTAAAGGAGGAACCAGTGTCGGTTAAATTAGTAATATTGCCGACTGCCATACTGAAAGCCGCTAGATTAATTACACATACCTTGCGCCCATTCAACAAAGCCTCACGCAGCTGGGTTAGTTCTTCGGCGGTCATTGCAACCTTCTCCTAAAAACGCTTTCTTTTCTATAGGACTTTCGCCTAGCACACTCACTTTAAGTTCATTTTCTGCTCTTAAAGCTAAGTTTACAGGCTCAAAACAAAAATCGTGTTCTATAGAAATAGAGTAATTTCAAATAATTTCGGAACCACTGCAACGCCCCGTGTCCGTACTTCGGCCCTAATTATACTGGATTAGTCGTCCTATTACAACTTACACAACTGTCCTATTGACCTTGCTGCAATTTGAGTGTTATAATTATGTTGAGTTGATGAGGTTTGTTAAAGTAATAGTTTAGAAATTTGAGATTTAGAATGGCGGATAAACCTCGCGGCCTGTT
This sequence comes from Chloroflexia bacterium, assembly GCA_038210655.1. Lineage (GTDB taxonomy): Bacteria > Chloroflexota > Chloroflexia > Chloroheliales > Chloroheliaceae > 54-19. The sequence goes on from JBBQWM010000058.1 coordinate 21,869, forward strand.
GCGCGGCCCAAAATTTAACGGCAAACATACCACCCTGATCGCTCCGGCTTATGGAGTGGTAGAGTTGCTACGCGACGACGCGCGGGTGACTAAGATCGTGATTGGGGTTATTAAGCCGCGTAAGGGGAATGGCACGGGTCTCAAGGCCGTTACTATCGAAGCCGGGTTGCGGCTAATGGTTTCCGGCCCATCCAGCGTTCAGCAGTTTTATGCCTACACTTCCGACCCGGAAGGGGTAAAAACCGCCCTCGAAAACCTCATGCAAGGACATGAAGCAGCCCATTAAAGGCAGACTGGCTGGTCCTTGTTTCGATCTCTAACCTCTGCTACCGCTACAAACATGATACTCGGAAATCATGATACTCGGAAGGTGAGCGTTAATTTTTGCATGGGTTCAAACCCTAAAAATGAGTGACCTTGAAGACCCCGGTCCAAACCACTCAAAAGTATAGGTTAGAAATTTTCTGCGAAAAATTTCTAACCTATACCCATTCCTCGGTTTAGAGGGTGGTACAGCCTGGCTATTTTGCAAAAAACTGACGCTCATCCATACTCGGATATACTATTGACCATGCTACAGCCTGAATGTTATAATTATGTTCAGCTATTGAGGTTTGTCAGAGTAAACTTTATTTCCACAAAATAATGGGCTACCTGAGTCCTCCTGGTCATAACATTACATTGTACTACGTCTGGCACGCAATCTAAGGCGTGTGAGGAGTAAAAGGAATGGCGCTGGTCGGCAACTTGAGGGACTTTGGTCTCTCCGAATTTCTCTATCTGGTGGATCGGGGCTATAAAACAGGCCGACTCACCTTGCAGAGGCCGGGCGACCGGGCAGAGCTGTATTTCCAAAATGGGAAACTGGTTTATGCGACCCATTTTAACCAGGACGAACGGATCGGTGACATCCTGGTGCGGATGGGCCGGTTGACCCGCGAACAGTGCGCTCAAGCCCTGCGTATCCAGCATACTCAGGAGCCGAACAAGCCGTTGGGGGCGATTCTGGTTCAACGCGGGATGGTCACGCTGGAGGAAATACATAAATGTGTCCGGCTCCAAATTGAAGAAATTACCTATGGCCTCTTCGGTTGGACTGAAGGGGATTTTCGTTTTGAACCGGATGTAGCCCCGCCCCCGGAAAGTGTGATTATCCCACTTTCCATCGAGAATATTATTATGGAAGGCACGCGCCGAATTGATGAATGGGCGCGGATCAAAGACCGCATTCCAAATCTTGATGTGGTGGTTCGCTTTAGCGATCAGCCCCACGAGAAAGCCAAAGGGGTCAACCTGACCCCCGACGAATGGCGGGTCTTTGCTCGGATCAACGGGGTCTCTAGCATCCGCCAGATCGCCCAGCAGACTGCCCTGGGGGATTTTGAGGTAGCGCGTATCATCTACGGCTTCTTGTCGGCGGGCCTGGTAGTATTAACCAAGCAGGTACAACCCCAGGGGGGGGCTAATGGGCCGCGGGTCGGCGCTGCTTCAGCCGGTCGAGTAGCGACTGGTGGTTACGGCGCTAACACAACCGCAGTAGATAATGCCAGCACCAATGGCAATTCTAATGGTCTTAAACCACGTACTCCGGCCCCTGGGTCGGGGGGAGTAGTTTATGACTCGCGGCCCAAACGAAAACTTATTCAACGCTTAATCGCCTACTTCAAAGGCGGCCAATAGCGTTCGGAGCAATAACTGGCTGGCTCAAGGGGCAAGCGAAACAGGTTGTCCACCGGGCGGCCTTTCCAGTTTAGAATACTTTTTAGGATATGAGTGGTTTTATGGGAAGAAATAGCTTTGCGAGAGCAAGCTTATAACGTCTTAGCTTATCTATATTAGTGCGATGTAGGTGCGATTAGCACATAACGGGATTTAGACGGAGGACTTTGCCGTGCAAACGGTCAAGATGGTGATAACTGGCGCGGTTGCGGCAGGTAAAACGGAGTTTATTAAAGCGATCAGCGAGATTGATGTAATCTCGACCGAGCGCAAAGCTACCGATGAAACTAGCCTGATTAAAAAAGAAACGACCGTTGCAATGGATTTTGGGCGGATTGCAATTGCCGAAGACCTGGTGTTGCACCTGTTCGGCACGCCCGGCCAAAAACGGTTTGATTTTATGTGGGAAATCCTCTCGGAAGGCATGCTCGGCCTGATCGTATTGGTGGATAGTACCCGGCCTGATACTTTCCGCGAAACCAGCCGGATTATCGATTTCTTTACCTCTTATCGCAAAACCCCTTTTATCGTGGCCTGCAACAAGCAGGATGTTGACAATGCCTGGGCTCCCGAAGATATTCGCTTTTCGTTGCGATTAGCTAGTGATGTCAAGATTCTACCCTGTGTAGCCAAAGACCGGGAACAGGTACGTAAAGTGCTTCTCGAACTACTCTACACCATTCTCGAAGAAGCGGAGGACGAATAGTGTCGATGTACGCGGGCAACCGTCAGCTTGCCATGAACCATGAATTACGTCGGCTCCAGGCTACTACCTCCGATATTGAAGCGGCGGCGGTTATCACGCTTGACGGTCTGATTTTAACCTCGACTTTGCCTGATACCACCGAAGAAGACCGCGTGTCAGCCATGAGCGCCGCTTTGCTCTCGCTTGCCGAACGGATCAGCCTGGAATTGGGCCGGGGCTATCTCGAACAGGTTTTTATCCGGGGTGAAGGCGGCGATATTTTACTGATGGCGGTCGGGGAAAAAGCCGTCCTGACCGTTATGTCCAAACGCGATGCCAAATTGGGTATGATAATTTATTACATGCGCCGGGCCACCAAACAGTTGACCGCCTATCTTTAACCGGTTAACAGGAGTATTTCCCCGGATGTTCGGATTTAAACGCTTTAGAGCGAGCCTGATAGCCTCGATTGCGCTGGCTTATCTGCTGGTAGCTTGCGGCGAAAGCTCAACGACTACAGCGCCAACCTCTACCGTTACTCTAGTTGCCCCGACCTCTACTACTTCAACCGCCGCCATCCCTTCAACCGTTCCCTTGACGACAGCACCATCAGCGACGGTAACGCCACCCGTCACTACGCCTGTTTTAACGACTCCGGCGATCAACCCGACCAGGCCAGCTACGACCGCCAATCCGACCACCCTGGCGCTAGACGCGAATGGACTTCCGGCCCTGAACAATGCCGCCAAAGTAGAGGTGGATCAAGTTTTTCTGGATAATTTTGTGGCGAATTTTACCCGTAGCGCGGGCGTGGGGAATGCTGCCAAAGGCTGGAGCTACAACTTTTATACCTCGGAGGCCGATCCGTCCCGCTTGCTCGAAGATAACGTAGCAATTTTGAAGTCGGCGGGCTGGCAAGTCTATGTTTCCTCGATTACGCTCTTTGATGGGAGCGGTCTGACCCTGGCAGTCTACAACAAAGACGAACAGAACCTGGTGGTTGGCGCTCAACCGATGCTCAAAGACTTGAGCGGGACGGCCCCTTTCAAAGGCAAGCCAACTTTCGTTTTTACCATTCAAGGCAAAGGGGTGCTGACCGCGCTCCTTAGTGGCGGCGGTTCTCCCAGACCAACTGCCAAACCCTAACCCCTGGATTTTTGCTAATCTATAGTATATAATCAGGTAAGCAATCTTTTAAAATTGCTGCCAAAACCCCTTGACAATTCCGCTTGTGGTTGATATACTACATTCAGCTAATAAAGCAAATGCGTCGGTGGTGTAAAGGTAGCACCCCTGGCCTCCACCCAGACGGTAGCGGTTCAAATCCGCTCTGACGCTCCAAGAAAATAAGTAATTACTCACCGCCGAGACGCAGAGGACGCAGAGAAAAATTAAATTTAGGAACTAAACCTCACTACACCACTGAATTCATCGACAAAGCCTTATTTTAGGCCGGTTTAGTCGATTATCCGACAGTCTACAAGGGCCAATAGCTCAATTGGGAGAGCGCCTTTCTTGCAAGAAGGAGGTCAGGAGTTCGATTCTCCTTTGGTCCATTCAAAAGTTTTGTCCAGGCCGGGTTAGCTCAACTGGCAGAGCGTTCGCCTTGTAAGCGAAATGCAGAGGGTTCAAGTCCTTCACTCGGCATGTTTTAGTACGTCCGTCCAGGCCGGATTAGCTCAGTCGGTAGAGCGCCTCTTTCGTAAAGAGGAGGTCATGGGTTCAAAGCCCTTATTCGGCCCCACTTCGAGCGGACACGTAGCTAAGTTGGTTAAAGCACCCGTCTCATAAACGGGCGAGACGTTGGTTCGAGTCCAACCGTGTCCATGGGTAGTTGTAAGGTGTCAGGTATCAGCTTTCAACCAACCTTTAATACCTGACACCTGATACCTTACACCTTACACCTGATACCTCTTAAATGCTCGCATCGTCTAGGGGACAAGGATGCCTGGTTTTCACCCAGGGAACGCCGGTTCGAATCCGGCTGCGAGTACCATTTATTCAGGCTTGGTCTAACTCAGTAGCGACGTTAGTCTCTGAAACTAAAAGTCCTGGTTCAAATCCAGGAGCCTGAGCCATCTAATTTTGCGGTGTCGTCTAATCCGGTAGGACGAGAGTTTTTGAAACCCTCTATGCAGGTTCAACTCCTGCCGCCGCAGCCAATTTAACTGGGTGAAGTGTAACGGTTGCATCAGGCGTTTGGAGCGCCGGGGCAGGAGGTTCAATTCCTCCCATCCAGATCACAGGTCTATTTTGTCGTAGCCTAAGCAGGGTGTTGCGTAGCGGTAGCGCCCCGGCATCGGGAGCTGGTAGCAGAGGTTCGAACCCTCTCACCTTGACCAAAAATGGTATTCATAGCTCAAAGGCAGAGCGCCAGGTCGTGACCCTGGATGTATGAGTTCAATTCTCATTGAGTACCCTTGTCTGTCCTGGTAGCTCAATCGGTAGAGCGCTTGTCTGAAAAGCAGGAGGTCACTGGTTCAATTCCAGTCCGGGACATCAATTATTGGGGCTGTAGCTTAATCGGGAGAGTGCGACTCCGGCAGAGTCGGCGGTAAGGGTTCGACTCCCTTCAGTTCCACCAACTTTTTTGTGGTAGTGGTCTAACGGCATGACTGGTGTTCGCCATGCACCCGGCGAGGGTTCGATTCCCTCCTACCACTCCTCTAATGGCCCATTCGTTTAGTGGCAAAGACGACCGGTTGTCAGCCGGTTCAGCGCGGGTTCGAGTCCCGCATGGGTCGCTTTTCTTTTCGGGGAATTAACAGGGATAGACAGAAGGCACGGGATAAAATTAAAGTAACTACTCAGCTTACCCATTTTGGGCGACCACACAGGGTCGCACCCTACAACCGATTTCGGGTAGGGGCGACCCTATGTGGTCGCCCGGTGTGAGTAGTTACAAATTAAAATAGGCTTTGTCTAACTTCTTATAGTTAGTTGCAAGGTGCTTGAACCCCTGTAGGAGCGAGCTTCTGCTCGCGATTGAAGTAACGGGTGCGTGTTCAATCGCGAGCAGAAGCTCGCTCTTACAAAATTAAGGGTCGCCCTACCAAAATTATTATTTTTGGAGATCGCGTACGATTTGCTTTACCAGGTCCTGATCTTCCAAAAGCTTGGCCTGATCCGCAAAGTCAATACAGTTAGCCACTCCGCTAAAATGCTCTTTCATCTTCTGCGCGACTTGATCGTAGGGCGCGACGACCGCGAATTGTTCGACCACTTCCATCGAGATAATTTTGGGCATTTCGGCCCACTGGTTCGTAATACTCATTTTGTGGAGTTGTTCGCTGAGGTCGTTCCAGCCGTGATGCTCCAAGACCGGGCGATAAGTCGGGGTCGAACCGTAGAACGAAATTCGCCTTTTGACCTCCTCGACACTCTCTTCGACCGCCGCCCAATCTTTGCCCGTCGCCACAAAACCACCACCCCAAAACTCAAAATTATCTTTCGAGCGCCCGGCTTTATCCATGCCTTTCTGAACGGCAGGCAGCAACACCGCTTTAGCGTAAGAGGGCGTGTTGAAAGGGTGAATCTTGATACCGTCGGCAACCTCACCGGCTACCATCGCATTGACCGGGTTAACCGCCGCCAGATGCACGGGAATATAAGGATACTCGATTGGGCCAGCGTTAAACATGGGGTTAATCAGGGTGAATTGATAATGTTCACCCTTAAATTCCGGCTTTGCGCCGGTCTGAAAAGTATTCCAGATCGCCCGCAAAGTCATAACATACTCTCGCAAGCGGGGAGCCGGAGCCGTCCAGGGGGTGCTAAAGCGGCGCTCGTTGTGAGCCTTGATCTGCGTACCCAACCCCAACACAAACCGCCCTTTGGAAAAACGCTGCAAATCCCAACTCATCATGGCCGTCACCATCGGGCTACGAGGGAAAGCAATCGCGACTGCTGTACTTAGCGTAAGGCGCTCCGTATGCTCTGCCGCCAGCACTAGCGGCAAAAAAGGATCGTTGGATGTTTCGGAAGAATGGATACCATCGTAACCCAATGCTTCGGCCTGTTTAGCAACCTTTGGCACTTCTGCCAAATCGTGGGTGTACTCAAAACCAGTTTCAACCTTGAAACCCATCTTAATGGCCCTTCCTTTCTTATGTTAACTTGTTTTGACCTGGTTATAGCTCAGTATAACATATTGCCAGGTCTTATCGGTTGGGTAATATATAATTGGATGCGCGTCAATTTTTTGCAAACTAGCCAGCTTGAGCTACACCTAAAACCGGGGAGGTGCGTCTATAACTGACGCTTCCCTTGCCCTCTTTCTATTTCCAGGTAGCCCTCTAGCACGTCTTATGGTATTCTTAACACCACGATAGCCTCGTCCTGAGTATAAAACTTTTGAATAGTTTGAAAAATGGGGATGCAAGGAGCCGAGGTTGTCTCTCTCGCTCACCCTTCTAAAAGATTGTGTTAAATCTTGAACTTTGAATAGCTCAGACAAACTGGCGAGTAATCGCTTTTGATACAGTGTGAGCCTGTAATTTTTTATTTAGAGGGAGAACCATAATTGAGTCAGATAACCGTAGTTTCGGATATAAGCTTACCGGGGCCACTGGCTGCCGAGATTGAAAAAGTCTTAGAACCTTCCGGCGGGCGTTTTATTAATGGTCTCAAGTTTGAGCAGGAAAACAAGCCGAACGATATGGAACGGCAGGTGACTTCGGGTGGACAAAACCGGGCAACCGAAGTTGAGGCAGCCAGTATTTTGCCGCAAGCCGATATAATTTACGCCTCCGATTTGAAAGCCGAGCAGTTTCGGGCAGCGACTAAGCTTAAATGGATTCATGTTCCATTTGTAGGGGTCAATCGCTTGCTAAATATCAAAGAACTGGTCGAGAGTGAGGTAGTCGTTACCAACGGCAGGGGCGTAATCGCCCGGTCGGTCGCCGATCAGGTACTGGCTTTTATATTGTGCTTTTCGCGGGCGATGCCCCAACATTGGGCCGCTCAGGGGCGAGGCGAGTGGGCGCACGGCCCTCTGCGCGAATTGGGCCTGATCGACGAGCTACACGGGCAGACGGTTGGGTTGATCGGCTATGGCGAGATTGGTCGGGAGATCGGGCGACGGGCAAAAGCCTTTGGTATGCGGGTGATCGCTACCCGCCACAATGTAAAGGCGGAAGCCCATTTTCTGGACGAGGCTTTTACAACCGATCAATTACCCGAACTGTTAGCCCAATCTGATTTTGTGGTTGTAACCGCGCCACTTACGCCCCAAACCCGTGGTATGCTGGGAGCCGCCGAACTAGCTTTGATGAAACCAGGTGCCTATCTAATAAATATCGCACGTGGCCCGCTTGTCCGGGAAGCCGAGTTGATCGAAGTTTTGCAAAAGGGCCAAATTGCCGGAGCCGGGCTAGATGTCTTCGAGCGTGAACCGCTATCGCCCGACTCGCCGCTCTGGAAGCTACCCAACGTTATTATTACGCCGCACACTGCCGGACTATTCAAGCGCTTACTGCCGAGGGTAGTCGAGTTTTTCTGCACCAATCTTGATAACTACCTGAAGGGAGAACCCCTAAAGAATGTCGTAGATAAAAAGCGCGGCTACTGATCTGGTAGGTTTGTAAATGAAATGGGGCTGGGCCCTGTTAGCAAAACACCCTGGCTTTTCTCTGAAAAGAAAAGCCAGGGTGTTTTGCTTTTTTATTGTAACTACTCAGTCTTCCCTTTGGGCGACCACACAGGGTCGCCCCTACCCAAAATCGGTTGTAGGGGCGACCCTGTGTGGTCGCCCGGCCTGAGTAGTTACTTTTTTATTTCAATTAGACCAAAGGATTTAGCGCATCGATTGAAGGGCGCTCTGGAAGATGCGACCGATCTGCTGGAGTTGTTTAGGGGTTTGTTCGGCGACTACGCCGTCCTTTTCGGTACGGGCATTTTTCTCGCCGAGCAGCAGGAGGGCTTCTTTACCACCGGTCCCGCGTGTCCGCTTGATAACTTCGACCCCAATGTAAGTGCGGCCCAAACCAGGAACGGCCTGCCGGAAATATACATCGTGATCGGCGTTCATTTCAATCGGCGAGGTTGGCTCCCCCAGCATCCGTTCGGCCTCGGACATCGCCAACGTCAGATCGAACATGCCCGCCGAGTCCAAAAAGACCTCACCAGTCGTTACCTGACCTCGACCGTTGGGGGCGCTGGAGTGAATATTGCAGACCTTACGGTTAGTGGCGCTATCGTGGAAAACCGCGATTTTCAAGCTCTTACGCTGGCTTTCATCCGACAACTGCTTCTGATAAAAATAAAGGGTCTTATCGGCTGGAGCGGCAGGGCGAAAGTCGTTGCGAAGATTATTAATAGTACTCTCGGCCCGCTTCCGAACTTGCTCCGCCACATCCGACCAATCCGGACCGCTCGAACGAGTATTGGTAGTGGAACGGCCAGTGCGGGGTGGGGCCGCCCTCGGTGGGGTATAACTATTACCCGCCCGACCCGGCCCACTTTCACGAGCCAGCGACTCGTCCAACCGCTTACGCTGCTCCGGGTTTTTGAGCATTTCGTAGGCACGGTTAATTTCGCGCATCCTCGACTCGGCATCGGGCGCTTTATTTACATCGGGATGATATTTTTTGCTCAAGGTACGATAAACTGCATTTATAACGTCTGCATCGGCGCTAGGGTCGATTGCAAGCACTTTATACGGGTTAAAATCCATTGCTCTTATCCGAATTTCTCTACCAAAGATTTAAGTTTCCAAGTTCTCGCCAGATATACGAGCGAAACAGATGATAAGTTTCATTCTAATGGTCGGTCTTAGCTGAAATAGGCGGCTTACCCGGCAAAGAACCGGGCGGCAAATTACCGTTTTAACCCACCATTTTTAAGCTACCGTTTTGTTTTTATTCTACCTGGATTGTAGCCGGGAAGCTAGTCCCGGTGCAAATGGGTAGCGGTCTGGCTGAGACGGTCGCTGACTGCAAGTAACTGGCTGGCCCGGGTCGCCGCCTCCCGCGAGTCCCCGGCGACTCGGCGTACCATTTCGACCGCTTGCTCGGTAGCGCTGCGTTGCTGCTGGGTAGTAAGATTGATCTGGCGGGCTAGATAGGTGGTACTTTCGACTGTCTCGATAATTTGCTCGATGGACTCCCCGGCTTGACTGGCGACCTCGCTCATCCGGCGAGCCTCGTTCAAACCGCCCTCGGTTGCCAGAAGGGTACTATCGATCAGACGGCGAATCTTACCCAAAATGGCCTGTACATCACGGCTGGCGTTGCGGCTGCGATTGGCAAGCATTTGAACTTCGGAGGCTACTACTGCAAAGCGCCGTCCGTACTCGCCTGCCCCTGCCGCTTCGATAGTGGCGTTGAGGGCCAGCAAGTTGGTCTCGTCGGCCAGATCGCTAATCGTCTCTACAATCTCACTGATTTGTTTGGATTGTTTGCCCAATTCGCTGGCAATTTCGCTGATCCCCTCGACCTGAACAGTCAAGGTACTAATGCTATCGATGCTCAGGCCGACCGCCTGACCGCCGGACTCAGCCGTTTCCAGGGCCTGTTCGGTAGCAATTACCACGCTTTCGGCGACTTCGGCAATCAGGCGGGCGGTGGCCCCTAACTCTTCGAGGGTGCTAGTGACAATTGCAACTGATTGGGCCTGGCCCTGTGAACGATTGGATTGGTCGTAGCTGATTTGGGAGAGGTCGCTGGAAAGATCACTAATAAGATTTCCGAGGGTCACATCGCGTTGGGCAGTTTGTTTTAGCCGTGCATTAGCTTCCAATAACTCGTGGTTTTGCAAGTTTAAGCGACCAAGCACCCGGTGGATCGCACGGGCATTGCCCCACGACATCAGCGCCATAATAAGATGCAGACCGGCCCCATAAAGAAAGGTCTGCACTATTAACCCGGTATCGATTGAGTTGTTGGAAGCATAAACCAATAAGGCCAGACCAAATCCTAAAATCCCGGATACGGCTATGATAAAGGGAGCCATCTGGTCAATTATCAATCCGGCCAGGGCTATACAGGCCGCAATAGCAAAATAGTTGAAGGAAATAGTAGCAAGATTTCCACCGGAATTATCCAGACTCCGTAGCAAGAGGGCCAGCATGACCCCGGCCAGGAAAGCATAGCTGGCAGTCTTGATCCGGTTCAACAAAACCAAACCGAAAGCGACTAGCAAAGCGAGGGAGCCGACTACCGTACTTTGAACATCGCCACTTTTGGATAAACCCAATAAAATAGTTAACGGAAACGTCGTTATGATAAAAATCAAAACGGCTCCCATCATTAAAAGTAGTAGAGAACGTTTCCGATCTAGTTCATTTTCCGAACCATTTTGACCAACTCGGAAAAAAAGTTTGAGATTGCTCAAAGCATTTCCAGGTGTAAGCTCATCTTCACTTTTCGCCGGAATGAAAGAGCCAGTTGAGGAGTCCTCAAAAGCCGGGTTAACAGGCGGGTTAGTGATAGGTTCGTTCAAGTGTTCAGTAGGTTCAATCTGCTGCAACTTATTGCCTCAATCTAAAGCCAGAATAATTAACCATCCCCAAAAGTTAAGTCAAGAGGATTGGTAGGATTGCCAGAATTTATGACAATATTATAGCACTTAAAATTAACCCGTCTAGCCATGTAATGATGCTATAGGTCATTAGGGTTTATATATTTGTGAGTCGGGAAAGCTTTCTTGACCCACTCTTAGGCTGATGCTATACTTGGCCCGCTCAACATTGTGATTTAATTGGGCCAATTTTGGGAATTTTAGCATATTTGTGATTATAAGGAGAACGTCGTACTTTGGCTGAAGCTTCTTTTGATATTGCACGCGCCACTCAACTTGATCCAACTTTAACCGGGCCGGTCGAGCAAAGTAAGGTGCGGGCGGGTCAGACCGGACGCTGGCAACGCCTTTACGGTTGGTTCGATCAGCACGCTGGACGCTTGCTTTTTGCGGCGTTGTGTCTCTATATCCTGGTTTTTAGCCTGGCTTCCGCCTATAAGTACGAAACTTATCAGACCGGTTACGATCAGATTTATTTCGAGCAAGCCCTCTGGAACAGCAGTGAAGGCCGCTTTATGGAGCAAAGCGATTTTGCTTATTCCACCAGCGCTTTTACCGTCGATTGGATGCCAATTCTGACTTTGTTTACCCCGCTCTACTGGCTGCTGCCTTCCCCGCATACCCTCTTTTTTATCGAGACGGTTATTCTGGCGTTGGGAGCCTTGCCCGTTTTTTGGCTGGCCCGCGACAAGTTGGGAAGTCGTCCGGTCGGGCTGGGTTTTGCGGCGGTCTATTTGCTTAATCCGACGCTGGCCTATTTTAATCTGCTGCCTTTCAATCTACGTGCGCCGGGGTTGGTCGCCTTGCTTTTCGCTTTCTACTATTTCCAAAAAGGGGCCGGATGGCGATTTGGCCTGTTTGCGTTGTTGGCAATCGCCACCCGCACCGAGGTTTCGCTGGTGGTTGCCATGTTTGGGCTGTACGGTCTGCTAAACCGCAAGCGTATCTCGTTCAAACTCTGGTTGCCGCCGTTGGTACTGGCTCCAATCTACTTTGTGATTATCTTTAGCTTTATTCTGCCCGCCTTTATTACGCCCGGTACACTGGTTGCCCCACCCGCGACCCAACCGGTGCAAATTTCAGCCGAACAGCGCGAATATATCGCCAACACAGATACGATCATCTCGACCACTTATGGCGACCTGGGCAAGAATTTGCCCGATGTCCTGAAGAATACCATCACGAACCCAATCAAAACGATCCAGCGCGTCTTTACGCTTAAAAAGCTGACTTATCTAGTTTTGATGTTGCTGCCGTTCGCCCTTTTGCCGCTCTTTAGTCCAAGCATAATGCTATTCGCGCTGCCCATTGTAGCGATCAATTTACTCAGCATCAGGGCTACTCAGTTTGATTATAAGAGCCATTATTCGGCCTTGCTGCTCTTTCCGCTAATCGTGGGGGCAATCTATGGCAGTGCTAATCTGGTTCGTCTGCTACAGCGTTGGAACATAACCCGCGACCGTCACCTCGGCACTAAAAAGTTTGGGTGGCCGCTTGCCAGTCTGGGGACAGTTCTGCTAGTGTTGGGGTTGTTTGTGGTAGGAGTCCAGATAATCGAGCGCAACCCTTTACCGGGGATTGTGCGTAATGCCGAGAAAAAAGCGATGGTTGACCCGACCAACGCGCTGGTCAACCGGGTTCCGCGTGAGGCTTCGGTTGCCAGCACCTCTTTTCTGGGGCCACATCTGATGCCGCGCCGCTATAGCTATCTCTTTCCTCTGGCCCTTTATAACCCGCCCCTGGATGCGGTTCAGTATATTTTGGTCGATACGAATGCCCAATCGCTTTATCTAAAGGAAAACGGCAAAGTCTTTGAACTGGCCTTAAAACAGCAAGGCAAAGCGTTTGAGGGTGGGCGGCCTATCGATTGGCTGCGCCAAACCAGTGACTTTAAGTTGGTTGATCGGGTCGTCATCAAAGGCCAAAAAGATCGGGAAGAGCAAAATCCGCGCGAAATTCAACTCTGGCAACGGGTCGGCTCGACTGTTCCCCCTTATCTCAAATGCTCCAACAAAGCCCTACCTGCCGGGGTTAGCTGTAGCAACGCCTAACCCCGATCCTCTCAAAATTTTACCTCAAGTTTGAACAATTGCTTTATTGAGTTGAGCAAGCAGGTTATAACAACTTCTCGCTGGGTGGCTTGCGAAGCATTAATTAGCCTGCTAAACTGGACATATGTTCACATTGAGTAGATAAAAGTAGGTCTAAAAATTAGCGAGGCCGATCAGTATGCCAATTAACCAAAATGACCTGGTGAGCCAGATTCAAATCCAGGCGGGGACGCTTCAACGCTTGCGCCAACAACAGCAAGAAGAATTGCCCCTGGCCGTAAAACAATATCGCGAGACCAAACGAGAGAACTGGCTTAGTCTTGAGCAGTTGGCACGTGGTAAACAGGCCGCCGCGCTGCCAGTCGAAGCGCTCGACCTTCGCCATACTATCGCCACTGCCCCCGATTCTTACCTAATAGTCGCTACCGATGGCTCAGCTATTCCACCTGACCGACATGGCGGGATGGCTTTTTGCCAGGTTATTAATATCGGCGAGGTGGCGCTAGGTTATGGGCAACGGTTGTTGGCGCACATCGATAGCACGACTCAACTCTATCTAAATGGGGTAACAAAATCTACGCGGGAGGCTGATACCCCCGCGACCGAACTAACGGCTGCCACAGACCTGACTATCGGAGACGAAGACAGTGACGAGGAGGGTCAGGGCCAGTTATTGATGCTGGATGCCCAGATGTCGGTGGACGAGCTAAGAGTGGCCTTGCGACTGGTCAACCAATATCAGGCTACTCTCAGCTTGCGAGATGGGCCACTCACGTTGTGGGCCAGTTCGATCCTCAATAGCCAGGAAGGTAAAGCTTTGACCGCGCAGTATCTGGCGTTGCTAAACCAATTTACGACCCAGGGTATCCCGGTCATTGGCTATACCAGTAACCCACGTAGCGATGTGGTAATTACGGCGCTGCGTTTTATGAGCCGACGCAATCGAGCCTATCAGGGTCTGGTAGATGCCGATTTGTTCTGGCAGTTGCTGGCGGTGGGCGAGGCCAGCCCGGCTTTTCGCCATAGCGCCCGCCATCCGAAAGATACAGCCCTCACCGAGCAAATTTACTTTATGTATCTAAAAACCGAAACTGAATTGGTCAGGCTCGAATTTAGCCGTGAATGGCTGGCTAAACCCGAACTGGATCAGGCGCTGGCAATTATTTGGAACCAACTTACGCTTGGACAAGGCTATCCAGTCGCCCTCATGGAAGCGCACGAGAGTGCAGTATTGCGCGGAGCTGATCGTGAGATGCTTAGAATACTGCTGGAAGATTACCAACTTGTCACTCAGGAATCGCAGAAGGGTTTGAGCAAGCGGTTACGTGGGGTTTAGAAGCTGCTTTAGTTGGCGCTGAGGTAGGTTGAAGGGTTGAAGTGCTTTAGCCGGGGTGGTGGATAATTATGTAGAAAAGTGGTGGGAAAAGTGGGCTTGCAAGACTTGACTGTTTGAAACTAAAGTGGTATAAATAGTGTTACCGCACTTGCGGGTGAAATGCTCGGTCATTCTAATTTGTAACGACCAAACCCAGGGGCAAACTTCAGAACCAATCAATGGCCTGAAGTATTTTGCTATTGTAAGGCAAAATAATGTTTTAGCGGGTTCAGAGTAAGTCAGGTAAAAGGCAAGTAAATAAACTCGAAGTTAAAACGAGTTTTGAAAAAAGCCTGAAAAACGACTTGACAAAGCCCTAGCGAGTGTGATATATTATCAGAGCCTCCAAACGAGGCAAGGCAGACGGCTCAAGTAACAATATACCTTTGGATAAATTGTAAATTATTAGTTGACTCTAAGCCTACAAGGAACCGTACTTTAACAATCGGAGAGTGATAGAGAAGCTGGAAGCATCGCTTCTAATTCATTTTCTAATATATGGCAAATGCAAGCAAAACGTCAAGAGAACAGGAACATTTAAGGATCTCTGTCAATTTTACTAGCACCTGAATTTTTTATGCTTTAGCGCGTTGGCAACAACAAGCCGAAGTACAAAGAAAAGGTGTGGAGAGTTTGATCCTGGCTCAGGATAAACGCTGGCGGCGTGCCTAACGCATGCAAGTCGAACGGTCTCGCAAGAGATAGTGGCAAACGGGTGAGTAACACGTGGGAATCTGCCCAAGAGTGGGGAACAACTCC
>JBBQWM010000059.1:0-36298 GCA_038210655.1 Chloroflexia bacterium
ATAGATAGCTCCCCGCCGAAGAATCTAGACCCTTCGCTGTGGCTCAGGGTGACAAGACTGGGTAGTTACAAATTTTCTAATATATACTTTTGAGTGGTTTGGAGCTAGGTTTTCACAATCTCCTGCTAGTACTGTTTGAACTCGTGCAAAAAATTGACGCGCACCCGATTCACGGTGTCAGTTGGTAGGGGTGTGATACAATTGGGTTAGATGCTAAACTATTCCGCACGGGGCGGTGCAATAAGAACGTTTAGTGAAAGGAAAAAGCTATGGCAGAGAGTGTGTACAAGGTAATCGAGTTAGTCGGGACCAGCACGGAGTCGTGGGAGAAGGCGGCTACGGCTGCCGTCGAATTAGCCTCCAAGAACTTGCGCGATCTGCGGATTGCCGAGGTTGTTGAGCTAGATATGCAGGTTGAGGATGGTAAGATTCGGGCCTACCGTGCTAAAGTCAAGCTCTCTTTCAAGTATGAGAGCGGCGACTAATCCGAGCCTCGTCATTTGATGAACCCAGGCCGCCCCTGCTATAGTAAGTAGGTTAGGGGCGGCAGTTATGAACCTAAAGCTCAGAATTTCAATGTTAATCTGCATTATTTACATGACCCCGAAGAAATTTATTAGCTCATTTTAATGGTGGAAGCAAAACTAACTGGCGCTCTGGGAGGAGCTTTATTTCGCGTAGCTCGTTTTTGTCGAGGCTAAATTCGTAGAGGCGGGTCAGGCCGACCAATGGGAAGTCTTTTGGGTTACTTGGGCTGTTGCGGCGCAAGGTGATGAAGACGGCCCAATCGCCATCCCCGGCGGCTTTGAAGGTTTCGGCCCCGACATCCACCCCGGCCCCATCCAGGCGGGCAGAAGCTTTACGGGTAGTCGGGTCGAAGTCGAATTCGATGGCACGGGGGCGGGCCTGTCCGCTCAGGGCAATCGAGTAGGTGCCGAAGTGACCGCTCGGATGGGTTCCCCAGGGTCGGCGGTAGATGTCGAGGGTCATAACGTAGTTGCCCGGTTCTTTATCGGAGAGCGGGGGAGTCCAGACCGTAAAATTGCTGAGTAAATGATTGCCGTTTTGAGTGCTGGCAGCCTTGAGCAAGACCGCCCCGGACGCTTCGCTCAGACCGACAGGACGGGTCGGGTCGAAGGCAACCAGTTCGGCTCGGTTGAGATAAAGGGCTTGACCGGAGGCCGGTTCGAGCCGGATTTTCTGGCCCGGCGATAGCTTCTCGCTTCGCCAGAGGGCCAACCCGCCCGGCAGAGGCAAGGCCGTTCCGTTTAGCTTGATCGTCTGGGCCTCAAAGCTTCCCAGAAGCAAGTTTAGCCGTCCATCACCGTCGAGGCTCAGGCCGAGGCCATAGCCACTACCGTTAAATTTCAATTGATCCTTCTCAACCGTTATCTCAAGCGGGCCAGTTAGCCTTGCCAGACTTGCTAATTGGGGGTCGCGGGCGACATCGTAGGCGGCTACCAGCTTTTCGGTGCGTCGGTAGAATTTCAGGCCGTAACCGCTCCAACTGACCTCGCCAGGGCTAAAGCCATAGAGGGTTGGGTCCTCGTCGGCGACAAACAACCCGGCAGAAACTGGCTTACCAGTTGGCGGCGAGTTTAAGAAGCGGTAGCCCGCCCGGTCGTTGCCATAAAGGGTGTGTCCGTCGCGCCGGAGCATCGTCTCGAATAGTTCGACCAGGGTTGGTTGGATACGTCGGTAGTCGCTAACGATCACGTCGGCTCCGGCGGATAGTCCGGCATAAGCCTGCCGCATCCAGGGGTTAGCGGTCAATTCGTAGACTTTAATCTGATCTTTTGGGAAGTCTTTTACCAGCCGGACTTCGGGGGTTTTTGCCAGTCGCGCCTCGATCTTTTGCCAGTCGGTAGGGGCCAGTGGAGTATTCTCGTCATTAAGATGGTAGACCAACCAGCGCACTCCGATACCCTGGAAAGCGGTCAGGCTCTCATTAGATGGAAATTGGTTAATCAAGTTAGCCAGGTCAAGCTCGACCGGCGGTTGATAGCCCGAAACGCCGCCGATAATGGGCTGCCAGTGGAAAGTGCTGTAATAGTTGCGAATCGAAGGCGGGTTGACCGGGTCGGGTGGCGATGGCAATTCTAGTACTACCCCCGCCTGGGTCGGCTCTGCCAGCCAGCGATAGACCTCCGGCGGGTTGGGCAAAATGCCAGGGTTGATATAGGTCACGTCGGCCCGGTACTCCCAGAACGCCCCGAAGAGCAGAAGAATAGGGATGAGGGCAGAGGGATGAAGGATGAAAGCAAATCTTCCTATACCGATCTTCTTGTTCATCCCTCTGCCCTCATCCCTCATCCCTTGTAAGAGCCAGGCCAGACCAAGACCAGCCAGGACGGACAACGCCAGCAATACGAATAGACCATAACGTAGGGCGGCGCGTAGTCCGGCCCAACCGGGGAAATAGTCGTAGAACAAGCGATACGGGCCAGGAACGTCCCAACCGCGCAGGTGGAGCGTCCAGCCAAAGCTCATAAGGGCCGAGAAGATCGCGATTGCCAGGAAAGTCCAGCGTTCTCGACTTACTCCCACCGGTGACATACTTTGTTGTGCAAATGGGCGAGGTTGCGATTTTTCCTCAGAGGGGGCGAGGCCCTGATTTAGGCTTTTGGGTTCAGTTAGAGGCTCATTAAGAGGGCGGAATTTGCGCCAGAGCCAGAGCGCGGCAGGGCCGAGCAGAGCAATTGCGCTTAAAAGATAGGCTAAGGCTCCTGGGAAAAACGCCCGCTCTCCGCCCAGGCCAGAAAAGCGTGACAGATTGCCGCCCCAAAACAGGTTGTTTTCGGTGACACCCAAATAAAAGCGGTAGTTGGCCGAAAATTGGATTATCTCTCGTGGGCTGCGTTCGGCTCCCTGCTCGGTGACGAGAGCGAGATAGGGCAGCAGGGTCGGCACAATCCAGATCGAGGCGACGATAGCCGCGCCAATCAGCCGCAGCAAAAAAGCCGGGCCGGGCCAGCGCCACGCCCCAAGATAGAAAATTACCAGATAGAGCGCCAGCAGCGGCAATATATAAAAGAAATAGTAGAAGCTGGAAAGCGCGTTTAGCACAAAGAAAAAGGCGAAGGCCAACGCCGTACCCCAATATTGTCGGGCCTGTTCTCGAAAGCGCCCCGGTCGATCCTGCAAAAGCATCCGGCGTAAAAAGAGAAAGCAGAACGGTATCCACTGGGTCGAAAGCAAGTTAAGCTGCGAGAGTCGTCCGATTTTATAGGAAGCAAAGGCAAAAATCACCCCGGCGAACAGCCCAGCGACCCGGCTTCCGCTCATCTCTTTAACCAGCAAATAGGTTCCCCAGCCACTCAGGATAAACGAAAAGAGAGTCAGGATGCCGTAAGTCAGCACCAGATTGCCGGTCAGCAGATAGAGCGGCAGCCCCTGGAAGGTCTGAGCTAACAGATGATCGGAATAGGCCAGCGTATTTGGATAAGGATAGAAGATATTGCCGTTGAAAAGGTTGGACGGGTCGGTGGTCAGGGCGTGACTGGCCCAGCCTATCGACCAGGTCTGTTGAAGTGCGTCCCCTTCGTTAGTGGTCGAGACCGCCAGATGCCCAGACAGAGGCCACAACATCACAAAAGCGGCTACCCCGAAGAAAAGCAGCGCAAGCAGATCAGGCCACCAGCCCCGCACTCTAGCCCAAAGGCGGTTGGTCCGGCTTATCGGTAGCCCTGTTTTATTAAGCTCGGCGTTTAGCTGTGTCAATCGGTTAAAAACTGCTAACCTTAACAACCCGCTTGCCGAGCGCCGACGTGTTTTGGGCGGAAGCGCTCGTCGGGTTGTAGGTGGGTTGGCTCGGATTAGCTATCATCGTATCCAATTTTGGTTGCCGAATTCGGTTAGTGAACCAGTCCACGCTTGGAAGCGTAGAGCGCGGCGTGGGTACGACCCGGCAAGTTCAATTTGTTCAGGATGCTGGAGACGTGGGCCTTGACGGTTTTCTCGCTTACGCTGATCTTGTAAGCGATTTCTTTGTTGCTCATCCCATGCCCCAGTAGACCCAGTACTTCTCTTTCGCGCTCGGTCAATTCGTCGAGCGAGTCGGCTTCTTTGGCGGGTGCGACCACTTCGTGCATGAGCTTTTTAGCGACTTCAGGATGCAACTGAACTTCCCCCCGATCCGCTGCCAGCACCGATTTGACCAGTTCGTGAGGCTGAACATCTTTTAGCAGGTAGCCAGTCGCGCCACTCCGAATAGCGGTAAAGACTTTTTCGTCGTCGGCAAAGCTGGTCAGGGCTAGAATTTCAGTTTCGGGCCGCATCAGCTTGATTTCTTTGATGGCAGTTAGCCCATCCATTATCGGCATTACCAGGTCCATCAGCACGACATCCGGCTCAAGCTCCTTCACCCGTTGAATGGCTTCCTTACCGTTACTGGCTTCGCCAACCACCTCAATTTCATCTTGAAGTTCCAGGAAAGTTATTAGTCCTTGCCGGACGACTGCATGGTCATCCACGATTAAAATTCGCACTCTGTCTCTTGGTTCGTTAGACATAGCATACTCCATTCGATACAGGAAAAGTTTTTGGCGATTGCAGCCAGCGTTATAGCTACTATTATAACATTCTATTGCTACTCTATCAATCCAAGCCTTAACTTTTAAGGCTCAGTGTGATAAACTCATCGGGTGATCTTTACCACAATCTTTGTTAGATCACTTCCTGGGTGTGATTCGGCGCATAGCCGGGTCGAATAGCTTTTAGTATAGTATGAATAGATATGATAAACCCAGGCAAATTAAACAGAGCTAGTAAGGTAGGCTGATCTGAGATTTATCAAAAATTTTACAAATTAGATGAACCAAAATCAAATTCTGTGCGTTTATATATACAAGCGTTGCAAAATTAGTTAAACAGGCAGCGTCAGTAATCAGGTAAGGTAAGCAAGGGTAAGTAGTTAGTAATTATCTTCATTATTTAAGAAAGTTGAGAGGGTATCATTATGGCACACCATTCTAACCCAGAGAACGAAACCGAACAGACCGACCGTAATCCGGAGCAAGGTCAAACTGCTGAACTGTCTAATATCGGCGAGAATATTGATCTGGTGGGTGGTCGGGTATTGAATACACCTGATTTTGTGGAACTGGCCTTGCAGGGCTTTTCGGAGAGCGAACTCAAGCAAATCCTGAAGCTACGCCGCCGCTACAACGAGACCACCGAGAACGAGCTAACCCCTGAGTTCAAGCGCTTGCGCTTTGCCCGCTATCTCTACGGGGCAGGCAAGATCGAGAGCTAAAAAGCTTCGGAGATCAGGGCGAAATTAGCGCTCGATCAAATATAGATAGATATGGATTGAAAAGGCCGTGTGCGACTAAATCACACGGCCTTTTTAATTTCTCGTTGGTAACTACTCAGCCAGGCTGCGCCACACCGAAACGGGGCGGTTTTTTGCGGCGGCTCGTTCTTATTGTTTGAACCCGTGCAAACACTGAGGCTCACCCAACCTCTCAGGGCGCTAACAAAGTTCCAATTTCACCTGTAGGAGCGGGCTTCCGCCCGCGATGCGTGACCTCCGACCCTGGCGTTTGATCGCGGGCGGAAGCCCGCTCCTACAGAATTTGTTAGCGCCCTGCCCAACCTCTATTCCAGAATGGACAGTATAGCAGCGTCCTGCTAAAATATAGTATTATTAAGTAGCGTTTGGATGTGACAACCACTTGAAAGCCGTAAAGTAAAAAGGAAGATCGCCATGAAGACTAGCGTTGTATTTGATACCCCTTTAGTCAGTAACGGTTATATGCTTTCTAGCGACCCCACTCGCCTGGGCCGACTTGAACCGAGCGACCCGACCTGGCCTCTGGCCCGTCTGCATGAACAATATCAGGCTCAGGGCTATTTGTGGCTCAAAGGCGTACTTGATCGGCAGGTAGTCTTAGATTTCCGAAGCTGGTATTTCGAGCAATTTCTATCTACGGGCCTACTGGCCCCCGGTAGCGACCCGCGCAACGGTTTTTATGCCGGTAAAGCAACTGAAAACCTCGAACTGGCCCACCGCATTATGGTTGGGATAGTTCGCACGCCAGAATACGACGCTTTCTGCCGGGCCACCCCGATTGTTCGTTTTTACGAGGCTTTTCTGGGCGGGCCAGTACATCTTTATCAACGCAAACTAATCCGTTATACCAGACCGGGCGATCCTAAGTGTACTGGCGGTCATTACGATATGGTTTATCTACGGCAGGGTAGCGATGCTTTTTGTAGTAGCTGGATACCGATTGGCGATACCGGGGTGGAAATGGGTGGACTAACCTACCTGGAAGGTTCGCACCGGCTTGGTTCTCAACTCGAAAGTCAGGTGGTCGATCCGAACGTCGGCGGAGATTGGTTGAGCAAAGATTTACCAGCCCTGGCTGAGCGGGCTAACGCTCGTTGGCTGGTGGCAGATTACGAAGCAGGCGATATGGTCGTACACAGTCCCTACCTTATCCACGCTTCGACCGTTAATTACAGCCCCGAAGGTCGCATGAGGCTTTCCACCGATATTCGTTACCAGCTTGTTGGAGCTAAAGTTGATACTCGTTGGGGCAACGACTGGTCGCCCGACGATATGCTCTAAGCGCTTTTAATTGTCGATCCTTATTATGTAGGAGCGAGCTTCCGCTCGCGATGGAAGCGGCGGGTGCGTGTTTAATCGCGAGCAGAAGCTCGCTCCTACAATGGGTCAATATCTGTGCATTTTGCCACACAAGACAAACCGATCTCGGCTGACCGCTTTTAACAGCCCTTAAAATCCGACCTGGATTTTGGGACATAGATAAAGGCGACATCCCGGCAGCCGAGCCGATAGTTTTCGGCGATAGTTCGAGCCAGTTCCGGCGAAACGTAAATATCGCTGCCGTCTCCCCCGCCGACCAAATTGCGCTCGATGGGTTGGCGCAACACGATCAGGCTAAATTGTTGTTGGCGTACCAGGGCCAATAGCCCGTTCTGATCCCAGCGTTCGTAGCGGGTAGCGTGGGTTTGGGTAAAGGGGTCGGTTGTAAAAATAGGTTTGGAAGTTGCCAGCATCAGCGAAACGTTATCGCTGTAAATAAGCGGCCCTCGGTCGTTATTCATAAAGGCGGCAACTTCGGCCAGCCGTTGCTTTTGTTTTTCGAGCGGGGCGCGATATTCCAACCCCAGCCAGTCCTCGTTAAAGAACTGGTTGTGTATTCCGTCCAGCAGTGTTTTGGTCGGGCCAAATGCGCCCAACACCGGGAAGTCCTCCGGCTTCACCCGACCCTCACCAACAAACATTCCCAGCCCTTGCCAGCTTATCAAAAGCAAAGCGATTATTAGCCCGACCTGGCTCCATTTGGCTGTCCGCCGCCCTAATTCTCCCAACCGGGTCAGGCTTGCACCCAGCGCGATACAGCAGGCCGCGCAAAATTCCAAAAGATGATTATGATTGCCGCCATACGTCCCGGTCGATAACCCCGCTCCCCAGGCCGTCCCCAGATAGAGCATAATCAGCGTGCCACGTTCCGTCCGTAGCCGCTCCCAGAGTACTTGCAACCCACGTGGACGCATAGCTAACATATCCCCAAGCCAGAAAATGACAAAAGCCAGCCCCAACAGCCCGAAAAGCTGGTAACTTTGGGCCAGCGCCCCGAAAAACTTACCGTAATTCTGAGCGCTCCAGGGCAATTCGTGGACAGTCACAATGTGATACCAGAAGCCGCCTCCGCTCAACCCGTTCATTATTAGCATCGGCCCAAATGCCAATACCGTATAAACCAGCCCGAAGCGCAAGGCCACCTTTGGCCCATCCCCTTTTCGCACTACCAACCAGACTAACGCCGCCAGCACTCCTGCAAAGGCGGTTTGCTTGCTAAGTGCCGCCAGCGCGAAAAGTCCGGCAGCGAGGTAGAGGGAGGGATGAGGGAGGAGGGCGGAGGGATGAAGGATGAAGGATGAAGGATGAAGAGATGAAGGATGAAGAGATGAAGATTGGGGTGGGCGACGGAAGATGAGGTAGAGGCCGGTTAAGCTTAGGAAGAGGGCGGTTATGTCCGGCTTGACTGCGATGCCCCAGAAGGCGACCAGACCAAGTGAACCCCAGACCAGGCTTGCCAATAGCGCTGCCCGGCGGTCGGGCCGTCCTTTGCTGCGCTCGGCAGAATAATTTGCCACAAAACGGTAAATCAACCAGCCGATCCCACAGGCTGCCATAAACGAAATCAAGCGGCCCGGCTTAAAGCTGCTTCCGCCCAGGTGAATAAAAGGCCAGTTTAGCCAGTAGTAAAAAGGGGTGTAGGGTGCTGATACAAAGCGGTCGGGGCTAAGTCGAGCGTAAATATCGGTTCTGCGATCCATCAGCAGCGTTTCTGCCACAATCATGCTTTCCGACTCGTCGATCTGGAAAGCAAAATTAAAAATCTGCCAGACGATATTGAGCGAAAAAATCAGCTTGCCGACCAAAAGCCCGCCCGCCAGCAGCCATAACAAATTGATCGGCTGCCACCAGCGCCTTAGCGCCGCAGCCGACCGGATTGGAAGGTTATCAACTTTTTCAATGGCTCCCGCACTACTCACAGATTTACGATTTACGATTTACGATTTACGATTGTAACTACACAGCTTCCCCCTTTGGGCGACCACATAGGGTCGCCCCTACGATGGATTTTGGGTAGGGGCGACCCTATGTGGTCGCCCGGCCTGAGTAGTTACTTACGATTTACGATTACAATACCTGCTTCGCACTTACTTCTCTTCTGCATTTTATATTCTGCATTCTGCATTCTGACTTCTGCATTTACCTAATCATCTGCTGGGTTTTGGCTGCGCCTGCGTAGGTACGGCCTTTCCAGGAAAGCCCCCGCCCGGTTAGCGACCTTATCATGGAATCGAGCAAAATGCCCATAAATACCAGGGTCGAAAGCGGGGTTAATAGAGCATAACGGGCCGGTACGCCCATTGTACGGTCAAGCCGCCAGCGTGCTACCAGGAGCAGCGTCACCTGGGCCAGACTATAGCCGAGCAAATTCTGGCTTTGTTTCCCGCCGCTACGCAGCCATCTTAACAGAGCATAGGGCAATTGTAAAAACGGCAGCACTCCCATGATAATCCCGGTGATGATAAAGAGCGGTACGCTGACGTAGGCCGCCCGACTACCGACAAAAGCGTTCTTGCGAAAGCCCCGCCAGATTTCAGCCAGCCCGGTATACATCCGCACCGCGACCAATTTTCGCCCGTTCTTGAGGAGCAACCTGCCGCCGCTTTCTTTTACAGCCAGGGCCATATCCCGGTCGTCCAGCAGCGAACCTTTCAACTTGCCACCGTAACCGCCGACCCGCTCGAAGGCCGCTCGCCGGATTAGCAAAAACTGCCCGTTGGCGATTGCCAGTTTGCTATCAGGGCGGTTCACTTCGTTCGGTGGATATTGCAACGCAATACCCATGACGGCGAACGGCATCAACAGCTTTTCCCAAAAGCTTTTAAGCTCCATCTCCGGCAGGAGCGAAAGCAAATCGGCTTTTTCCTTCAAAGCTTCTCTGACCGTACTTTGTAAAGCATTTGGTTGGTGTAGCGTATCGGCATCGCTAAACAAAATCCACTCGCTTTCGCTTCGGGCCGCCTCATAGCCACGCTGCATCGCATGCGGTTTGCCGGCCCAATCCGGGGGCAAGTCCTCGTCCAGCGTGACAATCGTTAAAAGCGAGTTGCTTTCGTAACGGGCCAGAATTTCCGAGGTTCTATCGGTGCTGCCGTCATTGACTACAATTAGCTCGAAATCCGGGTAATCCTGGGCTAGTAATGACTGCACACACCGTTCGATAGAGCGTTCCTCGTTGCGGGCTGGGACAATAATCGTGACCGGCGGTAGCTTTGTAGCTTCACCCCTTACCGATTTAAAGTCCTCATCGGAGCGTCCCAACATCCCTATAACGGGCCAACTTCGTGCCACCAGTCCTCCCAACCCTAGCGTTTGTAACTTTAGCCACCAGTTATTGCTTCTCATTTTTACCTCAAAGCTTTCTAGTATCTAGTCCTGATTTGATTGAGTATCAATTTTGGGCTTTCGCACCTCGGTAGTGATTAGCAAATAATTGTGGACTAGGTACTAGCCACAATCCAAAATTTATAGTCCCCTACCGTCGGGTACGAGCCTCATCGCGTACCGCCTGTAAATTCAAAATCTCGGCCACCTCGTACTCGGTCAGAGGCGTGTTAGCCACTGGACGCAGCTTGATAATCGACGGGAGGTGACCGCTCCGCCCTTCGATTTCGGCCAGGAGACCACCTGCTACCGGCGCATAGCCCGGTTTCTTTATCCCGTACCAGGCGGCCTTCCTTATCTTTTGGGTAGTAGGGGCCACCCTTTACCTCTTTGGCCCAGAAGGATTTGGCGCATGCTGGAAAGCTTGCGCCTGCTTGGTCAACCCGAAAGCTTGTTGGCCTTCCACTGTGTCTTGTTCAAAACAAAAATTGTTTTGCTATAGTACAGATTAAAGTTAAAAGATATATCAGAAAATTAATATTGACATCACCTGCTTTACAGGCTACAATACTTTTAACAGTTAAGTAAAGGCCACGCTGCCTGAACTTATCGGCACTTTCAGTAACTTTTAGCTTAAAATATAACATTGCAACCGTACAAGCTCAAATTTAAATATTTCCCGGTTGCTACCAGCATGATTTAACGGTTACGTCTCACTAGAAAGTCGAAGAGGACATACTACCCATGACCGCCAAACAAGACGTTGCGGATATTCTGGCTCAATTTCGCGGCTCCGAACCACTGAAAAACCTCTTTTGGTCTACCCTCGAATATGATCGGGTGAATCAAGCCCTCTCCCGCCGAAATTGGCCTGCCGCCGCCACCGAGCCTCTCGCCGATGACCCGGTTTTGCTGGCAAGTTCGGGCGAAAATGGCGATTTTCATGTAATCTATTCTCGCCTCAAGTCCCCCACTTTGAAGGTAGCCGATGAACGCCCGATTGTTAGCCGATTGTTGCAAGACCATCCCTACGCCCTCTTTGTTTTCTCCAACGCCGCCCAGGATCGCTGGCACTTTGTCAATGTCCGCTACGATAAAAATGAGGCCCGCCGCCGGGTCTTTCGCCGCATTACCGTTGGGCCGGAAGAACGGTTGCGGACTGCCGCCGAACGCTTGGCGATGCTCGACCTCTCGCTGCTGCCGTCCACCATGTTCAGCCATGCTCCCCTGGAAATTCAGAAAAGGCACGATGACGCTTTCGATGTTGAGGCGGTCACACGCAGGTTTTACGAAGAATACGACCGGGTTTTCCGTCGGGTCGAGCAGCAAATTACCGGGTTGGAAGATCAGCCAGAGCGCCGCCGCCTCTTTACCCAGCGTTTGTTCAATCGCCTCATGTTTATCGCCTTTATCCAGAAAAAGGGCTGGCTCAAACTTGGCTCCTCGCCTGCCGATTATCTCTCCGAACTCTGGAAAGCTTACCGCCGCGCCGGGGATGGCACGAGTTTTTATGACGAGCGCCTGAAGCTGCTCTTTTTCTTCGGTCTCAACCGCGCCGCGACCCAGGATTTGGCCCTGGCGCAAGGTAACGATGTGGTGGCCTCGTTGATTGGTCGGGTACCTTATCTCAACGGTGGGCTGTTCGAGCAGGATGAAGACGACCTGAACGAGCGCGTTAGTGTGCCGGACGAGGCGATTAGCCCGATTCTGACCGATTTGTTTGGACGCTTCAATTTTACCGTGACCGAAAGCACCCCACTGGATGTTGAGGTGGCGGTTGACCCCGAAATGCTTGGCAAGGTCTTTGAGGAACTGGTGACGGGTCGGCACGAATCGGGTAGCTACTACACCCCCAAGCCTGTGGTCTCTTTTATGTGCCGCGAAGCCCTCAAGGGCTATCTCGAAACCGCCCTGCCCGCCGAAAAGCCTGCCACTATCGCCCATTTTGTGGATGAACACGCGCCGCAGGATTTGCGCGACCCCGAAAAGGCTCTCGAGGCCCTCAAGCGGGTGCGGGTTTGCGACCCTGCCTGTGGCAGTGGAGCCTATTTGCTCGGTATGTTGCACGAATTGCTTGATTTGCGGGCCTGTCTTTTTGCCACCCGTCAGCTTGACCCGGTTTCGGTCTACCAGCGCAAGCTCGAAATTATCCAGCAAAACGTTTATGGGGTCGATATTGACCCCTTCGCCATCAATATTGCTCGGCTGCGCCTCTGGCTTTCGCTGGCGGTGGAGTTCGAGGGCGACCAACCGCCGCCCCTGCCCAATCTCGATTTCAAAATTGAGGTGGGCGATAGCCTGACCGCGCCCGACCCTTCGGGCGGGCTGATGATGGATATGTTTCGGCAGCAGCAGATTACCGAATATTTTGGCCTCAAGGCCGATTACCTCGAAGCGCACGGCGAGTTAAAACGCGAGTTGCGCTCCCGTATCGAAACCATCCGCCGCGAGATTAGCGAATGGGCCCACCCCAAAGGCGGCATCGGCGGCTTCGATTGGCAGGTCCAGTTCGCCGAGGTCTTTGATGATGGCGGCTTTGATGTTGTGATGGCTAACCCGCCTTACGTCCGCCAGGAGCTAATTTCGGCTTTGAAGCCCGCCTTGAAGAATGTTTTTCCAGCCATCTATAACGGTACGTCTGACCTGTACTGCTATTTCTACGCCCGCGCCCTGCAAATTCTGCGAAAAGATGGGGCGCTTTCCTTTATTTCGCCTAACAAATGGTTTCGGGCCAACTATGGCGGCAACCTCCGCAAGCACATCGCCGAAACCTGTCGCGTCCGCAGCATTACCGACTTTGGCGATTTGCCCGTCTTTCAGGCTGCTACCACTTACCCAATGATTTTTGTGGCTCAAAAAGGCCATAAGCCCGATTTCCCTACTACCTTTACTCAAGTAAAATCGCTTGAAGATCCTTATCCCGATGTGCTGGCTGTTGTTAAGCAAATCGGTCAAGTTTTGCCTAACGATGCTATTAGCAGTAATAACTGGAATTTAGCTAATAATACATCATCCAACCTTACTAAAAAAATGAAAGCATCTGGTGTTACACTTAAAGAATACGTAAAGGGACAAATTTATAGGGGCTTGCTCACAGGGCTGAATGAAGCATTTATAATTAATGATGTGAAGAAGGCAGAACTTGTTCATCATGACGCAAATAGTATAAAAATCATTAAACCTTTAGCTATGGGTAAAGACATAAGAAAATGGTCTAGTAAGGATGAGGACAAATGGCTTATTGTCACTGAGATTGGAGTAGATATTAAGAATTACCCCACAATTTTAAATCATTTGAAGCAATGGCAAGTTGAGTTAGAAAAACGATGGGATAAAGGTAAACACTGGTGGGAACTTCGTGCTTGTAGCTACTACGATGCTTTTAATAAACCTAAGATTATTTTTCCAGATATTGCAAAAAATACTCGCTTTGCATTTAATACAAAGGGTACTTATTTAGGTAATACAGCTTATATGATACCTGTTCACGACCTATTTTTATTAGGGGTTCTCAATTCAAAATCAGTTGAAGATTTTTATATTGATTTAAGTTCACAGGTGCGTGGTGGTTATTTAAGATTTATACGTCAGTACGTAGAGCAAATACCTATTCCCAACGCCACACCCGCCGAAAAAGCAGTAATCGCGGCACTGGCGCAGAAGTGCCTGGATGCGAAGGGGGTCGGTTGCGAGGTGTGGGAAGGGGAGATCAACGAGCGGGTCGCCAAATTATACGGGCTTTAGGATAATCCTGGTTTTGAATCGTCAGGGGTGATGGATAGGAGAGGGCCGGATGTCAACGGGCATGAGAATTATGGTTGGAGGGATAGCCAGACTCTTGCTGGCGGCAGTGCTAAGCCTGCCGTTTCAGGTGTTTGGGCGAGACCTAGCCAGTAGCATTGGAGCGTGGATTTTTATCGGGCTGCTGGTGCTGTGGCCTTTTCAGAAGCGGCTTTTGCGTAAGGTGCTGCCACCTGTCTGGCAGGCCCGCTTCAAGTTGAACCCGCCGCCCTCGCTCCCGGTCTACCCGGCTTATGCCTATAATCCGGCCAACTTTACCGCGCCGCCCTATCCGCCCCTGAACAATGCACCACCCGGCTATAACTATGGCCCACCGTCCGGCCCGAACCCCTACGGTCATAAATATCCCCCCGCGTCCGGCCCGCATCCCTACAGCTATAGCACCCCGACCCCGCCCTATGGGGGAGGCTACCCTGCCGCCCAGTCCGGCCCGCCAAATGGTTATACGCCACCCGCATCCGGCCCGAACCAGCGTTACGGTCAACCCCACCCCGGTTACGGGGCTACCCCCAACGCTGCTAATAGCTACGGTCAGCCATTATCCAACAACTCCTGGCCGCCCCCACCCCCTGCCCCGGTTCAGCAAAATCAGGCCGGGCTGCCTGCGTCCACCTTCCGCCCTACCCCCGCGCTAAATCCCGCCCAGGCCGCAAACCGCCCGATTGTCGGGCCGCTGCCCATACAGAGGCCGCAAGCCGCCGATCCCAGACCCAACCTGGAAACGTCCAGCGTGATAGCGATGCCGTTAGCCAATAACATTTGGCACCGCAAAATTCGCCAGAAGCAAATCGAACTCCAACTCGGCCATCTGCAAATCGGGGTGGCCGTGCTAAGTTGCCTGGCGGAAATTGCGCGATTAAAAAACTATCTGGAGAAATGGAACAGTCTCGAATGGAATAGTGATTTACTAAACCAGTACGAAGCGTGGGCCAAAAACACCGGGTCGAAGCTGGAACAGGCTGCCGAAGCGATGATTGAGCTAATTCAGGCCGAAAACCTGACCAACGACACGGCAATACAGGACTATATTGTCGAAGCCAACCTGACACCCGGCAATCAGCGGGGCCGCTTACTGGATGAGTTGCCGCCCGCCTTCGAGCAACTGGCCGCGACGCTGGTACGCGCCAACGCCATTTTGCAGAGCAGCCCAAACGGTACTAGCCTGACCACGCTACGCGAAACGCTGAATGAATTAGAGCTTCAAAATTCAGGGCTGAAGGTTCAGGATTAAAACAGTAACACAGATGAACACGGATGGAACGGATAAACACGGATTTTTATAGCTTGGAAGTGTAACTACTCAGTCCGGGCGACCACACAGGGTCGCCCCTACCCAAAATTCGTTGTAGGGTGCGACCCTGGGTGGTCGCCCAAAGGGTGAGGCTGAGTAGTTGCCTTGAACTTTGAATTTTGAACTCTTGAGGAAGCCATGTTCGAAAATCACATCATAGACAACCGAAAAAGAGAGTTACAAGAATATCTCAAAGATTTGCTGAAGGATAGCGCAAAAGCCAGTTTCGCCATCGGCTATTTTTATGTTTCGGGCTTTCGGGCGGTAGCCGAGCGGCTGGAAGAACTAAGCGAATTGCGCCTGCTGATCGGCAACAACACCAACCGCGAGACCATCGAACAGATGGCGGAGGGCTACCGACGATTGGAAGCGGTAGCCGAGCGGCTGGAAGAACAGCGCTACCCCAAAAAAAGCCAGCAACTTGAAATGATCGGGCAGAGTGCCGAGCAGGTCGGGCAAGCCCTGGCTGAACTAGAACAGAGCGACGAAAGCGAACAGACCATCAAAACGCTGGCCCGTATGATTGAGGAAGGGCGGCTGAAAATCCGGGTATATACCAAAGGCATCTTGCACTCCAAAGCCTACATTTTTGATTACAAAAACGCCCCGGCTTCCGCGCCGGGTATCGCCATTGTCGGGTCGAGCAATTTTACCCTGTCGGGCATCAGTAGCAACACCGAACTAAACGTGATCGTCGAAGGCAGCAATAATCACCGCTACCTGAGCGAGTGGTTTGAGGAATTGTGGAAAGAATCCCAGGATTTTGACCAAAGCCTTATGCGTGAACTGCAAGCTTCCTGGGCGCTGGCTCCCACGCGCCCTTACGATGTTTACATGAAGGCCCTTTATACGTTGGTCAAAGACCGCCTGGAAAGCGAAGCCGACGATGATTTGCTATGGGAAGATGAACTGACCGGGCGGCTGGCCGATTTCCAGAAAGTGGCAGTGCGGCAGGCCATCCAGATAATCCGCGATTATAACGGCGGCTTCGTAGCCGATGTGGTCGGGTTGGGTAAAAGCTATATCGGTGCCGCCATCGTCAAACATTTCGAGCGCACCGAACATACCCGCGCCCTGATAATTTGCCCGGCCCCGCTGGTCGAAATGTGGGAACGCTACAACGAAGTGTACGATTTGCACGCCCGTGTGCTTTCGCTGGGCTATCTGCAAGAAAGCAAAAACGGCGGTCAGAATTTATTGCTGGAAAACGAACTTTATCGTGAGCGCGATTTTGTGCTGGTAGACGAAAGCCACAACTTCCGCAACACCGATACCCAACGCTATAAACTGCTGGAAAGTTATTTGGCGGCCCCCACTCCACGTGGTGGGCCACGCAAATGCGTGCTGCTAACTGCCACCCCCCGCAACAAAAGCGTCTGGGATATTTACCATCAGATAAAGCTTTATCATCCCGACGAAAAGACCGAACTACCGATAGACCCGCCCAATTTGCGCCAGTACTTTCAACTGATTGAGCGTGGCGACCGCCGTCTACCCGATCTACTTTCCAATATTTTGATAAGGCGTACCCGCAACCATATCTTGCGCTGGTACGGCTACGATGAGCAAAGTAACGCACCGCTCGACCCGACTAACTTTGAGGACTACTTGAGCGGTCAAAAACGGGCTTACGTGCTGGTAGCCGGTAGAGCGCAATTTTTCCCCCGCCGTGAACTGGAAACCATCGAATACAGCATCGAAAGTACCTATCAGGGTTTATATCAGGAGCTACGGCACTACCTGGGCCAACCGGGGCAGCGTGGTCAGGAGGCCACGCAACCACCTCGTGCGGGCGAACTGAGCTTCGCCCGCTATGGCCTCTGGCACTACGTCAGCCCGGCCCGCCGCAAGCAAGAACCCTATGCCAGCCTTCAGCGGGCCGGGACAAATTTGCGGGGGTTGATTCGTATTCTCCTGTTCAAACGCTTTGAGTCGAGCGTGTATGCCTTCCGCGAAACCGTTCGCAAGTTGCTACGGGTTCACGAAAGCTTTTTGCTGGCTCTGTATAACGACACCGTTCCGGCGGGCGAGGATGCCCAAAAAATTCTCTACCAGACCGAGTACGGCGACGAACTGAACATGTTGCTGGAACTGGAAGAAGTTACCGGGCGCTACCGGGCCGAAGATTTCGATATGGCGCAGCTAAGCCTGCATATTCGCCACGACATCGATTTGTTCAAAGAAATTCTGGCGCTGGTCGAACAAATCACCCCGGCTCAGGATGCCAAGTTGCAGGCTCTCCGAAAGCAACTGGCCGCGCCAGTTTTGCAAAACGGCAAATGTTTAATCTTTACCCAGTACTCCGATACCGCTCGCTACCTTTACGAAAATTTGGACGGCCCGGTCAAGCCTGAAATAGAAATGGTTTCCAGCACGGGCAAAAACAAGGCGTTAATCGCCGCTCGTTTTGCCCCTCGCTCCAACCCGGAATATCCGCTACTGCCGGGCGCATCGGAAATTCGTATCTTGATAGCCACCGACGTATTCTCGGAAGGTCTGAATTTACAGGACTGCGATAGTATCATCAATTACGATTTGCACTGGAATCCAGTGCGGCTGATTCAGCGCTTCGGGCGTATAGACCGAATCGGCAGCCAGCACGCCCATATTTATGGTTACAACTTCCTGCCGGAACTGGGCATTGAGCGAAACCTGGGCCTGCGAGAGAAATTGCACAACCGCATCCAGGAAATCCACGACACTATCGGCGAAGATTCAGTTATTCTTGACCGTAGCGAACAACTTAACGAAGAAGCTATGTACGCTATCTACGAGAAAAAAACCGGCCAGCTTACCATGTTCGAGGAAGATGACGACCTCACCAGCGCCGTCACCAGCCTCGACCTGAACGAAGCCGAAGAAATTCTGCGTCAGCTTCGCAAAGATAACCCCGCCGAGTACGAGCGCATCGCCAGCTTACGCGATGGGATTCGCTCGGCCCGTAGCAGCGAACAATCCGGCCTGATTGCCCTCTGTCAGGCCGGAAGTTACCGTCAACTTTATCTGGCTGGGGCGGATGGTCAGCTGCTTTCGCAGGACACCGCCGCTATATTGGGTCGCCTCAAAACTGGCCCGGAACAATCAGCTTTATCTCTGCCGTCGAGCCATAACGCCGCAGTCACCAAAATTTATCGTCATTTCGGCGAGGTGGTCAAACAGCGTCAAGCCGAAAAAGAGCATACTCAATCGCTCACGCACGGGCAACGCTATGTTTTGCGCGAACTGCGGTTGCTGCACGGCCAAAGCGAGGACGAAGATATTCGCACTCAACTGACCCGTTTGGAAAAAGCTTTTCGCCAGCCTCTCACCCAGGCCGCCAGCCGCGAACTAAATCTGTTGCGGCGCAATGCGGTAGGCGGGCAATCACTCTTTCGCAGCCTGATAGATTTGTACCACCAGCACAATTTGCAAGAAGAACGTCGCACCCGGCCCGGCACTAAACAGGACGATTTTCCTCGGCTTATTTGCAGTTTGGCCCTGATTTAGCTCTAGCAATTTGACATAATGCGATATAAAGGAAATAGTTATGGCAAAACTGGTAGATTTAGGCGGTACTCCCGTCAATGCAGGTGAAATTGAAGCGATTCAATATTTCAAGGCGAACCTGCCGGATAACTATTTGTTGTATCCTAATGTAGAAATCCCTCAGCCTAACGGCCCGGCTTTGGAATACGACCTAGTAGTTGTCGCGCCGCACGCAGTCTACGCCATCGAAATCAAGGATTGGCACGGCACTATCATTGGCAAAGATAACTATGATTGGGCCATCGGCAGAAGCACTCGCAAGAACCCGGTCAAAAGCATTAATTATAAAGCTAAAGTACTACAAGGCCGCATCGAAAAATATGGCCCAGCCTACCGCGAAATCTGGGTAGAGAGCTTGGTGGTCATAGTCAGTCCGCACACTGTCCTGAGCTTGCAAGGCGAGTGTGCCAAAAAAACCCTGCTGCTCCACAAAGCCACCGATTTTGTCCAGAAGCCCAAGCTTCTAAACACAAACACATCTACTCCGGTTGCACCAGATACGGTGAAAAATGCACTGGACATAGTGAAAAAAGCGGTTGGTGAAGATGGCGCACATGGTCGCTCCAAACAACCGCTTAAATTCAACCAGTACGAAGTTGTCGAGACTTTGCATGAGGAAGAGGGTCTGACCGAATACCTGGCGAAAAATATATTGGTCGCGTCGAATCAGCGAATGCGGCTGCGCGTGTTCGAGGTCTCGGCTTATTTGCACAAAGACGAAGCGCAGCGTCGCCGCCTGCTAATCACTCATGAGTATAAGATGGCCCAGGAAATTGGCTTCCACCAAAATTTGTTGCCAGTAACAGAACTGTTTGAGTTAGACGGTAACAAAATCATCGAAGTGACTGGTTGGAACGAAGAAGGCACGCTGGCCCGGTTACTGGTAGAGCAACGTCCACTCACTACCGGACAAAAACTGGAACTGGTGCGCGGTATGCTATACGGGCTGGCCGCCCTGCATCGTAAAGGTATTTTACATCGCGCTATCGCGCCTTCTAATATTTTGCTGGGCGAAAATCTTACTCCGCGCCTTATGAATTTTGACCGGGCCAGGCTAGATTCTCCTGGCCTCAAGACACCTCAGTACACCGTCTGGCAAATGCCGTTGGAAGCGGAAGAACAGGCGTATTTGTCTCCTGAACTGGCTGAGGTAAACTACAAAGCGTATCCTTCCAGCGATTTATACAGCCTGGGAGTAGTCTGCTTTGAAGTTCTAACAGGATTGCGTCCGGTAGACTCCCCACGTGATGCCTTGAGGCCGAACTTCCCGGATATGAAGGTAAGTGAGTTTGTGCAGGGTTTGCCGGCGGGTATAGATAATTTTATCAACAAAATGCTCCAGCCTGATCCGGCCCGGCGCTTCAAAGAGGCCGAAGAAGCCCTGAGTGAATTCGATAAAATCACTCAGCCCGACAAAATAGAACTACCCTCCTCTTCCGCCCTGGATGAGAGTAGTCAGACACCTATTCGCAAGGATTATAAGCCCAACGATGTTATCGAAGGCCAGTATCGGGTAGTCGGCGAACTGGGTAGAGGTGGTTCCAGTCGGGTTTATAAGGTCTACAACTATTTGCACGACCGCCAGTACGCTATGAAGATAATTAATGAAGGGGTGCAAATTGGTCGCCTCCAAAAAGAGTTTCAAACTTTGAGCAGCCTTGACCATCCCAACATCACACGGGCTATCTGGGCAGGCCAAATTTATCAAGGCCAATATTACCTGGTTACAGAACTGGTTGAAGGTGAGTCGTTTAGCGATTATACCGAGGGCCAGCAGCGCATGAGTGTCGCCGAAGCGGTAGATATGATGAAGGAATTGCTCAACGCGCTAGAATATTTGCATACTCCGCAGGCTCATCGTCCTTCAATATTACATCGCGACATTAAACCCAGTAATTTGATGCGTACCAAACATAGCCTGAAAGTAATTGATTTTAATATTGCCACCCAGCTTAATCAGGCCAGCCAGACTATGGTAGGAACTATCGGGTATGTTGCCCCGGACGTGGTTACGTCGGGTTGGGATGCCAGTTGCGACCTCTTTTCGGCGGGGGTAGTGCTATATCAACTCATTACCCGACATCACCCATTCGAGGATGTAACTCAACTTACCTCTCAAGTACAGCCGCACGACCCACGCCAGTTTGTGCCAGAATTGTCGGCAACCTTCGCGGCTTTTTTAGTCAAAGCCTGTATGCCGCTCCGTCAGCACCGCTTTGAGAGTGCCGCCGAAATGCAAACGGCACTGCTGCAAAGCAAACCCTACTTGCAATCTTATCAAAAACCTCTCACCGATGGCCTGGCCCGGCTTATTCCCGTCTCGCCAGAAGAACTGGCACGCCCCAATTACAATCCCTATGTGACACGGTTCCTGACACTCTATAGCCAGGCCCGTCGCAGTAATCGCGGCACACGCGGCCTGGATGATGTCGCCCGCGCTACCTACGTACCTACTCTGCTAGACCAGCGTTTGCAACCGGCTATCCTGGAGGGAGAATACCGCCTGGTTATTATCACTGGCAACGCCGGTGATGGCAAGACTGCCTTTATTCAAAATTTGGAGGCCCAGGTTCGCGCTGCCGGACAGCCTTTTGAGTTATTACCGAACAGCAACGGCAGTCGCTTTGTCTATAACGGCTACACCTTTATCACCAATTATGATGGTTCACAAGATGAAGGTGAGAATATCAATGACCATGTGCTATCAGAATTTTTTGCCCCTTACTCTGGCCCAGCACCTCAATTACCCGAAAAGGAAATTCGCCTGATTGCTATTAACGAAGGCCGTTTACGTGATTTTCTAGAAATAGAGCGCGACTCGTTCCAGTGGCTCAGGGAACACGGCCTAAAGTTTTTTGATGAGGTTGAAACCGGGCAACTTCCTGGTGGGCTGCTTATGGTTAATTTGAACTGGCGTTCGATAGTAGCCGGAGCCGAAAATTCGATTTTTAGCCGTCAGCTAAAAGTTTTTAGTGACGATTCTTTTTGGCAACCCTGTGAGAACTGTGCTATCAAAGATCGCTGTTTTATCAAGTTTAATGCGGATACTTTCCGCGACCAGGTAAATGGGAGTGAAGTAGCTGAACGCTTGCGTACTCTCTTTGAAACAGTGCATCTGCGGCGACGCTTACATATCACTATGCGTGATATGCGTTCAGCACTTTCCTACACGATATTCCGTGACCATACCTGCGACGATGTAGCACAGGCGTTGGCAATAGCGAATACTGACCCGACGACTTACCTGAGTAATTTCTACTATAACGTTCTAATAGGGCAGGATGCCTTAGAAATACAGCAGGTTGGTACTACTGCTGTACCGATTAATACCAAGTCCTGATGAGTAGTATACATTAAGCGGTGAGCCTGGGCCACCATTTGAACAAAGTTGTGCGTTTGATCAAATCGGTTTGTTGTTGCACGGCTAAACAACGGCTGCTTTGCATTTGTTCCAGTTCGTCCAAGTTCTTGAAATGCCGATTGGCAATTCCCTCGTTGGTTAACGGCCATAGCTTTTCGGCTGGTTGTAGTTCCGGTGAGTAGGGCGGTAGGAATATGAAGTGCAACCCTTCGGGTAAAACTACCTGTTCGCTTTTGTGCCAGCCCGCTCCGTCCACTATTAACGCAATGTGTTTGTCTTTATTTACGCCGACATCGCGGGCAAAGTGAACTAGAGCCGTGTTGAAAATCTCGATATTAACACTTGGCATTATCAGCCAATAGGTTTGGCCGCTTTCGGGACATACAAAACCATACAAATACAGCCATTCGTAACGCGGTATTGTGGCTATGATCGGTCGTTTACCCCGTTTTGAATATTGCCGACGATAGATTGGCTGCAATCCTAACCGATGTTCATCATAGGCCCACACTTCAAATTGGGCTTGGGGATGCTCTTTTTGCAAGCTGGCTACCTCCTCACCGAGTTTTTTTTAAACTGCTCACCAGCCTCGGCATCGGCTTTAGCATTGTGAGGGCGGGGCTGCTGGAGGGTGTAATTTAAGCGACCTAAAGCATCCCAACCCCGTTGACGATGGACTTTACGCCCTATTTTACTAGCAATCCATTCGGCTACTTTTGGCCCATTCCACAACCCGCCATCGACCGGTGGTTGTTGCAACACTAAATCTAATTCCGCTTGTAAGGTTTTGTCCAAAAGCGGTTTAGCACCGGCAATACTTTTACGGCGGTCGTCTAAACCGGCTGGCCCCTGTGCATTGTAACGCCGCGCTAACTCCCGAATCCAATTGGCTGTGTAGCCGGTTATTTCCGCTACTTCACTTACCCGTTTAGTACTAAGCAGCCAGATAATTTGCCAGTGAGAACGCTCGACCGCATTGTCAGCTTGCCGGTAGCGCTTTTGTAATTCCTCCTGGCTCATATAATCTTTGATTGTCGTTATTTTTGGCATACCCCTATTATACACTACTTATCTGGACTTGGTATTAGACCAGCTTACCGTCGGTATCACCGGCAGAGCGTGAGCTTGCCAGAACGCACCGAGCCAGCGGGTGCGGTAAGTTTGCCAGATTTGAACGGCTAGAGGCTGGTCGCGGTAGAGCGAGAAGTCAGGGGTTAAAACTGCTCCGTAATCGGTTAGCCCGGCTAGAGTTTGAAATGGTCTCGACCAGACTGCTTCAAAGCGGTAATCGTCCAGCCAGAAATGCAAGCCACTTTTGGCAAGCAGAGCTTTATCTCGCAGCCTGGTTCGATATGGTATCAGAGTTTCAGGTGGCTTTAAGCCAGTGTTAGGCCGCAAGAGGGGAATATCAAACTGGTTATCGGAGGGAAAGAGCCAACGAGTGTTGACCGTATCAAACGAGCCGGGTAGTTCTTTCCAGCGATAAGTGCTTCGGGTCATCTTTTGGTTTGTCTCTTCGAGCCTTTCTTCTCACTTCTAGTGCAACTCAAATACAACCGCCTGCTTTTAATTTAGCAAGCCTGGTTCATTTACACCATGAGAAGAAAGGTTGATTTGACCCTAAACTTAACGGTTAGCCCGAATGGGGGATAAGCTTTTAGCAAGTAATCGAGAGGTAATTAGAGCTTTTATTCAATTCAAGCGGGGTCGTAGACCGTAACCGAAATCTGTTCGTTTACCAATTCTTCGAGGGTAATCCGGCTTATGTTTTGCCAATCGCCCCCGGCTAGGCCGCTACCGAGGCGCGGCATATGCACTCCGGCCTGATGCTCACGGGCGAAAAGAGCTACTTGTTTCAAGCCTTCTCGAATAGCTTCGTAGCGAATCGGTGGTACTGGGCCTTTCTTGCCAATACCATGCTGCCCTATCAGGTTGGCTACCCACAAATTTTGCTCTACCTGTCCCCCTAACTTACTGACCCGTTGGCGAAATCCGCTCAGATAGGCCAGCCAACGCGCCATTTCACCGAAAAGCTTTTGCAAATTCTCACTGATAAGGCTATTATTTTCCATTGAAAGCTCCTGTTTTGCTCGGTTTGTTTTATTCAACTAAACTTTGCCACAGGTGCTTTCTTTTGTCTACTCTTTCTTCTTTACTCCCCTTTCCTTAAATTGACGGCTATGGGGCGACCCTATGTGGTCGCCCAACCTGAGTAGTTACAAATTAAGGTAAGATTAGGATAAGATAGGGAGGACTTAAAGCAATACTAGAGCTAGATAGTATACTAAAGGGGCCACCAATAGCAGGCTGTCGATGCGGTCAAGCAAGCCCCCAAAGCCGGGCAGGATCGCCCCCGCATCTTTGACTCCATGCTGCCGTTTGAGTAGCGATTCCAATAAGTCGCCCCAGATGCTCCCGACCCCAATCGCCAGAGTTAAGAGACCGAACTGCCACCAGGTCAGGCCATTGGGTAGGACAAAGCCGACTAGCCCCAGGGCCAGCGCCGCCCCCAGTAAGTTGCCAACCACCCCACCCCAGGTCTTGTTCGGGCTGAGGCGGGGAGCCAGCTTTGGCCCACCCAGCGTCTTGCCCGCGCAGAAGGCCCCGACATCGCTAAGGGCTACTCCCAACCCGATCACCAGCACCAGCCCTGCTGTATGGCCCAGGCCGAGCGCCAGCAGATGCGCCGGAAGCCAGCCGATATAGAGGTAGCCCCATAGACCGCTCATAAGCGGCCCGCAGCGTTGTCCGGCTTCGCTTTCGCCTGCCAGGGGCAGCATACCGAGGATGGCCCAGCCGAAGAAAGCCCCGACCATCGCCCAGGGTAGCGCTGCCGGGCCGCACCACAGGACTGCCACCAGGGTTAGCCAGCCTCCCGCTATCAAGGCATTGCGATGAAGGGTAGGCAGGTTGGCAAGGGTCGCGTATTCTCGCCCGCCCTGCCAGACCAGGAAAGCCCCTAGCAAGGCCAGTGCTAGTGGCCCGCTCAGGGCGGCTCCGGCAAAAAGCGGCGCAATAATAGCCCAGGTGCGGTAACGCTCCCACAGCACTCGCCGGGGAGTGGCAGCTTGCTTGCAGCCCCCGCCAAGTGTTACCGATTGCCGCACGTGGCCCACTGCCAGCAACGCCAACCCTGCTCCGCCAAAAACGATTCCTAACAGCAGCGCGATTGGCCCTGCCGCCGGGTTCGCCAGGGGGCTAACCAGCCAACTCGTTTGCATTATTTTGCCTTCCACTTAAATTAACACCTAAATCATTGACTTGCGCTTAAATAGGTAAATCGGGGTATTCCATCGCGGGCAGAAGCTCGCTCCTACAAATGGGATATTCCATCGCGAGCAGAAGCTCGCTCCTACAAATGGGATATTCTATCGCAAGCAGAAGCTCGCTCCTACAAATGAGGTATTCCATCGTGGGCAGAAGCTCGCTCCTACAAATTAG
Organism: Chloroflexia bacterium; assembly: GCA_038210655.1. GTDB lineage: Bacteria > Chloroflexota > Chloroflexia > Chloroheliales > Chloroheliaceae > 54-19. Next base: position 25,357 of record JBBQWM010000059.1, read on the forward strand.
TTAATTTGCTCAGGTCGATAAGACGGCTGCACCGGCTAAAATATAGGTTCGATCTCTCACTTTAGAGTTCACGATAAATCCAGCGATAGCGTTGCCAGATTGTGACCAGCAGCGCTGTGAGGAAGACCGCCAATAGCCAGTTCCAGGCTACCGGCCCAAAGACCAGTGCAATCGGCGAAAATATCGCCAGGTAAATCATGCGGTCGGCCTTTGCCAGCAACCCGCCGAATTGCCGCTTGCCGCCCGCCGCCTTTGCGGTAGTGCCGAGATAACTGTTCAATAGGGTCAGGGTTAGCACGCCCCAGGCCAATGGCCCAATCACGGCGCTGTTGAGTGCCAGCCCGACCAGTACCGCCGTATCCGCCAACCGGTCGCTAAATTCGTTATAAACTTCGCCCCAGGGCCGGGCCTGCCCCGTCCGGCGAGCTACCAGCCCATCCAGAGCGTTTGCCGCCAGCCGTCCGACGGCCAGCGGTGCAACCGCCAGGGCCAGCCAGGGCCAGACCGCGCTGGCTGCCAGGGTCGCTCCCAGCAACCCGGCGCAGGCTACCCCAGCTAGAGTTACCAGATCGGGGTGTACCCGTCTGGCTACCAGCCAGTTTTCAACCCCGACCAACCGTCCTTGCCACCAGGGTTTTATCGAATAAATCCCACCAAATCTTTTGACTGCCATTGCTTTTCTCTCCGTAAAATTAACAGGTATAGACAGGTTGCACAGGCTAAACCTGGGTTTCCCGTCTCCTTAAAAATGTGTTAGTAGTTCATCTTAATTTGAATGACATATCCCCTATCACTAAGCAACCCTTTTCTGCTCATCCAGTATATTTACTAACGGCTCTGAACCACTTAAATAGCTAACTTGCCGCTCGATCTCAGCCGCAATCAGCACCGGGCTAAGGTTTGGCGCGAAGCTGATCGGTTTGCCAAAAGTGACTGTGACCGGGTGACGTTGGGGCCAACGTGCGCCTTTGGGGAGAGCAGCGTAAGCTCCCTCAATCCAGACCGGCACGACCCTCACCCGGCTTTCGGCTGCCAGATAGCCGATCCCGCGCTTGAAAGGTTGTAAATGTCCATAGGGGCTGCGCGTACCTTCCGGGAAAATCAGCAGGCTCTCTCCCGATCTCAATAGCCGTCCGGCTTGGTCCAGGCTGACCCGGCAACCCTCGCCCTTCCGCACAAAAGGAAAGACATTCAAGACGGTACTTAGCAACGCCCCCTTCCAACGCCGATTAAAAAAATAATCGGCGGCTGCCGCTACCTGTAGTCGTAGCCGTAGCCGTAAGGGTAAAGCCGCCAGTAACAATAAGGTGTCCAGGTGACTGGTGTGATTTGGCGCGAAGATAAACGGGCCATCCCCTTCTAAGTTCTCACGACCATTGATCTCTAGCGGTGCGAACCATTTCAAAAGCGGAAAAAACGATATTTGTCGTAACCCCTCGCCCAACCACTTCTTCCAACCTTTATTAGAAGTTTTGATGCTTTTGGGTTCTTCTAAAGCTAATGTCCAGTTCTTCATATTATCGCCTCCATCTGCACTTGATTTTGTCTTACAAAACCAAAGTACCATAGGGGCGACTGCCACTTACACCGGTTAGCCTGTAAAAATAGTGGCAAATACTTTACTGGCGAAGGTGAGAGACTGTAAAGAACTGTAAAAAACTGTCACGGGTCTTTTATGAGAAGGTTTTGAAGAGGTGAGATTATTGTTGATTAGAGAAAAAGATTAAAATGACTACTAAATTAGTCATTTTAATCTTTTTCTAATAACATATAACATAATTTATAACGGTGGCAGCTTACCTGCTGCCTGCTTGCACAATAGCATTAGCTTTGTTCAAAAACATTAGCTAAAATTTATTGGGTGTTTAAGAAGGGCATCAGCGTAATCCCTCCAGCAGGTCGGTTTCGAGCTGCCGCCCGCCATTTACCAGGCTCATTGCCCGGTAATATTGCTGCCAACTCCATATTTGGCGGTGTTCTGTTTCCGAAAGCTTGCTCAAACCCTGTAAGGTGGGTAATTGCGAATGGTGGCAGGAAACTGCTTGCCAAACTTGCTGCCAGTAGTCCGTCGTATCGAGTTGAGTGGTGACTGCCCATTTTTCCCATCCGGCAGAATGGCGCTTTTTACCATCCACTTCAATTGCCAGTTCTCCAAACGCCACCTCAAGTTCTTTCATCGCCTGGTGGGAACTAATCAGGTAGTAAAGCTTTGTTACACGATGGGCTATCTGGCCTGCGTCGTCAGCATAGTTCGGGTCAGCCGCCGCCATAATGGCAGCGGTGGTAAACTGGCAAATTGCAATGTGGTCAGGATGGCCGTATGCGCCGTAGGGGTCAAAGGTTAGCACTATCTCAGGGCGAATCTTGCGTAGATGAGTTACGATCTGGCGAATGATTTCAGCTGGGTTAGCCTGATCTAGTTCCCCGTCCTGGTAATCCAGCAAGGTAACCTCTTTGAGGCCCAGCACTCCGGTAGCAGCAAGTAGTTCCTTTTCCCTGATTTTGCCAAGCGCAACCGGGCCGGGATACTCTTCCGCCTTTCCCGTCCAGCCTCTTTCGCCGCGAGTAGCGGTAAGTAGATAAGTTTCGACACCCTCGGCGGCATATTTCGCCAGTGCGCCACCCATACCCAGGGATTCATCGTCAGGATGGGCCAATACAGCCATCAATTTAATAGATTTTGGCATAAAGTTATTCCTCAATTTATTTTTCTGTCTTAGTTTTTAAATGTAACTACTCAGCCATGTCAGGCCCCATCCGGGGTATGAGGCGGGGGATGGCCTGATTTTTGCCAAAGATAGCGCCCCGCCGAAGAAGCTAGACCCTTCGTGGCTCACCCCCGCTAGGGGCTGTGGCTTAGGGTGACAAAGCTGTGTAGTTACAAAATCTGTTAGAACGAGACTGGCAAGGCTTCCAGACCGCGCAGAATGAAACTATTCCGCCAGCGAAGTTGCTCCGGTGCAACTCCCAACCGTAAGTTGGGCATTCGGCGGGCCAGCGTGCTGAGGGCGATTTGCCCTTCCATCCGACTGAGCGGCGCACCGATACAGTAGTGAATACCCTGCCCAAAAGACAAATGTTTGTTGTTTTGGCGACCCAAATCGAGCGTGTCAGGGTTCTCAAATTGGCTGACATCCCGGTTGGCCGAGGCAATTACGGCTAGTACCAATTCACCTCGTGGGATGATCGCCCCGGCAATCGTCACATCTTCGGTGGTGTAGCGTTCGGTCGCCGTTTCCGCCGGACACACAAAGCGTACCAATTCTTCGACCCCCGATTTTACCAGGGCTGGCTCCGGGTCGTTTCGTAGCCGCTCCCATTGATCGGGATGTTCCAAGAGTGCTAACGTTCCACTACCGATCAAATTCACGGTGGTTTCGTGGCCCGCGCTTAACAATAGAAAGATTATCGCCAGTACCTCATCATCCGTCATTTGGTCACTGCCTTCTTTGGCTTGAACCAGAGCCGTAATCAGGTCGTCTTTAGGGCGGGCCTGCCGTTCTTTGATTAGTTTCTTTAGATAACCCATAAACTGCACCAGGCTGGGAAGAATCAACGGATTGCGGTTTGTGCCTACGGAGACAAATGCCTTCATCCCGCGATTGAATTTCGGGTTGTCTTCCGGCGGTACGCCCAGGATGCGTCCGATCATCGTAAGTGGCAAGGGTAGCGCAAAATCGGCAATCAACTCCATCTGACCTTTTGGCTCGGCGGCATCCAGCAGTTCGTTCGTGACGGTTTCAATCTGGTCGCGCCACTGCTCGATCAAACGCGGCGTGAAGGCTCGGTGAACCAGCGCCCGCAGCCGAGTATGGTCGGCCCCGTCTATATTAAGCAAGCCGCGTTGAACCGCTTTGACGATAGAAGGCATTTTGGGCGCTTTCTTCCACTGCTGAGGGGTCATCGCGCTTTGGGGGTCTTTGATGAACCGTTTGTCGTCCTTCAGTACCATTAGGGCATCGTCATAACGTGTCACGAGCCAGGCCCGCTGTTTAGAGCGCAATGTCACCGAAAAAACGGGTGCTTCGTCTCGCAAACGAGCGTAGTACGGAAACGGGTTAGCCTTGAACTGGGGAGCCGTAATGTCCACCGGCGTTAAAGGACTTGTTGGGTCGAGGGTTGCAGCCTGGTAGTTGCTCATAAATTTATTGCTCCTTGATTCCATCTAAAAGCAGGTCGGTTAGAAAATCAGGTAGTTCGTCCCACTGGGTTTCTAGCGTTTTGTCACCCATAATGTATTCCAGAATAAGGCCCATCACCATACCAGATATGGCTCGTAGCATCAGTTTGATATTAATTGGTTTGATTACCTGTTGATCGACCCATTGTTGAAAGAGGGTTTCAGTCATTGCCAGGGTTGGTTCGAGAACCCTCTGGTAATAAAGCGCCCTAAGTTCCTGGTTGACCATAATTTCGGAAATGATTACCCGAAATAACTCAAAGTTATCCTTTTTAAGAGCCATCAGCGGTTGTCGCAAATAAGCCGTTATAAAACTCCGAAAATCGCTAGGAGTAACTTTCGAGAGGTCTCCATCTTGCCGCGCTACTTCGATCATTCGGTCAAAGATAGCAAACAAGAGGGCCGTTTTGTTCTCAAAATAATTATAGATAGTGCCTTCGGCAATGCCAGCTTCCTTTGCAATATCTTTAGTTGTGGTAGGGTGAAAGCCTTTTTGGGCGAAGACCTTTGCGGCAGCCTCCAAAATCTGATTTTTGCGGGCGGCGCTAAGTTGTTGATGTATAGCATCTTTCATAGATTTATCAACCTTTCATGAGTGAGCGATCATTTTTCTGAGTGATTACTCACTCAAAGTTTATCACAGCTTATCTACCTCGTCAAGACCTTGTCTTAACAATTTTCATCAGATTAATCAGCCGTTTATCTAAATAGAGGCCATTCCAAAGTAAGTGCTTAGTTTAATACTAAGCGCCTGCCCTGGAATGGCTTCTATTCGGAAGCCGCCCCAATATACCCATGAGAAGAGTCTTCTATACCCTCGATTTTACGAGGTAGCTAAACTTACCCTGTCCCGCAACAACGCCAATTGAGAAGAGTGTTCGATTTGATGACCAAAATCGGTATAAAGAATAAAATCATCCAAAGCATATTCAGAACCGTACCAGGGTAGGGTTCCTTTCTGGTGCAAGGTCGGCTCTGGAATTTGAGCAAGTAAAATCATCATTCGCTGGTGAGCAAGTTTATACTCGTTCAGGTTGTCCTGGAAAGATTGGTTCTTTCGGTTGGTCACCTGGGCTTCCCCAAAACTGTCCCCTCCACCACTCAACATTTGCTTCAAGTAAGGTGTATCGCTATTATCACAAAAGGTGCTTAGAACATCCACTACCAGAAGCTTGAAGCCACCTAAATGACCCAGTACATCTTTGGCCGACCAGGAGCCGCAGGCTGGCTCGTTTTCCCGGTGTGCCTCGGCCAGACCCTCAATGCTTTTCAGCACAACGCCCTGGGCATACTCCATCAAACCAGGTAAGTCCATAATTAGCTCCTTTCCTCGACTACTTCGCGACCGCTCTAACCTTTCACATAGCTAAGTTTCTCGGCTACTTTGCCTTCTACCACTCTAAATAAATCGATCCCCCGCACGTGTCCAGCTTCACCCGTCTTGCTCACCCACTGGTAGACCCAGCGCACAACACATCTATCACCACAGGCTAACACCTCTTCAGTCAGGAAAGTGGACTCGGCGTTTGAGCCAAAGAGTTCTATCCAGAAGCCCCGTATCGCGGCTTGTCCTACAAATCGATCACCATCGGGGGACGGATAAGTCCCTTCAAAGAGGCAATCATTGGTCATCAAGCTCATAACTGCCTCTACATCACGCCGGTTGAAAGCTTCATTGAAGCGCTCAATGACAGCCAGGGTACTGGTATCTATGATAGTCGGGTTTGATTGATTTAGCATAATCAGACATCTCCTATCTGTTGATAACATTCACAATAACCGTTTTATACAAGCTCTAGTCTATTATATAGCAAAAACACTATTAGTTGCAGAGTCAGATTATTGTGAATGTTAACATGCGATTGAACCCTGGGAAAGTTTAGGACAGTCCGGCCCGAAAAAGAAAAGACCGTCTAAACTTTAATAGCGAGCTTCAAAAATACGGTTAAAAGGTGTTTCGGTCGTCCGGCGGAAACGGCTAAACCCGGCGGAGTTTACAATCTGACCTAATTGTTTTTCAGTAGCAATCGCGCCCAGAGCAGGACCAGTTCCCATAAGACCGTTGGGGGTGCAGCAAAGAGTGGAAGCCGCCGAGAAAAGTCTTCCCACCGGATTAAAATTCTCCTCAACTTGCTCGCCAGCCATAGGTTCCACAATAAGCACAGTTCCTTGTGGGGACAGAGCCTGGTGAGTGTGACGAGCGGTACTAACCGGGTCGGGCAGATCGTGGAAACAATCGAAGAAAGCAATCAGATCATAGCTCCCGCCCGGATAGTTAGTAGAGTCAGCCACCTCGAATATCGCCCGGTCGCCCAGTCCGGCCTCCTTGGCTGCCTGACGAGCGTGTTCGATAGAAGGTAAGTGGTTATCGAAACCGATAAAGCGTGATTTTGGAAAAGCCTGAGCCATAATAATGGTAGAGGTTCCATAACCACAACCTACATCAGCCACCACCGCACCGGCTTGCAACTTAGCCACTACACCTTCCAGCGAGGGCAACCAACTTGCCACCAGATTCGCAATATAGCCCGGTCGAAAGGTACGCTCGGTGCCTTCAAAAAGCTGATGGTGATGTTCTCCCCAGGGCATTCCGGCTCCACTGATAAAGGCCTCCGCAATCCGACTTTCGGCCTTCATCATAGCTGTCGCTACCTGGATCAGGCCAATGACGTAAAAGGGGCTATTTACCTCGGTCAGCGCCACCGCATGTTCGGGCGGTAAGCTGTAAAGCCGGGTACTTGGAGTGTATTCCAGATAACCCGTAGCGGCCTGATTAATTAGCCATTCTCGGATGTACCGCTCGTTGGTGCCGGTAAGCCGAGCTAATTCAGTAGAGTCGAGCGGCCCACTGGTCGCCATAGCCTTATAAAGTCCTAGCTGGTCGCCCATTAGTACCAGGGCTGAACTGAGCGTAGTAGCTGCATCACTAACCAGTTTACCTACAAAATTCCCTAACTTGGCCTCGTCAATCTTTTTATCAATACCAGTATCCAACATTTAAATCTCCTTAGTCAATAACTTTAAGCCAACTTTTTCTAAGTTGCCAAATCAGCCGAAGCTTCGTCTAACTAGGCGAAGAGGTACATTCGGTTTGTGTTTGATTTGGTGCTTTAACTTTAGCAGTTCTAAGTTGGTTTAGAAGCGGGATAAATACGTTAATCGGGAAGCCGTCATACGGTAATTTTGTCAGAATACGGGGTAAAACGTAGGCTATTCGTCAGGTTTTAGCCAGCCCTTCTCGATAGTCCAGGCGGCCAGTTGGACGCGGGAGGTAAGATTTAACTTTGAAAAGATATGTTCCAGATAGCTTTCGACCGTTCGTTTATTCAGAACTAGCTCGGCGGCAATTTCACGGTTAGACTTGCCCTGTGCGACTAGAAGGGCTACGTCGCGTTCACGCGCAGTTAGGCCCGCCCTGGTTTGCCTCATGGCCTGGGAGCTAGAAAGGGCTGGTGCGGTTGGAATAAGGGCCAGCGCCTCACGCTGGAAATTTCTTTGCAGTTCTTCGTCCTCTAGGGCCGCCGCAAGCTCGGTGATGATGGTTTCTGCCGACGTTATAGCCTCGTTAGCGGCAGCGTTGCGTTTTTGCTTCAAGTAGAGCTGAGCGAGACTAATCTCGATACGCCAGACGAGTGACGGTACGCCTTGAGTTTGCATTTCATTTCGGGCCGCGATCAGCATTGCTTCCGCTTCCTCTGTCCGATCCAGGGCTAACAAGACTTCGGCCTTTAGCAAAGTTGGAATAGTAGCCTCGACGAGGCCATTCGGCAGGCTAGGCGGGCTAAAAGCATCCATTCTCTCAAGAATTTGCCAGGCTTTTTCGGGCTCACCTTTTCTCAGGTCTAGTTCCGCCCTAGCTTGCCAGGCTATTCTTTGCCCCAAAGTTTCGGTCGGCATATCCGGGGTCAGTACCTCCTGGAGGGTCTCCTCGGCACGGTTAGTCTGGCCGGAACGGGTGTAGAGTGAAGCCAAAAATCCGCCAGTATTATGCATCCAGTAAGCCGAATTGAGCCGCTTAGCCTGGGTTAACGCCTCCTCGAGATAGGGTTGGGCAGTTTTTAGATCAAGCAAATCATAGTAAAGCATTCCCAACGCACAATTAGCCGAAGTCAGCCACTGGTTATGTCCAATTTCTTTAGCTATTTTTAAGCTCGACTCAGCATAAGCCAGGGCTTTGGTGTAACTCCCGTGATAGCCCAGGCAGAAGCAAAGCCCGTACAAGGCAAAGGCTTCACCCGAACGCCAGTTAATTTGTCTTGCCAGTTGAAGACTTGTTTCGCCAGCTTGTTCAGCTTCATTAAGGCTGAGAGGAGCGGGCCTCAAATCGGCTGAATGATAAGAGCCTGCCAGTATCGGCAGGAAGGCTAGGCTGGAAGCCAGGCTCCGCAAATTGTTCAGCAAATTGTTCAGCTCTTGAAAAAGTTTGATAGCCTGCTCATAGAACACGGCGCTTTGGACGAAATTGCCGCCCATCAAACTAGCCAGACCCAGCAAATCAAAAGTTTCGGCCCGGCCCGACTGGTTCTTGATTTCCTCAAAAAGGGTCATTGCTTCCTGGTGAAACTCTAAACCCTGGAGTGGTTGTTCCATATTGGCATGCCAGTTGCCCAGGCGATTGAGACAATGCGCCAGCATTGCGGGATCGTTTAGCTGGCGAGCCAGTTCAAGGGCTTGCCGGTAGAAATTCCCGGTAAGGCTGTAATCACGGGCAGCCCATAGTAAGCCCAGCGCCAGCAACGCCTCTATTTCGGCTGGCTGGTTGTGCGTTTCGTTCGCGGCTGCCTGGGCGACCTCATAATCAATTTGAGCGGCCTCAAATTGACCCAACATTTCGTAGGCATGGCCGCGTCGCAAGTAATCTTGCTCGGCAGGCGACCCTCCAAGTTGCCGGGTTGCTTCGATAATACGGTTATACTGCTCAATGATTGATTGAGGCGCATTGAGAGCCAGCGACTTCTCGCCCAGCGGACGGGCATAAGTGATTGCTTTTAACCATTCACCAGCCTGGTAAAAATGCTGTGCCAGATCAGCCAGATGAAGGCTAAGATTAGTGGCATAAAGCTGTTCAATAGCCAGGGCAATTTTGAGATGGAAAGCTCTGCGCTCCCTTGCCAGGAGTTGCTGGTAGATAATATGGCGAGTAAGAGTGTGCCGGAAGGCTAATTTTTCAACCGATAGCTCGGTTAGCATTTGGGCGGCTATCAACTCTTTAAGGAGGTCTAAGAGAGTAGCCTCGGTTAGTTGAGTTAAACTCATCAGTAGCTCGAAATCGAATTGCTGACCCAGCACCGCTGCCAGGAGCAGTATCTCTCTGGCAGGTTCACTCAAGCAGGCCAGGCGTTGCGTAACTGCCGCCTGAAGGCTACGGGGAATATGCATCTCAATTAGGGGTTTGCGATCCCAGACTCCGCTGGCATAAAAAATCTCACCCTTGGTAATCAAGGCCTTAAGAATTTCTTCGATGAAAAAAGGGTTGCCTTCGGTCAGGTTGTAAAGCGTGGTAAGAAATTCGGCTGGAACAGGCTCGTGCAGTTCAAAAATTACCTCCAGCATCGCTTCGACTTCTCTCAGATTGAGCGGGGCTAATACTAACTCGGTTATCAACCGCTCACGTTCTAAACTAGCCAGAAAATAAGTAAGTTCGGGCGAGTTTGCTTCGTTACGGCAGGTTAGCACGATTAAGGCCGGGTAGTTCACCAGGCGACGGGCCAGCTGCAAGAGAAATTCAAGGCTGGTTTGGTCACACCAATGCAAGTCCTCGATAATGAACAGGAGCGGCTGTGACGCAGCCTGGCGGAGTATGAACTGGGTTAGAGCTTCGAACAATTGGCGCTTTTCCACCTCTGGTACCAATACTGGTGAGGGAACCAGTTCGGGTAGATAGGTACTTAGCTCAGGTAAAATTTTAACTAGCTGCGGCCCATGTATTCCGAGGGCTTCCAAGACCGTTTCTCGGTTGAAGGGGGTAAAGAAAGTACGCAACAGATCGATCAAAGGGTCGTAGGGAAAAGAATAATCAGAATCAAAACAATGTCCTTCTAAAACCAGCCAATTTAGCCCATTAGCTTTAGTCTTAGCAGTGGCTACCAGACGTGACTTACCAACGCCAGCTTCGCCTGAAAATAGCAGCAATCGACCAGCGCCAGTGGTAGTTTGTAGAATAGCTTCCTCGATAGTATCGAGGCAAGCGGTTCGCCCAATTAAAGCTGGACAAACGACTAACTTATTAAGCTTTAAGGAACTAAAGTCGTCCATCCTAATATCTTATCTCACAGGCTTTATACCAAATCCTGATAGATAGTATACCAAAGATTTTCTATATTTACTTCAACGCTTTCCTTCTGATCAGGGCTTATGCGTTTAGGCCAAAGTCAAAAGTCTTTTGATGGGCTTTTTAGCCTCACTCCTAAATTATTAGGCTCAAAGTAAGATTGAGGTAAACGCATAAGCCCTGTCCTTCTGATAACGTATCCTTTGCTAAGGGTTCAGTTTGGACAGCCTTTTTTGAGTTCAAATTTGAGCTTTCAAAAGTCAACCCTTAGAGATCGATACGTTATCTTCCTTCTTGGGTGTGAGACAGAATTTTGCAAAGGTCTGGACAAAAAGAGCCTAAAGGGGTAGGCTAGTATCTAGTCCTGATTTGAATGAGTATCAACAATAGGATAAAGGCGCTGCAACTTACTACGCGCCATCACATTGGTAAATTGCCAGTGGATCATCGCTCCTTTGCGGTTGCGTTCCGTTTCGATGGCCTCGATTTGC